>NZ_JBITSH010000034.1:0-1067 GCF_044540535.1 Streptomyces sp. NPDC085937 | reverse complement strand
ACCAGGGCCTCGGGGGTGATCCCGCAGATCAGCGTGATGCTGGGTCCGTGTGCGGGCGGTGCGGCCTACAGCCCGGCGCTGACGGACTTCGTGTTCATGGTGCGGGAGACCTCGCAGATGTTCATCACCGGCCCGGACGTCGTCAAGGCGGTCACGGGGGAGGAGATCACCCAGAACGGTCTGGGCGGTGCGGACGTGCACGCGGAGACGTCGGGGGTGTGTCACTTCGCCTACGACGACGAGGAGACCTGCATCGCCGAGGTGCGCTACCTGCTGTCGCTGCTGCCGCAGAACAACCGGGAGAACCCGCCGCGGGTGGAGAGCGCGGACGCTGCCGGCCGCCGTGGTGACGTGCTGCTGGACCTGGTGCCGGCGGACGGGAACCGGCCGTACGACATGGCGAAGGTGATCGAGGAGATCGTCGACGACGGCGAGTACCTCGAGGTCCACGAGCGGTGGGCGCGCAACATCATCTGCGCGCTGGCGCGGATGGACGGTCAGGTCGTCGGGATCGTCGCCAACCAGCCGCAGGCGCTGGCCGGTGTGCTGGACATCGAGGCGTCGGAGAAGGCCGCGCGGTTCGTGCAGATGTGCGACGCGTTCAACATTCCGATCATCACGTTCCTGGACGTGCCCGGGTTCCTGCCGGGTGTGGACCAGGAGCACGGCGGGATCATCCGGCACGGCGCGAAGCTGCTGTACGCGTACTGCAACGCCACCGTGCCGCGCATCTCGCTGATTCTGCGCAAGGCGTACGGCGGTGCGTACATCGTCATGGACAGCCAGTCGATCGGTGCCGATCTCACCTACGCGTGGCCGACGAACGAGATCGCGGTGATGGGTGCGGAGGGCGCGGCGAATGTGATCTTCCGGCGTCGGATCGCCGAGGCGGAGGATCCCGAGGCCATGCGGGCGCGGATGGTCAAGGAGTACAAGTCCGAGCTGATGCACCCCTACTACGCCGCCGAGCGTGGTCTGGTCGACGACGTGATCGACCCGGCCGAGACCCGCGAGGTGCTGATCCGTTCGCTGGCGATGCTGCAGACCAAGCACGCCGACCTGCCGTC
>NZ_JBITSH010000033.1:0-1244 GCF_044540535.1 Streptomyces sp. NPDC085937 | reverse complement strand
CGAAGGTGGGACTGGCGATTGGGACGAAGTCGTAACAAGGTAGCCGTACCGGAAGGTGCGGCTGGATCACCTCCTTTCTAAGGAGCACTTCTTACTCGGACTTGTCCGGGTCAGAGGCCAGCATGCGAGCGAACGTCTTGCACTGGTTGCTCATGGGTGGAACGTTGACTATTCGGTCCGGATCTCGGGTCGGTGGCTGCCAGTACTGCTCTTCGGAGCGTGGAACGCACGATCACCGGGTGAGACCGGACCGGGCACGCTGTTGGGTGTCTGAGGGTACGGCCGTGAGGTCGCCTTCAGTGCCGGCCCCAGTGCACTCGAGCTGCTTGCTCGGGGTGATGGGTGGTTGGTCGTTGTTTGAGAACTGCACAGTGGACGCGAGCATCTGTGGCCAAGTTTTTAAGGGCGCACGGTGGATGCCTTGGCACCAGGAACCGATGAAGGACGTGGGAGGCCACGATAGTCCCCGGGGAGTCGTCAACCAGGCTTTGATCCGGGGGTTTCCGAATGGGGAAACCCGGCAGTCGTCATGGGCTGTCACCCACTGCTGAACACATAGGCAGTGTGGAGGGAACGCGGGGAAGTGAAACATCTCAGTACCCGCAGGAAGAGAAAACAACCGTGATTCCGGGAGTAGTGGCGAGCGAAACCGGATGAGGCCAAACCGTATGCGTGTGAGACCCGGCAGGGGTTGCGCATTCGGGGTTGTGGGATCTCTCTTTCATGGTCTGCCGGCCATGAGACGAGTCAGAAACCGTTGATGTAGGCGAAGGACATGCGAAAGGTCCGGCGTAGAGGGTAAGACCCCCGTAGTCGAAACGTCAGCGGCTCGTTTGAGAGACACCCAAGTAGCACGGGGCCCGAGAAATCCCGTGTGAATCTGGCGGGACCACCCGCTAAGCCTAAATATTCCCTGGTGACCGATAGCGGATAGTACCGTGAGGGAATGGTGAAAAGTACCGCGGGAGCGGAGTGAAATAGTACCTGAAACCGTGTGCCTACAAGCCGTGGGAGCGTCGCGTTGAGTGCTTGCACTCAACGTCGTGACTGCGTGCCTTTTGAAGAATGAGCCTGCGAGTTTGCGGTGTGTTGCGAGGTTAACCCGGGTGGGGAAGCCGTAGCGAAAGCGAGTCCGAATAGGGCGGTTTTAGTAGCACGCTCAAGACCCGAAGCGGAGTGATCTAGCCATGGGCAGGTTGAAGCGGAGGTAAGACTTCGTGGAGGACCGAACCCACCAGGGTTGA
>NZ_JBITSH010000032.1:0-2388 GCF_044540535.1 Streptomyces sp. NPDC085937 | reverse complement strand
AACACAGTGGACGCGAGCAACTGAGGACAAGCCCTCGGCCTATTAGTACCGGTCAACTCCACACGTTACCGTGCTTCCATATCCGGCCTATCAACCCAGTCGTCTACTGGGAGCCTTACCCTCTCTAGGAGGTGGGAGTCCTCATCTCGAAGCAGGCTTCCCGCTTAGATGCTTTCAGCGGTTATCCCTCCCGAACGTAGCCAACCAGCCATGCCCTTGGCAGAACAACTGGCACACCAGAGGTTCGTCCGTCCCGGTCCTCTCGTACTAGGGACAGCCCTTCTCAAGACTCCTACGCGCACAGCGGATAGGGACCGAACTGTCTCACGACGTTCTAAACCCAGCTCGCGTACCGCTTTAATGGGCGAACAGCCCAACCCTTGGGACCGACTCCAGCCCCAGGATGCGACGAGCCGACATCGAGGTGCCAAACCATCCCGTCGATATGGACTCTTGGGGAAGATCAGCCTGTTATCCCCGGGGTACCTTTTATCCGTTGAGCGACGGCGCTTCCACAAGCCACCGCCGGATCACTAGTCCCGACTTTCGTCCCTGCTCGACCCGTCGGTCTCACAGTCAAGCTCCCTTGTGCACTTACACTCAACACCTGATTGCCAACCAGGCTGAGGGAACCTTTGGGCGCCTCCGTTACTCTTTAGGAGGCAACCGCCCCAGTTAAACTACCCATCAGACACTGTCCCTGATCCGGATCACGGACCCAGGTTAGACATCCAGCACGACCAGACTGGTATTTCAACGACGACTCCCCCTGAACTGGCGTCCAGAGTTCACAGTCTCCCAGCTATCCTACACAAGCCGAACCGAACACCAATATCAAACTGTAGTAAAGGTCCCGGGGTCTTTCCGTCCTGCTGCGCGAAACGAGCATCTTTACTCGTAGTGCAATTTCACCGGGCCTATGGTTGAGACAGTCGAGAAGTCGTTACGCCATTCGTGCAGGTCGGAACTTACCCGACAAGGAATTTCGCTACCTTAGGATGGTTATAGTTACCACCGCCGTTTACTGGCGCTTAAGTTCTCAGCTTCGCCTGGACGAATCCAAGCTAACCGGTCCCCTTAACGTTCCAGCACCGGGCAGGCGTCAGTCCGTATACATCGCCTTACGGCTTCGCACGGACCTGTGTTTTTAGTAAACAGTCGCTTCTCGCTGGTCTCTGCGGCCACCCCCAGCTCGAGGAGCAAGTCCCCTCACCAGTGATGGCCCCCCTTCTCCCGAAGTTACGGGGGCATTTTGCCGAGTTCCTTAACCATAGTTCACCCGAACGCCTCGGTATTCTCTACCTGACCACCTGAGTCGGTTTAGGGTACGGGCCGCCATGAAACTCGCTAGAGGCTTTTCTCGACAGCATAGGATCATCCACTTCACCACAATCGGCTCGGCATCAGGTCTCAGACTACGTGTCAGGCGGATTTGCCTACCTGACGTCCTACACCCTTACCCCGGGACAACCACCGCCCGGGATGGACTACCTTCCTGCGTCACCCCATCACTCACCTACTACCAGCTCGGGTCACCGGCTCCACCACTCCGACCTCGTCCGAAGACTCAGCCGGCGGCTTCACGGGCTTAGCATCACTGGATTCGATGTTTGACGCTTCACAGCGGGTACCGGAATATCAACCGGTTATCCATCGACTACGCCTGTCGGCCTCGCCTTAGGTCCCGACTTACCCTGGGCAGATCAGCTTGACCCAGGAACCCTTAGTCAATCGGCGCAAACGTTTCTCACGTTTGTATCGCTACTCATGCCTGCATTCTCACTCGTGAACCGTCCACAACTACCTTCCGGTGCTGCTTCACCCGGCACACGACGCTCCCCTACCCATCCACACAGGCGTTGGCCCTATTGTGTGAATGACACGACTTCGGCGGTACGCTTGAGCCCCGCTACATTGTCGGCGCGGAATCACTAGACCAGTGAGCTATTACGCACTCTTTCAAGGGTGGCTGCTTCTAAGCCAACCTCCTGGTTGTCTGTGCGACTCCACATCCTTTCCCACTTAGCGTACGCTTAGGGGCCTTAGTCGATGCTCTGGGCTGTTTCCCTCTCGACCATGGAGCTTATCCCCCACAGTCTCACTGCCGCGCTCTCACTTACCGGCATTCGGAGTTTGGCTAAGGTCAGTAACCCGGTAGGGCCCATCGCCTATCCAGTGCTCTACCTCCGGCAAGAAACACACGACGCTGCACCTAAATGCATTTCGGGGAGAACCAGCTATCACGGAGTTTGATTGGCCTTTCACCCCTAACCACAGGTCATCCCCCAGGTTTTCAACCCTGGTGGGTTCGGTCCTCCACGAAGTCTTACCTCCGCTTCAACCTGCCCATGGCTAGATCACTCCGCTTCGGGTCTTGAGCGTGCTACT
>NZ_JBITSH010000031.1:0-4529 GCF_044540535.1 Streptomyces sp. NPDC085937 | reverse complement strand
CCGCCGGCCGAGCCGGCCCACCGGGGCCGGCCCCGGGCGGGCTGGCGCCGCCTGGAACGCGAACCAGGCTTCCGAGCCCCCCACAGCTGGCGCTAACCAACCCCCTCAGGGGCGCGAGGAACTGCGCGACCAGCCCCCACCGGGCCCGCACCCGGCATGCGAGAGGTTCCGCCACCCCGGTGGCCGCGGGGAACGCTGCGCAACCCGGCGCTACGAGGTCCCGCCTGCGCCCACCCGTGCCGCCCCACCGGCACGACTGCCCACAGACCGGGCGCCCCAAAGGGGCGCGGGGAACTGCGCGACCAGCCCCATGCGACCCGCACCCGGCGTACGACAGTCCCCGGCACTCCGGTGGCCGCAAGGCCCGCCGCGCGACCCGGCGCTGCGAGGCACCGCCTACGCCCGCCCGTGCCGCCCCACCGGCACGACTGCCCGCAGACGGGGCGCCCCAAAGGGGCGCGGGGAACTGCGCGATCAGCCACGAACGACCCGCACCCGGCATACAACAGTCCCCGGCACCCCGGTGACCGCGAGGCAAGCAGGGCGGGCTACCGCCCCCAGCGGCGCAGGGCTGCGAGCGGGACAACGCCCCTCAGGGGCGCGGGGAACTGCGCGATCAGCCACGAACGACCCGCACCCGGCACTCCAACGGCGCCGACGGCATCACCCTCACTGGAGCCGTTTCTTCAACTTTCTCATCGGCGCACCACAGATCCACGTCAAGCACGTGGTGCCCCTCCCCGGGGACTGCTTGGCTGAGGCCAACCCCCGGCCCGCATGCGTCCATGCGGTGTTCTGTCCATGTCCCAGCACAGATAAGGCTCAACATGGTTTCGCGACGCAGATTCCTGGGCTCGGCAACAGCGGTGGCCGGCGCCGCTGCCGGCTTCGCCGCACTGCCCCAGCCGGCAGCCGCCCAGGCCGCCGGACGGGTCGCGCCGGAGGTTGTCGTCAGGCCGGGAGACGCCCGTTACGCCGAGCTCGCGGAGCGGGGGTACAACAACCGTTTCGTGGCCACCCCGGACGAGATCTGGCTCGTGCACAGCGCCGCTCAGGTGGAGAAGGCGGTGAACCAGGCCGTCGCCAACAACCAGCGGGTCACGGTCCGCAGCGGCGGCCACTGCTTCGAAGGGCTCGTGGACGACCCGCAGTTCCGCCTCCTGGTCGACCTGTCCGAGATGAGAGGCATCACCTTCGACCCGAGGATGAACGCCTTCGCCGTCGAGGCGGGCGCCCGGCTCGGTGAGGTGTACAAGGCCCTGTACGAGGGCTGGGGGGTGACCGTCCCGGGTGGTGTCTGCCCGGAGGTCGGTGTGGGCGGCCACGTCAGCGGCGGTGGGTACGGGCCGCTGTCACGCCGGTACGGCCTGGTCGTGGACCACCTGTACGCCGTCGAGGTCGTGGTCGCGGACCGGCGAGGCAGGGCGCGCACGATCGTCGCCACCAGGAACGCCGGGGACCCGAACCGCGACCTGTGGTGGGCCCACACCGGCGGCGGCGGGGGCGGGTTCGGTATCGTGACCCGCTTCTGGTTCCGGACCCCGGGCGCGTCCGGCCGCCCTTCCGCGCTCCTGCCCAAGCCGCCGGCCCGGATGCGCAAGACCATCGTGAGCTGGCCGTGGAGCGAGCTGACCGAGGCCCGCTTCACACGCCTGGTGCTCAACCACGGAGCCTGGCACGCGGCGAAGAGCGACCCGGGCGACGAGTACTCGGTGATGCACAGTTCCCTCCAGCTCCATTCCTCGATCACCGGCACGATCGAGCTGGAGATCCGCATGGACGCCACCCTGCCCCGTACGTCCCAGCTCCACGACGACTACATCCGCGCGGTGAACGCGGGCGTGGGCCTTGAGCCGACCGTGGACATCACCGAGGGGTCCTGGCTGGAGATCGCCCTGGAGCCGACGCCCAGTTACGGGGACTACGGACGCCAGAAGTCGATGGGCGGCCATCTGCGGAAGCCACTGACGGAAAGCCAGGTCCGCGCGCTCTACAGTTCGCTGAGCGACCCCGCGCACTACGGTGCCGGCCTGGTCTATCTCGCGGCCTACGGCTGCCGCATCAACACGGTCGCGTCCTCCGCCACCGCGATCCCGCAGCGGGATTCCGTGTTCAAGCTCTGGTACTCCAACAACTGGGCGGACCCGACCCAGGACGAGTACGAGGTGGAGTGGCTGCGCACGCTGCGCAGGAACGTGCACGGCGCGACCGGCGGCTTCCCGGTGCCCGACGGCCGTCAGGACGGCGGCTACATCAACTACCCCGACGTCGACATGCTCGATCCGGCACAGAACACCTCGGGTGTGCCCTGGTATTCGATCATCTGGAAGGACAACTACCCGAGGCTGCAGCGGGTCAAGAACACCTACGACCCCCACAACGTCTTCCGGCATGCCATGTCCCTGACCCCCTCCTGACGGATCGCTCGGGCGGTCGGTCCTCACGCCGGAAGCGCACTTCACCCATCTCTGCACAACAGCCCGGAGGGCCCCATGACCAGCAGTAACCCCGCTGCCACCCACTCCGCTCCCGGACGCCGGGCATTGCCCGTGTGGCAGGCCGTGGCGGGGGCCGTCGTCGCCGCCGCGGTCGTCAATCTCGTCGTTCTGTTCATCGGCGACGCCGCCGGGGCCTCACTGGTCCTGGAACTCAACGGCAAGCCCGACGAGATCGGTGCCGGCGACGTCGTCTTCATGTCGGTCGTCGCACCGTTGCTCGGAATCACCGCGGCCGTCCTCCTGGCGCGCTGGAAGCCGGTGTTCCTGCGAGTGGGCCAGATCGTCGGCGGCGCCGTCGCGGTACTCACCGCGGTCGGCCCGCTGACCCAGGAGACCGACGGCGGCACGGCAGCGACACTCATCACGATGCACCTGTTCGTGGGGCTCGTCGCGGTGGTCGCTCTCGAGGTGATTCGCCGGTCCCGCGCCTGACGTCACGTCGGCGAGCACGCACGAGGAGGCCCTCCGGAACCACGTTCCGGAGGGCCTCCTTCTTGATCCCGGCCGGTGAACGGGGCACGACAAACCAAAGGGCCGCCGGTCTCCGTTGACCGTACGACCCATTTCGAATGAGATTTCCCGTTCCCGAGAATTCTCGGGACGTCAGGCACGTCCCAGACGAAATCCGACTCCTCGAGCGGTGATGATCCAGTCGCTCGAGCCCAGTTTGCTGCGCAGACTACTGACATGGGTGTCGATGGTCCGCCCGGGAACGGACCGGGAGTCACGCCACACCTGCACCATGATCTGCTCCCGGGTCACCACCATTCCCGGGCGCGAGGCGAGCAGGTACAAAAGGTCGAATTCCTTGCGCGTGACCTCTATGGTCCGGTCGTCCAGGCGAATTTCACGGGCCCGGGGATCGATGGACAGCGGCCCCACGGCGACCACCTCGTCGGGCGAAGCCGGCTGCCGCAGTGCCCGCCGCATGACCGCCTCGATGCGGGCGATCAGCTCGGCGAGGCTGTACGGCTTGGGGACGTAGTCGTCCGAGCCGGCCCGCAGGCTCATGACTCGGTCGAGCTCGGAGTCACGGGCCGTCACGACGATGATCGGCACATCGCACACGGCCCTGATGTTCCGGCACAGCTCGACGCCGTCCAGGTCGGGGAGGTCCAGATCAACGAGGAGCAGGTCGGCGTTCCGGTACTGCTGCAGGGCCTGTGCACCCGTCGACACGCTCTCGGCCTGGAAGCCGTGCCGCCACAGGTCGCGGACCAGCCCCTTGGCGACCTCGCTGTCACTCTCCACCGCGAGCACCCGCACCGACTTGCGGACGCGCCTCGCTTCCGGCCTGATCGACGCATTCCGCATCGGCACCTGATGCAGAATGCGTGGCTCGACAAGCCTGACAGAATGGTGCCCCATCCGAATCATCCCCCAGATTCGTCCATTTGATTGAAGCGTCGAGGAATTGCCGCGGTGGATCGACAGGAAGCCTACCGACGGCTCGTCAGATCCGTCAAAGCTGAACAGTTGACGGAAAGATATCTAAAGGAAACGGAAACTCCGCTGAAATGTTGGGGTGGTGTGACACCAACAAAGACGAAGCGGAGTTTATCGACCGGGCCCCCCGGTCTCGTCGTCACGCTCCCCCGCAAACCGTCGAACAGTCAATCAACCAACCCAACCCCCCGTGCAGACCTGCTCCATCCTTCAGTGATACATCGTACACGGAGCCGCGTACTGCGTACACGAGGGATGAATCACACCTTTTCCGATCATGAATCGAAGCGAGTGCAGGCCACCTACGAAAACACCCTATCCACGTTAAACACTCAAAAGCAGTGGTGAATCGGCCACATCCTGCGGCCGACACGTGATGAGACCGAGCGGACTTGACTCCGCTCCGAACGGATGGGAAGACAACATGATCTCCACCGAGACATCGGTAGGCGGCAGTCCCCGGCTCCGCAGAGAGGACGTCCGCCGGTTGGACCGAGTGATCATCAGGTTCGCGGGGGACTCGGGTGACGGGATGCAGCTCACGGGTGACCGGTTCACCTCGGAGACGGCGTCCTTCGGCAACGA
>NZ_JBITSH010000030.1:0-9778 GCF_044540535.1 Streptomyces sp. NPDC085937 | reverse complement strand
GGCTACGAACTGTGCGAGAACACCCCGCTGCGCGAGGGCAGCGAGGAGTACCTCGACAGCGAGAAGTACCAGCTCAAACCCCGCGACTGGGACGCCGCCGCCCGCGAGGGCCGCACCATCGCCCCCCTCCTCACCCGGCTCAACACCCTCCGACGGGAGAACCCGGCCCTGCGGCAACTGCGCGACATCCACTTCCACCAGGCGGACAAGGACGAGGTCATCGCGTACTCGAAGCGCCGGGGCGACAACACGGTCCTGGTGGTCGCCAACCTGGACACCTCGCACACCCAGGAGGCCACGGTCTCGTTGGACATGCCGCAACTCGGCCTGGAGTGGCACGAGTCGGTGCCGGTGCGCGACGAGCTCACCGGCGAGACCTATCGATGGGGCAGTGCCAACTATGTGCGTCTCGGCCCGGGCGGGGCACATGTACTCGTCGTCGGCGGGGGGTCCGAGGAGGAGCCTCCCGGGACGCACAGCACGGCTCTGCGACCGTCCACCCCGCAGATCGGAGGGTCATCCGCCACATGAGCGTCAACGAACCCGTCCCGGACACCTTCGAGGACACCCCCGCCAAGGACCGGGACCCCGACTGGTTCAAACGCGCCGTCTTCTACGAGGTCCTCGTCCGCTCCTTCCAGGACAGCAACGGTGACGGCGTCGGCGACCTGAAAGGTCTGACCGCCAAGCTGGACTACCTGCAGTGGCTGGGCGTCGACTGCCTGTGGCTGCCGCCCTTCTTCAAGTCACCGCTGCGCGACGGCGGTTACGACGTCGCCGACTACACCGCCGTCCTGCCGGAGTTCGGTGACCTCGCCGACTTCGTCGAGTTCGTCGACTCGGCCCATCAGCGCGGCATGCGCGTGATCATCGACTTCGTCATGAACCACACCAGCGACCAGCACCCGTGGTTCCAGGAGTCCCGGAAGGACCCTGACGGCCCTTACGGCGACTACTACGTGTGGGCCGACGACGACAAGCAGTTCCAGGACGCCCGGATCATCTTCGTCGACACCGAGGCGTCGAACTGGACGTACGACCCGGTGCGCAAGCAGTACTACTGGCACCGGTTCTTCTCGCACCAGCCGGACCTCAACTACGAGAACCCGGCGGTCCAGGAGGAGATGATCTCCGCGCTGAAGTTCTGGCTGGACCTCGGCATCGACGGGTTCCGGCTGGACGCGGTGCCGTATCTGTACCAGCGGGAAGGGACGAACTGCGAGAACCTCCCGGAGACCCACGCGTTCCTGAAGCGGGTCCGCAAGGAGATCGACACCCAGTACCCGGACACGGTGGTGCTGGCGGAGGCCAACCAGTGGCCGGAGGACGTCGTCGACTACTTCGGCGACTACGCCGCCGGCGGCGACGAATGCCACATGGCCTTCCACTTCCCCGTCATGCCCCGCATCTTCATGGCCGTCCGCCGCGAGTCCCGCTACCCCGTCTCCGAGATCCTCGCCAAGACCCCCGCCATCCCGTCGGGCTGTCAGTGGGGCATCTTCCTGCGCAACCACGACGAGCTGACCCTGGAGATGGTCACCGACGAGGAACGCGACTACATGTGGGCGGAGTACGCCAAGGACCCCCGCATGCGCGCCAACATCGGCATCCGCCGTCGTCTCGCCCCGCTGCTGGACAACGACCGCAACCAGATCGAACTGTTCAACGCCCTGCTGCTGTCCCTGCCCGGCTCGCCGATCATCTACTACGGCGACGAGATCGGCATGGGCGACAACATCTGGCTCGGCGACCGCGACGCCGTCCGCACCCCCATGCAGTGGACCCCGGACCGTAACGCGGGCTTCTCCTCCTCCGACCCCGGCCGCCTCTACCTGCCCACGATCATGGACCCGGTCTACGGCTACCAGGTCACCAACGTCGAGGCGTCCATGGCCTCACCGTCGTCGCTGCTGCACTGGACCCGGCGCATGATCGAGATCCGTAAGCAGAACAAGGCGTTCGGCCTCGGCTCCTACACCGAGCTGCCCTCCTCCAACCCGGCCGTCCTCGCCTTCCTCCGCGAGTACGAGGACGACCTGGTGCTCTGTGTCAACAACTTCTCCCGCTTCGCACAGCCCACCGAGCTGGATCTCAGTGCCTTCGAGGGACGGCACCCGGTGGAGCTGTTCGGCGGGGTGCGTTTCCCGGCCGTGGGCGAACTGCCGTACCTGATGACCCTCGGGGGCCACGGCTTCTACTGGTTCCGGCTCCGCAAGGACGCCGCCTAGGTCCTGACGACAGGACCCGGAACCCCGGGCGGGGCGGTTTCCCCCGCCCCGCCCGGGGCACGCATGAGTAACACCCCGCCCACCGGCGGCGCCCCGCGGCGCGCCGACAGAGGGGAAAGGACGCGACGCCATGTCGGAAGCCGTCACACGCACTGTCACGACCCCGCCCGGCCTCCTTGCGTCACTGGATCCACTGTTGCGGGAATGGCTGCCGAGACAGCGCTGGTTCGCGGGCAAGGGGCGCCCGGTCACCGGGTTCGACCTGGTCGCGGCCACCGAGCTGCTGCCGCCCACCGCCAAGCTGGGCCTCTACCACCTGCTGGTGCGCGCCCACCAGCCGCTCCAGCCCGGCCACGGCGGCCAGGAGCAGCCCGGTGACTGCTACCAGCTGTTCATAGGCGTGCGCGAGGCGCTGCCGCCCCGGCTGGCGCCCGCGCTGATCGGTCATGTGACGCGGGGCCCCCTGGCCGGACACACGGTCTACGAGGCTCTGCACGACACCCGGCCCGCCGACCTGCTCCTGGAGGCCCTGCGCACCCAGGCCCGGATCGGCGGGCTTCGTTTCGAGCGGGACCCCCGCCAGGACATCCGGCCCGGGCTGGTGCCGCGCCTGATGACCGTCGAGCAGTCGAACTCGTCGGTCGTCTACGGGGACGCCTTCGTCCTGAAGCTGCTGCGCCGGGTGGTGCCCGGCGTCAACCCGGACCTGGAGCTGCCGCTGGCGCTGGCCCGCGAGGGCTGCCCCCGGGTTCCCCCGCCCACGGCGTGGATGGTCGCCGACGCGGAAGACACCGCCGGTCCCCCGCACGCGGCCGAGCCGTACGTGCTGGGTGTGCTGCAGCCCTTCGTGCAGGGCGCCACGGACGGCTGGGAGCTGGCGCTGCGGGAGCTGGCCAAGGGGGAGGACTTCGTCACCGAGGCCCGGGCCCTCGGACGGGCCACCGCCGAGGTGCACACCGCGTTGGCGCGTGCGCTGCCGACGGTCACCCTGGGCCACGCCCAGCTGCGCACCCTGGTCGACGGCATGACCGAGCGGCTGGAGGCGGCCGTGCACGCGGTACCGGCGCTGCGGCCGTACGCGGACGGGCTGCGCTCCGCGTACACGGCGCTGGACGACCTGGCCTCCGAGGGCCGCACCTGGACCGCCCAGCGGGTGCACGGCGACCTGCACCTCGGGCAGTGCCTGCGCTCCCCGGCCGGCACCTGGTCGCTGATCGACTTCGAGGGGGAGCCGGCCCGGCCGCTGGCCGAGCGCCGGATGCCGCAGCCGGTGGTCCGGGACGTGGCCGGCATGCTGCGGTCCTTCGACTACGCGGCGCGTTCCGTGGACCCGCCGCAGCCGGACTGGGCCACGCACTGCCGGGCCGCGTACTGCGCCGGATACGCCGAGGCCGCGGGCCGCGACCCGCGCACCGAGCCGGTGCTGCTGCGCGCGTACGAGACCGACAAGGCGGTCTACGAGGCGGTGTACGAGGCCCGGCACCGACCCGACTGGCTGCCCGTGCCGCTGGCCGCCCTGCGCCGGCTGGCGTCGTCCGACCCGACCTGACCCACCCGACCCGCGTCCAGGAGGCTTCGCCCGTGACCCCCCGCCCCGAGTCCAGCGGTTCGCATCCGGAGCAGCCGGCCGAGCAGCGGCGCACCGAGCCGCCGACGCCCGCGCGGAAGAAGCCGGCCGCGAAGAAACAGCCCGCGACGGCCGCGGCGAAGAAGTCCGCCGCGCGCAAGACGCCCGCGAAGAAGACGGCCGCCGCCGCGGCGAAGAGCGCCCCGGCGGCCAAGGCCACGGTCCAGAAGGCGGCCGCAAAGAAGACGGCCGGGAAGACGGCACGGAAGGCGGCCGGGAAGGTGGCCGAGAAGACGGTCGGCAAGGCGCCGGCCGGTAGGAAGCCGTCTGCCGGGGCGGCGGCCGGGAGCCGTGTCGGGGACACCGCGCGGACGGCACCGGCACCCGCGCCGGAGGCGGCCGTGCGGCACGCGCCTCCGGAGGCGGAGATCGCCGTGTCGCCCGCCGTGGACGCCGGTGACCGGGAGCGGCTGCTGGCCGGGTGGCACCACGCCCCGCACTCCGTGCTGGGCGCGCACCCGGTGCCCGGCGGGGTGGCCTTCCGGGCGTTCCGGCCGTACGCGCGGGCGGTGACCGTCGTGTCCGGGGGGATGTCCGTCGCCCTGCACGACGACGGCGACGGCTTCTTCTCGGGGCTGCTGCCGCTGCGCGAGGTCCCGGCGTACCGGCTGCTCGTCACGTACGAGGAGGCGGAGCTGGACACCGAGGACGCCTACCGCTTCCTGCCCACGCTGGGCGAGCTGGACCTGCACCTGATCGGTGAGGGCCGGCACGAGGAGCTGTGGACGGTACTGGGCGCGCACCCGATGACCCACCAGGGCGTGACCGGCACCCGTTTCTCGGTGTGGGCGCCGAACGCGCGCGGGGTGCGGGTGGCGGGCTCCTTCAACTTCTGGGACGGCACCGCCTTCCCGATGCGGTCGCTGGGCTCGACCGGGGTGTGGGAGCTGTTCGTGCCGGGGATCGGCGAGGGCGAGCTGTACAAGTTCGAGATCACCCGCCCCGACGGGTCGAAGACCCTGCGCGCCGACCCGATGGCCCGCCGTACCGAGGTGCCCCCGGCCACGTCGTCGATCGTGACGTCCTCGCGGTACGAGTGGGGCGACACGGAGTGGCTGGAGCGGCGGGCGGAGCTGCCCGCGCACCGGGCGCCGTTCTCCGTGTACGAGGTGCACCTGGCGTCCTGGCGTCCGGGCCTCACCTACCGGCAGCTCGCCGAGCAGCTTCCCGCGTACGTCAAGGACCTCGGGTTCACGCACGTGGAGCTGATGCCGGTCGCCGAGCACCCCTTCGGCGGGTCCTGGGGCTACCAGGTCACCGGTTTCTACGCGCCGACGGCCCGGCTCGGCACCCCCGACGACTTCAGGTACCTGGTGGACGCGCTGCACCGGGCGGGCATCGGCGTGATCATGGACTGGGTGCCCGCGCACTTCCCGCGCGACGAGTGGGCGCTGGCCGAGTTCGACGGCCGCCCGCTGTACGAGCACTCCGATCCGCTGCGTGCCGCGCACCCCGACTGGGGCACCCTGGAGTTCGACTTCGGGCGGCGCGAGGTGCGCAACTTCCTCGTGGCCAACGCCCTGTACTGGTGCGAGGAGTTCCACATCGACGGGCTGCGCGTCGACGCCGTCGCCTCGATGCTCTACCTCGACTACTCGCGTGAGCCCGGTGAATGGACGCCGAACGAGCACGGCGGCCGGGAGAACCTGGACGCGGTGGTTTTCCTGCAGGAGATGAACGCGACCGTGTACCGCAGGGTGCCGGGGGTGGTGACGATCGCCGAGGAGTCCACCGCCTGGGACGGCGTCACCCGGGCCACCCACCACCGCGGCCCCAGCGGCTTCGGCGGGCTCGGTTTCGGCCTGAAGTGGAACATGGGCTGGATGCACGACTCGCTGGAGTACATGAGCCACGAGCCGGTGCACCGCGCGTACCACCACGGCGAGATGACCTTCTCGATGGTGTACGCGTACAGCGAGAACTACGTGCTGCCGATCTCCCACGACGAGGTGGTGCACGGCAAGGGGTCCCTGGTGTCGAAGATGCCGGGCGACTGGTGGCGCCGGCGCGCCGACCTGCGCGCCTACCTCGGCTACATGTGGGCCCACCCGGGCAAGCAGCTCCTCTTCATGGGGCAGGAGTTCGCGCAGGGCGCGGAGTGGTCGGAGGCGCACGGCCCGGACTGGTGGCTGCTGGACCCGCACTACGGCGCGGAGGCCGACCACCGCGGGGTACGCGACCTGGTACGCGACCTGAACACCGTCTACCGCTCCACCCCGGCGCTGTGGCAGAACGACACCGAGCCGTCCGGCTTCCGCTGGGTGACCGGGGACGCCGCCGACGACAACGTGCTCGCGTTCCTGCGGTACGACGCCGACGGCTCCCCGCTGCTCGCGGTGTGCCACTTCGCGCCGGTGGTCCGGCACGACTACCGGATCGGGGTCCCGGACGACGTGCCCGCCTGGCACGAGGTCCTGAACACCGACCAGGCCCGCTACGGCGGCGGTGGCGTCACCAACCCGGACCCGGTCAAGCCGGAGCCGCAGGGGTGGCACGGCCGGCCGGCGAGCATCCGGCTGACCCTGCCGCCCCTGGCGACGGTGTGGCTGCGTCCTGCGTGACGGAGGGCCGTGGCGGTTACGCCAGGGCCTTCGCCAGCGGCTCCGGGAGCGGCTCGGTGTGCAGCACGCCGAGCCGCTGGGTGGCGCGGGTGAGCGCCACGTACAGGTCGCTGGTGCCGTAGCGGCCCGGCTCCACCACCAGCACCGAGTCGAACTCCAGCCCCTTGGCCTGGCGCGGTTCCAGCAGCACCACCTGGTGGGTGAGGTCCGGCTCGGCCCCGGCGGTCACCCCGTCCAGGCGGGCGGCCAGGGCGCGGTGCAGCTCACGCGGGGCGACGACCGCGAGGCGGCCCTCCTCGGGGGTGAGTTCCGCGACCGCCTCGGCGGTGGCGCCGGGCAGGTCGTCGGTGGCGCGGGCCCACGGCCGCACCCCGGTGGCGCGCACCGAGCTGGGCGGCTCGAAGCCGGGGTGCTCGGCGCGCACCACGGCGGCGGCGACGTCCATGATCTCCGCGGGGGTGCGGTAGTTGACGCCGAGCCGGTGGTGCTCCCAGCGGTCCTCGACGTACGGGGCGAGGATGCCCTCCCAGGAGCCGACGCCGCCCGCCTCCGAGGTCTGCGCCGGGTCGCCGACGAGGGTCATCGACCGGGTGGGGCTGCGCCGCATCAGGAGCCGCCACGCCATCGGGCTGAGCTCTTGTGCCTCGTCCACGATGATGTGCCCGAACGCCCAGGTGCGGTCGGCGGCGGCGCGCTCGGCGGCGCTGCGGTGGTCGTCCTCCTCGTGCCGCTCGGCGAACCGCTCGGCGTCGATGATGTCGTGGGCGGACAGCACCTCGGAGGACTCGGGGTCGTCCTCCTCCTTGTCCTCGAACTCGAAGGTGCGGGAGGCGTAGGAGACGTCCAGCACGCCCTGCGCGTAGGCGATCTGCCGCTGCCGCTCGCGTTCGGCGCGCTCGCGGGCGAGCCGGTCGTCCTCGCCGAGCAGTTCGGCGGCCTCGTCGAGCAGCGGCACGTCGGAGACGGTCCAGTGCCGGGTGACCGGGCGGCGGATCGCGGCGGCGTCCTCGTCGGGGAGATGGCCCTCCGGGGCGGCGAGGAAGTCCGCCACCAGGCGCTGCGGGGTGATCCGCGGCCACAGCCGGTCGATCGCGGACCACACCTCGGGGTTCTCGGCGAGTTCGTCGCGGATCTGGGTGACGTCGCTCGGGTCGAGCAGGCTGGACCCGTCGTAGGGGTCGGTGCCGATGCGCTCGGCGAGCATGTCGGTGAGGGTGTTGAGGATGTACCCCTCGAAGTGCTCGCGGGCCACGTTGTGCGGCAGTTTCGCGGCGCGGGTGCGTTCCCGGGCGACGTTCACCAGACCGTCGTCGAGCATCAGGACCTCGCGGTCGTGCTCGATCGCGATGACCGGGTCGGGCAGCGTCTGCCGGTCGCGTACGACCTCGGCGAGCACGTCGGCCATCTCCGCCCGTCCCTTGACGGCGGCGGCCTCCGGGGTGTCGGTGCGGGTGGTGCGCACCCCGGGGAAGAGCTCGCCGACGGTCGCCAGCAGCACCCCGGTCTCACCGAGGCTCGGCAGCACCTCACCGATGTAGCCGAGGAACGCCGGGTTGGGCCCGACGATCAGGACGGCGCGGCGGGCCAGCAGCTCGCGGTGCTCGTAGAGCAGGAAGGCGGCGCGGTGCAGGGCGACGGCGGTCTTGCCGGTGCCGGGGCCGCCCTCGACCACCATCACGCCCCGGTGCGGGGCGCGGATCATGCGGTCCTGGTCGGCCTGGATGGTGCGCACGATGTCGCCCATGCGGCCGGTGCGCGCGGAGTTCAGCGCGGCGAGCAGCACGGCGTCGCCGGTGGGGTCCTCGTGCCCGGTGCGGGTCTCGTCGCCGAGGTCGAGGATCTCGTCGTGCAGGTCCGTGACCCGGCGGCCCTCGGTGGCGATGTGCCGGCGTCGCCGCAGCCCCATCGGGGTGTGGCCGGTCGCCAGGTAGAACGGGCGGGCGACACCGGCCCGCCAGTCGATGAGGACCGGGGTGCGTTCGGCGTCGTCGGCGCGCAGGCCGATGCGGCCGATGTGGTGGGTCCGCCCGGAGGTGAGGTCGATCCGGCCGAAGCAGAGGGAACCGTCCACCGCGTTGAGCGCGGCGAGCAGCCCGGAGCGCTCGGCGACCAGGATGTCCCGTTCCAGCCGGGCCTGCCGGGGGGTGTGGCCCTGGGCGAGGGCGTCCGCCACACCGGCCTCGGCGTCGCCGCGCAGGAGGTCCACCCGTGCGTACAGTCCGTCGATGAATTCCTGTTCCTGCCGCAATTCATCGTCCGGAAATTCGGTGTTTGACAATTCCGCTCCCGCCCGGATATACTGTGCTCACTGAACTTCTCCGCGACTTCCGATAACGAAGTCGCGAATTCACGAATATACGCAGAGAGAGCCCCCGGGCGCAATTGCCCAGGGGCTTTTCCGTGTCCGCGCGGCGCGAGGCCGCGGGCGTCAGAGCACGTCCCGCAGCTCCTCCCGCAGCCGCCGCTCCGCCCGCGCGCCCACCATCGACCGCAGCGGCTCCCCGTCCTGGAAGACCATGAAGGTCGGCATGGACAGCACCTTGTAGGCGTTGGTCGTCTCCGGGTTGGCGTCCACGTTCAGCTGGACCACCTTCAGCCGGCCCTGCTCCGCCTCGGCCAGCGACCGCAGCACCGGCGCCATCTGCCGGCACGGCGGGCACCAGTCGGCGGTGAACTCCACCAGCACCGGAAGACCGGCCCCCAGCACCTCCTCCGCGAAGTCCGCGTCCGTCACCTCGGGCACACCGCTCATCGCGCTCCCCCTCCCAGTTCGCACACCGGTTCCGGACCTCCCGGGACCGTCGCGTCGGCGGCCAGCGCCTCCCGCGCCGCCTCCGCCCGCTCCAGCTGCCGCCCGACCGTCGCCCGCACCGCGCGCAGCTCGCCGATGAGCGCGTCCAGCTCGTCGAGCTTGCGCCGGTAGACCTGGAGCGAGGCCGGGCAGGAGTCGCCCTCCGGGTGCCCGGCCCGCAGGCACTCCACGAAGGGCCGGGTCTCCTCCAGGTCGAACCCGAAGTCCTGCAGCGTGCGGATCTGCCGCAGCAGCTTCAGGTCGTCCTCGTCGTAGGTCCGGTAGCCGTTGCCGGACCGCCGTGCGGGCAGCAGCCCGCGGGACTCGTAGTACCGCAGCGTCCGCGTGGTGGTCCCGGCGCGTGCGGCCAGCTCGCCGATTCGCATGCCGTCGAACGTAAGGCTTGACGTGGGCGTCAACGCAAGGGCGTCTCACGACGGAGAGGGGCCGGGGGGGGGGGCCCCCCCGGGGGGGGGCCCCCCCCCCCGCCCCGGGGGGCCCCGGGGGGGGGGGGGGGCGGGGGGCCCGCCCCCCGGGGGGGGGGGGGGGCGGGGGGCCCCCCCCGCCGGGG
>NZ_JBITSH010000029.1:0-9795 GCF_044540535.1 Streptomyces sp. NPDC085937 | reverse complement strand
TGGCAGCCCGACGCCGTCAGCTCCGCGATCTGCTGCAGCGTCGCGCCGATGTCCGACGTCCGCGTCGTCGTCATCGACTGCACCGACACCGGGGCATCCCCGCCCACCGCCACCGATCCGACCTGGATCCGCCGGCTCTTCCGGCGCACGGCGAGCGGGCGCAGCGGCACCTCGGGGAGGCCCAGGGAGACTGCGGTCATCTGCTTCACTCCCGGTTCGACGAGACGGTCTCGCGCATCGCGCGCAGGGACTCCTTGAGGGACCCCATGGTGGCGAGGACGGCGGTGGGCTCGTAACCGCAGTGCGCCATGCAGTTGGCGCAGCGCGGGTCCTTGCCTCGGCCGTACTGGTCCCAGTCGGTGTCCTCGATCAGCTCCCGGTACGTCGGCACGTAGCCGTCGCTCATCAGGTAGCAGGGGCGCTGCCAGCCGAAGAGCGAGTAGTTGGGGATCGCCCACGCGGTGCACGGGAAGTCGACCTTGCCCTCGAGGAAGTCGAGGAACAAGGGTGAGTGGTTCAGCCGCCAGCGGCGCCGGTTTCCGCCCGCGAAGGCCTTCTTGAACAGCTCCCGGGTCTGCTCCACGCCCAGGAAGTGCTCCTGGTCGGGGGCCTTCTCGTAGGCGTAGGCGGGCGAGATCATCATCTCGTCGACCTTGAGGTCGTCGTTGAGGAAGTTGAGCACCTCGACGATGGTCTGCGGGGTGTCGGTGTTGAAGAAGGTCGAGTTGGTGGTGACGCGGAAGCCGCGCCGCTTGGCCTCCTTGATGGCCTCCACCGCCTCGTCGAACACGCCCTCCTTGGCGACGGACTCGTCGTGCCGCTCCCGCAGCCCGTCGATGTGCACCGCGAACGCGAAGTACGGCGACGGGGTGAACTTGTCCATCTTCTTGCGCATCAGCAGCGCGTTGGTGCACAGGAAGACGTACTTGCGGCGGGCCACCAGCTGCCGCACGATCTCGTCGATCTGAGGGTGCATCAGGGGTTCGCCGCCGGCGATGGACACCATCGGCGCCCCGGACTCCAGGACCGCGCCGACGGCCTGCGCGACGGGCATGCGCTGCTTGAGCACGCCGGCCGGGTGCTGGATCTTGCCGCAGCCCTCGCACTTGAGGTTGCAGGCGAAGAGCGGTTCCAGCTCCACGATGAGCGGGAACTTGTCCCGCCTGCGGAGCTTCTGTTCGGCCAAGTATGTAGCGACCTTGATGGACTGACGCAGCGGCATGGCCATCTGGCTCACCTCCTGGGGAGCAGCAAGGAACGGTGCCATTCATAGAAAGCCGGTAGTACGGAACGAAGGACACGGAAAGCTGATATTCCACCGCGGACCGTGCCGATGCGGACGAGTTCGTGTTCAGGAGCGTCCACGACCACCCGGACGGCCGCAACCGGGCGCTCGGCCACCCGGACGGCGCTCAGGAGCGTGGCGGCCGATTCCATGTCGACCGCGATCGCGCCGGTCGCGAGCAGGTCGGACCGTTCGTGGCCGCGGACGACGTGGTCGGAGCCGGTGAGCGGTCCGGTGTGCACGATGCGCCCGGGCACCGCGCGCACCAGTTCCTTCACCAGCAGTTCGGTGCCCACGCAGCTGACGTTGCCGCGCGGGTCACGGGTCTCCTCGGCGACCACCAGGTCGCCGGGGTGCATGCCGGGGGCGAGGCCCGCGCAGAAGCCGGTGGCGAGGACGGCCGCCCCGCTCAGGGCCGGGTCGCCGAGGACCCTGGTGACGGACCGCTCGGCCGCCGCCGGCCCCATGCCCGTGCGCAGTACGGTGACCGGCCCGCCCGGGGTGGAGCGCTCCCGCCTGCGCAGCGCGACGTGTTCGATGCCGAGCGCGCAGGCGATCAGCAGCGGGGCGGAGGCGGGCCGGTTGCTCATCAGCTGCCCTTCGCCTCGGCGAGCGCCTGCCCGGCGGCGGCCGTCGCCTCGGCCGGCTTCTTGGTGAAGGGCTCCCCGTGGACGTACCGGCCGAGTGCGGTGAGCGGGAAGACCTGCCGGTAGAGGTGGTAGTTGATGGAGAAGTCCCAGGGGAAGCCGGTGCCGGTGAAGTAGGGCTCGTCCCAGGAGCCGTCCTCCCGCTGGGTGGCCGCGAGCCACGCGATGCCGCGTTCGACGGCGGTGGAGTCCCGCTCCCCCGCCGCCAGCAGCGCCATCAGCGCCCAGGCGGTCTGTGAGGCGGTGGAGGCGCCCCGGCCGCTCCACTCCTTGCTGTAGCGGTAGGAGCGCAGGTCCTCGCCCCAGCCGCCGTCCTCGTTCTGCACCTTCTCCAGCCAGGCCACGGCCCGCCGGATCGCCGGATGGGACGTCGGAATGCCGGCCGCGGTCAGGGCGGGGACCACGGACCCGGTGCCGTAGACGTAGTTGACGCCCCAGCGCCCGAACCACGAGCCGTCCGGCTCCTGTTCGGCGAGCAGCCATGCGACGCCGCGCCGGGTGCGCGGGTCGTGGGCCAGTCCCTCGACGGCGAGCATCTCCACGACGTGCGCGGTGACGTCGGCCGACGGCGGGTCGATGACCTCGCCGAAGTCGCAGAACGGCAGCCGGTTGGGGAAGCGGCTGGTGTTGTCGGCGTCGAAGGCGCCCCACGCCCCGTCGCGGGACTGCATGCCCAGGTTCCAGCGCACCCCGCGGCCGACGGCGCTGTCCACCCGGTCCGGGTCGTGGTGCTTGACCCGGCGCAGCGCGAGGACCACCTCGGCGGTGTCGTCGATGTCGGGGTAGTTGTCGTTGTGGAACTCGAACGCCCAGCCGCCCGGCGGCAGATGGGGCCGGCGCACGGACCAGTCGCCGGGCCGTACCACCTGTTCGCCGAGCATCCAGTCGGCGGCCTTGACCAGTCGCGGGTGGTCGGCGGGCAGACCCGCGTCGGCCAGCGCGATGGTGGCCAGGCAGGTGTCCCACACCGGGGACTGGCAGGCCTCGATCATCCGGGCGCCGTCCTCACGCCACACGGCGAACCGGTCCAGGGACTCCAGCCCCGCCCGCATCACCGGGTGGTTGAGGTCGTAGCCGAGCAGGTGCAGGGCGATGACCGAGTACACGGCCGGGGGCTGGATGCCGCCCCAGCAGCCGTCGTTCTCCTGCCGCTCGATGATCCAGCGGGCGGCGGTGTTCATGGCCGCCCCGCGCAGCCGGCGCGGGATCGCCCGGCGCAGGGCGTGCAGGCCCTTGTCCAGCCGCTGGAAGGCGCCGTCCCAGGTGTTCGCCGGGGCCAACGGCCGGGGAGGGTTGGGCCGGGCGGGGTCGGTGTGC
This sequence comes from Streptomyces sp. NPDC085937, assembly GCF_044540535.1. NCBI lineage: Bacteria > Bacillati > Actinomycetota > Actinomycetes > Kitasatosporales > Streptomycetaceae > Streptomyces > Streptomyces sp. NPDC085937. The sequence goes on along the minus strand of NZ_JBITSH010000029.1, from coordinate 6,546 downwards.
AGCTCGTCCAGCGGGAACGGGGCGGGACGCACCGGCCGCTTGGCGGAGACGATGGTGAGCGGCACGATGGTCTGCCGCGCCCAGCACCCGAAGTCGTAGATGTTGAGCGGCACCCAGGTCGGGAACCAGATCAGCTCGGGCGGCAGTTCGGGCAGGTCCTCCCACTTCCACCAGCCGAACAGGGCGAGCCAGATGCGGGTGAAGACGCGGGAGGCGGCGATGCCGCCCCGCTCGCGCACCCAGGCGGAGGCCTTCGCCATGTGCGGGGCGTCCGGGGCGTCGCCGGCCAGGCGGAGCGCGACGTACGCCTCGACGGTGGCGGAGAGGTCGCCGGGGCCGCCGTGGAAGGTGGCCCAGGTGCCGTCCTCGCGCTGTTCCCCGCGGATGAACAGGGCGGCGGCGCGGGTGGTGTCCTCGTCGCGGATGCCGAGGAACTGACGCAGCAGCAGGTCCTCGGCATCCATCGTGACGTTCGTCTCGAGGTCGCCCTTCCACCAGCCTTCGTCGTGCTGACGGGACAGCAGGAAGTCGGTGGCGCGCCGCATGGCGCGGGCGGCTCTGTCGGGAACCCCGGCCGCCTCGGGGATGTCGGTGTCGTTTTCGCTGGCCGCGGCCACACGGGTCGGCGAGGCCGCCCCGGTGCTTCCGTCGGTCGTCGCTGTCATGGCTTCCCCTTCGTGCAGTCCTGCAAATGGTGCGTCTGCTGTGGGTCCGCCGTCGGCCGGTGGGTACTCCCGTACCACCGGCCGGCGACTACGCGAGGGCTATTCGACCGATAGTGATCATCTCTTTCGTACGACGACGAAGTCCGCGAGCGCCGTGAACTGCTCCCGCACCCGGTCGGGCATGTCCACGGTGTCCAGGGCTCCGATGGCGATGGTGTGCTGACGTCGTGCCTCCTCGGCGGTCCACTCGCGACCGCCGGCCTCCTCGATGAGGGCGGCACGGGCCGCGAACTCCTCCTCGGAGAAGTTCGCGAAGTCACTGCTCTTGGCGTCCGCGGCAAGGATCTCGCCGAGCCGTGCGGCGGCCGGGCCGTCCGCGGCGAGGGCGGCCACGACCGGGAGGGACTTCTTGCGCTGCCGCAGGTCGCTCCAGGTCTGCTTGCCGGTGGACCCCGGGTCGCCCCAGATGCCGAGGAGGTCGTCGACCGCCTGGAACGCGAGGCCCAGGTGGTGGCCGTACCTCTCCAGCGCGTCCGCGGTGCGGTCGTCGGCGCCGCCGAGCACCGCGCCGATGGAGCTGGCGCAGGCGAGCAGGGCGCCGGTCTTGTTGCCCTCCATCTCCAGGCACTCCTCGACGCTGACGCGGTCGCGGTGCTCGTAGGAGATGTCCTGGGCCTGACCGTCGATCAGTGCGCGGCTGGCCCGGGTGAGGCGGCGTGTGGCCCGGCCGGCCTCGACGGTGCCGAGCTCCAGCAGCACCTCGTTGGCCAGGGCGAACAGGGCGTCGCCGACCAGGATGGCCTGGGCGGGGCCGTGCACCTTCCAGACGGTGTCGCGGTGCCGGCGCTGTTCGTCGCCGTCCATCAGGTCGTCGTGCAGCAGCGAGAAGTTGTGGACCAGTTCGACGGCGACCGCGCCGGGCACGCCGGTCTCCGGGGCGGCGCCGGTGACCTCGGCGGACAGCACGGCGAGGGCGGGACGCACGGCCTTGCCGCCGTCGCCGTCCGCGGGGCGGCCCTGGGCGTCGATCCAGCCGAAGTGGTAGGCGGCGACCGTGTCCATGGGAGGTGCCAGGCGGTCGACGGCCGCCCGCAGTACCGGCGTGGCCAGGGTCCGCCCGCGCTCCAGGAGCGCGGACACGTCCACCGCGGTCCTTCGAGCGGCCTGCGGGGCCGGGGGCACAGTGGGCACAGTCTCTCCTCTTGTTGCGGTACCGGGGGTGCGGGGACCTGCCGCGCCGCTTCGCTGCAGCATCAGGCCGCCTCCTCGAAGGCGAAGAGGTGACGCGGGCGGGGCCGGCCGAGGGCGCCCAGCGCGGCGTCCGCCGCGCCGACGCCGCTGCGGACCGCACTCTCCATGGTCGCGGGCCACCCGGTGGCGGTCCACGCTCCGGCCAGGTACAGGCCGGGTGCCTTGGTGCGGGCGCCGGGCCTGAGGCGTCCGACGCCGGGGGCGGGAGCGAAGGTGGCGGTGCGCTCCCGGGTGACGAAGAAGTCCTCGACCCGGGCGTCGCGGGTGTGCGGCAGCAGCCGCTCCAGTTCGGGCAGGTACCGCTCGCGCAGGGCGGCGACGGGCGCGTCGATGTCGTCCTGGGCGACCGACTGGGACAGCGCCAGGTACTGGCCGCGCCGCAGGCCGGAGGCGTCGGTGCGGTCGAAGACCCACTGCACGGGGGTGCCGAGCGCGGCGAAGAAGGGCCGGGCGAGCACCTTGCGGTCGTAGACGACGTGGACGTTGAGGATCGGGGCGGTGCCGATGTCGAGCAGCCGTTCGGGGTGGTCGAGCGCGCCGGCGGGGAGCAGGTCGTGCGCCTCGCGCTGCGGTACGGCGAGGACCACGGCGTCGGCCTGGATCGTCTCGCCGGGGGTCTCGACCGTCCAGTTCCCGTCGGCTTCGGAGCGGACGGAGGTGACGCGGGTGCGGACCTCGGTGCGCACGCCCGCGGAGTCCAGCGCCTCGCGGGCGAGCCGGTCGTGCAGGTCGCCCAGCGGCACCCGGGCCCAGCCGATGTCGGCCGCGCCGGGGTCGGAGAGCAGACCGGTCTTGAACACCATCGCGGCGAGCGCCAGCGACGAGTCGCCCGCGACCGCGTTGAGGGTGGCGACCCCGACCAGGTCCCACAGGGCCTCGACGGCGCGCGGCGACTGGCCGTGGCCGGCCAGCCAGCTGCCGAAGTCCTTCTCGTCCAGGGCGGGGTCGGTGAGGTCGAGGCCCTTCAGCGCGAGCGCCGCCCGGCCCACCCGGGCCCGGTCGGCGAGCGACAGGTGCGGGTACGCGGCGAGGCTGCGCCCCAGGTGCAGCGGTACGGGCAGCGGGTCGCGCCGCAGCCGGCCCAGCCGGCGCCCCTCGGGCCGGTCGGCGTCGACCACGGGCACGTCGAGGCGGTCCTGCAGGGGTGCCAGGTCCGCGCCACCGATCCGGTCGAGGAACCAGCGGTAGGCGGTGCAGCAGCGCAGGTACACGTGCTGGCCGTTGTCGACGGTCAGCTCGCCGCGCCGGAAGGAGAAGGCGAGTCCGCCCAGCCGGGGCCGGCCCTCCAGGAGGGTGACGCGCACCCCGGCGTCGGCGAGGGCGAGGGCCGCGGTGGTGCCGGCCAGCCCGCCGCCGACCACGACGGCATGGCGTCCCGGCGGGACCGGGCCGTCCGTGCGGGGCCCCTCGGAGCGTGCGCCGTGGCTCATGCGTCCTCCCCTGCCCGACGGGGTCGCGCGAACGGTGCGCGGCCGGCCGTCTCGGTGAGGGACGCGGCGGCGCGGCGGAGGGTTGCCCGCCGCTTTCCGTCCGGGTACGCGGTGTCCATCAGGCACGCCTCCCGACGGTACGCCGGGTGACGTGGCGGGTGTCCAGACCGGAGAGGCCGCGCACCGCCACGTAGGCCTTCTCGCGGCCGGGCAGGGAGACCCGGCCGCGCAGCACGGCCTCGGGGTCGCGCTCGATGCGGTCGAGGAGCCGGCGGTAGATGCCGGCCATGGCGGCGACGCAGGCGCCGCTGCGCCGGTCGAGCATGGGGAGCAGGCGGTAGCCCTCGGCGAAAAGGGCACGTGCCCTGCGCACTTCGAAATGCACCAGGCCCGCGAAATCGGAGCCCGCGGGCGGGGTCGGCGCGTCGAACCCGGCGGAACAGCCGAACTTGGCGAGGTCGTCGGCGGGCAGGTAGGTGCGCCCGCCCTCGGCGTCCTCGCGGACGTCGCGCAGGATGTTGGTGAGCTGCAGCGCCAGACCGAGCGTATCGGCGTACTCGGAGGCGCGTTCCACGCCGCGCGCGCCGGGTTCGGTGCCGAACACGCCGAGGGAGAGCCGTCCGATGGCGCCGGCGACGCAGCGGCAGTAGACCTTCAGGTCGTCCCAGGTCTCGTACGTCTCGCCGCGCACGTCCATCTGGACGCCGTCGATGAGTTCGTCCAGGCCGCCGAGCGGGATCGGGAAGTGCGTGGCGGCGTGGGCGAGGGCGACCGCGACCGGGTCGGTGTCGTCCTCGTCGACCTCGCCGTCCCGGACGCGGGCGAGCAGCGCGCGGGTGTCCTCCAGCCGGGCGACCTTGACGTCGTCGGCGAGCGAACCGTCGCCGATGTCGTCGACCCGCCGGGAGAACGCGTACAGCGCCGACATCGCACGCCGCTTGGGCGTCGGCAGCAACCGGATGCCGTAGGCGAAGTTGCGTGCCTGCTGGCCGGTGACGGTCTCGCAGTAGCTGTAGGCGGCGAGTACCGGTGCGGACGCGGATGGTTGTGACTCCACGGTCCGGATCACCCCTTTCCTCGCAGAGTCACGCCCGCCTCGCGCAACAGCTGCGTCTTGCCGGGCTTGGGCGGGCCGGGAAGTACGTCGTATTCGGCTGCGGCGATCGCGCGGACGGCCGCCCTTCCTCCCGCCACGAATCCCGCGAGCAGCAGGCGGAGCCTGCCCCGGACGCTGCTCACCAGGGGTGCGCCTTCGTCCAGCAGGTCCCGGGCGCGCTCCGCCTGGTACGCGACGAGGGCGCGCACCGATGCGCCGGCGGTGGGTGCGGCGAGGTCCGCCTCGGTGACATGAAAGAGCTTCATGTCCGCGGCGGGCAGGTAGATGCGGTCGCGGCCGAGGTCCTCGGCGACGTCCTGGAGGTGCTCGACGATCTGCAGGGCCGTGCAGACGGCGTCGGAGCGGCGGATGCGCTCCGGGGTGGCGGTCCCGGTGACGGCGAGCACCAGCCGGCCGACCGGGTTGGCCGACAGCTCGCAGTAGGCGAGCAGGTCGTCGTAGGTCTCGTAGCGCTTGACGAGCTGGTCCTGGCGGTTGGCGGCGATCAGGCCGAGGAACGGCTCCGGGGTCAGCGCGCGCAGCCGGACCGTCGGCTCCAGCCGGAGCAGCAGGGGGTGACGGGGGCGCGGGCCGTCCGGGTCGAACACCCGGTGAAGGTCGGCTTCCAGTGCGTCCAGCAGGGCGAGGCGGTCGTCGGCCCGGTCGGCGGGGACGCCGAGGGCGCGGGCGTCGTCGCCGCCGGGGGCCAGGTCGCCGTCGCCGATGTCGTCGACCAGACGGGCGAAGCCGTACACGGCCATGAGGTCGGCGCGCCAGGCCTTGGGCAGGAAGAAGGGGGCCACCGGGAAGTTCTCGGCGGCGGCCTTGTCGAGTGTCGCCCGCTCCATGGCGGCGGGGCGTGCGCCGGCCGCCGTCATCGCGGACTGCCCGGGAAGAGGACGGCGCATGCTGAGTTCAGCCGGGGAGTCTCCGAAGCCATTGCCGTCACATCTCCCGTTCTACACTGCTGACCCAATTCACACTATTTCGGACACGCCGCCCAGGCGTCCACCCGACGGCACCGATGAATGGTGTCGGGCATTATGGCCCTGATTGCCGCCTTTCGGGACCGGTCCAGCTTACGTTGTACAACGCGCCTTGCCTCGCCGGGGGTCTGCCGGGCACCACCACAGCACACCGATCGGCGTCAAGATTCCTTCTCGCACAAGGAGTTGACGCATCTTTTGCACACGCCGGGCCCCGCCGGACCGTTCCCGGCGGGGCCTTGGACGGGCGGGTCACTTACCCGTGAACTTCTCGTACTCCCGCAGCACCTCGTCGGTCGGGCCGTCCATGCGCAGCTCGCCGCGCTCCAGCCACAGCACCCGGTCGCAGGTGTCACGGATGGACTTGTTGTTGTGGCTGACCAGGAAGACCGTGCCGGCCTCCTTGCGCAGCTCACGGATGCGCGCCTCGGACCGCTTCTGGAACTTGCGGTCACCCGTCGCCAGCGCCTCGTCGATCATCAGGACGTCGTGGTCCTTGGCTGCGGCGATGGAGAAGCGCAGGCGGGCCGCCATGCCGGAGGAGTAGGTGCGCATCGGCAGGGTGATGAAGTCACCCTTCTCGTTGATCCCGGAGAAGTCGACGATCTCCTGGTAGCGCGCCTTGATCTCCTCGCGGGACATGCCCATCGCGAGACCGCCGAGGATGATGTTCCGCTCGCCGGTGAGGTCGTTCATCAGGGCCGCGTTGACGCCGAGCAGGGACGGCTGGCCGTCGGTGTACACCTTGCCGCTCTCGGCGGGCAGCAGCCCGGCGACGGCCCGCAGCAGGGTGGACTTGCCGGAGCCGTTGGAACCGATCAGGCCGATGGCCTCGCCCCGGTAGGCCACGAACGACACCCCGCGCACGGCGTGCACCTTGCGCACGCCCCGCTCCTCGCCGCGCTTGAGGATCCGGCTGAGCGCCGCCGTGGCGCTGCCCTTCCCGCCCCGGGCGCCGTTGACCCGGTAGACGATGTGCAGGTCGTCCGCGATGACGGTGGGCACCCGCGCACCCGTCTTGTCGTCAGCCACGGCCGTACCTCTCCTCTGCCTTCCAGAAGTAGACGAAGCCGACCACGGCGGCCAGCACCGCCCAGCCCAGCGCGAACGCCCAGATG
>NZ_JBITSH010000028.1:0-34587 GCF_044540535.1 Streptomyces sp. NPDC085937 | reverse complement strand
ATGGTGGGCTTCGGCAGCTACCCCAGTCTGTCGTGGCTGCTGGTGGTGCCGGCGCTGGCGCTGCAGTTCCTGTTCAACACGGGCCTGGCGCTGATCTTCGCGCGGATGGGCAGCAAAACCCCGGACCTGGCGCAGCTGATGCCGTTCGTGCTGCGGACCTGGATGTACGCCTCGGGCGTGATGTTCTCCATCCCCGCGATGCTGGAGGACAAGAACGTGCCGGCCTGGCTGGCGGACGTGCTGCAGTGGAACCCGGCCGCGGTCTACATGGACCTGGTGCGCTTCGCGATGATCGACGAGTACGGATCGTCGTACCTGCCGCCGCACATCTGGGCGTTCGCGCTGGGCTGGGCGGTGCTGGCCGCCGTGGTCGGCTTCGTCTACTTCTGGAAGGCAGAGGAGAGGTACGGCCGTGGCTGACACCACCCACGAGAAGACCCCGACCGTCATCGCCGACGGCGTCGACGTGGTCTACCGGGTCAACGGCACCGGCGCCGGACGCGGCTCCGCGACCGCCGCGCTCAACCGCATGCTGCGGCGCAAGCAGACCGAGAGGGCCGCCGGCGTGCGCACGGTGCACGCCGTACGGAACGTGTCGTTCGTCGCCCACAAGGGCGAGGCGATCGGCCTGATCGGCACCAACGGCTCCGGAAAGTCCACGCTGCTCAAGGCCGTCGCCGGACTGCTCCCGGTGGAGAACGGCCGTATCTACACCGACGGCCAGCCGTCCCTGCTCGGCGTCAACGCGGCCCTGATGGCCGACCTCACCGGCGAGCGCAACGTGCACCTGGGCGGCCTCGCGATGGGCATGTCCCGCGAGGAGGTCAAGGCCCGCTATCAGGAGATCGTCGACTTCTCCGGCATCAACGAGAAGGGCGACTTCATCACCCTGCCGATGCGCACCTACTCCTCCGGCATGGCGGCCCGCCTGCGCTTCTCCATCGCCGCGGCCAAGGACCACGACGTCCTGCTCGTCGACGAGGCCCTGGCCACCGGCGACCGCTCCTTCCAGAAGCGGTCCGAGGCGCGCATCCGCGAGCTGCGCAAGCACGCCGGCACGGTCTTCCTGGTCAGCCACAACAACAAGTCCATCCGCGACACCTGCGACCGGGTGCTGTGGCTGGAGCGTGGCGAGCTGCGCATGGACGGCCCGACCGACGAGGTGCTCCGGGAGTACGAGAAGTTCACCTCGGGCGGGGACCGGACCGTGCCGGCCCCCCGGCAGACCGCGACGGCGCGATGACCGGCGGGAACCGCCTCGCGCAAGGGTGTGCGCGCCCCTGAGGCACACGCCTCCACGGACGCGCAGGGGCACCCGACCGCACGCCTCTGCGCGCCCGTTTGGGCGTATTGATGTCACTATGACCCGAGGGGACCGTCCCGCAGCGACGAGCCGAAGGAGCCCCCGCGATGCCCCAGCTCAGCGTCATCGTCCACGGGCCGAACACCCAGGACCACCTGACCGGCCTGCTCGACTCGCTCGTCGCCCACCCGCTGCCCGACGTCGAGGTGGTCGTCGCCGCCGTCGGCGACTGGGCCCGCGAGACGGCCGAGCGGCACACCCCGCAGCTCCAGGTGGTCCCGCTGCCCGACGGCACCGCCGACGCGGCGGCCCGGTCGGCTGGAGCCGCGCACGCCACCGGGCGCTGGCTGCACTTCGTCCGGGCCAAGGACGGCGTACCGGCCGGCAGCCCGCGTACCGTCGCCGAACGGACCGCCGAACTGCCCGCCGCCGTGGACGTCCTCCTCACGGACCACCTGCGCAGCACCTGGCGCAGCGCGGGCCTGCCCTCCGCCGACGGCCCCCTCCTCGCCCGCGCGGGCCGCACCGAGGCGTCCCTCGGCGACAGCGCCTACCTGCTGCGCCTGACCCCGCTGCTCGGCACCCGCGTGCTGCGCGCCGCGTTCTGGCGGGCCCACGAGGAGCTGCTCACCACCGACGACGAGCCCCGGGCCGCGCTGGCCGCCCTGCTGCTCGCCGACCGCGTCGCCTGTCTGCCGCACATCGCCCACGAGGACCGCCGGCTGCGCCCCGCGAGCCTCCCGCCGGTCACCCCCCAACAGCACCTCGCGACCGTCGACCGCTACGAGGCCCTGCTCGGCCTCGCCCGGGACCGGCCCGCCGTCTACACCGTCCTCTACGAGATCATGGTGCGCGACTGCCTGCGCACCTTCGCCCGCGGCACCATGCCCGAGCCGGTGGCCCGGGAGTTCTTCGACCGGGCCGGTGCCGCCGCCGTACGCCTGCGTCCCGAGGGGTACCGCCGCCCCAGCGGCCCCGAGGGGGTGCGCCGGTCGCTGCTGGAGGAGGGCGCCTACACCCGCTACCGGGCCTTCCGGACCGCCAACCACGCCCGCCGCGCCGTGCGCTCCACCGTGCGGGCGGGCCGACGGCAGGCCGGCGCCCGGATCCGCGACCACCAGTACCGCGCGGCGCTGCGCCGCCCCGTCGACCCGCACCTCGCGGTGTTCTCCGCCTACTGGAACCGGGGGGTCGCCTGCAACCCGGGCGCGATCGCCGCGGCCCTCGCCGAGCTGGCCCCGCACATCCACCCGGTGTGGGTGGTCACCGGACGCAACGCGGCCCTGCTGCCGCCCGGCACCGACCACGTGGTGCCCGGCACCCGCCGCTACTGGGAGGTGCTCGCCACCGCGAAGTACCTCGTCAACAACGTCAACTTCCCGAACGCGGTGGTCAAGCGCCCGGACGCGGTCCATGTGCAGACCCACCACGGCACCCCGCTCAAGCGCATGGGCCTGGACCAGATGGCCTACCCGGCCGCCGCGCAGGGCCTGGACTTCGACGCCCTGCTGGAGCGCGTCGACAAGTGGGACTTCAGCGTCTCCGCCAACAGCCACACCACCCGCATGTGGGAGCGGGCGTACCCGGCCCGGTACGTTTCCCTCGACCACGGCTATCCGCGCAACGACGCGTACTACACGGCGGGTGCCGACGAGGTCCGCGCGGTCCGCGAGCGGCTCGGCATCGCCCCGGGCCGCCGCGCCGTCCTGTACGCGCCCACCCACCGCGACTACGAGGCCGGGTGGACCCCGCGCCTTGACCTCGCCGCGCTCGCCGACCGGCTCGGCGAGGACACCGTCCTGCTGGTGCGCGCCCACTACTTCTACGACTCGGGCGTCTCACCGCTGACCGGCCTGCGCCGCTCCGGACGCGTGATCGACGTGTCGTCGTACGACCCGGTCGAGGAGCTGTGCCTGGCCGCGGACGTCCTGGTCACGGACTACTCGTCGATCATGTTCGACTACGCCAACCTGGACCGTCCGATCGTCGTCCACGCCGACGACTGGGAGACGTACCGCACCACGCGCGGGGTCTACTTCGACCTGATGGCCGAGGCGCCAGGCCCGGTGGCGCGCACCCAGGACGACCTGACCGAGATCCTCACCACCGACGCCTGGCGCGACGAGGGCGCGGCGAAGGCGCGGGCCGCCTTCCGCCGCCGGTTCTGCGAGTTCGACGACGGACGCGCCGCCGAGCGGGTGGTGCGCCGGGTCTTCCTCGGTCAGGACGAGGCGTCCCTGCCCCCGGTGCTGCCCCTGGAGGAGCGCACCCCGGCCCCGGCCCCCCAGGAGGTGACCGCGTGATGAGCACTCCCCGGGTCCCCGACGTCACCGTCACGGTGATCGTGCACAACGACGCCGGACGGCTGCCCCGCGCGGTGCGGTCCGTGTGCCGCCAGACGCACCACGACCTCGAGGTCGTCATCAGCGACGACCACTCCACGGACGACACCCCCCGGGTGGCCCGGGAGCTCACGGCCGCCGACCCTCGCGTCCGCTACCTGCGCCTGCCGGAGAACAGCGGCGGGTGCAGCGCCCCGCGCAACCGCGCCCTGGAGATCGCCCGGGCGCCGTACCTGATGTTCCTCGACAGCGACGACGAGCTTCCCGAGGGTGCGGTGGCGGCGCTGCTCGCCGCGCACCGCGAGCGGGAGATCGACTTCGCGATGGGCGCGGTGCGGCGGATCCGGGTGGACACCGGACGCCGGTCCACCTGGATGCCGCACCTCGTGGGCGAGCGCCGCACCCTCGACGGCATCAAGGACGACCCGCGGCTGTTCTTCGAGCACCTGGCGACCAGCAAGATGTACGCCCGCGCCTTCCTCGACCGGCACGCGCTGCGCTTCCCCGAGGGTATCCACTACGAGGACCAGCTGTTCTCGGCGCAGGCCTACTGCCTGGCGAAGCGGTTCACCATCGTCCCGGAGCCGGTCTACCTCTGGTACATAGCCCCCTACGCGCGCTCGGAGGCGGCCTCCATTTCCAACCAGCGGCACCTGATGGCCAACGTCCGCGACCGGATACACGTGCAGCGGCTGATCGACGCGTTCCTGGTGGAGAGCGGGCACGCGGCGCTGCGCGAGGACAAGGACCACAAGTTCCTCAAGCACGACTTCCGGATGTACGCGGGGGACCTGCCCTACCGCGACGAGGAGTGGCTGGCCGCCTTCGCCGACGAGATGAACCCCTATCTGGACACCCTGTCCCCGGGCGCATACGCCCGGCTGCCCCGCGCCGAGCGGGTGGTGCTCCAGCTGCTCCGCGACCGCCGGCTGCCCGAGGCCCGGCTCGCGGCGCGCGGTCTCGGGTACGGCGTCGCCCCGAGGCGGACGACCGCCGACACCGAGGGCCGGGTCTACTGGGGCGACCGGGTGCCCGGCACCGTCGCCGCCCGGCGCGAACTGGACCTCACCGAGCTGGAACCGGACACCCGCCCGTTCTCCGGCGCCCCGTTCCGCCACGAGATCACCGGCATCGCCCGCGTCCCCGGAGCCGGCGCGTGCGTCGAGCTGACCGTACGGACCTACGACCCGGCGCTGCGCCTGCCCGTCGGCCCGCAGCGCGCGAGCCTGCTGATCTCCCCCGGCCGCCGCCGCCTCACCGTGCCCTTCCGTCTCGACCCGGTACGGCCCGGTGTCTTCGAGGGGGCGGTACGGCTCGACCTGGGCGAGGCGCGGCTGCCGCTGAGCGGTTTCGCCGGGGCCCGGCACCCGCTGGTCCGGCTGACCGGCGGCGGCCAGAGCAACCAGGCCCTGCTGCTGGCGCCCCTGGACTTCCCGGCGCTGACCGCCCGCGTGCCCTACCGCTCCGGTGCCGCCCCGCACGAGGTGACGATCGAGCCGGAGGGGCACAACCCGGGCCGGCTCCAGGTGCGGTGGGAGCCCGTCGGCCTCACCGGGATCGTCCGCCCGGCCGCCGCCCGCCTGGCCCGTCCCCGCCTGCGCAGCGCGGGCCGGCTGGTGGCGGGCGCCCTGCGCTGACGTCGTGCGCCGGCGCCCCCGCCGCCGGCTCACGGCACGGCGTACAGCACCTCCCCGCGCGGTCCCCGGGCCACCGGCCGCAGCGCGGGGTCGTCCAGCACGCCCCGGTGGTCCACCACCCAGCGCACCCCGTACTCCCGCTCGGTGCGCCGCCGCTCGGAAGCGGGGGTGCCCCCGGCGAAGTACGCGCGCGTGGCCGCCGTACGGCGCTCCTCGTCCGCCAGGAAGAAGTCCGGGTAGCCGGGGGCGACCGTGTACGGGCCGTACGCGGGGACCTGGCGCGCCACCCGCCCCTCGGCCATGACCACGTCGCCGTACCGCACCTGTCGCGTGAGCCAGCCGTACCCCGGCCACGTGGGCCGGTACTTGTCCGCCACCGCCCCGGGCAGCGCGTCGGCCGGAACCACGTACCCGAGCATCCCCGCCTGCGCCCAGCCGCCGGCCAGCAGCGCCCCGGTGAGCAGCACCGCCCAGACGGCGCGGGCCCGGCGGCGTCCGCCCTCCAGGACCGCCGTCGCCGCCGCGAGCTGCGCGGGGATCGTCACCGCGGGCAGGGCGCGCCCCCACGAGTAGCGTCCGGTCAGCCAGCCGGCCGCGACGATCAGCACGCCCAGGGCGCAGAAGACCACCAGCGGGTCCCGGTGATCACGCCGCCACCGCGGCACCAGCGCGGCCGCCCCGAGCAGCACCAGCCAGAACCGCGCCGGGAGATCCTCGTACAGCACCCGGTGCACGTCCGCCAGCCCGTCCCCGGCGCCCATCAGCGCGAAGAAGCCGTAGTACGGCCACGCCCCGAGCACCGCCACGCCCACCAGCAGCGCGGCGCCGAGCCGCGGCCACACCGCGCGGCCGGGACGCGCCGCGACCACCGTGGCGACCGCGCCGGCCGTGGCCACCACCCCCGAGAACTGGTGGCAGAGCAGGATCACCGCCCACAGCACGCCGAGCCCGGTCCACACCGGCCACCCGGCCGGCCCGCGCAGCGCCCCGGTCAGCCACGCCCAGAAGTGGAAGGCGAGCCCCAGGGTGAAGGTGCTCGGGTACGCCACCGTCAGGGCGAGCGAGTGCAGGCCGGGGAAGCCGCTCCACAGCAGGGGTGTCGTGCCCCAGAGCAGCAGCAGGCTCAGCAGGGCGAGCGCGGGCGCGGCCCGGTGCGCGCTCAGCGTCCGCGCGTACCGCCACACCCCCGTCACCAGCAGCACCAGTCCGGCCGCCGCGGCCAGGCGCAGCACCACGAACACGTCCAGGCCGGTCACCCGGGCGACGCCCCCGAGCAGCAGCATCCACGGCGAGTAGTAGGGGCTCGGGGTGTCCGCGTCGACCAGCGGGTTGCCCGGGTCCAGCGGGGCGTGCCGCAGCCGCTGCACGGTCGCCGCGTGGATGCCCAGGTCACCGATCCACGGGAGCCGTACGACCACCACGGCCAGCAGGACCAGGACCAGCCCGGCGGCGCCCGTGGCCACGGCCCGGCCGGCGGTGCCCGGGCGGATCCCGCAGCGGCGCGTGCCGTCCCTTCCGGACACCCCGGACGGCGAAAATCGGACAGTCACACCACAGGCCTATCCCGTCCCCGGCCCGCTCCACCGCTTCGCCGCCGATTCCCGCCCAAGGCACCACACACGGCGCGAGGGGCGCCCCTGACCTTCCGGCCCGGGACGCCCGTCGTCCGGTCGGCCCGCTCGCGCGGGCCCGGTGCCTTACGAGTGCGACCTCAGCAGCGTCCGCATGGTCCGCATCGCCACCGACAGGTTGGCGAGGTCGAACGCGTCGGAGCCGTGGATCTCCTCCAGGGTGGTGCGGGCCCGGCCCAGCAGCGCCGCGTTCTTCTGCTCCCACAGTCCGAACCGCTGTTCCGGCGTCGACGTGCCGTCGCCCTCCGCCAGCACGTCCGCGGTGACCGCAGCGTGCGCGGCGTACAGGTCCTCGCGGATCGCCGCGCGGGCCATCGACTGCCAGCGGTCCGCACGCGGCAGCTCGATGATCCGGTCCATCAGCTGGGTGATGCGCAGCCGGTCGGCGAGGTCGTAGTACACCTCGGCGACGTCCAGCGGCTCCTTGCCCATCCGGTCGGCCACGGACACGATGTCGAGCGTCGGGAAGGCGGAGGAGAACCCGGCGACCCGGGTGGCGAGCTCGTCGGGCACACCGGCGCCGCTGAGCTCGTCGTAGATCTTCTGGTACCAGTCCAGGTCCTCGCCGCGCAGCAGCTTGGGCAGCTGCGCCCAGACCAGCTCCACCCGCTCGGCGAAGAACGACACCGTCTCCTCGAGCTGCAGCGGCTGCGGCCGGTTGTTCAGCAGCCAGCGCGTGCCGCGCTCCACCAGACGGCGCGAGTGCAGCCGGATCCGGGTCTGGACGGCGGCGTCGACCGAGTTGTCGAGCGCCTCCACGCCGTCCCACACCACCGAGGAGCGGAAGATCGCACGGGCCGCGGTCTGCGCCCGGACGATCTCCTCCAGCGACGCCCCGGTCTCCTCACGCATCCGGTGCAGGTACGTCGTACCGCCGGTGTTGACCGTGTCGTTGACCAGCACGGTCGTGGTGATCTCACGGCGCAGCGGGTGGCTGTCGATCTGCTCCCGGAACTCCTCGCGCAGCGCGGTCGGGAAGTAGGCGTGCAGCAGGCCCTTGAGGTACGGGTCGTCGGGCAGCGAGGTGTGCAGCAGCTCCTCGGCGACCGTGATCTTCGTGTACGCCAGCAGGACGGCCGTCTCCGGCCCGGTCAGGCCCTGCCCGGTGGCGAGCCGCTCACGGATCTGCCGGTCGGTGGGCAGGAACTCCAGCGCCCGGTCGAGGTGGCCCTCGCGCACCAGGTGCTTCAGGAAGCGCTGCTGCGCGTGGATCATGTCCTTGGACTGGGCCAGCGCGTTGGCGATGGCGGTGTTCTGCGCGTAGTTGTTGCGCAGCACCAGCCGCCCGACCTCGTCGGTCATCTCGGCGAGCAGCTTGTTGCGCTGCTTCACCGTCATGTCGCCTTCCTTGACCAGGCCGTTCAGCAGGATCTTGATGTTCACCTCGTGGTCGGAGGTGTCCACGCCCGCGCTGTTGTCGATGGCGTCGGTGTTCTGCCGGCCGCCGTGCAGCGCGAACTCGATCCGGCCGAGCTGGGTCATGCCCAGGTTGCCGCCCTCGCCGACGACGGCGACCCGCAGGTCCTTGCCGTCGACGCGGATCGCGTCGTTGCCCTTGTCGCCCGCGTCCGCGTTCGACTCGGTGGACGCCTTGACGTAGGTGCCGATGCCGCCGTTCCACAGCAGGTCGACCGGCGCCTTGAGGATGGCCTTCATCAGGTCGGCCGGGGTCATCTTGGTGACGCCGGACTCGATGCCGAGGGCCTCGCGGACGTGCGCGTTGACCGGGACGGACTTCGCGCTGCGCGGGAAGATCCCGCCGCCCGCCGACAGCAGCGAGGTGTCGTAGTCGGCCCAGGAGCTGCGGGGCAGCTCGAACAGGCGGCGGCGCTCGGCGTAGGAGGTGGCGGCGTCCGGGGTCGGGTCGATGAAGATGTGCCGGTGGTCGAAGGCGGCGACCAGCCGGATGTGCTCGCTGAGCAGCATGCCGTTGCCGAAGACGTCACCGGACATGTCGCCGATGCCGACGACCGTGAAGTCCTGGCTCTGGGTGTCCACGCCCAGCTCCCGGAAGTGCCGCTTGACGGACTCCCAGGCGCCGCGGGCGGTGATGCCCATGCCCTTGTGGTCGTAGCCGGCCGAGCCGCCGGAGGCGAAGGCGTCCCCGAGCCAGAAGTTGTAGCTCTCGGCGACCTCGTTGGCGATGTCGGAGAAGGTCGCGGTGCCCTTGTCCGCGGCGACGACGAGGTAGGTGTCGTCCTCGTCGTGCCGGACGACGTCCGCCGGCGGCACGACCTCGCCGGCCACCATGTTGTCGGTGATGTCCAGCAGCGCGGAGATGAACGTCCGGTAGGAGGCGATGCCCTCCGCCATCCACGCGTCGCGGTCGACGGCCGGATCGGGCAGCTGCTTGGCGACGAACCCGCCCTTGGCGCCGACCGGCACGATGACGGTGTTCTTCACCATCTGGGCCTTGACCAGGCCGAGGATCTCGGTGCGGAAGTCCTCACGCCGGTCGGACCAGCGCAGACCGCCGCGCGCGACCTTGCCGAAGCGCAGGTGCACGCCCTCGACGCGCGGCGAGTACACCCAGATCTCGAACGCCGGACGCGGCGCCGGCAGGTCCGGGATGGCCTGCGGGTCGAACTTCATGGAGACGTAGTCGTGCGGCTCGCCGCCCGTCGCCTCCTGGAAGAAGTTGGTGCGCAGCGTCGCCTTGATGACGGTGAGGAAGGAGCGCAGGATGCGGTCCTCGTCGAGGCTCGCGACCTGGTCGAGGGCGGCGTCGACCTCCTCCAGCAGGGCGTCCACCAGTTCGTACCCGGCGCGCTGCCGGTCCGGCGACATCCGCGCCTCGAACAGCGAGACGAGCAGCCGGGTGGTGTGGACGTTGTGCCGGAGGGTGTCCTCCATGTAGTCCTGGCTGAAGGTGGACCCCGCCTGGCGCAGGTACTTGGCGTACGCCCGCAGCACCATCGCCTGGCGCCAGGTGAGGCCGGCGCTCAGCACCAGGGCGTTGAAGCCGTCGTTCTCCGCCTTGCCGGTCCAGGTCGCCGCGAAGGTGTCCTGGAAGCGCTCGCGGGCGTCGTCGCCCAGGTAGTCCACCCCGCCGCCGGGCGCCTGGGGCATCCGCAGGCCGAAGTCGTAGATGTAGGCCACGCTGCGGTCGTCGCACCGCAGTTCGTACGGCCGCTCGTCGACGACCTCGACGCCGAGGCGCTGCAGCACGGGCAGCACCGCGGACAGGGAGACGGCCTCGCCCGTGCGGTAGATCTTGAAGCGGCGCTCGTCGGGGGCCGCGCCCACCGGCTCGTACAGGCTGAGCGCGAAGTCCTGCTCCTCGCTCAGCTCCTCCAGGCGCACCAGGTCGGCCACGGCGCTGCGCGGGGAGTGGTCGGCCTTGTAGCCCTCGGGGAAGGCACCGGCGTAGCGGCGCAGCAGCTCGGCGGCGCGCTCCTCGCCGAACTCGGTGTTCAGCGCCTCGCCGAAGCCGTCGGCCCAGGAGCGGGCGGCCGCGACCAGCCGGGCCTCGATGCGCTCCTTGTCGCTGTCGGACAGGTGCCGCAGTTCGGTGCCCTGCGGGACGCGGACGACGAAGTGCAGCCGGGAGAGCACCGACTCGGTGTTCCACGCGGTGAAGTCGACGCTGATGCCGCCGAGCTCCTCCTTGAGGATGTCGATGATCCGCAGCCGGACGCCGGTGGTGTAGCGGTCGCGGGGCAGGTAGACGAGGGCGCTGTAGTAGCGGCCGTACTCGTCCTGGCGCAGGTACAGGCGCAGCCGGCGCCGCTCCTGGAGGTAGAGCACCGAGGTGGCGATGGACTGCAGCTCGCCGGCCGGGGTCTGGAACAGCTCGTCGCGCGGGTAGGTCTCGAGGATCTGCAGCAGGTCGCGCCCGTCGTGGCTGTGCGGGGAGAAACCGGCCCGCTCCAGGACGTCCTCGACCTTGCGGCGGATCACCGGCACCCGGCGCACGGACTCGGTGTAGGCGGCGGAGGAGAACAGGCCGAGGAAGCGCCGCTCACCGACCACGTTGCCCTCGGCGTCGAACTTCTTGACGCCGATGTAGTCCAGGTACGACGGCCGGTGCACGGTGGCGCGGCTGTTGGCCTTGGTCAGCACCAGCAGCTTGTGCTCGCGGGCCTTGGCGCGGGCGTCGGCGGGCAGCCGCTCGAAGGACGGGCTGACCGGATGGTCCTCGTCGGCCGCGTGGTGCGGGTCGGAGCGCAGGATGCCGAGGCCGGTGCCGGGCACGGCGGCCAGCGAGTCGTCGTCGCGCAGCTGGTACTCGCGGTAGCCGAGGAAGGTGAAGTGGTCGTCGGCCAGCCAGTGCAGCAGCTCGCGGGCCTCCTCGACCTGCAGCGACGGCAGGTCGGCGGGGACGGGCTCGCCGGGCAGCGCGTCGGCCAGAGCGGTCGCGGCCTGGCGCATCTTGCCCCAGTCCTCGACGGCCTCGCGGACGTCGGACAGCACCCGCAGCAGATCGGCGGTGATCTGCTTCAGGTCGCCGCGGTCGGTCTCGCGGTCGATCTCCACGTGGATCCAGGACTCGACGTGCGCGTCGTGCGGCAGGTCGCTCGCGTCCTGCGGGAGGTCGCCGCCGACCGGGTCGGAGAGGACCTCGATCAGCTTGCCGGTCACGTCCCGGCGGACCACGAACTGCGGGTGGATGACCACGTGGATGCCGCGGCCCTGGCGGGTGAGTTCGTTGGTGACGGAGTCGACCAGGAAGGGCATGTCGTCGGTGACGACCTCGACGACGGAGTGGCTGCAGGTCCAGCCGTTCTCCTCGACGGTCGGGGTGTGCACCCGGACGTTCGCGGTGCCCTGCGGGCGGTTGGCCGCGAGCCGGTGGTGCGAGACAGCGGCTCCGAAGACGTCGACCGGGTCGCGGTCGGTGAGGTCCTCCGGGGCGGTGTGCAGGTAGTAGCGCTGGAGGAACGCGAGGACGGTGTCCCGGTCGGGCGTGTCCTCGTCCGCGGTCCCAGTCGGTAGTTTCCCCCCGGCCGGGCTGTTCTCAGCTACCCGGGCGGCCCGATCGAGCAGCTCGGCCTTGGCTTCGTCCAGCTTGGTCTGCATGGTCCTCTGGCTCCTGTCGCGCGCCGTTGCGTGACGTAGAAGGAAGTACGGTCTCCGACCTCGTGGTGCGGTGGTTCGACACGGGGTGTCCGGTCTGTGCCGACGTTATGCCGCGAGGTGAGAGGAGCGGGGGCTTCTCGGCGGAATTCGGTGCGTCCGACGGGTGTGACTCTGCTCTCCGTGACGCCTGCCCCCCTGGGGTGCGCCGCGTCCCGTGCCGCCCGCGAGGATCAGCGGTCGCCACCCGGACACGGATGTCGTCCGTGCACGCCGGGCGCACAGCGGGGACACCACGGTCCCCGCGAGCTATCGCGCTGATCACGCCACCTAGGCTATCGCCCTCCGGCGGGGCCCCGTCATGAGCCGTATGTGTACAAAACCGGGGGGCGAACTTTGACGTTTCGCACAGTGCGCCGGTGTCCTTCCGGTCAGCCGGCGGCCGCCAGGCGCTCCGCCTGGGCCACCGCCTCGCTCAGGGTGTCGACCACCGGAACCCCGACCGCCTCCAGGCTCGCCCGGCCGTGCGAGCCGCCGGTGTAGAGCACGGCCCGCGCGCCCACGTGCCGGGCGGCCAGCGCGTCGTCGGCCGCGTCGCCGATCACCACCGTGCGCCGCGGGTCCACGACGTCGCCCAGCGCGCTCAGGTGGCGCACCATGTGCTCCGCCTTGCTGCCGCCGGACGGGCCGGTCCGTCCGTCGACGCGTATGAAGTGCGGGGCGATGCCGAAGTCACGCACCAGGGGGACCAGGTCGTCGTGCCCGTACATGCTGAGGATCGACTGGCTGCGGCCCGCCGACACCCACGCCCGCAGCAGGTCCTCCACGCCGTCGGCCAGTCCGCAGCGCACGCGGTGGTCCGTGTAGTGGCGGTGGAAGGTGGCGTCCATCAGCTCCCACTCGGCCTCGCTGGGCAGCCGGCCCATCAGCCGCTCGTAGAACTTCGGCACGGGCACGCAGTACAGCTCGCGATACCGCTCCAGCGTGATGGGGGCGAGGCCCAGCTCGGCGAAGGCGGCGTTCGTCGCCCCGATGACCGCGTCGACGTCGTGGAACAGCGTGCCGTTCCAGTCCCAGACGATGTGTGCGTCGTTGTGCGTCCCCATGCCGGAAAACCTACCCGGACCCGCCGACATCCCGCTGCGCCGCAGGTCAGCCGATCAGCTGGGGGATTTCCTGGGTCGCGAACCACAGCAGCTCGTGGTCCTCCGCGCCGTCCACCACGAACCGCGCGTCGTCGTCGCCCTTGTCCGCCGCGTCCAGCGCCCGCGCGGCGGCCGCCACGTCCGTCTCGGCGTCCGCCGCGTCGGCGTGCACCGCGGCCGCCTTGGCCAGCCTTACGGCCCCGGCGAGGCGCACCTCGCCCGGTGCGGCCGGGTCCGGGCCCCGGCCGGGGTCGGCGGAGGCCGCGCCGTCGGCGACGTCCACGGCGACCACGACCCGGCGGCGGGGCGCGCCGGGGTCGGCCGCCAGCAGCCGGAGGGAGGCCAGCGCGGCACGGCTCAGCGCGGCGTACTCCAGCTCCTCGATGTCGTCGGAGCGGTACCACTCGCGCAGCGCGGGCGTCACCGCGTACGCGGTGAGGGGTCCGTCGCCCAGCTGACCCGTCCTGTGCGCCTCGGCGAGCCCGGGGAGGGTCAGGGGGACGTAGACGCGCATGGTGGGCCGCTTTCGTCTGCTCGGGGACTCGGCAAGGGTTCAGAATACGTCCCCACGGCCGTACGGCGTCCCCCATCGAGTTCCCGCCCGCACTCCCGGACACGTCAACCCGCGTCCGGAATGTCACCCGCCCCGCCCGCGTGAACACGGGCCCCGCACCCGCCCGGTCACCCTGATAGGTGAACTTCCCCGCCCCT
Source organism: Streptomyces sp. NPDC085937 (assembly GCF_044540535.1). Taxonomy (NCBI): domain Bacteria; kingdom Bacillati; phylum Actinomycetota; class Actinomycetes; order Kitasatosporales; family Streptomycetaceae; genus Streptomyces; species Streptomyces sp. NPDC085937. The sequence continues at coordinate 20,802 of NZ_JBITSH010000028.1, read as the reverse complement.
TTCGGGCCGCCCGTCGCTCCTTGCCCCGCCGCCGCACGGCCCCGTACAAGATCCCCACACGAAGTTACTGCCCGGTACCCCGGCTCCCCCCGCCGGCGGCCCGGGCCTGTCGAACGGGGCCCCACGTGCACAAGGTCATGAGCCGCACACCACACCACACCCCCACCCGCCCCCCGGCCCGGCCTGACGCCCGCCGCCCGGACACACCGGCCCGCCGGAACCGCCCGGCACCGGCCGGGGCGTCGGGGACGGGCCTTGCGGCCCCGCCCCGGCGTCCCGGGAGCGACACCGCCCCGCCCGGCGCACCCGTGAGCAGCGCAAGCGACGCCACCCGCACCGCCACCGCGGGAGGCCGGCCGGCCGCCACCGGCGTCCTTACGGCCCCCGTCGCGCGCTCCGGAGGCGGCATGACTCCGCACGGCACCAGCCGGCCCGCCGGCACGGCTCCTTCCTCCCCCAGGCGTCCCGCCGCACCTCCCGCGACCGGCCGCCCGACGCCCGCCGGCGCCGTCCCCCCGCGGGTGCCCGTCGGTGGGGCTCGGCTCGTTTCCTCGCCCGGTGCGGGGCGGCCCGGTGGGGCGGGGCGGCGGCCCGCCGACAACCGGCCCTCCGGGCGGGCGGCGGGGCGGGTCCGGCCTGGCCTCGCGCCCGCTTCCGGGGCGGTGACGCGCGAGGGCCGGGGCGGGGCTGTGGGCGGGGTGCCCGTCCGCGTGCCCCAGCCCCGCCCCACCGACCGCTTCGCGGACCTCCTCGTCGCCGTGCTCAGCGGCCAGCGCCCCGTGCACGCGATGCTGCGGCACAGCGCCGGCCAGGCCTACGACGAACTGATCCGGCTCGCCGAGCGAGGACCGCTGCGCACCCGCGGGGCCCGGCCCGTGGTCCGCGACATCGGCTGGTTCGAACCCCGGGAGGGCGCCATCGAGGCGTTCGCCCGGATCGGCGCCGGGGACAGGCTGCGCGCCATGGCCTTCCGGCTGGAGCGCGGCCGTGACCTGCGCTGGCGCTGCACCGCCGTCGAACTGGGCGTCCCCCGCTGAGGCACGCACGACGGCCGAGGGCCGGGCCCCCGCGGGTGCCCGGCCCTCGGCCGGTGGTCACGGCCGCTCCTCACGAAGCGGCGGCGACCCTCACTTCTTGCGACGCCGCCCCCGCGCCTGCTTGCGGCGCTCCGCGCGCGTGAGGCCGTCGGCCTCCGAACGCACCGGCTCCTCGTCGGTGGCCAGCTCGCCCTCGACGGTGCCGCCCTCGCCGTCCACCGTGGGCGCGGAGAAGTGGAGGGCCCGCCGCTGCGGGGCGTCGAGCCCCTTGGCGCGGATCTCCGGCCGGGGCCCGCCCTGCGCGGGCACCGCGTCCTGCTTCTCCAGGTCGGCGACCGGCTTGGCGTCCTCGACCGGAACCTCCTCGACCTGCTGCTCCACCTGGACCTCCAGGTTGAACAGGTAGCCGACGGACTCCTCCTTGATGCCGTCCATCATCGCGCTGAACATGTCGAAGCCCTCGCGCTGGTACTCGACCAGCGGGTCCTTCTGGGCCATCGCGCGCAGGCCGATGCCCTCCTGGAGGTAGTCCATCTCGTAGAGGTGCTCGCGCCACTTGCGGTCCAGCACCGACAGCACGACCCGGCGCTCCAGCTCACGCATGATCTCGGAGCCGAGCTGTGCCTCGCGGGCCTCGTACTGGGCGCGGATGTCGTCCTTGATGGACTCGGAGATGAACTCGGCGGTCAGACCGGCCCGGTCACCGGCCGCCTCCTCCAGCTCGTCGATGTCGACGCTCACCGGGTAGAGCTGCTTGAACGCGCCCCACAGCCGGTCCAGGTCCCAGTCCTCGGGGAAGCCCTCGGTGGTCTCCGCCTGGACGTAGGCGTCGATGGTGTCGTCCATGAAGTGGTGGATCTGCTCCTGCAGGTCCTCGCCCTCCAGGACGCGGCGGCGCTCGCCGTAGATGACCTCGCGCTGCCGGTTGAGCACCTCGTCGTACTTCAGGACGTTCTTACGCGTCTCGAAGTTCTGCGTCTCCACCTGCGACTGCGCGGAGGCGATCGCGCGGGTGACCATCTTGTTCTCGATCGGCACGTCGTCCGGCACGTTCGCCATGGACATCACGCGCTCGACCATCTGCGCCTTGAACAGCCGCATCAGGTCGTCACCGAGCGAGAGGTAGAAGCGGGACTCGCCGGGGTCGCCCTGACGGCCGGAACGACCGCGCAGCTGGTTGTCGATGCGCCGCGACTCGTGCCGCTCGGTGCCGAGGACGTACAGGCCGCCGAGCTTCTCGACCTCGTCCTTCTCGGCCTTCACGGCCTGCTCGGCACGCGCGAGGGCCTCCGGCAGGGCCGCCGCCCACTCCTCGATGTGCTCCTCGGGGTCGAGGCCGCGCTGGCGCAGCTCCGCCTCCGCGAGGTCCTCGGGGTTGCCGCCGAGCTTGATGTCCGTACCACGGCCGGCCATGTTCGTGGCGACCGTGACGGCGCCCCGGCGGCCGGCCTGGGCGACGATCTGCGCCTCGCGCTCGTGGTGCTTGGCGTTCAGCACCTCGTGCTGGATGCCGCGCTTGCTGAGCTGCTGCGAGAGGTACTCGGACTTCTCGACGGACGTGGTGCCGACGAGGATCGGCTGCCCCTTGCGGTGCTTCTCCTCGATGTCGTCGACGACCGCCTCGAACTTGGCGACCTCGGTGCGGTAGATCAGGTCCGACTGGTCCTTGCGGACCATCGGGCGGTTGGTCGGGATCGGCACCACGCCGAGCTTGTAGATCTGGTGGAACTCGGCGGCCTCGGTCATCGCCGTACCGGTCATGCCGGACAGACCCGGCTGCTCCTTGCCGCTGTGGTCGTGACGCTTGTACAGGCGGAAGAAGTTCTGCAGGGTGATCGTGGCGAGGGTCTGGTTCTCGTCCTTGATCGGCACGCCTTCCTTGGCCTCGATGGCCTGGTGCATGCCCTCGTTGTAACGGCGGCCGGCGAGGATACGGCCGGTGTGCTCGTCGACGATCATGACTTCGTCATCGATGATGACGTAGTCCTTGTCCTTCTTGAAGAGCTCCTTCGCCTTGATGGCGTTGTTCAGGTAGCCCACGAGCGGGGTGTTCACCGACTCGTACAGGTTGTCGATGCCCAGCCAGTCCTCGACCTTGGCGACACCGGACTCGTGGATGGCGACCGTGCGCTTCTTCTCGTCGACCTCGTAGTCGCCGGTCTCCTCGATGCCCTTGAGCGGGTTGCCGGGCTCACCGCGCTTGAGGCGCTTCACCAGCTTGGCGAAGTCGCCGTACCACTTGGTGGCCTGGTCCGCGGGACCGGAGATGATCAGCGGCGTACGGGCCTCGTCGATGAGGATCGAGTCGACCTCGTCGACGATGGCGAAGTTGTGGCCGCGCTGCACCAGCTCTTCCTTCGACCACGCCATGTTGTCGCGCAGGTAGTCGAAGCCGAACTCGTTGTTCGTGCCGTAGGTGATGTCGCAGGCGTACTGCGCGCGGCGCTGGGCCGGCGTCATGTTGGCGAGGATGCAGCCGACCTCCAGGCCCAGGAAGCGGTGGACGCGGCCCATCATCTCCGAGTCGCGCTCGGCCAGGTAGTCGTTGACCGTGATGATGTGGACGCCCTCGCCGGACAGGGCGTTGAGGTACGCGGGCAGGGTGCCGACGAGGGTCTTGCCCTCACCGGTCTTCATTTCCGCCACGTAACCCATGTGCAGGGCGGCGCCGCCCATGATCTGCACGTCGTAGTGGCGCTGGCCCAGGACACGCCGGGCGGCCTCGCGCACGGTGGCGAACGCCTCGGGGAGCAGGTCGTCCAGGCTCTCACCGTCGGTGTAGCGCTGCTTGTACTCATCGGTGAGGGCCCGCAGCTCGGCGTCGGAGAGGCCTTCGAAGTCCTCTTCGATGGAGTTGACCTGGTCCGCGATGCGGTGCAGCTTGCGCAGGATTTTGCCTTCGCCTGCACGCATGATCTTCGAGAGGACGGACACGGGGGTTGGTCTCCTTGCCGGTCGGGCCTGGGACGGTCGGTTTCCGTTTCACTGACTGAGCAACGGCCATCGTATGCGAGGACCCCTCCACGCCGGGAGGCCTGCCGGGGCGGTGACCGTCCGCCGCAGCCGAACCGTGGCACGGCTGCTACCCGGACAACGTCCCAGGCGCCCGGATGGTGCCGCGGCGAGGGCGGTGAATCGTGCGCGGAGTGATCACCACCTCACGCACGGCGAGAGGGATGGCGCCACCCGCCCCGGCGCGAGCAGAATCGGCCGATGGAACCCGTCACGCTCACCACCGACCGCCTGCTGCTGCGCACCGTCGGCCCGCAGGACACCGACACGGTGTACCGGATCTGCCAGGACCCCGACATCCAGCGCTGGACGACGATCCCCTCGCCCTACCTTCCGGAGCACGCGCGGGGTTTCACGGAGCAGATCGCGCCGGACGGCTGGGCGAACGGCTCGATGTTCACGTTCGGTGTCTTCCTGCCCGCCGGGGAACTGACGGGCATGCTCAGCATCACCATGCGGTCCTTCGGCACCGGCGAGATCGGCTTCTGGGGGGCCAAGGAGCACCGCGGCAACGGCTACATCACCGAGGCCGCCCTGGCCGCGTGCCACTGGGCGTTCACCCGGATGTCGGTCGACCGCGTGGAATGGCGCGCGGAGGTGGGCAACGCGGCCTCCCGCGCGGTGGCCGAGCGGGCCGGCTTCACCGTCGAGGGGGTCCTGCGCTCCTCGCTCGTCAACAAGGGGGTGCTGCGGGACGGCTGGGTGGGCTCCCTGCTCCCCTCCGACCTGGGCCTTCCGTCCACCACGCCGTACCTGCCGGGCACCGCCTGAACCCAAGGCACCGGCGCGTTGTCGGTGCCGCCCTCTATCGTGCGGACCTATGACGACCCTCCCGCGTCCGCTCACGGAACTCTCGGCCGACGAGGCCCGCCGCATCGCCCTGCGGGCCCAGGGATTCCTCGGTGCCCCCGACCGGCGCGCCGGTGTGCGGGGCGTCCTGCGCCACCTAGGCGCGGTGCAGCTCGACACCATCTCCGTCCTCGCCCGCTCCCACGAGCTCGTGCCCTACGCCCGCCTCGGCGCCGTCGGCCGCCGCACGGTGGAGGAGGCGTACTGGACGCAAGGGTCCGGGCGGCCGCACGCCTTCGAGTACTGGTCGCACGCCGCGTGCATCCTGCCCGTCGAGGAGTGGCCGCACTTCGCCTTCCGCCGCCGCGCCTACCGCGCCCGCCCGCACTGGAACCACGAGCTGCCCGAGGGCACCTACGACCAGGTGATCAAGCAGCTGCGCACGGAGGGCCCCCTGACGGCCACCGAACTGGGCGGCGCCAAGCGCACCAGCGAGTGGTGGGACTGGTCCGGCACCAAGGTTGCCGTGGAGCGCGCCCTGATGTACGGCGAGGTGGTGTGCGTGGAGCGGCGCGGCTGGAAGCGGGTGTACGACCTGGCCGAGCGCGCGATCCCGGCGGACCTGCTGCACGACGAACTGGACGACAGCGAGTGCCTGCGCCGCCTGGTGCGGCTGGCCGGGCAGTCCCTCGGCGTGGGCACGCGGGCGGACATCGCCGACTACCACCGCCTCAAGGGCGAGCAGGTCGACGCGGTGATCGCCGATTCGGGCCTGGTGCCCGTCACGGTCGCGGGCTGGTCCAAGCCGGCCTGGGCGGACCCCGCCGCCCTGGCCGCCCCGCCGCGCGGCCGGCACCGGACGACGCTGCTGTCCCCGTTCGACTCCCTGATCTGGGAGCGGGCACGCACGGAGCGGATCTTCGGCTTCACCCACCGCCTGGAGGCGTACGTCCCCCGGCCCAAGCGCGTGTACGGCTACTTCGCGATGCCCGTGCTGGCGGGCGGACGGCTGGTGGGCCGGGTGGACCCGGCGCGGGAGGGCCGCACCCTGGTCGCCAAGCAGGTCACGCTGGACGGCCGGACGGCGGTGCCGGCCGTGGCGCAGGCCCTGGTGGAGGCCGCGGGCTGGGTGGACTGCACGGACGTACGGGTGGAGCGGGTCGACGCGCCGGAGCTGCGCGAGGCGCTCACCGGGGAGCTCGCCCGCCTGCTCTCCTGAACCCCGCCGCCCTTCGGACCAGTGCCCCGCCGGTCCGTGGGGTGGCTGGCGCAGGCCGTTCAGGCGTGCCTCGCGCCGCCGTCAGCGGATCTCGAGGATCTTCTCCCGCATCGCGTAGACCACGGCCTCCATCCGGGAGTGCAGCTGCAGCTTCTCCAGGATGTTGCGCACGTGGTTCTTCACGGTGTTCTCGGAGATGAACAACTCCTTGGCGATGTCCCGGTTGTTCATCCCCGTGGCGACGAGCTTGAGGACCTCCAGCTCCCGGTCGGTCAGCCGGGGCGCGGGGACGAGCCGGCGCTCGTCGGTCCGCTGGATCATCGACTTGAACTCGGTGAGCAGCTTCGATGCCATGGACGGGCTGATCTGCGACTGCCCGTCGGCCACCGCGCGGATGGCGGTGGCCACCTCGTCGGTGGAGATCTCCTTGAGGAGGTAGCCGGTCGCGCCCGCCTTGATGGCGTCGTAGAGGTCGGCCTCCTCGTCGCTGATCGTCAGCATGATGATCTTGGCGCTGGGCGCGACCTCCTTGATGGAGGTGCAGGCCTCGATCCCGCCCCGCTTGGGCATCCGCACGTCCATCAGGACGATGTCGGGCAGCAGGTCGGCCGCCTTCTCCACGGCCTCGGCGCCGTCCCCCGCCTCACCGACGACCTGGATGTCCTCCTCGGCGGCGAGCACGATCTCCAGTCCGCGGCGGAACAGCGCGTGGTCGTCCACCACGAGGACTCTGATCGGCTCCTTGCGTGGAGTGTCCGCGTCCGGGCCCATGCCGACGACGCCGCCGTCGGCATCCTCGTCCCGCATCGGTCCGAAGCTGTCCGCCATCGTTCCTCCCCCTGAAGGCTGTGGCCTGTGGTCCTGACCATCGCCAACCCAAGGCAACGGCCCACCGGTTGGGCCGCTGCCGCCATGATTCCATGCCGCGCCCGCACCGGGGTGCCGGTGTGGGCGACGGGCGGTGGCACGCCGGTGCCCCTGGGGGCGCACACGCGCACCAGGGGCACCTGCTGTGCTGTCGCCCGGCGGATCAGCCGCCGAGGGTTCCGCCCGCCTCGGGGGAGTTGGTCTCGGTGACCATCGTGTCGGTGCTGAGGTGGATCACGCCGTAGTCGTAGGCGTGGCGCCGGTAGACGACGCTGGGCTCCTTGGTCTCGGAGTCGACGAAGAGATAGAAGTCGTGCCCGACCAGCTCCATCTCGTAGAGCGCCTGGTCGAGGGTCATGGGCGCGGCCACGTGGGTCTTCTCGCGGACGACGAGGGGACCGTCACCCTGGACCTCCAGGGAGCCGATCTTCTTGGTCGGGACCGCCTGCTCCTCCTCCTGGGCGGTGCTGGCCCCGGCGCCGTTGAGGGTCGCCACGCCGGGCACGTGGTCGGGGACCTCGGCCGCCGAGATCCTGCGCGCGCCACGCCGCGAGAAACGCTTGTCGTGCTGCTTGCGCAGCCGGGCGTCCAGCTTCTCCGCTGCCAGGTCGAGCGCCGCGTACGGGTCGCTCGCGGCCGCTTCCGCCCGGATCACCGGACCGCGGGAGCGGAGCGTGATCTCCACCCGGTCACAGCGGTCGGCCTGTCGGGGGTTGGGCTCCTTGGACACCTCGACGTCGAGGCTCATCACCTTGCCATCGAGCTTCTGGATCTTCTCCAGGTTCAGCTTCTCGGCCACGTGCTTCCGGAACCGCTCGGGCACCTCGGTCTTGCGGCCCTTGACGACGATGTCCACGCAGAACTCCGTTCCCGGATCACTCCGCTTCGCTGCGGATGTGTCTCCCTTTTGCACCAGACTCCGGTGACGTCCGGAGTCTCGGACTCGGTGACGTCCACCTCCTCCCCCGCGCGCGAGATCTCCAGTCCACCGGTGCGGGTGATGATGGGAAAACCCGCACCACGGCAATCCGATCCAAGAGGTGTGGCCTGCGGCTTTCCCTCACAACCGAACATATCTCGCGCGGACGGATGGCGTCACCCTCTACCGCGACGTACCTCCATTCAGGCGAATTAACCCTCTGATTACCTGCAACGACGTAAGTTCTCAGTCAGTTTCGGTGTATTCCGAACGCATCCGGCGAGGCCGCCACGACGGCCGCGCACACGGGTGCGACGCCTCCGTCGGCGCCTTTCCGCTCCGCCTCCTTCGACGGCCGGGCGGGGTGCCTGGCCGCTCCGCGCCACGTCGTCGGTGATTTCCGTTGTTGCCCTGTCCCTTCCCGCCTCTCACCCAGGTACACGAACGCGGAAGCCGAATTGCTCGATCCTTCCCCGTCCCGATCGGCCGATTCCGTTTGTTCGCGGGGCGAACTTGACGCGGCCCGCACCGCCCGCGCCGCCTCGGCGAGGGACGCCCCGGTCGTCATCACGTCGTCGACCAGCACGACCCGGCCCCGGCGGAGCAGCCGGCCGCAGCCAGGCGCCACCGCGAGCGCGCCCGCGAGATTGGCCAGCCGCTGCCGGGAGCCGAGCCCCGACTGGTCGGCCACCGGGCGCCGTTGCCGCAGCGCGGCGAGTACTCCGGCGGGTACCCCCGTCCGCCGCAGCTCACCCGCCGCCGCGTACGCGATCCGCCGCGCCGGGTCGTGCCCGCGCGCCCGTACGGCCCGCCGGGCGGACGGCACCGGAACCAGCAGCACGGGACCGCCCCCGGCTCCGCCACCCCCGCACGGTGCCGGCCCGGCCGCCCGCAGACCCGCCCGCACCGCTCCCGCCAGGGCCGCCCCCAGCGGCCGGGAGAGAGCCAGGGCGCCCCGCTCCTTGTGGGCCAGCAGCGCGGCGCGCACCGCGTCGGCGTACGGGGCGGCCGCGTGCACGGGCGGCAGTCCCGGCGGCTCGGGCACCGGTCGCACCCGGCCCGGCTCCGCCCCGGTGAGCGCCGTACGGCAGGCGGCGCAGAGCACGGCGCGGGGCCTGCCGCATCCGCCGCACTCGGCCGGAAGCACCAGGTCGCCGAGGTCCCGCCACCAGCTCCGCATGGCCTCACTGTGCCAACGCCACCGCCACACCGGCCACCCCTGTGGACAACCGGTGCGACCAGGCCGTACGGCGGCTCGAACAGCGGAGCGAGAGCCGGATCAGCCGGGATAGACCGGCGCGATCCCCCGGGTCACCTTCTGCCACTGGGCCCCCGACGGCAGCCGGACGATCCCGTCCACCGAGTACGCCACCAGCGGCGCCAGTTCGTCCTCGGAGGCGGTGAGGGCCTTCACGCCGGTCAGCGCGGCGGGCGGCGGCACGTCCGGTGTGGAGCCGTCGACCTCGACGTACTTCATCTGCTCCACGCCGCCGTGCTCGCGGCCGACCACCACGAGCCTGCTGTCGCCGGCCCACGACATGGCCGTGACCTGCTCCAGCTCGGGCGTCGCCGACCGCGGTTCCAGCACGGTGACCGTGGGCCGCTCGCCCGTGGCGGCCTCGTCCGGGCCGCTGCGCTCGATCCGTCCGATCAGCAGGGACCGCCGGTCGCCCTTCTCCACGACGAGGGCGATGCGCACCCCGTCGGCGGCCACCCGGACCGCCTGGATCCGGCCGTCCAGGCCCGGTGTGCGCACCTCCAGCGCCGGCGCGGTGCCCTTCTCCAGCAGGTACAGCTTGGGCCGGGCCGGGTCACGGTCGGCCACCCACAGCCCGCCCTGGGCGTCCCAGCTGGGCGCGGTCAGGCGGTCCTGCTCGTTGGCGCCCTGGCTGCGCAGCACCGGGTCCCCGAGGGCCGAGCCCGGCGCCAGCGCGGAGACGAACAGCGACCCGCCGTCCAGGCTGACCCCGGCGGCCGTGTTCTCGTCGCGGGCGACCGCCACCGAGCGCAGCCTCTGCTCGCCCTCCCCGAGCGCTCCGGGCACCGGGGCGGGGTCGGCGTCGCTGTTGCCCGCGGCGATCCGCACGAGCTTGCGCTCGTCGTCGACGAAGTAGAGATGGTCGGGCTGGTTCAGCGCGCCCCGGGTGGCGACGGTCTCGGCGCCGTCCTGGGTGAGCGAGCACAGCTGCCCGCCGTCGGCCCGCAGTTCGACCTCCTCCACCGCAGGACTCAGGTCGCGCAGCGTGAACAGCAGCTGCGCGGCCATCTCCTCGCAGCGGCCGGTGCCGACGTCGGCCGCGCGGTCGTTGAGCGGCACGATGAGCTTGCCCCGGTCGTCCGGGGTCAGCGGGCCGGCGCCCTTGCGCAGCCCGGTGCCGGTGGGGAAGCCCGACCGCACGACCGGGTCCAGCCAGCTGGTGGGCCCGGACATCAGGGAGCGCACCATACTGGTGGTGGGGTCGACGTACCGGCGCACGTAGACCGGGTCCGCGACCGCCATCGGCAGCGAGGACCCCTCGACCTCCGCGTTCGAGGCGAAGTAGTACTTGTTGAACGACGTGTAGTTGCGCTGGAAGTCCGACTTGCCCATGACGACGCCCTGCGGCACCGCGTCGATGCGCCACTGACCGCTCTTCTCGTCCTTCGCGAGGTGCACGATCTCGTTGTAGTGGCCGGAGGCGGGCGCGTACGCCTGCTGCGCGTCCACGGTGGCGAACTTGGTGCCGGTCAGCGTGTAGGTCAGGGAGCTGCTGTCCTGCCGGTCCGGCCGGTCGGCGCGGGCGCCGGGGCCGTCGGAGAGCACGGTGGTGGACCGTTCCGGCCGCCAGCCCTTCGACGCCTCGGCGGTCAGGTACTGGCGCGCGGTCTTGTAGTCGGCGTCGTCGCTGGTCAGCGCCTCCAGGAAGCCCTGCACGATCTGGGTGGGGGTGGCGTCGTCGCTCGGCGGCATGGCGTAGACCCGCACCTGCGCGTCCTGGCGCGGCGTGGACTCCACACCGCGCAGGTCCCCGCTGTCCGGCATGGAGGCGCACCCTGCCAGCAGAACGGCCCCGCACACGGCGTACGCCACGCTCCGGGCCGGTGTCCCCCGCCGGCGCCTCATTCGCTCACCGCCCACGCGTTGCCTCCCCGTCCCTCTCCGTACCGCGCGGGTCACCGTCCCCGCCCCCGGCGCCGCCGTCCGCCGTCCGGCCCGCTCCCCGGTCACCCGGGGTTCCGCTCCCGCCGGGCGTCATGCGGGTGCTGCCCGACCGTGCCACCACGCGCGCGCCGTTGCCGGGCAGGGCGGTGGGGTCGGCCGTCGGGGTCGACGTGCCCGGCCGCAGCGCCAGCGGGTCCCGGACGGACTGCGCCGGATCCTCGGCGCCCGGCTGCCGCACCGGCACCGTGGCGCGCTTCTCGCCGTCGCCGCCCCGCGGCAGTCCGGCGTCGTCCAGACCGCGGTTGCGCCGCGAGTCCTTGGGCTCCAGGGGTATGGGGGACCCCCGCAGCGGTTCGTCCGCCGTCCTCGGCAGCGTCAGCCGGAACTGCGAGCCGCCGCCCGGCTCGCCCCATGCCTGGAGCCAGCCGCCGTGCAGCCGCGCGTCCTCCAGGGCGATGGACAGGCCCAGTCCGGTGCCGCCGGTGGTGCGCGCGCGTGCCGGGTCGGCCCGCCAGAAGCGGCTGAAGACCCGGGTGGCCTCGCCGGGCTTGAGCCCCACCCCGTAGTCGCGCACGGCCACCGCCACGGCGCCGCCCGCGGCGGCCAGCTTGACGACGACGTCGTTGCCCTCGCCGTGCTCGACGGCGTTGACGACGAGGTTGCGCAGCACCCGCTCCACGCGCCGGGCGTCGGCCTCGGCGACCACGGGCTGCTGGTCGCCGACGACCTCGATCGTGGTGCCCTTGCGCTCGGCGAGCGGCTCCGCGCCGCTCACCACCCTCCGCACCACGTCACGCAGGTCGATCGGCTCCGCCTCCAGGGCGGCCGCGCCCGCGTCGAAGCGGCTGATCTCCAGCAGGTCGGCGAGCAGCGACTCGAACCGGTCCAGCTGGTCGGCGAGCAGCTCGGCGGACCGCGCGGTCACCGGGTCGAAGTCCTCGCGCGCCTCGTGGATGACGTCCGCCGCCATCCGCACGGTCGTCAGCGGCGTGCGCAGTTCGTGCGACACGTCCGACACGAACCGGCGCTGCATCCGCGACAGGTCCTCCAGCTGGCTGATCTTGAGCTGGAGGTTCTGCGCCATCTTGTTGAAGGCCTCACCGAGCCGGGCGATGTCGTCCTCGCCGGTGACCTTCATGCGTTCCTGGAGCCGTCCGGCGGACAGCCGTTCGGCGATCCCGGCGGCCATCCGCACCGGCGTGACCACCTGCCGCACCACCAGCCAGGCGATCGCCCCGAGCAGCACGACCACGAACAGCCCGGCCGTCGCCAGGGTGCCCTTGACCAGGCTCAGCGACTTCTCCTCCTGGGTGAGCGGGAAGAGGTAGTACAACTGGTACGGGTCGCCGTTGGGGTCGTTGACCTGCTTGCCGATGACCAGGGCCGGCTGGGACTCCTTGTCGGTGTCGTAGACGATGCGCGTGTAGCTCTGCGCCGCCGACGTACTGGTGTCGATCCTCTCGCGCAGCGCCGCCGGCACACTGCCCGTCGGGTCCACCTCGCCGGAGGCGCGCGGTCCGCGCCCGCTGCCGCTGTCCCCGCCGGAGGGCAGGGTGACCACGTCGAAGGCGCCCTGACCACCGCTGGACAGCGAGGCCACGAGGTCGCTCATCCACTGGATGACGCTCTGCGAGCGGCGGCCGTCGGCCGCGGTGCCCTCGTCGCCCGTGACGCTCACGGCCTGCTCGGCCTGCTGCTTGGCCACGGCGAAGCCGCCGGTGGCCTGGCTCTGCGACGCCTTCACCTTGGCGTCCAGCAGGCCGTTGCGCACCTGCCCGATGACCACGAAGCCCAGCAGCAGGACGACGCCCAGCGACATCAGCAGCGTCGTGACGACGACCTTGAGCTGGATGTTGCGCCGCCACAGCCGCATGACGGGCAGCAGTGGCCGGCGCACCCAGCGCATGACCAGCCGGACCACCGGGCTGCCCTGGACCCCGCCCTGGAGCAGGTCCCCGTCGAAGAGGTGGCGCCAGCGTGAGGCGGCCGTCCGCCGGCCGACAGGCCGCCCCGGACGGCCCCCGGGCCGGCCGGACTCCGAAGCGGCACTGTCACCGGACATGTCAGCTCGGTCCTGCCTTGTACCCAACGCCACGGACGGTCACCACGATCTCCGGCTTCTCCGGGTCCTTCTCGACCTTGGAGCGCAGCCGCTGCACGTGCACGTTCACCAGACGGGTGTCCGCCGCGTGGCGGTAGCCCCAGACCTGCTCCAGCAGCACCTCACGTGTGAAGACCTGCCAGGGCTTGCGGGCGAGGGCGACCAGCAGGTCGAACTCGAGCGGGGTCAGCGCGATGGACTGCCCGTCCCGCTTCACGGAGTGCCCGGCGACGTCGATCACCAGGTCGCCGATGGCGAGCTGTTCCGGCGCCGGCTCCTCCGACCTGCGCAGTCTCGCGCGGATCCGGGCGACCAGCTCCTTCGGCTTGAACGGCTTGACGATGTAGTCGTCGGCCCCGGACTCCAGGCCCACCACCACGTCGACGGTGTCGCTCTTCGCCGTGAGCATCACGATCGGCACCCCGGACTCCGCCCTGATCAGGCGGCAGACCTCGATACCGTCCCGGCCGGGCAGCATCAGGTCGAGGAGCACCAGATCCGGCTTGGTCTCACGGAAGGCGGCCAGCGCCTTGTCGCCGTCGGCTACGAAAGACGGCTCAAAACCTTCACCGCGCAGCACGATGCCGAGCATCTCGGCCAGTGCGCTGTCGTCGTCGACGACAAGGACTCGTCCCTTCATAAACGACATCATCCCATTAGCTAATCGTGACCTGGCGTGACCTGGCACACAGGTCCGCCAGGGCCTCGGTCGTCACGGGCGAAACCACGCCCTCTTCGGTGACGATCGCCGTCACCAGTTCCGGCGGTGTCACGTCGAACGCCGGGTTGTACGCCTGGGTCCCCAGGGGGGCCACCGGAATGCCGCCTCCCGCCTCCGCTCCGGCCACCGGCACCTGCGGTGCCGTGATCTCTGTCACTTCATGGCCGGGGCGCTGCTCCACCTCGATGGACGCCCCGTCCGGCGTCCCGGGGTCCACCGTCGTCACCGGTGCCACCACGATGAACGGCACATGGTGGTACCGCGCGAGCACCGCGAGCGGATAGCTCCCCACCTTGTTCGCCACCGAACCGTCGGCCGCGATGCGGTCCGCGCCGATCAGCACCGCGTCCACCTCGCCCGCCGCGAACAACGATCCCGCCGCGTTGTCGGTGAGCAGGGTGTACGCCATGCCGCTGCGAGCCGCCTCGTACGCCGTCAGGCGAGCACCTTGCAGCAACGGACGCGTTTCGTCCACCCACAGGCGTCGCAGCCGCCCCACCCGGTGCGCCGCCAGCGCCACCGCGAAGGCCGTCCCCTCGCCGCCCGACACCAGCGAACCGGTGTTGCAGTGCGTGAGGACCCGGTGCCCGCCGCCGGGCAGCAGCTCGTCGAGCAGCGCCAGCCCGTGCCCGGCCATCCGGCTGCTGGCCTCGGCGTCCTCCCGGTGCAGCCGCTGTGCCGCGGCCAGCGCCGCCCCGGCCGCCTCCCGGGCGTCCCCGCCGCGGTCGAGCACCGCCCGGTACGCGGAGTGCGCCCGCCGCACCCCGACCGCCAGGTTCACCGCCGTGGGCCGGGCGCTCTCCAGCGCCGCCGCCGCGTCGTCCACGTCGAAGCCCCGCACGGCCGCCAGGGCGACCCCGTAGGCGCCCGCGACGCCCAGCAGGGGGGCGCCGCGCACGGCGAGCGAACGGATCGCCTCCACCAGCGCGGGCGCGTCCGTGCAGACGAGCTCGACCTCCTCGGCCGGGAGCCGCGTCTGGTCGAGCAGGACCAGGACCGGGCCTTCGGGCGGCTCCTCCCAGCGCAGCACCGGGATCTGTGTCGGCCGCTTGTTGTCGCCGCTGTGCGCGTACTGATCAGCCATGCCGCCAGTCTGCCCCCTGTCACGCGGACAATAGAAGGCGAGCGGCCCCCACCTCGGCAGGTCCGCCCGCGACCGCCCCATGGCACGATGGCTGCCCAAGCTGCCACCGCGACCGCGACGGGCACCGTGAAGGAGCGACGATGAACGACACTCCGGGCTGGGCCTCGCCCGGATCCGCCCCGTCCGACGGACGGGAACCGGACGCCTCCGGACCTGCCGGGTCCGCCGACGGTCCGGGCCCCGAGCAGTCCGCCGGCCGGCCGCAGCAGCCGGGTGACGCCCCGCCGGAGCCGGGCGTGAAGTGGTCCAAGGAGCAGCCCCCGGCCGGCCAGTGGTCCGCGCCCACCGGCCACACCGGTGCGGGCGCCCCCGGCCAGACCCCTCCGCCCCCGCCCGGCGGCCAGGGCTGGGGAACCCCTCCTCCCGGCGGTCCGGGCTGGGGAGCACCACCCCCCGGCGGTCCCGGGTGGGGCGCCCCTCCGCCCGGCGCCCCGGGTCCCTACGGCGGCTGGGGCAACGGCTGGGGAGGCCCCCCGCCCGCCGCCAAGCCCGGCGTCATCCCGCTGCGCCCCCTCGGCATAGGCGAGCTGCTCGACGGCGCCGTGTCCACCATGCGCACCTACTGGCGCACGGTCCTCGGCATCTCGCTGACCCTCGCCGTGCTCACCGAGGTCGTCGTCGTACTGCTGCAGGGCTTCGTCCTGAACGACTCCAGCACCGCCGTTCTCGACGACCCCAGCGCCACCCTCGGCGAACTCACCGACGCCCTCGGCGACCTCCTGCTCAGCTCCGCCGTGCTCTACGGGATCACCCTGATCGGCACGGTCGCGGCGACCGCCCTGCTGACAACCGTCACCAGCCGCGCCGTACTCGGCCGGTCCGTGACCACGTCCGAGGCCTGGCGCGACGCCCGGCCCCAGATCCCCAGGCTGTTCGGCCTGATCATCCTGCTCTCGCTCATCGCGGCGGGCGTCATCGCCGCCGGCGCGGTGCCCGGCGTCCTGCTCAGTCTCGCGGCCGGCCCCGAGGTCGGCCTCGGACTGACCCTGCTGGGCATCATCGGCGCGGCCGTCGTCGGCATCTGGCTCATGGTCCGCCTCTCGCTCGCCTCCCCCGCGCTGATGCTGGAGAAGCAGGGCATCACCAAGGCGATGCGCCGGTCCTCCCGGCTGGTGCGCGGCTCCTGGTGGCGGGTCTGCGGCATCCAGGCACTGGCCGCGATCATCGCGTACGTCGTCGCGGCGATCGTCGTCATCCCCTTCACGTTCCTCGCCGCCGCGTTCAGCGGTGACGGCGTCACCGGCTTCGTGCAGGCCTCCGGCGGGAACTTCGGCTGGACGTTCCTCATCATCAGCGGCATCGGCTCGGTCATCGGCTCCACGATCACCTTCCCCATCACGGCCGGTGTCACCGTGCTGCTCTACATCGACCAGCGCATCCGCCGCGAGGCCCTCGACCTCGAACTGGCCCGCGCGGCCGGCATCCAGGACCACGGCACCGGCGCCACCGGCGGGAGCTGATGCGGTGACCGCCACGGGGGGAGTTCTCACAGCCGTACCGGCGCTGCTCACGGCCGCCGACACCGCCGTACGCCTGCTGCTGCGCGGCGACGACGACCCGCCCGTCACCCTCCCGCGCGACCCCGCGCGGGAGGCGGCCCGGCGGGAGCTGTCGAAGCAGATGTACCACGAGAACGACCCCAGCTGGCTCCAACGGGCCCTGGACGCCTTCTGGGACTGGGTCGGCAAGCTGTTCGGCGCCGCGTCCACCGCCACGCCCGGCGGCGCGCTCGGCCTGGTCGTCGTCATCGTCGCCGTGCTCGCCGTCCTGGCCGCCCTGTGGTGGCGCCTGGGCACCCCGCGCCGCCGATCCGCCCCGGCACCCGTCCTGTTCGACGACCGCCCGCGCAGCGCCGCCGAGCACCGCGCGGCCGCCGAGGCGCACGCCGCCCAGGGCCACTGGAACCAGGCCGTCCAGGAACGCATGCGGGCCGTCGTCCGCGCCCTGGAGGAACGCTCCCTGCTCGACCCCCGCCCCGGCCGCACCGCCGACGAGGCCGCCGCGGAGGCCGGCCGCGCCCTGCCCGCCCACACCGACCGGCTGCACGCCGCCGCCCGCGCCTTCGACGACGTCACGTACGGCGGCCGCAGCGCGGCGCAGGACACCTACCGGCGGATCGCCGCACTCGACGGCGACCTGGAGCGCACCCGGCCCGCACTCGCCGCCGGCGGCGCCCCGGGAACGGACACCGACGCCCGCAGGGGAGCCGCCGGATGACGACCGAGGTCACCTCCCCGTCCACCTCGGCCTCCCCCACCGCCCGCCAGGTGTGGACCCGCGCCCGGGGCATCGCCCTCGCGCTGGTCGTGCTGGTCGCGGGGGCCGTCGCGATCGCCGTGGTCCGCTCCGACGCCCGGCACGGCGAACTCGACCCGCGCTCCGCCGACCCCTACGGCAGCCGCGCCGTCACCGAGCTGCTCGCCGACCGCGGCGTCGACACCCGTGTCGTCACCACCCTGGAGGAGGCCGCCGCCGCGGCCGGCCCCGGCACCACGCTCCTGGTCGCCGTCCCCGACCTGCTGACCCCCCGCCAGCAGACACGGCTGCACCAGGCCACCGCGGGATCCGGCGGACGCACCGTCCTGGTCGCCTCCGGCGCCGCGTCCGTCGAACGCCTCGCCCCCGGCGTCACCGCCGACCCGGCCAACAGCCTCGACTCCACCCTCGACCCCGACTGCACGCTGCCCGCGGCCCGGCGCGCGGGCGACGCCGACACCGGCGGCATCCGCTACTCCACCGCCCACCTCGACGCCGACGAGTGCTACCCCAGCCGGCGCCTGGCCACCCTGCTGCGCGTCCCCGCCCCTTCCGGCACCGGCGACACCGTCCTCCTCGGCGCCCCCGACATCCTCCTCAACGACCGACTGGACCGGCACGGCAACGCCTCGCTGGCCCTGCACCTCCTCGGCTCCCGCCCCCACCTGGTCTGGTACCTCCCCTCACTGGCCGACGCGTCCGCCCTGGAGCAGGAGGAGCGCAGCTTCTTCGACCTGCTGCCCTCCGGCTGGCTGTGGGGCACACTGCAACTCTTCGTCGCCGCGGCCCTGGCCGCCCTGTGGCGGGCCCGCCGGCTCGGCCCCCTGGTGCCCGAGAACCTCCCCGTGGCGATCCGCGCCTCCGAGACCGCCGAAGGCCGCGCCCGCCTCTACCGCAAGGCGGACGCCCGCGACCGCGCCGCCCTCGCTCTGCGCTCCGCGACCCGCACCCGCCTCGCCCCCCTCGTCGGCGTCCCCGGCACCCAGGCACACACGCCCGAGGTCCTGCTCCCCGCCCTGTCCGCCCGCCTCCAGGGCGACGGACAGACCCCGCACACCGTCCTCTTCGGCCCGCCCCCCGGCGACGACGCAGCACTCGTCCGGCTCGCCGACCAACTCGACGCCCTCGAAAGGCAGGTACGCCGTCCATGATGGACCCGACCACCGACAACGCCGCGCCCACCGGGGACCCGGCCGCCGCCCGGGCCTCCCTGGAGGCCCTGCGCGCGGAGATCGCCAAGGCCGTGGTCGGCCAGGACCCCGCGGTGACCGGCCTCGTCGTGGCCCTGCTCTGCCGCGGCCACGTCCTCCTGGAAGGCGTCCCCGGCGTCGCCAAGACCCTCCTGGTCCGCGCACTCGCGTCCGCCCTCGAACTCGACACCAAACGCGTCCAGTTCACCCCCGACCTGATGCCGAGCGACGTCACCGGCTCCCTCGTCTACGACGCACGCACCGCCGAGTTCTCCTTCCAGCCCGGCCCGGTCTTCACGAACCTCCTCCTCGCGGACGAGATCAACCGCACGCCCCCGAAGACCCAGTCGTCCCTGCTGGAGGCCATGGAGGAACGTCAGGTCACCGTCGACGGCACCCCGCGTGCTCTCCCCGACCCGTTCCTGGTCGCCGCGACCCAGAACCCCGTCGAGTACGAGGGCACCTATCCCCTGCCCGAGGCCCAGCTCGACCGCTTCCTCCTCAAGCTGACCATCCCCCTCCCGTCCCGCGAGGACGAGATCCACGTCCTCACCCGGCACGCCGAGGGCTTCGACCCCCGCGACCTGCGTGCCGCCGGCGTACGCCCCGTAGCGAACGCCGCCGACCTGGAGGCCGCCCGCCGCGCGGTCGCCGCCACCACGGTCTCCCCCGAGATCACCGCCTACGTCGTGGACGTCTGCCGCGCCACCCGCGAGTCCCCGTCCCTGGCCCTCGGCGTGTCCCCCCGCGGCGCCACCGCGCTGCTCGCCACCGCCCGCGCCTGGGCCTGGCTGACCGGCCGCGACTACGTGATCCCCGACGACGTGAAGGCGCTGGCCCTGCCGACGCTCCGCCACCGCATACAGCTCCGTCCCGAGGCGGAGATGGAGGGTGTGACGGCCGACTCCGTCATCAACGCGATCCTGTCGCACGTCCCCGTTCCCCGCTGATGGCACCGACCGGACGCGCCGCCCTGCTCGCGGCCCTCGGCTCGATCCCCGTCGGCATCTGGGAACCCGGCTGGACGGGCATCCTCGCCGTCAACGCCCCCCTGGCGGTCGCCTGTGCCTGCGACTTCGCCCTGGCCGCACCGGTACGCAAGCTCCGCCTGACCCGCTCCGGTGACACCTCCGTGCGCCTGGGCGGCACCGCCGACGTCACCCTGACGATCACCAACGCCTCCGGCCGCCCCCTCCGCGCCCGCCTCCGCGACGCCTGGCCTCCGAGCAGCTGGGCCCCGGGCACGGAGACGGCCGCCTCCCGCCACCGGCTGACGGTTCCCGCGGGCGAACGGCGCCGTGTCACGACCCGCCTGAATCCCACCCGACGCGGAGACCGCCATGCCGACCGCGTCACCGTCCGCTCGTACGGCCCCCTCGGCCTCTTCACCCGCCAGGGCACCCACAAGGTTCCGTGGACCGTGCGTGTCCTGCCGCCTTTCACCAGCCGCAAGCATCTGCCCGCCAAGCTCGCACGCCTGCGTGAACTGGACGGCCGCACCAGCGTGCTGACGCGTGGTGAGGGCACCGAGTTCGACAGCCTCCGCGCCTACGCCCCCGGCGACGACACCCGTTCCATCGACTGGCGTGCCACCGCCCGCCAGTCGGAGGTCGCGGTACGCACCTGGCGCCCGGAGCGCGACCGGCACATCCTGCTCGTCCTCGACACCGGCCGCACCTCCGCCGGACGGGTGGGCGACGCACCGCGCCTGGACGCCTCCATGGACGCGGCCCTGCTCCTCGCCGCCCTGGCGTCCCGCGCCGGCGACCGCGTCGACCTGCTGGCCTACGACCGTCGTGTCCGCGCCCTGGTCCAGGGACGTGCGGCGGGTGACGTCCTGCCGTCTCTCGTGGGCGCCATGGCCACGCTGGAACCCGAGCTGGTTGAGACGGACGCGCGGGGTCTGACGGCCACGGCCCTGCGCACGGCCCCGCGTCGCTCCCTGATCGTGCTCCTCACGACGCTGGACGCGGCTCCCGTGGAGGAGGGGCTGCTGCCCGTCCTGAACCGGCTGACGCAGCGCCACACGGTCCTGCTCGCCTCGGTGGCCGACCCGCACATCGCGACCATGTCCCGGAGCCGGGGTAACGTCGACGCGGTCTACGAGGCAGCCGCGGCCGCACAGGCCCGGACGGAACGCGACCGTACGGCGGAACAGCTGCGCCGTCACGGCGTGACGGTTGTGGACGCGACACCGGAGGACCTGGCGCCGGCGCTCGCAGACGCCTATCTGGCACTGAAGTCGGCAGGACGTCTGTAGGCCGGTCCCCTACCAGTCCCTACGGGGGACACCTGCCAGGGAAATGCCCGGAAACGCAGAAAGCCCCCGTGCCGAATGGCACGGGGGCTTCCTATAAGAATTGTTCGGCGGCGTCCTACTCTCCCACAGGGTCCCCCCTGCAGTA
>NZ_JBITSH010000027.1:0-42972 GCF_044540535.1 Streptomyces sp. NPDC085937 | reverse complement strand
AGGGCGAGGTCATCAAGACCGTGCCGGAGTCGAAGATCGTGGAGACGCTGATCGAGGAGGCGATGAAGATCGCCGAGCAGATGGAGAAGGACGGTGTGGCCTCCGGCGAACCGCAGATCGCGGTGGCCGGCTGACGCCACCCGTCCAGGACCGCGGGATCCGGGGGCGGCGGCCCCCGGCATCCGCGGGTACAGTGCGGAAATCAGGCAGACCCCTTTGTGTGAGGCCCCGCACGTGTTGACGCAGACCACTTCCCGGGTCCTCGAGCCGAGCGACCTGGACGCCGCACTCGCCGTACTCGACCGCGACCCGGTGGCGAACGCCTTCGTGACCGCCCGCGTGCGGATCGCGGGCCTCGACCCGTGGCGGCTCGGCGGCGAGATGTGGGGCTGGTACGAGGACGGCATCCTGACCTCCCTGTGCTACGCCGGTGCCAACCTCGTCCCCATCTGCGCCACCCCCCGTGCCGTCCGGGCCTTCGCCGACCGTGCCCGTCGCGCCGGCCGCCGCTGCTCCTCCATCGTCGGCCCGGCCGAGGCCACCGCGGAACTCTGGCGGCTGCTCGAACCCCAGTGGGGCCCGGCCCGCGAGGTCCGCGCCCACCAGCCGCTGCTGGTCACCGACCGCATGCCCGAGGCGATAGCCCCCGACCCGTACGTCCGCCGCGTCCGCAAGGACGAACTGGAGACGATCATGCCGGCGTGCGTGGCGATGTTCACCGAGGAGGTCGGCATCTCCCCGCTGGCCGGTGACGGCGGACTGCTCTACCAGGCCCGGGTCGCCGAACTGGTCGGCTCGGGCCGCTCCTTCGCCCGCTTCGACGCCGACGGCAACGTCGTCTTCAAGGCCGAGATCGGCGCCGCCACCGACCGTGCCTGCCAGATCCAGGGCGTCTGGGTGGCTCCCGAGCACCGCGGCCGGGGCGTCGCCGCCCCCGGCATGGCCGCCGTCCTGCGCTACGCCCTCGCCGACGTCGCCCCCCTGGTCAGCCTCTACGTCAACGACTTCAACACCGCCGCCCGCCGGACGTACGACAGGGTGGGCTTCCGTGAGGTCGGTGCCTTCATGAGCGTGCTGTTCTGACCGGCCCGTCCCTGTAGTCTCGCCGGCATGCTGCGCTTTCCCGGTCACGGCCGCCCCGAGCCCGACGACATCGTGATCGGCCCCCTCGACCTGCCCGGCAACGTCGATGAGGCGCTGGCGGTGCAGGCGGTGGCCTTCGGACTCGGCCCCGACGAGGTCGCCGTCCGCCGGCAGATCGTGCTGCGCCACATGACGTTCCCCGGGGCCCGGGCCTTCGGCGCGACCGTCAGGGGCCGGCTGGCCGGCTTCGTCTACGGCATGCCGAACGACCGCACGCACTGGTGGTCCACCGTCGTCGAGCCGTACCTGCGCGCCCAGGGCCACGAGGACTGGCTCGACGACTCCTTCGTCATCACCGAGCTGCACGTCCACCCGCGCCACCAGAAGCACGGCATCGGCCGCGCCCTGATCACCACCATCACCGACGGCGCGACCCAGCCCCGGTCGATCCTCTCCGCCCTCGACATCGAGAGCCCCGCCCGCCGCCTGTACCGCTCGCTGGGCTACCAGGACCTCGCCCGCCAGGTCCACTTCCCGAGCGCGTCCACGCCGTACGCCGTGATGGGCGCCCCTCTGCCACTCCGCCGCCGATAACCGATTTCCGCCGCCCCGTGCCACCCGGCTAACCTCGCCTTCATCACCTAGACGCAGCAGGAGTACGAGAACCATGGCGAACGCACCGGTCCAGCGCATGTCCCAGTTGATGGCGAAGACGCTGCGCGACGACCCGGCGGACGCCGAGGTCCTCAGCCACAAGCTGCTGGTCCGCGCGGGCTACGTGCGCCGCACCGCCGCCGGCATCTGGACGTGGCTGCCCCTCGGCAAGAAGGTGCTCGCCAACGTGGAGCGGATCGTCCGCGAGGAGATGGACGCCATCGGCGCCCAGGAGGTGCTGCTCCCCGCCCTGCTGCCGCGCGAGCCCTACGAGGCCACCGGCCGCTGGGACGAGTACGGTGCCGAGCTCTTCCGCCTCCAGGACCGCAAGGGCGGCGACTACCTCCTCGGACCCACCCACGAGGAGATCTTCACGCTGATGGTGAAGGACCAGGCGTCCTCCTACAAGGACCTGCCGGTGATCCTCTACCAGATCCAGACCAAGTTCCGGGACGAGGCCCGCCCCCGCGCCGGCATCCTGCGCGGCCGCGAGTTCCTGATGAAGGACTCCTACTCCTTCGACCTGGAGGACGAGGGCCTGGCCCGGTCGTACGCCCTGCACCGCGCCGCCTACCAGAAGATCTTCGAGCGTCTGGGCCTCGACTACCGCATCTGCGCGGCCACCGCCGGCGCCATGGGCGGCTCGAAGTCCGAGGAGTTCCTCGCGCCCGCCGAGGCCGGCGAGGACACCTTCGCCGACTGCCCCAACTGCGACTTCGCCGCCAACACCGAGGCCGTCGCGTACGAGCTGAAGCCCGTGGACGGCTCCGCCGTCCCGGCCGCCGAGGAGATCCCCACCCCCGACACCCCCACCATCGAGACGCTCGCCGCCCAGCTCGGCGTCCCGGCCTCGGCCACGCTGAAGAACCTGCTGGTCAAGGTGGACGGCGAGATCGTCGCCGTGGGCGTGCCCGGTGACCGCGAGGTCGACATGGACAAGGTCGAGGCGCACTTCGCCCCGGCCGCGGTCGAGATGGTCACCGAGGCCGACTTCATCGCCCGCCCCGACCTGGTGCGCGGCTACGTCGGCCCGCAGGGCCTGGACAAGGTGACGTACATCGCCGACCCGCGCGTCGCGCCCGGCACCGCCTGGATCACCGGCGCCAACAAGGCCGACACCCACGCGAAGAACGTCGTCGCCGGCCGTGACTTCGAGGTCGACGCGTACGTGGACGTCGTGGTCGTGGAGGAGGGCGACCCCTGCCCCCGCTGCGGCACCGGCCTCAAGCTCGACCGCGCCATCGAGATCGGCCACATCTTCCAGCTGGGCCGCAAGTACGCCGACGCCCTCAAGCTCGACGTCCTCGGCCAGAACGGCAAGCCGGTCCGCGTCACCATGGGCTCCTACGGCGTCGGCGTCTCCCGCGCGGTGGCGGCCCTCGCCGAGCAGACCGCCGACGACAAGGGTCTGTGCTGGCCCGCCGAGGTGGCTCCGGCCGACGTGCACGTGGTCGCCGCCGGCAAGGCGCTCCAGACCGAGCTGGCCCTCGACGTCTCCGAGAAGCTGTCCGCCGCGGGCGTCCGCGTCCTGGTCGACGACCGGGCCGGTGTCTCCCCGGGCGTGAAGTTCACGGACTCCGAGCTGATCGGTGTGCCGCAGATCCTGGTGGCCGGCCGCCGCGCCGCCGACGGCGTCGTGGAGCTGAAGGACCGCCGGACCGGCGAGCGCGAGGAGCTGACCGTCGACGAGGCGGTCGCCCGGCTCACCGGCCGCCGGTAACGGCAGTCCCGGGGCCGCCCGGCCGCGAACGGAAACCGTTCGCGGCCGGGCGGCCCCGTACTGTCAGCAGGCCTCCGCCGCGAGCGCGCGGCCGAGCAGACCGGCGGGCAGGTCCAGCCGCTCGCCGCAGAAGCACAGGAGGACGGTGCCGGGCCCCTCCGGCGCGCCCAGGTCGACGGTCAGAAGCGCCCGCAGCTCCCGGACCACGTCGAACAGGTGGGCGCCGCGTGCCACCAGCACGCTCACCTCGTCCGGATCCCAGACCACGATGTCCGGCAGATCGTCCGCCGTGTGAACGCGAATGCACATGACTGCCTCCCCAGGGATGCACAAGGGCACGGTGTTCCGCTTCGGGAGGCCAGCGGCTTCCGATCGTAGCGATGCCGATGGGCACCTGTGGGGCTTTCGGGGTATTCGTGGGCCGACGGGACGATCCGGCCGGCCGGGGAGGGATCAGGTGATCCGGCTGACCTGGAGCATCGCCTCCGCGTCCTTGATCAGCGCGCGCTGCCTGGCCTCCGGCAGCTGCCGGTACAGCGTCAGCAGCCTGGCCTCGCGTTCGTCGCGGCTGGGCCCCGGGACGGGACGCCCGACCGCCTCGAAGAACTCCTTGGGCGTCGTCCGTACGCCCCACCGGCGGAACACCTCGACCATCGCCCGCAGCTTCTCGGGGGCGATCCGGGACGTGCCCCGGGTGCGGTTCATCCAGGCGTTGAGCGTCGGGTAGGAGATGCCGGCCTCCGTGGCGAGGTCCTTCTGGGTACCGCTCTGGGGCAGTGCGAGGAGGCGCTCGAGAAGCGCCGCCAGATCCTCACCCGGGGGCTGCGGGCCGCTGTCGGCGGTCCGGGGCGGAGAAGGCGGTGTCTGTCGGCTCGTCACACGTCAGAGGATCGGACATGGCCATCTACAAGCGCAAGTAGATTGCAGATCAGGGCCGGATCAAGGGGTGTGCGCCGGAGCGTACGGGTGCATGCGCGCTACCCTGCCCCGCCCCCAACTCCGCCTCTTTGCGCCTTCCCTGCTTCTTCACGCTGTCCGTGCTTCCCCTTCACTCTTCGGCCGGAATATGCCTTGTCCGCCTTGACCCGATCTTCATCTACATGAAGACTGTAGACGCTTTCGGGGCCCGGAATCCCTGGCGAAGGCGGTCGGCTGCGCCGGCCCCACCCGCTCCGGCGTGCGCACATCCCTGGCCACCGGCCCCTGTCGGCCGTCCACGCAAAATCTACATCTACATGAAGATCGCAGACGTCGCTCCGTCGTGGGCCCCGTCCGGCGGCAGCACCGGCCGGTCAGCCGGGCCGGCCTCCTCACCCACCCCTCCAAGGAGTACGAACGTGTCCTTACCGTCCACCGCGAGAACCACCCCGAACGCCTCGGAGCCGGCGTGGCTCACCCGGGCCCGCACCGGGGACCGGGAGGCGTTCGCCTTTCTCTACCGCGAGTACCACGGCCTGGTGTTCGGCTATCTGCTGGCCCGCACCCGCGACCGGCACCTGGCCGAGGACCTGACCCAGGAGGTCTTCGCCCGCGCGCTGCGGAACATCTCCGGCTTCGCCTGGCGGGGCACGGATCCGGCCGCCTGGCTCACCACGATCGCCCGGAACATCCACCTCGACGAGCTGGGCCGCAGCCGCCACCGGCGCGAGACCCTGGTCGCCGACTTCGGCGACCCGCGCCAGCCCGGACCCGGAACCGAGTCCCTCGTCCTGCGCGACCTGGACGCCGTCGACGCCCGGGAGACGGTGCACCGCGCGCTGAGCACCCTCGGCCCGTCCCAACGGGCCTGTGTGGAACTGCGGTTCATCGGCGGGCTGTCGATCGAGCAGACGGCGCACACCATGGGGCGCACCGTCGGCGCGGTCAAGGCGCTGACGCACCGCGCCATGTGCAGGCTGCGCTGGGCGGCGGGGGCGGTGCCCGCGTGAACGAGTACCCGTCGGACGCCGTCCCCGTCGTCCGTGTCACCGTGGCGGTGCCCCGTCACGACTTCTTCCTCACCGCCACCCCGCCGGCCGAGGTGTACGCCGTCCCGTACGTCCCCGCGCCCCACCCCGGCGCCCTGGCCCCGCACGGCACCGGGGACGGCGGCCACCCGTCCGCCTCGCGCGCGCCGACCGAGCTGGAACAGCAGGCGCTCGCCTGGGACGCCGCCCGGGAACGCGCCGGGGCCGTGGCCCGGACCATCGAGCGGGAGGTGGGCGGCCACCCGGACGTGCGGACCGTGTGGGCGGACGGGGACACGGTGCACGTGCTGCTGGGTCTCGAGCCCCCGTTCACGCGCTGGCCCGGGTGGTGCGCGTACTTCGGCATCACCGCGTCCGCGGAGTGCACGGCGCCGCACATCCTGGCCGGTGAGGGCAGCCGGGACGGCGTACGCGTCACCGCCGCCGTCCAGCCCGCCTGCCCGGCCGCGGGGTCCGAGCCGGCGGACGCCCGGGGAGCGGCTCCCGGGGCGGAGGGGACCCCGGGAGGCGCGCACCCCGTGGGGGCGGGGGACCCGGGACGGCCGGACCCCGGTGCGCCGGGAAGCTTCGGAGGGTACGAGCACCCCTTCGCGGGGCTGGGACGCCTCGATGTCCACGATCGCGGCAGCGGGCGGGCCGGGTTCGGCGGACACGAACAGGCGGCCGGCCCGGGAGCGTTCGGCGACCACGAACACCCCACTGGCCGGGAGGACTTCGGCGGACACGAACACCCCGCCGGGCGGGAGGACCTCGGTGGGCGCGAGCATCCCGCCCCGCAGGGCGACTTCGGCGGGAGCGAGGACCCTGACGACAGCGGAACCGGGCCGGGCGGACAGGGCGATCCGCACGACCCGGAGTTCCGGGAGCGGGAGCACCCGGACGCGGACGACCCGGAGTCAAGGGACCAGGAACACCCGGACGGAACCGCACCCGCCGACGAGACCGACCCGGACGGAACCAGTGCCGGGGGCCGGCCGGACCGGGGCGGGACCGGACCCGGCCTGTGGACGGAACTGGCCGCATCCGGTGTCCTGCCGCTGGCGCACCTGGCCGGAACCGGCCACGACGAGTCCGACGACACCGGCGCCCTGACCCGGCCGGACCTCGGCCCCTGGGCGGGACCGGAGGGACAGGAACGCCCCGACGACCCCGCATCACCCCGGCCGGCCGGGGTGATGCGGCCCTTCCTGCTCGGCGGCACGGCGTACGACCTGGCACTGCCGTACCGCGACGTGCACGGCGAGACCTGGTACTTCCAGGGTCACCGCACCTTCGACGGGATGCCCCTGATGTCCCTCGACGGCCGCCCCGAGCGCTGCTCCCTCGCCCATGTGGCCGAGTACGCGGGCCCGCTCACCCCCGTGTCCGAGTCCGTGCCCGAGCCGGCCCCGGACGAAGGGGACCGATGACCGCGATGGAACCGCAGACCGGCACCCACACGTCCGGGCGCGACCGGGAGGGCCTGCTGCGCCGGCTGGTCCGGCCCCGCCGCTCCGGACCGGCCGGCCGGCCGCCCGAACCCGTCGACCGGCTGCGGCTGGAACACGAACTGGCGGTGAGCCGGCTGCGGCTGGCGCGCTGGCAGCAGTACGCCGACGCCTACGAACGCCGGCTCGGCGACGCCGAGCGGGAACGGGCCCACCTGCTGGCCTGGCTCGCCGCCCTGCACCCGGCCAGCGCCGTCCTCACCCCGCTCACCGGACCGGACCAGGAGGGAGCCCACCGTCTCTGCCTGGTGGCCGGCGGCTGGCACCTGTCCTGGCGCATACCGCCCGGCGACCTCGCCCTCTTCGCCCACGTCCCCTTCCGCGCGGAGTCCGCCGCCGCGCACCCCGTGCCCGACCTCCACGACCAGGGTGCGCTGATCCGCCGTCACGTCCGGCTGCTGGCGATGGAGGGGGTCGTGCAGGCCGGACTCGCCGGGAGGGCAGGGGGATCACCGCCGGCGCCGCCGGGCGGTCCCTGACCACGGCCCGGTGACGGCCCCGAGAGACTCCGGTCAGCAAGCTCGGGAGGCTACGCCGACCGGACCCCGAGCGCCCCCCTGCCCGTGCAGGGGGGCGCGCCCCTGCCAGCGGACGCAACCCCCGATGGGAGAAGCGCCGGGCCGGTGACCGGAAACAGGGGTGGCGCAACCTGCATAGCCCGCGGGACCCTCGTGCCTGGCAGAAGGGCGGACGCGCCCTACAGCCAGGTCGCGAACTCCAGCAGCAGCTCCGCGTCCCGCTCGCGCCCCACCCGCCGGGCCCGTACGCCCGACTCCACCGCGCGGAACAGCGTCCAGCCGCGCAGCCGCTCCCGGTCGACCTCCAGCGACTCCGCGAGCCGCCGTACCCGCCGGCGCGTCGTCGTCGCGCCCGACGGCTGCGCGATCAGGTCCTCCACGCGGTCGCGCACCAGCCGTGCCAGATCGAAGGCGTGCTCCCCGACCACCGGGTCGGGGCCCACCGCGAGCCACGGCATCCGGTCCCCCGAGAGCACCTTGCTCTGCCGGAAGGTGCCGTGCAGCAGCCGGTGTTCGGGCGGTGCGGCCAGCAGCTCCTCGCGCGCCGTGAGCGCCGCGTCCACCAGCGGGGCCACCTCCGGGGCGGAGTCCGCGGTCGCCCGCATCGCCCGTGCCTGCCGCCCGGTGCGCTCGGCCACCGTCTCGAAACCGTGGTCCTCCGGCGGGTCGACCCACAGCCTGCGCAGGGTCCCCGCCGCCTCCAGCAGCGCCTTCGCCTCAGGGAGCGTGCGCACCGAGACCTCCGGGTGCAGCCGCTCCAGCAGCAGCTCGCCCTCCGTGCCGGCGGCCGGGGGCTCCAGCAGCTGGACCGCGCCCAGGCCGCCCCAGTGGGCCAGCGCGGCCCGCTCGCTCTCCGGACGCGCCCGGCGCGGCGCCAGCTTCAGCACCGAGGGCGTGCCGTCGGGCATGCGCACGAGCACCACCAGACTGCTGCGCCCGCCCGGCAACTGCACCCGCTCCACCGTCAACTCGCGCCGCTCCACGGCCCCGCGTGCCAGGTCGGGCAGCTTCTCCAGCCAGTCGTCGCCCTCGGGCGCCGTCTCACCGATCGCTCTCACCAGACGCTTCGGCGGTGCGAAAACCATGCGCGAGTCGTTCCTTCCTGCTGTACGCGGTGCCGGCCGCCCCCGTCATGTCACGGCGTCGGCGCCGGGTCCCCCGACGCCGTACCGCCCCGCTCGGCGAGCCCAGGGAAGGCTACGCTCTCACCGCTCCAGCGGACCGACCGCACCGCCGCCTCGCGCATCGCCTCGGCCGCCGACCTGCGGCGTTCGCCGGTGGTCGCGCGCACCACGTCCGCGTAGACGCCGGCCACCCGGTTCTCCAGCTCGGCCGCCAGCCGCGCCGCGGCGGCCGCGTTCGGCACCGGGAACGGCAGCGCGTAGGCCGCCGCGGCGGCGACGGGAGCGCCGCCGGTGTCCCTGACCTCGCGCGCCAGCGTGTCCCTGCGCGCCCGGTGCGCGTCGTACGCGGTGCGTGCCTCGGTGCGCCGCTTCTCGCCGATCCGCCCGCCGACCACCCCGTAGCCGTACACCGCCGCGTGCTCGGCGGCCAGCGCCGCCTGCAACGCCCGCAGTTCCTCGTCCCGTGCCTCGCTCACCGTCCGGCCTCCGTCAGCAGATACACGTGGGCCGCGCCGGCCGCGGACACCGAGGCCAGCAGCCGGGCCAGCTCGGCCGGCGCGGTCAGCAGCTCCTCCGCCCGCCGGTCGGCGATCCGCCGCTCCTCGGCGACCAGTTGGGCGACGGCGTCCTTCTCCTTCACGGGCACCGCGGCCGAGGGCGAGGACGACGGCGCCGTCACCGCGGACGCCGAGACCGACGGGCCGGGGGAGGCCGACGGCGAGGGCGAGCGGGTCGCGCGCGCCTCGAACGCCTCCGCGTGCCGCACCACGTCCGCCCGCAGCGGACGCAGTTGGGCCGCGAGCCCCGGATGCGCGGCGAGGACCGCGTCGTACCGCTCGGCCAGCGCCCGGCTGTCCCGGGCGGCACGCGCGCGTGCCCGGTCCTCGGCCGAGGGGCGCGGGGCGGCGGTGCCGGGGCCGTCGGACCCGGCGGAACAGCCCGCCACCAGCAGGGCCGCCGGGGCGGCGGCGAGCAGACTCCTTCTGCGCGGCCCCGAACGGGCGCGCGGAGACAGGGGGAACGACACGGCAGGCGTCCTCGGGGGCTCGTGACGAACGGGGCTGGACGGAAGATCGGGCGGGGCCCGCGATCACCGTACCCGGGAGCCCGCCCGGCGGCGCCCAGCGGCACCTCGTCGACCGGGTGGACGGCAACACCCCCTGCGACCGGATACCCTTTGTGCAGACACGCGCACCGACCCACAACAGCACACGCGGCCGAGGAGTCACCCGGATGAGCACCACCCAGAGCGAGAGGCTTCGAGAACTTCTGGAACCGCTCGTCAGCTCCCAGGGCCTCGATCTCGAAGAGATCGCCGTGGACGCGGTCGGCCGCAAGCGGGTGCTGCGCGTAGTCGTCGACTCCGACACCGGCGCCGACCTCGACCGGATCGCCGATGTGAGCCGCGCGCTCTCGGCGAAGCTCGACGAGAGCGACGCGATGGGCGACGCGGAGTACACCCTCGAGGTCGGCACCCCCGGCGCGGAGCGCCCGCTGACCGAGCACCGCCACTACGTGCGCGCCACCGGCCGCCTGGTGCGGTTCCAGCTCGCCGAGGGCGGCGAACTGGTCGCCAGGATCCTCGCGGCCGACGAGGAGGGCCTCGACCTCGAGGTCCCCGGGGTCAAGGGCCGCAAGCCCACCGCGCGCCGGCTCGCCTTCGGCGACATCACCCGGGCGCGCGTCCAGGTCGAGTTCAACCGCAAGGACGACGCGTCCGACAAGAACGACAAGAAGGAAGAGGAGGCGTAGCCGTGGACATCGACATGAGCGCCCTGCGGGGCTTGGTACGGGAGAAGGAGATCTCCTTCGACCTGCTGGTCGAGGCGATCGAGTCGGCCCTCCTCATCGCCTACCACCGCACCGAGGGAAGCCGCCGGCACGCGCGCGTGGAGCTCAACCGGGAGACCGGACATGTGACCGTGTGGGCGAAGGAGGACCCCGACGACCTCGAGGAGGGCCAGGAGCCCCGCGAGTTCGACGACACCCCGTCCGATTTCGGCCGCATCGCCGCGACCACGGCCAAGCAGGTCATCCTGCAGCGCCTGCGCGACGCCGAGGACGACGCGACGCTCGGCGAGTACGCCGGGCGTGAGGGCGACATCGTCACCGGAGTGGTGCAGCAGGGCCGCGACCCGAAGAACGTGCTGGTCGACATCGGCAAGCTGGAGGCGATCCTGCCCGTGCAGGAGCAGGTCCCCGGCGAGAGCTACACGCACGGCCTGCGTCTGCGGTCGTACGTCGTCCGGGTGGCCAAGGGTGTCCGCGGTCCGTCCGTCACCCTTTCGCGTACGCACCCCCACCTGGTGAAGAAGCTGTTCGCCCTCGAGGTGCCGGAGATCGCCGACGGTTCGGTGGAGATCGCCGCGATCGCCCGCGAGGCCGGACACCGCACCAAGATCGCCGTTCGCTCCACCCGCTCGGGCCTGAACGCCAAGGGCGCCTGCATCGGCCCCATGGGCGGCCGGGTGCGCAACGTCATGGGCGAGCTCAACGGTGAGAAGATCGACATCGTCGACTGGTCCGACGACCCGGCCGAGATGGTGGCGAACGCCCTGTCGCCGGCCCGGGTTTCCAAGGTGGAGGTCGTCGACCTCGCCGCCCGGTCCGCCCGGGTCACCGTGCCGGACTACCAGCTGTCGCTGGCCATCGGCAAGGAGGGGCAGAACGCCCGTCTGGCCGCCCGGCTGACCGGCTGGAGGATCGACATCCGGCCGGACACGGAACAGACCGGGGAATAGATCCAGGCCGCGGTTGGCTGAGATCACGACAGCTTTGCTCGTTGCGGTGTTCGATTCTTACCCCGGAGGGGTGAGGTCGGTCCGGGGAGGTAGACTGAGGAGTGTCTGGCCGGACACGGGCTGGCGTGTGCCCCGAGCGCACTTGCGTGGGGTGCCGCGAGCGAGCGGTCAAGGGCGAGCTGCTGCGGATCGTGGTGATCGAGGACGCGTGCGTCCCGGATCCACGCGGTACGCTGCCCGGCCGGGGTGCGTACGTACACCCCGTACCGGTCTGTCTCGACCAGGCGGTGCGCCGCAGGGCGTTCCCGCGGGCGTTCCGCGTCCCGGGACCGCTCGACGTAAAGGCGTTGCGCCACTACGTCGGGCAGGCACAAGGTTGCTGAGCAGTGGCTCCGTGCCGACTGACAGGCAACACGTAAGAACTTGCCGTACGGAAACCCCCGTACGGCCTGGTACCTCGCGAGTCGAAAGCAGGTCGAGATTGCGATGAGCACTCGATGAGTACGCGATGAGTACGCCCATGAACTAGCGACGGTCCGGACGCAACCCGGACCTCAAAGGAGCGAAGTGGCTAAGGTCCGGGTCTACGAACTCGCCAAGGAGTTCGGTGTAGAGAGCAAGGTCGTCATGGCCAAGCTCCAGGAACTCGGTGAGTTCGTCCGTTCGGCGTCTTCGACGATCGAAGCGCCCGTAGTACGCAAGCTGACTGACGCCTTCCAGCAGGGCGGGGGCAACGGCAAGTCCGCCGCGAAGCCCGGTGCGCCCAAGAAGGCTGCCCCCAGGCCCGCGGCGCCCTCTCCGGCGCAGGCGGCCCGCCCGGCCGCACCCAAGCCCGCCGCGGCCCAGCCGCCGGCGGCTCCGTCGGCGCCCGCGCCGGCCCCCGCGGGTCAGCGTCCGACGCCGGGCCCGCGCCCCGCGCCGCGTCCGGCCCCGGCCACTCCGGAGTTCCAGGCCCCGCCCGCCGCGGCCCAGGCTCCGTCCGGCCCGAAGCCCGGCGGCGCCCGTCCCGGTGCGCCCAAGCCCGGCGGTCGTCCCGCCGGTCCCGGTCAGGGGCAGGGTGGCCAGGGCCGTCCGGCAGGCCAGGGTCAGCGTCCCGGTGGCGGCGCTCCGCGCCCGGGCGCCCGCCCGGCCGGTCCGCGTCCCGGCAACAACCCGTTCACGTCCGGTGGCTCCACCGGCATGGCCCGTCCGCAGGCCCCGCGCCCGCAGGGCCAGCGTCCCGGCGGTCCCGGTGCCCCCGGCGCCGGTCCCCGTCCCCAGGCTCCCGGCCAGGGCGGCGGTCCTCGTCCGCAGGCTCCGGGCGGCTCGCGTCCCACTCCGGGCTCGATGCCGCGTCCGCAGGGCGGTCCCCGTCCCGGCGGCGGCCCCGGCGGCCCGCGTCCCAACCCCGGCATGATGCCGCAGCGTCCCGCTGCCGGCCCGCGTCCCGGCGGTGGCCCCGGCCGCGGTCCGGGCGGTGCGGGTCGTCCCGGCGGTGGCGGCGGCGGTCGTCCCGGTGGCGGCGGCGGCTTCGCCGGCCGTCCGGGTGGTGGCGGCGGCGGCTTCGCCGGTCGTCCCGGTGGTGGCGGCGGCGGTGCCGGCCGTCCCGGTGGCGGCGGCGGCTTCGCCGGCCGTCCCGGCTTCGGTGGCCGTCCCGGCGGTCCCGGTGGCCGCGGCGGCACGCAGGGCGCCTTCGGCCGTCCCGGCGGTCCCGCACGTCGCGGTCGCAAGTCGAAGCGGCAGAGGCGCCAGGAGTACGAGGCCATGCAGGCCCCGTCGGTCGGCGGCGTGATGCTGCCTCGCGGCAACGGCGAGACCATTCGCCTGTCGCGCGGTGCGTCGCTCACCGACTTCGCGGAGAAGATCAACGCCAACCCGGCGTCGCTCGTCGCGGTCATGATGAACCTCGGCGAGATGGTCACCGCGACCCAGTCCGTCTCCGACGAGACGCTCCAGCTCCTCGCGGACGAGATGAACTACACGGTTCAGGTCGTCAGCCCGGAGGAGGAGGACCGCGAGCTGCTCGAGTCCTTCGACCTGGAGTTCGGCGAGGACGAGGGCGACGAGGAGGACCTGGTGGTCCGTCCGCCGGTCGTCACCGTCATGGGTCACGTCGACCACGGCAAGACCCGCCTCCTCGACGCCATCCGCAAGACGAACGTCATCGCGGGCGAGGCCGGCGGCATCACCCAGCACATCGGTGCCTACCAGGTCACGACCGAGGTCAACGAAGAGGATCGCAAGATCACCTTCATCGACACCCCGGGTCACGAGGCGTTCACCGCCATGCGTGCCCGCGGTGCCAAGTCGACCGACATCGCGATCCTGGTCGTCGCGGCCAACGACGGCGTCATGCCGCAGACGGTCGAGGCGCTCAACCACGCCAAGGCGGCCGAGGTCCCGATCGTCGTCGCGGTCAACAAGATCGACGTCGAGGGCGCGGACCCGACCAAGGTGCGCGGTCAGCTGACCGAGTACGGCCTGGTGGCCGAGGAGTACGGCGGCGACACCATGTTCGTCGACATCTCCGCCAAGCAGGGTCTGCACATCGACAGCCTCCTCGAGGCCGTCATCCTCACCGCGGACGCCTCGCTCGACCTGCGTGCCAACCCCACGCAGGACGCGCAGGGCATCTCGATCGAGTCCCGGCTCGACCGCGGCCGCGGTGCCGTGGCGACCGTCCTCGTCCAGCGAGGCACCCTGCGGGTCGGCGACACGATGGTGGTGGGCGACGCCTACGGCCGCGTGCGCGCCATGCTCGACGACAACGGCAACAACGTCGCCGAGGCCGGTCCCTCGACGCCGGTCCAGGTCCTGGGCCTGACCAACGTCCCGGGTGCGGGCGACAACTTCATCGTCGTGGACGAGGACCGTACGGCCCGTCAGATCGCCGAGAAGCGCGCCGCCCGTGAGCGCAACGCCGCGTTCGCCAAGCGCACGCGCCGCGTGTCGCTGGAGGACCTGGACAAGGTGCTCAAGGCCGGCGAGGTCCAGCAGCTGAACCTGATCATCAAGGGTGACGCCTCCGGTTCGGTCGAGGCCCTCGAGTCCTCGCTGCTCCAGCTGGACGTCGGCGAAGAGGTCGACATCCGCGTCCTGCACCGCGGTGTCGGTGCGGTCACGGAGTCCGACATCGACCTGGCGATGGGTTCCGACGCCATCGTGATCGGCTTCAACGTGCGCGCCGCCGGGCGTGCGCAGCAGATGGCCGAGCGCGAGGGTGTGGACGTCCGCTACTACTCGGTCATCTACCAGGCGATCGAGGAGATCGAGGCGGCCCTCAAGGGCATGCTCAAGCCGGAGTACGAGGAGGTCGAGCTCGGTACGGCGGAGATCCGCGAGGTCTTCAAGTCGTCCAAGCTGGGCAACATCGCGGGTGTTCTCATCCGCTCCGGCGAGGTCAAGCGGAACACCAAGGCGCGTCTCGTCCGAGACGGCAAGGTCATCGCGGAGAACCTCAACATCGAGGGTCTGCGTCGCTTCAAGGACGACGTCACCGAGATCCGCGAAGGCTTCGAGGGCGGTATCAACCTCGGAAACTTCAACGACATCAAGGTCGACGACGTCATCGCGACGTACGAGATGCGCGAGAAGCCGCGCGTCTGACCGCAGCAGCACGCGATCGGGGCCGGTCGGCGGAAGCGAATTTCCGTCGATCGGCCCCGGCCGTTGCGTGTACGGTTCCCGTATCGGTGCCGCGGCTGCGGCACCCTTCCCCACGGGGCGGCTCCGCCCGGACCGGGGAGATGCCTATCCCGAGCCGGCGGGACATCCGGATGCACACATGTATGTGGGGACTCTGTCCTTCGACCTGCTCCTCGGCGACGTCCACTCGCTCAAGGAGAAGCGCTCCGTCGTCCGTCCGATCGTCGCCGAACTGCAGCGGAAGTACGCGGTCAGCGTGGCGGAGACCGGGAACCAGAACCTGCACCGCAGGGCCGAGATCGGCCTGGCGGTGGTCTCCGGGGAATGGGACCACCTCACCGACGTCCTCGACCGCTGCGAGCGGCTGGTCGCCGGGCGGCCCGAGGTGGAACTGCTCTCGGTTCGACGCAGGCTCCACAGCGACGAAGACTGAAGCAAGACGTTAAGCACTTAAGGAGACGGACCAGTGGCCGACAACGCGCGCGCCAAGAGGCTGGCGGACCTCATCCGAGAGGTGGTGGCCCAGAAGCTGCAGCGCGGGATCAAGGACCCGCGGCTCGGCTCGCACGTCACCATCACGGACACCCGGGTCACCGGTGACCTCAGGGAGGCGACCGTCTTCTACACGGTGTACGGGGACGACGAGGAGCGGCAGGCGGCCGCTGCCGGCCTGGAGAGCGCCAAGGGCGTCCTGCGCTCCGAGGTGGGCCGGGCGGCGGGCGTGAAGTTCACGCCGACCCTCACCTTCGTCATGGACGCCCTGCCGGACACGGCCCGCACCATCGAGGACCTCCTCGACAAGGCGCGCCAGTCCGACGCCGCGGTGCGCGAGGCGTCCGCGGGCGCCGCGTACGCCGGCGGGGCCGACCCGTACCGCAAGCCGGAAGACGACGAGACGGACGACACCGCCGAATGACCCAGAAGCCCACCACGCCCGACGGCCTTGTCATCGTGGACAAGCCGTCGGGCTTCACTTCGCACGACGTGGTCGCCAAGATGCGCGGCATCGCCCGCACCCGGCGGGTCGGCCACGCCGGCACCCTCGACCCGATGGCGACGGGCGTCCTCGTCCTCGGCGTCGAGCGGGCGACCAAGCTCCTCGGCCACCTGGCGCTGACGGAGAAGGAGTACCTCGGCACGATCCGGCTCGGCCAGACCACGGTCACCGACGACGCCGAGGGTGAGATCACCGCCT
Organism: Streptomyces sp. NPDC085937; assembly: GCF_044540535.1. Taxonomy (NCBI): domain Bacteria; kingdom Bacillati; phylum Actinomycetota; class Actinomycetes; order Kitasatosporales; family Streptomycetaceae; genus Streptomyces; species Streptomyces sp. NPDC085937. The sequence continues at coordinate 26,859 of NZ_JBITSH010000027.1, read as the reverse complement.
CCACCGACGCCTCCGGGGTCACCCGCGAGGCCGTCGACGCCGGGATCACCGAGCTGACCGGCGACATCATGCAGGTGCCGTCCAAGGTCAGCGCCATCAAGATCGACGGGGTGCGCTCCTACAAGCGCGCCCGGGAGGGCGAGGAGTTCGACATCCCCGCCCGGCCGGTCACCGTGTCGTCCTTCTCCGTGTACGACGTGCGCGAAGCCGTCGCCGCGGACGGCACCCCGGTGCTGGACCTCGTGGTCTCCGTCGTCTGCTCCTCCGGCACCTACATCCGCGCCCTCGCCCGTGACCTGGGCGCCGGCCTGGGCGTGGGCGGCCACCTGACCGCGCTGCGCCGGACCCGCGTCGGCCCGTACCGGCTGGACACGGCGAAGACGCTGGACGAGCTCCAGGAGAAGCTGACGGTCATGCCGATCGCCGAGGCCGCCGCGGCCGCGTTCCCACGCTGGGACGTGGACGAGCGCCGGGCGAAGCTGCTGACGAACGGCGTCCGCCTGGAGATGCCGGAGGAGTACGCGGGACGGGGCACGGTGGCGGTCTTCGGGCCGGGGGAGCGGTTGCTGGCGCTGGTGGAGGAACACCGGGGCAAGGCGAAGAGCCTGGCGATCTTCGCAACGTGAGCCCCTCCCCGGGGCTCCGCCGCTGATTCCAGCCCGCCCGTCCGGCGTCTGAGGACGAGGCCCGCCAGGGCCGGCAAGGGGGGTCTGGGGGCGCAGCCCCGGGGTCGGGACGGGAAGGGGCGCCGGGGGCGACTCCTGCCCTGAGGCGCGCCACAGGGCCGCCGCAGCCGCGAGGGGCCGAGGACCCGACCCCGTGCTCTCGGAGGCGCGCCGGATCCCGCCCGTGGAGCGGCGTCACGGGGATGGACATGCCGCCGCTCCACGGTCCCCCTCGGTTCCCCCACCCCTAGGGTCTATCCACCGGCCCCCCTCCGTTCACCCGCACGTGCGGGCGCTCGGAGTGAAGCGGGGGAGCGCAAGGGGGCGCGTTCGCCGACCGATCTGTGCCGCTGATCATCTGGCGCCTAATGTCGCGGACAAGGCACCAGGTACGGCACGGCAGGAGGCTCCAGGATGCCGTCGCTCGACCGCTTCCGAGGGGAGCCGGCACTCCAGGGCGGGCATGCCCTCGCGCGGGTCCGGGACGCGGACCCCGGCCTTGTCGCGCTCCACGACCTGGCCGGCCGCCCGCGCGGCACCGGCTTCGTGGCCGACCGCCACGGCACGGTGATCACCAGCCACGAGACCGTCGACGGCCTGCCCCGGATCGTGCTGCACGGCGCGGACGGCCGCCACAGCATCGTGACCGCCGACGCCGTGACGCCGCTGCCCGACCTCGGTCTGGCCCTGGTGCGCGGCGGGAACCTCGGCATCGCCCCCCTGCCGGTCACCTCCCGGGGCACCGTCCGCACCGGCGCCTACGTACGGATCCCCGCAGGCGGCTGGCGCGAGGCACGGGTGCTGGGCACGGCCTCGGTGACGTACACCGCCACCGACCGCACCCACCGTGTGCACGGCGCCCTGGAGCTGGCGGTCGGCACCGCCGGACGGGACGCGCTGCGGCTCGGCGGGGGAGCCGCGGGCGGCCCGGTGCTCGACCCCGCCACCGGCACCGTCGTCGGCGTCCTCGGCACCGCGCTGCGCACCACCGCCTCCGACGTCGGCTTCGCCGTCCCCCTGCGCCCGACGGCCCCCGCCCTCGCCGCGCTGCTCGTGGAGAACGCGGCCACCGTCCCCGCCTACGGCACCGACCTCAACCTCGCCGGACTGGTCGGGCTGACCGCCGCCTCGGTGGCACTCCACGCGCCGTCCACGCCCGTCGATTTGGTCGAACGGCACGCCGTACGCGCGCGGTTGCACGCCCTTGAGCGGGGCACGGCCGCCGTCCTGGGTCTCGTCGGGCCGCCCGGCAGCGGCCGCAGCACCGAACTCGCCGCCCTCGCCGGCCGGCGCCACCGCGAAGGGCTGCCGACGCTCTGGCTGCGCGGAGCCGACCTGCGCGCGGACGACACCTCGGTCGCCGTCGCCGCCCGGCGCGCCCTGGAGCGGGCCGCCGCCGAGGCCGTCGCCCGGATGCCGTTCCCCCCGCAGGACGTCGGCGACCTCGCGCCGGAGCGCCTCGCCCGGCTCGCGCACAGCGCCGGGCGCCCCCTGCTGCTGCTCCTCGACGACCCCGAGCACATGCCGTCCGGACTGTTCCGGCGGCGCGCCGCGTGGACCGAGGGCACCGTGCGCTGGCTGGCGGAGACGGGCGCCCGCCTGCTGGTGTCCTGCGGCGCCGAGTACGCGGAGGAGGCGGGCCTGCCGGCCGTCCCGCCACACCAGGGCGGAGCGGGTCCCGACGGACTCCCGCCGTGCGTGGACCTCGGCGACCTCACGGCCGACGAGGCGCGCGAGGCGCGCGCCCGGCTCGGCATCCCGGAGGGTGCCCTGACCGACGCCGACGCGGCCCACCCGCTGACCCTGCGCATGCTCGCCGAGGTACGGTCCGACCTCGCTGGAGCGGCTCCCGAAGGGCCCGTCGACCGCGACGGCGTCCTCACCGCGCACCTGGACCTGACCTGCCTGCGCATCGCCCGGCGCCTCGCCGGCGGCACCGGTGCCCGGGGCACCGCGGTGCGCCGCCTGGCCGCCCGGGCCGCCGGAAAGGCGCACGAGGCGGCCCGCCACTGCCTCGGCGCGGAGGACGGCACGCTGGACCGGGAGACGTTCGCGGAACTGTTCCCGGACGCCGGGGACGCCGCTGGACCGCCCACCGGCCCGCACCGGCACGACGAGCCGGGCGGATGGGCCGAGGCCGTTCTCGGCGAGGGGCTCCTCGTCCCCGCCGGGGACGGCTACCGGTTCGCCCATCAGGAGCTCGCCGACTGGCTCCAAGGCGGCCACCTCGACCTGGACGGCGCCCTGCACACCCTCGTCCACGCCCCCGCCACCGGCACCGGCCCCGTGCCCCGCCACCGCATCGGTCCCGTCGTCCAGGCCCTGCTGTCCCTCGCCCGCCGGCACGGCACCGCCAGACTCGCCTCCCGGCTGGCGGACCTGACGCACGCCCTGGACGCCGACCCCGGCTCCTGGTGGGCGGTCCGCCTGCTCACCGGCACCCTCGCCCGCGTGCCCGACGCCGGCCCGTACACGGACGTACTGCGACTGCTCGCCGACCGCGTCGTGGCCTGGCGGGAGCAGCGGCGGACGGTGCCGGACGAACTGGGGCCCGCCTTCTGGACCGGGCTGCGGCTGCCCGTGGAGACGCGGTGCGCCCTGCTGCGCCGCCTGGTCCTGGCCGACGGCCCCCCGTGCGAGAGCGGCCCCCGTTTCCTGGACGCCGCCGCCGCGCTGCTCACCGCCGACCCCGCGACCGTACTGCCGTACCTGGTCCGCTGGTTCGACGACGAGCGGCCGCTGCCCGCCACCCCGCACGCCACCGTGGCGACCGCCGCGCAGGCGCTGCTGCACACCCACCGCCACGCCGCCCCGGACGCGCTGACCGAGGCGCTCGTCGACAGCACGCACCGGCGGGCCGACGAACTGCTCACCGTGCTGGCCGAGGAGGAGCCCGGCGCGATGTGCCGGGCCGTGGACCGCTGGGCGGAGGACCCGCGCCCCGCCCGCCGGGCCGCGGCCGTCACCCACGGCCTGCGGGTCGCACCGCACGTGCGCGACCTGGGCGACCGCACCCTGCTGCGGTACGCCGCCCTCGCGGTCCTCGTCCGCACCGCCGACCGCGCGCTGCACGGCGGTGCCCTGGCCCTCCTGGTCCGCGACCCCAACAGCAGGGACCGGCACCTCGCGCGCGCCCTGGACCGCTTCGCGGCCGGCGACCCGCACTTCCCGCCGAGCGCCCTCACCGACGCCCTGACGACCCACCCGGAGCCCGTGCTCGACGCGTTCCGCACCAGGCTGGCGCAGGGGGCGGACGCTGACGAGACCGTCCGCGCCCTCGCCGACGCCGTCACCCCCGCCCTGGCCCGGCCGGTCGCGGCCGTCGTCCGGGAGGCGGTCGTACGGCGGCCCGAGCTGACCGGCTGCGTGGCCCGGTACGCCGACCGGCGCCTCGATCTCGGGCCCGCCGCCCGCGCGGTGCTCCGCCTGCTGCTCACCGAGCTGCTCGACGACGGTCCCCTGCCCCTGCGGCCGGCCCTCGCCGACGTCCTCGCCGCGCCCGGCACCTCCGCCTCCCGCCCGCTGCGCCGCGCCCTGCTCGACACGCTGCTCGCCCAGGAGACCGACCCCGGTGTCCTGGAGGCGGTCCTGCGCGCCGCCGCCCGCAACACCGGCCCCGAGCTGCGGGTGCTCGTCCACCGCACGGCACTGCTCCTGGTCCGCACACCCGAGGGCGCCGCCCGCTTCGACCTGGCCCTCGCCGGCCTGGCCCGGCACGTGCCGGGACTCGCGGCGGCCGTGGCCGGCTGGCTGACGGACGCCCCCCACGTGTGGGGACCGCTGGTCGGGGCCGGCACCCGGGAGGTGATCGACGAGCTCACCGGCGTGGTCGTGCCCGTGTGACGCCACCCGGCGCGTGCGCGTCGTCACACAGCACCCATGCCGATGCGAGCCGACGGCACCCGGCATGGCACCCTTAGAGCTGCGCAGAGAAGTCCACGGACTCGGGTTCGTCCGACAAGGTTTCGACAAGGAGCAGTCACAGTGCAGCGCTGGCGTGGCTTGGAGGACATCCCCCAGGACTGGGGGCGCAGCGTCGTCACCATCGGCTCCTACGACGGAGTGCACCGCGGTCACCAGCTGATCATCCGGCACGCCGTGGAGCGGGCCCGCGCCCTGGGCGTCCCCGCGGTCGTCGTCACCTTCGACCCGCACCCCAGCGAGGTCGTCCGCCCCGGCAGCCACCCCCCGCTGCTCGCCCCGCACCACCGGCGCGCGGAGCTGATGGCCGACCTCGGCGTGGACGCGGTCCTGGTCCTGCCCTTCACCACCGAGTTCTCGAAGCTGTCCCCGGCCGACTTCGTGGTCAAGGTGCTGGTCGACAAGCTGCACGCCAAGGCCGTCGTCGAGGGCCCCAACTTCCGTTTCGGCCACAAGGCCGCGGGCACCGTGCAGTTCCTCGCCGAGCAGGGCAAGGTGTACGACTTCGAGGTCGAGGTCGTCGACCTGTACGTGAGCGGCGAGGCGGGCGGCGGCGAGCCGTTCTCCTCCACCCTCACCCGCCGGCTGGTCACCGAGGGCCAGGTCGAGGGCGCCGCCGAGATCCTGGGCCGCCCGCACCGGGTCGAGGGCGTTGTCGTCCGGGGCGCCCAGCGCGGCCGTGACCTGGGCTTCCCCACGGCCAACGTCGAGACGCTCCCGCACACCGCGATCCCCGCCGACGGGGTCTACGCCGGCTGGCTGCACGCGCAGGGCGAGGCCATGCCGGCCGCGATCTCCGTGGGCACCAACCCCCAGTTCGACGGCACCGAGCGGACCGTCGAGGCGTACGCCATCGACCGCGTCGGCCTCGACCTGTACGGCCTGCACGTCGCGGTCGACTTCCTCGCCTTCGTACGCGGCCAGGCGAAGTTCGACACCCTCGACGCGCTCCTCGAGCAGATGGCCAACGACGTCGAACGCTGCAAAACCCTGGTGGCCGAGGCCGAGAAGGCGTAACCCGCACCGCCCCGTCGGGGAGGGGGCCGGGTCCGGTCAGCCCTTCGGCGCTGCTTCGCCCTCCGTCGCGTGGGCCCAGTGGCAGGCCACCTGGGGGGTGTCGGTGCCGTCGAGGACGCCTGGGTCCGTGGTGCGGCAGGCCTGGGCCACGCCCGCCCGTTCGGCCTCGCCGCTCGCCAGTATCTGGCAGCGCGCGTGGAAGCGGCAGCCGGAGGGGATCCGGGCCGGGTCCGGCGGCTCGCCGGTGAGAACCACCGGCTCCCCGGAGGCTTCGGGAAGCACCGAGAGCAGCGCCCGCGTGTACGGGTGCCGTGGCGCCGTGAGCACCTGCTCCACCGCGCCGGTCTCCACGATCCGCCCCAGGTACATCACCGCCACCCGGTCGGCGATGTTCCAGGCCAGCCCCAGGTCGTGCGTGACCACCAGGGCGGACAGGCCCAGTTCGTCGCGCAGCCGCAGCAGCAGCGCCAGGATCTCCCCGCGCACCGACGCGTCCAGCGAGGCCACCGGCTCGTCGGCGACGAGGAGTTCAGGCTCCAGCACCAACGCGCCCGCGATCACCACCCGCTGCCGCTGACCACCGGACAGTTCGTGCGGATAGCGCAGGAAGAACCGCTCCGGGGGCCGCAGCCCGGCCCGGGACAGCGCGTCCGCGACCACGGCCCGCTCGTCCCCCCGGTGGCCGTGGATGCGCAGGCCCTCGGCCACCGCGTCGTACACGGTGTGGCGCGGGTTGAGCGAACCGCTCGGGTCCTGCAGCACCAGCTGGACGCGCCGCCGGTACGCCTTGAGGGAGCGGCCGGAGTACTCCAGCGGCCGCCCGTCGAAGGTCACCCGGCCCGCCGTGGGCGCGACCAGCCCCAGCAGGGCGCGGGCCAGCGTGGTCTTGCCGCAGCCGGACTCGCCGACCAGGGCGACGATCTCACCGGGACGGATGTCCAGGTCGACACCGTCCACGGCGCGGGCGTCCGGGGCACCGTGCCGGCCCGAGAAGGTGATGTGCACGTCCCGGGTGCTGAGCAGGGGGGAGCCGGTCATGGGGTGCTGCGCCTCGCTTCCTCCAGGGGGTCCGGGCCGCCGGCCGTGCCGTCGTCCCGGTCGGTCACCCGCACGCACGCGGCCCGACGGCCCGCACCCGCGTCCCGCAGCGGCTGGTCCTCGGTCGCGCAGGAGTCCAGCGCCACCGGGCACCGCGGGTGGAAGGCGCAGCCGGACGGCAGTGCCGTGGGGTCCGGCGGGTCGCCCGGCAGACCGCGTGGCGCGAAGCGCGACGCCGGGTCACCGATGCGCGGGAACGCCGCCGACAGCGCCTGGGCGTAAGGGTGGCGGGCGGCCTCGTACACCTGGCCCGCCGGGCCCTCCTCGATCACCCGGCCCGCGTACATCACCGCCAGCCGGTCGCAGGTGCCGGCGAGGACCGCCAGATCGTGGCTGATCATGATCAGGCCGACGTCCTGATCCGCGACCAGCTGCTCGATCAGCCGCAGGATCTGCGCCTGGATCATGACGTCCAGCGCGGTCGTCGGCTCGTCCGCGATGATCAGCTGCGGGTCGCAGGCCAGCGCCATCGCGATCATCACGCGCTGCCGCTGCCCGCCGGACAGTTCGTGCGGGTACGCCGACGCGCGGGCGGCCGGCAGGCCGACGTGTTCCAGGAGCTCCCCGGTCCGCTTCCGGGCCCCGGCCGCGGTGGCCCTGCGGTGCAGCAGGATCGGCTCGGCGATCTGGTCGCCGATGCGGCGCACCGGGTTCAGGCTGTGCATCGCGCCCTGGAACACGATGGACGCCCCCGCCCAGCGGACCGCCCGTACCCGGCCCCACTTCATGGCCAGTACGTCCTCGCCGTCCAGCAGGATCTCGCCGCCGACCCGGGTCCCCGCGGGCAGCAGGCGCAGCAGCGCCAGCGCGAGGGTGGACTTGCCGCAGCCCGACTCCCCGGCGATGCCCAGCTTGCGGCCCGCCTCCAGGCGCAGGTCCACCCCGCGCACCGCGGCCGCGCCGCCCGGGTAGGTGACCGTCAGCCCCCTGACGTCCAGCAGACTCAACGGGACACCCCCAGCCTGGGGTTGAGGACGGACTCCACGGCCCGCCCGCAGAGCGTGAACGCCAGCGCCACCACGGCGATGGCGATGCCCGGCGGCACCAGGTACCACCAGTGCCCGGCACTGATCGCCCCCGCCTCCCGGGCGTCCTGGAGCAGCCCGCCCCACGACACCACCGTCGGATCGCCGAGCCCGAGGAACGCCAGGGTCGCCTCCGCCAGGATGGCCGAGGAGATGATCAGCGTCGTCTGCGCGAGCACCAGCGGCATCACGTTGGGCAGCACGTGCCGGCTCATGACGTGCCAGTGCCCGCCGCCGAGCGCCCGCGCCCGCTCGATGTACGGCCGTGTCTCCACGGCCAGCGTCTGCGCCCGCACCAGGCGGGCCGTCGTCGGCCAGGTCGTCACCCCGATCGCCACGACGATCGTCAGCAGCGAACGGGACATCACGGTGGCCAGGGCGATCGCCAGCACCAGGGTCGGCATGACGAGGAACCAGTCGGTGATCCGCATGATCACCGTGGCGAACCATCCCCCGAAGTGCCCCGACGTCACCCCGATCACCGTGCCGATCAGCACCGACAGCACCGCCGCGAGCAGCCCCACCAGCAGCGACACCCGGGCGCCCCAGATCACCAGGCCGAACAGGTCCCGCCCGAACCGGTCCGCGCCGAAGGGCAGTTCGGCGCTCGGGTCCTCCAGCGGGTCGCCCGGCGCGTCGGTCACGTCGGCGACGTCCGCACCGACCAGCAGCGGCGCGGTCAGCGCCAGCAGCACGAACAGGGTGAGGACGCCCAGGCCGAACAGCCCGGCCCGGTGCGTGCGGTACTGCCGCCAGAACCGCGCGGCCGAGGCCCGGCGCCGCTGCCACGCCATGGCCCGCGGCCCCGCGCCCCGCACCCGCGGGGTCTTCTCCGTCGTCATCGGCCCACCCGGGGATCGAACAGCGGATAGATCAGGTCGGCCAGCGTGTTCATCACGATCACCGCGGCGGCGAACACGAAGAACAGCCCCTGCACCAACGGCAGATCGGGCACGCTGAGCGCCTGGTAGAACAGCCCGCCCAGCCCCGGCCAGGAGAACACCGTCTCCACCAGGATGACGCCGGCCACCGTCCGTCCGAGGTTGATGAAGATCAGCGTGACGGTCGGCAGCAGCGCGTTGGGCACCGCGTGGCGCCGCCGTACCAGGTCGTCGCGCAGGCCCTTGGCCCGTGCCGTGGTCAGGTAGTCGCTGCCCATCTCGTCCAGCAGCGCCGACCGCGTCACCAGCAGCGTCTGCCCGTACTCCACGGCCACCAGCGTCAGCACCGGCAGCACCAGGTGGTGCGCCACGTCCAGCACGTACGCGAAGCCCTCCTCGCCGCCCGACTCCATGCCCCCGGTCGGGAACAGGCCCGGGACCGGGCCGATCCCCACCGACAGCGTGATGATCAGCAGCAGCCCCAGCCAGAACGAGGGCAGCGAGTACAGGGTCAGCGCCAGGCCGGTGTTCACCCGGTCGCCGAGCCGCCCGTGCCGCCACGCCGAGCGGGTACCGAGGACGATCCCGAGCACCGTGTAGATCACGAAGGCGGTGCCGGTGAGCAGCAGGGTGTTCGGCAGCGCCTCCGTGATCTTGTCCAGCACGGGCGCGTTGAACTGGTACGAGGTGCCCAGGTCACCGGTGAGCGCCTTGCCGCAGTAGTCGGTGAACTGCTGCCACAACGGCAGATCCAGACCGAACTGCTTACGGTAGACGGCCAGTTGCTCGGCCGATACCTGACGGCCGCCGGTCATGAACTTCACCGGGTCGCCGGGGATCAGCCGGAAGAGGAAGAAGCTGGTGACGAGGACGGCGAACAGGGACACGGCCGCGCCGGCCAGCTTGCCCGCGAGGTACCGCGGATAGGCGCCGGTGAGACCGCCCCGGCGGGGCCCGCGGGAGGCGGCCGGCCCGTCCTTCACCGGACCGGCGGCCGCTCCCGTGGTCCCGCCGACGGATGCGGAGGGTGCGTCGGAGGTCATGGGTGCCGTTCGCCGCCTACTCGCGGTCCTCGGCCGTGGCCCGTCGCCGCAGCGCGAGGAACGCGCCCAGCCCGGCGAGCACGACGACCCCCGCGACGATCCCGATCACCACTCCGGCCGACGACGAGTCGCCGCCGCCGTCGGCGGAGTCCGCGGGCACCGCCGACCACCAGCTCCAGTAGCCGTCCTGGCCGTAGATGTTGCCGGCCGCCGCCGGCATCGTGGTGATCGACTCGATCTGGTCCGTGCGGTACGCCTCGACGGCGTTCGGGTACGCCATGACGTTCATGTACCCGAGGTCGTAGAGCCGCGACTCCATCTGCTTGACGAGGGCGGCCCGCTTGTCCGGGTCGTACTCGGCGAGCTGCCGGTCGTACAGCTCGTCGTAGGTCCTGTCGCAGATGAAGTTGTCGGTCGCGCCGGTCTCCTCCGGTGTGGCGGGCAGCGCCGCGCAGGTGTGGATGGAGAGCACGAAGTCGGGGTCGGGGTTGACCGACCACCCGTCGAAGGCCAGGTCGTACTCACCGGCGAGCCAGGGATCGGTCACGTTGTCCAGGCAGTTGAGCGTGACCCCGATGCCGAGGTCGCCCCACCACTCCTGGAGGTACTGCCCGATCGCCTTGTCGTTCGGGTCGGTCGCGTGGCACAGCACCCGGTACACGATCGGCTTGCCGTCCTTGCCGACGCGCTTGCCCGCGCTGTTGAGCTTCAGACCGGCCTGGTCGAGCAGCCGCGCCGCCTCCTTCGGGTCGTACGCCAGCTCCTGACCGGCCTCCGGCTCCCAGAAGTACTGCGCGTAGCGCGGCGGGATGTAGCCGGCGCCCTCCACGGCGTGCCCCTGGAACACCTTGTCGATGACGGTCTCGCGGTCCACCGCCCGGAACAGCGCGTTGCGCACCCGCTGGTCGAGCAGCGAGGGGTGACCGTCACCCATCTTCTCGCCGCTCCTCGTCCGCGCGCCCGGGTTGGTGGCCAGCGCGTAGAAGCGGCGCCCCGGCGCGTCGTTGACCTTGATGTTCTTCTCACCCTTGAGTGAGTCCGCCTGGGCGGGCGTGAGGGACGGCGAGCCCGCGACGAACGACACCTCGCCCTTGCGCAGCGCCGACACCGCCGCGTCCTGGTCCTTGTAGTAGCGGAAGACCAGCTCGTCGAACTTGGGCGCCCCGCGCCAGAAGTCCTTGTTCGCCTTCAGGCGCACGTAGCTGTCCGGCTTGTAGTCGGTGAGCACGAACGGCCCGTTGCCGATGAGCGGGAAGTCCTTGTCGTTGTTGAACTTCGAGAAGTCGTCGACCTTCTCCCACACGTGCTTGGGCACGATCGGCACGTCCAGCGCCGTCATGGTGGCCTGCGGCTTCTTCAGCTTGATGACCAGCTGGGTGGGGCTGGGCGCGGTCACCTTCTCGAAGTTGGCGACGAAGCTGCCGTTCGCGGTGGCCGCCCCGGAGTCCGTCATCATCGTGTTGAACGTCCAGGCCGCGTCCTCGGCGGTGGCCTTCTTCCCGTCCGACCACGAGGAGTTGGAGCGGATGGTGTACGTCCAGGTCAGCTTGTCGGGCGACGACTCCCACTTGGTGGCCAGACCCGGGATGACGTGGTTGTCCTTCGGGTCGTAGTTGGTGAGGTACTCGTAGGTGAGCCGGTGGATGCTCGTGCTGAGCAGCCGCACCGCGAGGAAGGGGCTGAGCGAGTCGACGCTCTGCGCCACCGCCACGGTCAGCGTGCTGCCGCCGTCGTCGGCCGCGCGGGCCTGCTGCGGGGCGGGATTGAGCGGAGTGGCGAGCCCGGCGCTGAGCGCCAGCGCCGCGGCACCGGCCGCCACGACGAGCCGGGCCCGGCCGGCTGTGCGGTGGTGACCGCCGTACTGATCGTTCGTGTCCATGGGTCGCAGACCTCGCGTCATCACTCGCACGGGAAGGACGGGTTGATCAGATGAGTGATGAGTGTGTCTATCAGCGGCACCTGCGGGCGTCAACGGCCCGGACACCCCATGTGGCCTGCGGAAACAGCGAGTTGACGCAACGTTTGCACCCATTGGTCGAGACCACTGACGCGTTGCTGGCCAGCGGCTGACGGCGCTTTTCGGCCCTGGACGCGAAAGCGGCCCCGCGAAGGGGGCCGCTGTCACGTGCGGGCGAGGTCGTCCGGGGTGCCGGTCCTACTGCTGCGGGCCGGAATGCCCGGGGTGCCCCGGCTGCGGGGGATACGGCTGACCCGGCGCCTGCGGGTAGGGCTGCGCCGGCTGCGCCTGGGGGTGTCCCTGTGGGGCGGGGGGCTGCGCGGGAGGCTGTCCGGGCTGGGCGGGAGGCTGACCCGGGTGACCCGGCTGTCCGGGGTGGGCGTACGGCTGGCCCTGGTACGGCTGGTGCGGCTGCGGCTGCGGCTGCGGCTGCGGCGGGTACGGGCCCGGGGCGGTCTGGCCGGGGACGGCCTGACCCGGCACGTACGGACCCGGGGCGCCCTGGCCGGGGACCGGCTGCCCGGGGACCGCCTGGCCGGGGAGGGGCGGCGCGGCGACCGGCGGCGGGTTGCCGTCGGACGTCCACAGGCCGTGCGACTGCTGGTGCCGCACGAAGTCCTCCGCCACCAGCGCCGCGAGGTTGAAGTACGCCTCCCGCACCTTCGGCCGCATCATGTCGAGGTCCACCTCGGCACCGGCGGCCAGGTGCTCGTCGAACGGGACGACGAGCACACCCCGGCAGCGCGTCTCGAAGTGCGCCACGATGTCGTCCACCTTGATCATCTTGCCGGTCTCGCGCACTCCGGAGATGACGGTGAGGGACCGGGACACGAGGTCCGCATACCCGTGCGCCGACAGCCAGTCCAGCGTGGTGCTGGCGCTGCTCGCGCCGTCCACGGACGGCGTGGAGATGATGATCAGCTGGTCGGCCAGGTCCAGCACCCCGCGCATGGCGGAGTACAGCAGACCGGTGCCGGAGTCGGTGAGGATGATCGGATACTGCTTGCCGAGCACGTCGATGGCGCGCCGGTAGTCCTCGTCGTTGAACGTCGTGGACACGGCCGGGTCGACGTCGTTGGCGATGATCTCCAGACCGGAGGGCGCCTGCGACGTGAACCGCCGGATGTCCATGTACGAGTTGAGGTACGGGATCGCCTGCACCAGGTCACGGATGGTGGCCCCGGTCTCGCGCCGCACGCGGCGGCCGAGCGTGCCGGCGTCCGGGTTGGCGTCGATCGCGAGGATCTTGTCCTGCCGCTCGGTCGCGAGCGTGGAGCCGAGCGCCGTGGTGGTGGTCGTCTTGCCGACGCCGCCCTTGAGGCTGATGACCGCGATGCGGTAGCAGGACAGCACAGGCGTGCGGATCAGCTCCAGCTTCCGCTGCCGCTCGGCCTCCTCCTTCTTCCCGCCCAGCTTGAACCGCGACCCGCCGGACGCGGGACGGCTGCTCTTCGCCTTCTGCTTCTTGCTGTTGAGCAGCCGGTCCGACGACAGCTCGACGGCGGCCGTGTAACCGAGCGGCGCGGCACCGGGGTTGGTGGGCTGCCGCTGGTCGTGCTGAACGGGCTGCGGCCACGCCGTACCGGTCCGCGGATCGACGGGCTGCTGCGGGGGCTGCGCCTGGGGCGGCTGCGCCTGCGGCGGGACACCGGGGTGCGGCTGCTGAGGCGGCTGGGGCTGTCCGGACGCGGCGGGCTGCTGGTACTGCGGCTGCTGGGGGAAGCCGTAGCCGCTCGGCTGCGCCGGGGGAGTGGGGGTGCTGGGAGCGGCCGCCGGCTCACCGTGCGGGAAGCCGTAACCGGCGGGCGGCGCGGGCGGGTTCGGCCCCTGCGGCTGCTCCGGTGCGGGCGCGGAGGGAGCGGACGGCTGGTGCGGCCCAGGGCCTGCGGGCGGGAACCCGTACCCGGTCTGCGGTGCGGGCGCACCCGGCTGCGGTTGCGGCTGCGTGGGGGGCTGGGCTGCGGGGGCGCCCGGCTGGGGGAAACCGTAACCGGCCTGAGGCGCGGGCTGCTGGGCGTGCGGGAAGCCGTAACCGGCGGGCGGCGCGGGCGGGTTCGGCCCCTGCGGCTGCTCCGGTGCGGGCGGGGTGGAGGCCGGGGGTCGGGCCTGCTGCGGTTCCGGTGCGGCGGGCGGGAACCCGTACCCGGCCTGGGGTGCGGGCGCGCCCGGCTGCGGCTGCGGCTGTGCGGGGGGCTGGGCCTCGGGGGCACCCGGCTGGGGGAAACCGTAACCGGCCGGCGGGGCGGGCGGAGCCGGCTGGGCAGGGGGAACCGGCGGGGGATTCCAGGCGGCGGGTGCGGGCTGCGGCGCCTGCGGCTGGAACGGAGGCTGCTGTGCGGGCACGCCACCCTGCGGTGCCGGCTGCTGCGGCGGCTGCACGGACCAGTCACCGGCCGACGGCGGGGCGGCGGGGTACGCGGGCGGGGGCGGGGGTACCTGCGGCACGGCGGCGGTTCCGGCCGGCGGAACGGCGTCGACCGGACCGGGAACGGCGTCTTCAGGTTCGTCGGCCCGGTTGTCCGCCCCAGCGGGAACCTCGTCCTCCGGCTCGGCGGCGACCTGCGGCTCGTCGTCCTGCTCCGCCTCGGCGCTCACCGGCGCGGCGTCGGCGGGCTCGTCGTCCGCCGTTAGCGCCTCCTCCGCCGTCTGCACGTCCTCGTCCGCGCGGCCGTCGCCGTCCACGGGACCGTCGCTGTCCACCGGCACGTCGTCGGACGGCGCGGTGTCCTCGGGCGCGGTCTCCGGCCGCTCCTCCGCGGTGTCGTCCCGCAGGTCGGCCACCGGGGACTCGTCGTCCTCCTCGGCCACCGCGTCGTCCTTCACGGTCTCGGCATCCGCCGGACCGAAGGAATCCGCGTCGAGGCCGGCCTCGGCACCGGTGTCCGAAGCCTCTTCCTCCTCGCCGACATCCGTCGACACGACGCTTCCTGACGGCCCCTCGGCCTCCACGTCCTCCGTCTCGGAGCGGGCCGCTGCCGTCTCCGCGGCCTCACGCTCGGCGATCTCCCGCTTCAACGCGGCGGAGGAGAAACGAATCGTGGCCCCGCTCTCCAAGTCGCCGTTGCCGAGGCCGAGGCCGTCCGACGCTTCCGCCTGCTCAGCGGGTTCCGCGGACGCCGGGGCGGCCTGCGGCTCGGGCGACGGCGACGGGACCTGACCGACCGGCATGCTCGGTACGGCCGTCGGGGAAGCGGACGCACCGGACGGAGCGGAGTCCCGCTCCTCGTCCTTGTCCGCCTCCGGCCGCTGCGGCTCGAACCCGCTGCCCACCGGCAGCCGCGGCACGGCCACCGGCCCGGCGGTCGGCGGCGGGGGAGGCGTGAACGGCGCACCGGGCGCGGGCGCGGGGGGTGTGAAGGGGGCGCCCGGAGCAGGCGCAGGCGCGGGCGGAGTGAAAGGTGCCCCCGGAGCCGGTGCCGGAGGCGTCGGCAGGGCGGACGGCCCCGAGGCTCCCACGGCGTGCGGCGGCGGAGTCAGTCCCGGCAGCGGAGGAACGGGCCTGCCGGAGGGAGCCGACGGCGCCGACGACGTACCGGGCGCGCCGGAGGACTCAGAGGAAGGCGAACGTCCAGCCTCCGCCGACGAACCGGACGACGAACCGGACGACGACGCCCCCGAGGCGCCGCCCTCCGAGGCGTTCTGCGTGTACCAGGCCGGCGGCGCGTAGTCGATGGTGAACTCGCCCGTCGTCTCGACGGCGGACTCCGCGTCGGGCTGGTCATCGCCGGGGGTCGCCCAGCTCCCGTGCGTACCGTCCCGATCGCTGCTCACAGTTCCTCCTGATTGGTCGAGCACCCTCGTGCCGTGCTGGGGGCGACCATCTGCCCTCCCCGTAGGACGCCCAGGCCCGTTGAACGGGTTCTGACGTCGCACCGGACACCAGCCTAATCACCAGGTACCCCGCCCCGTCAGCCCCGTTCCCCCCGCCCCGGCGGGCGCCCCACCCGCGGCGACACGGTCAACAGCCGTACGGAATCGCTACGTACAGGGCAAACTCACTCAGCTCGTCGGCAGACACGGCAAACGGGCGGCACGCACGCGCACCGCCCGTTTCCATATCTCCACACGACTACCCGGCCGACACGACTACCCGGCGGCGGCAGCGGTCCCCTCGTCGCCCTCCGCGGGCTCCAGGTCGAACTCGCCGTCCCGCGCGCCCAGCACGAACGCCTCCCACTCTGCCTCCGTGTACCGCAGCACCGTCCCGGGGTCGAGGGAGGACCGCATGGCCACGGCGCCGCCGGGCAGGTACGCGATCTCCACCCGCTCCTCGTGCTCCTCCGTGCCCGGAGCGCCGTGCCACTCGACGCCGGAGATGTCGAGGGCGTAGAGCTCGTCCTTCTCCCGCTCCTTGCGTGCCTTGATCTCCTCAGCCGTCTCCGCCATGCCCCAGCGACCCCTTCCCGACGTACGATCGATCCGAGCGCTCACCCTAGTGGCCTGCCTCTTCCCTCCTGGCGGGTTCGCCGGACCGGGGGAAAGACGCCCCTCTCCACCTGCTACTCTGGGCGATGGCCGTTTGTGTACGCACCCCCGGAGCCGTTCGCGCTCTGGAGGCCGCGCCCAGCGGATCCCCGCCTTCCGAGTCATGGAAGACCCCCCGAGACGCAGACCGGGGGCACTCGGTGGCCACCACAGAATCACGAGGAGTACGCGTGTCGCTCGACGCCGCAGTGAAGAAGCAGATCATCTCCGAGTTCGGCACCAAGGAGGGTGACACCGGCTCCCCCGAGGTCCAGGTCGCTCTGCTGTCCCGTCGGATCTCCGACCTGACGGAGCACCTGAAGACCCACAAGCACGACCACCACTCCCGCCGCGGTCTGCTGATCCTCGTCGGTCAGCGCCGCCGGCTGCTGCAGTACCTCGCCAAGAAGGACATCCAGCGCTTCCGTGCGCTGGTCGAGCGCCTCGGCATCCGCCGCGGTGCGGCGGGCGCCAAGTAAGACGCCGTGGAGGGAGCGGTTCCCTGGGACAAGGGGGCCGCTCCCTTTGCTGTACGTGCGGACTGTCACCACGGCTTTGTAGTGTGGTAGCACAACGCAGTAACTACGACTCAGCGTGATGAGCCGCGTCGCATCGGGTAGGCGATCAGCGGGCATCACACGGGGACGTCGCCCGACGTCCCCCGTACGAGGGGAAGCGCACCTCGCCGCCGCCGGTCCTCGGTAGTGGCCCCCGGGAGAGTGAACCCCGGGTGCTTCGATCGAAGACCGGCCCGCACCAGTGGAGCGCTTCTCCGCCCCGTCCCCTCGCCACACGGGCGAAGGGGGCAAAAGACGACAAGTAACGGAGAAAACGCTGGTGGAGAACGAGACCCACTACGCCGAGGCCGTCATCGACAACGGCTCCTTCGGCACCCGCACCATCCGCTTCGAGACGGGCCGCCTGGCCAAGCAGGCCGCCGGCTCCGCCGTGGCGTACCTGGACGACGACACCATGGTGCTGTCGGCCACCACCGCATCCAAGAACCCCAAGGACCAGCTCGACTTCTTCCCCCTCACGGTGGACGTCGAGGAGCGGATGTACGCGGCCGGCAAGATCCCCGGCTCCTTCTTCCGCCGTGAGGGCCGTCCCTCCGAGGACGCCATCCTCACCTGCCGCCTGATCGACCGCCCGCTGCGCCCGTCCTTCAAGAAGGGCCTGCGCAACGAGATCCAGGTCGTCGCCACGATCATGGCGCTCAACCCCGACCACCTGTACGACGTCGTGGCGATCAACGCCGCCTCCGCGTCCACGCAGCTGGCCGGCCTGCCCTTCTCCGGCCCGATCGGCGGCGTCCGCGTCGCGCTGATCCGCGGCCAGTGGGTCGCGTTCCCGACGCACACCGAGCTCGAGGACGCCGTCTTCGACATGGTCGTCGCGGGCCGCGTCCTGGAGGACGGCGACGTCGCGATCATGATGGTCGAGGCCGAGGCCACCGACAAGACCATCAAGCTGGTCGAGGGCGGCGCCGAGGCGCCCACCGAGGAGGTCGTCGCCGCCGGTCTGGACGCCGCGAAGCCCTTCATCAAGGTGCTCTGCAAGGCCCAGGCCGACCTCGCCGCCAAGGCCGCCAAGCCGACCGGTGAGTTCCCGATCTTCCTGGACTACCAGGACGACGTCCTCGAGGCGCTGACCGCCGCCGTCAAGCCCGAGCTGGCCCAGGCGCTCACCATCGCCGGCAAGCAGGACCGCGAGGCCGAGCTGGACCGCGTCAAGGGTCTCGCCGCCGAGAAGCTCCTGCCGGAGTTCGAGGGCCGCGAGAAGGAGATCTCCGCCGCGTACCGCGCGCTGACCAAGTCCCTGGTCCGCGAGCGCGTCATCAAGGAGAAGAAGCGCATCGACGGCCGCGGTGTCACCGACATCCGCACCCTGGCCGCCGAGGTCGAGGCCATCCCGCGCGTGCACGGCTCGGCGCTGTTCGAGCGCGGTGAGACCCAGATCCTGGGCGTCACCACGCTGAACATGCTGCGCATGGAGCAGCAGCTGGACACCCTCTCCCCGGTGACCCGCAAGCGCTACATGCACAACTACAACTTCCCGCCCTACTCCGTCGGTGAGACCGGCCGCGTCGGCTCCCCCAAGCGCCGCGAGATCGGCCACGGCGCCCTCGCCGAGCGCGCCATCGTGCCGGTGCTGCCGACGCGCGAGGAGTTCCCCTACGCGATCCGTCAGGTGTCCGAGGCCCTCGGCTCCAACGGCTCGACGTCCATGGGCTCGGTCTGCGCCTCCACCATGTCGCTGCTGAACGCCGGTGTGCCGCTGAAGGCCCCCGTCGCCGGTATCGCCATGGGCCTGATCTCCCAGGAGATCAACGGCGAGACGCACTACGTCGCCCTCACCGACATCCTCGGTGCGGAGGACGCCTTCGGCGACATGGACTTCAAGGTCGCCGGCACCAAGGACTTCGTGACCGCCCTCCAGCTCGACACCAAGCTGGACGGCATCCCGGCCTCCGTCCTGGCCGCCGCCCTCAAGCAGGCCCGTGACGCCCGCCTCCACATCCTCGACGTGATGATGGAAGCGATCGACACGCCGGACGAGATGTCCCCCAACGCGCCGCGGATCATCACCGTGAAGATCCCGGTCGACAAGATCGGTGAGGTCATCGGCCCGAAGGGCAAGATGATCAACCAGATCCAGGAGGACACCGGCGCCGAGATCACGATCGAGGACGACGGCACCATCTACATCGGTGCCGCCGACGGCCCGGCCGCCGAGGCCGCCCGCGCCACGATCAACGGCATCGCCAACCCGACGATGCCCGAGGTCGGCGAGCGCTACCTGGGCACGGTCGTCAAGACGACCACCTTCGGCGCGTTCGTCTCCCTGCTGCCCGGCAAGGACGGTCTGCTGCACATCTCGCAGATCCGCAAGCTGGCCGGTGGCAAGCGCGTGGAGAACGTCGAGGACGTCCTCGGTGTGGGCCAGAAGGTCCAGGTCGAGATCGCCGAGATCGACTCCCGCGGCAAGCTCTCCCTGATCCCCGTGATCGAGGGCGAAGAAGGCTCCGACGACGACAAGAAGGACGACGCCGACAAGTGACGTCCCTGAGCTCCAAGGCGACGGCCCGCACCTCCTCGGAGGCGCGGGCCGTCGCCCGTACCCAAACCCTCATCAAGGGCGAGAACGGCATCGGCACGGTCCGCAGGACCACCCTCCCCGGAGGCCTGCGCATCGTCACCGAGACCCTGCCCTCGGTCCGCTCGGCGACCTTCGGCATCTGGGCGCACGTCGGCTCGCGCGACGAGACCCCCGCCCTCAACGGCGCCACCCACTACCTGGAGCACCTGCTCTTCAAGGGCACGGCCACCCGCTCCGCGCTGGACATCTCCTCCGCCGTCGACGCCGTCGGCGGCGAGATGAACGCGTTCACGGCCAAGGAGTACACGTGCTACTACGCGCGCGTGCTCGACACCGACCTGCCGCTCGCCATCGACGTGGTGTGCGACATGCTGACCGGCTCGGTGATCCGTGAGGAGGACGTCGACGTCGAACGCGGCGCCATCCTCGAAGAGATCGCGATGACCGAGGACGACCCGGGCGACTGCGTGCACGACCTGTTCGCGCACACCATGTTCGGCGACAACCCGCTCGGCCGCCCGGTCCTCGGCACGGTCGACACCGTCAACGCCCTCACCGCCGACCGCATCCGCCGCTTCTACCGCAAGCACTACGACCCCACGCACCTCGTGGTCGCCTGCGCCGGGAACGTCGACCACGACAAGGTCGTCCGCCAGGTCCGCGCCGCCTTCGAGAAGGCCGGTGCCTTCAAGGATCTCGCGGCCGAGCCGATCGCCCCGCGCGGCGGCTCGCGCGCGCTGCGCACCGCCGGCCGCGTCGAGCTCATCGGCCGCAAAACGGAACAGGCCCACATCGTCCTCGGCATGCCGGGCCTGGCCCGCACCGACGAGCGGCGCTGGGCGCTCGGCGTGCTCAACACCGCCCTCGGCGGCGGCATGTCCTCCCGGCTGTTCCAGGAGGTCCGCGAGAAGCGTGGCCTGGCCTACAGCGTGTACTCGTACACCTCCGGCTTCGCCGACTGCGGCCTGTTCGGCGTCTACGCGGGCTGCAGGCCCTCGCAGGTGCACGACGTGCTGAAGATCTGCCGCGACGAGCTCGACCAGGTCGCCGAGCACGGACTGCCCGACGACGAGATCGAACGCGCCATCGGCCAGCTCAGGGGTTCGACCGTCCTCGGCCTCGAGGACACCGGTGCGCTGATGAACCGTATCGGCAAGAGCGAGCTGTGCTGGGGCGAGCAGATGTCGGTCGACGACATGCTGGCCCGGATAGCCTCGGTCACCCCGGACGACGTCCGCTCGGTCGCCCGGGACATCCTGGGACGGCGGCCCTCGTTGTCGGTCATCGGCCCGCTGAAGGACAAGCAGGCGGCCCGGCTGCACGACGCCGTAGCCTGACCCACCCGGAACACACCCGGTAAGGAACAACGAACATGAGCAAGCTGCGCGTGGCGGTCCTCGGTGCCAAGGGCCGCATCGGCTCCGAGGCGGTACGGGCGGTCGAGGCCGCCGAGGACATGGAACTGGTCGCCGCCCTCGGCCGGGGCGACAAGCTGGAGACCCTCGCCGAGACGGGCGCCCAGGTCGCCGTGGAGCTGACCACCCCCGCCTCGGTCATGGGCAACCTCGACTTCTGCGTGCGCCACGGCATCCACGCGGTGGTCGGCACCACCGGCTGGACCGACGACCGCCTCGCGCAGCTGGGGGGCTGGCTCGGCCAGTCCCCGGAGACGGGCGTGCTCATCGCCCCGAACTTCTCCATCGGCGCCGTGCTGACCATGAAGTTCGCCCAGATCGCCGCCCCGTACTTCGAGTCCGTCGAGGTCGTGGAGCTGCACCACCCCAACAAGGTGGACGCCCCCAGCGGCACCGCCACGCGCACCGCCCAGCTCATCGCCGAAGCCCGCCGTCAGGCCGGCAGCGCCCCCGCCCCCGACGCCACGGCCACCGCCCTCGACGGCGCCCGCGGCGCCGACGTCGACGGGGTCCCGGTGCACGCCGTCCGGCTGCGCGGCCTCCTCGCCCACCAGGAGGTCCTGCTCGGCGCCGAGGGCGAGACCCTCACCGTCCGCCACGACTCCCTGCACCACAGCAGCTTCATGCCGGG
This sequence comes from Streptomyces sp. NPDC085937, assembly GCF_044540535.1. Taxonomy (NCBI): domain Bacteria; kingdom Bacillati; phylum Actinomycetota; class Actinomycetes; order Kitasatosporales; family Streptomycetaceae; genus Streptomyces; species Streptomyces sp. NPDC085937. The sequence goes on along the minus strand of NZ_JBITSH010000027.1, from coordinate 5,643 downwards.
CATCCTGCTCGGCGTCCGCCGCGTGGTGACCACTCCCGGCCTGACCTTCGGCCTGGAACACTTCCTCGACCTGAACTGAGCCGGTCCCACCCCATGCGCGCGAAGATCTCCTACGCCCTCACGGCCGCCGTCCTGGTCGTCTACTTCGTCCTGGTCGGCAGCCGCGGCGTGCTGCTCATCAAGGCCGGCACGCTCCTCACGGTCACCTTCGGGGTGGCCGTGCTGATCCTGCCGGTCATCGGGGTGTGGTTCCTCTGGAAGAACACCCAGTTCGTCCGGGACGCCAACCGGCTCGCCGCCGAGCTGGACGCCGAGGGCGGCCTTCCGGTGGACAACCTGAGGCGGCTGCCCAGCGGCCGGATCGACCGGGAGTCGGCCGACGAGGTCTTCGCGCTCCGCAAGGCCGAGACGGAGGACGCCCCCGACGACTGGCGCAGCTGGTTCCGGCTCGCCGTGGCCTACCACGACGCCCGGGACACCCCACGCGCCCGCCAGGCGATGCAGCGGGCGATCGCCCTGCACAAGACCGCCTCCTGAGCGCGCGGGGGACGGGAGGGGTCAGGCGCGCCCGTACTCGTCGGCCCACGCCTCGACGGTGTCGGCCGCCCGGTCGAAGGCCAGCTGGTCACGCCCCAGGAAATCGGCGTTGTGCGAGGTCAGCAGCGGCGGCAAGGCCTCCGCGGAGCGCCCGCGCCGGGCGAGCACCAGCGCCTGTCCCTGCACGGTCCGGGGCAGCCCCAGCCAGCGCACCGGCTGCTGCACCGTTCGCACCCCGACGACCTGGTCCCAGGCCGTCGTCCGGGTGCTGACGAAGGCCACGTGACGCAGCCCGCGGGCGCTGACCCACACGCCCATGCGCAGCAGCCGCAGCGCCGCCGCCACACCGACCAGCGCCACGGCGAACACGGTGGCGGCCGACGCGGGTGTCGCTGTCGCGGCGATGATCACGGCGGCGAACAGCACGAACGAGGCGAGCAGCAGCAGGAGCGCGGCGGCTCCCACGCGCCAGGGACCGGGACGGTAGGGACGCCGCCAGCGGTCCCGGTCGTCGTACGGCAACGCGACGTCGTCCGCCGTGTCGAAAGCGCGATCGGCCGTCAGGAAGGGCAGGGGCACGACTGGTCCTCACTCGATCCATGCGTGGGCAGTGCCCGGTGAGGCTATTCGATCTGTGTCACCAGTCACCACCCTCAGGGGTCCGGACGGCTCCGGTGCCCCCCTGCCGGTGGATCAGCGCCCCTGGCCGGCCTGCGACTGCTGCTGCCCGGCTCCCGAGGGCCCGGTGGACAGGGAGGGCATCCCGACGATCAGGGCGCCCACCAGCCCGGCGACCAGGGTGAGCCCGAGCAGCCAGCGCCCGGCCAGCTGCCCGACGGAGACACGCTCCCGGGGCGGCGGGGCGACATTGCTGCGGAACCTCTCGGCATCCGCGACGAAGGCGAACGGTACGGGTTCACGCGGACCGGACATCGGGGAGGCCCTCCCTCCAAGCATCGAACGGATCAGTGTCACCGGGACAGACGAGCGACAGCCCGGAAAGGTGCCCACTTTCACCGAATTCGCAGAAGTACGCCGCAGTTCACCTCCGTATGTCGCGTCCCGGGAGCGAAGGTCCTCTCGTCGGTGCCGCGCCGTAGAGTGGGCGCCGCCCGAGAGAAGTGATGGAAGGACCCCCTGCGCCGTGACCGACACCCCTGCCGACGACCTCAAGCCCAGCTTCCGCAGCGACGTGACCGTCGAGCTGGTCAAGCACACCGCGTCCGACGCCGACGTGCTGTTCGCCGCCCGCGTCTCCACGGTCGGCGAGCAGTCCCTGGACGAGCTGAACAAGGACCCGGAGCGGTCCAAGGGCCTGATCAACTACCTGATGCGGGACCGTCACGGCAGCCCCTTCGAGCACAACTCGATGACCTTCTTCATCAGTGCCCCGATCTTCGTCTTCCGCGAGTTCATGCGGCACCGGGTGGGCTGGTCGTACAACGAGGAGTCGGGCCGCTACCGGGAGCTCCAGCCCGTCTTCTACGTCCCGGACGCCTCCCGCAAGCTGGTCCAGGAGGGCCGCCCCGGCAAGTACCGCTTCGTCGAGGGCACCGCGGCCCAGCAGGAGCTGACCGGCCGCGCGATGGAGGACTCCTACCGTCAGGCCTACGAGGCGTACCAGGAGATGCTGGCCGCCGGCGTCGCCCGTGAGGTCGCCCGCTCGGTGCTCCCTGTCGGCCTGTACTCGTCCATGTACGCCACCTGCAACGCCCGCTCGCTGATGCACTTCCTCGGCCTGCGCACGCAGCACGAACTGGCCAAGGTCCCGTCCTTCCCGCAGCGGGAGATCGAGATGGTCGGCGAGAAGATGGAGGCCGAGTGGGCCCGCCTGATGCCGCTGACCTACGCCGCCTTCAACACCAACGGACGCGTCGCTCCGTAGGCGCCCCGCCGTGGCCCGGCACGACCGTCAAGTACAGATGTACGGATCAGCCGCGCGAAGTGTCCGTATTGCGGCATTTCGAGAAGTTCATCTAGCCTGATCGAACGGGCCCGGCACTGCCTGAACCCCCGAGCAGGCAGTGCCGGGCTCCCCGCTCGTCCCCCTCCGTCGCCTCCCCCGAGGGAAGACCCCGACCTGAGCAACGAGTAGCGTGTAACCCATGGCTCCGACCTCCACTCCGCAGACCCCCTTCGGGCGGGTCCTCACCGCCATGGTCACGCCCTTCACGGCGGACGGCGCACTCGACCTCGACGGCGCTCAGCGGCTCGCCACCCACCTGGTGGACGCAGGCAACGACGGCCTGATCATCAACGGCACCACCGGCGAGTCCCCCACCACCAGCGACGCGGAGAAAGCGGATCTCGTACGGGCGATCGTGGAGGCGGTCGGCGACCGTGCCCACGTCGTGGCCGGGGTCGGCACCAACGACACCCACCACAGCATGGAACTGGCCCGCGCCGCGGAGCGCGCCGGCGCCCACGGCCTGCTGGTCGTCACGCCCTACTACAACAAGCCCCCGCAGGAGGGCCTGTACCGGCACTTCACGGCCGTGGCCGACGCCGCCGAGCTGCCCGTCATGCTCTACGACATCCCCGGCCGCAGCGGCGTCCCGATCAGCACCGAGACGCTCGTCCGCCTCGCCGAGCACCCGCGCATCGTCGCCAACAAGGATGCCAAGGGCGACCTCGGCCGGGCCGGCTGGGCCATCGCCCGCACCGGCCTCGCCTGGTACTCCGGCGACGACATGCTCAACCTGCCCCTGCTGTCCATCGGAGCGGTCGGCTTCGTCTCCGTCGTCGGCCACGTCGTCACCCCCGAGCTGCGCGCCCTGGTCGAGGCGTACACCTCCGGCGACGTGCAGAAGGCCACCGAGATCCACCAGCAGCTGCTCCCCGTCTACACGGGCATGTTCCGCACCCAGGGCGTGATGACCACTAAGGCGGCGCTCGCGCTCAAGGGCCTCCCCGCAGGCCCCCTGCGCGCCCCCATGGTGGAGTGCACGCCCGAAGAGATCGAGCAGCTCAAGATCGATCTTGCCGCCGGCGGGGTACAACTCCAGTAATCAGACTTCGCGCGCCCAGGGCGCGCAGCCAGACCTCACAACTGAATACGCGGGCCACCGGTGCCCGCACCACCGAACGACAACTGCTTCTGCACGAACGTCATGCGCGCCACGTGCCCCACCGGTACGTGGCGCGTGTGGTTGAGGAGAGTCTTTTGAGCCATCCGCATCCTGAACTCGGCCCGCCCCCGCCGCTGCCCGAAGGCGGCCTACGGGTCACCCCGCTCGGCGGCCTCGGCGAGATCGGCCGCAACATGACGGTCTTCGAGTACGGAGGCCGCCTGCTGATCGTCGACTGCGGAGTGCTCTTCCCCGAGGAGGAGCAGCCCGGAATCGACCTGATCCTGCCCGACTTCTCGTCGATCAGGGACCGCCTCGACGACATCGAGGGCATCGTCCTCACCCACGGCCACGAGGACCACATCGGCGGCGTCCCCTTCCTCCTGCGGGAGAAGCCGGACATCCCGCTGATCGGCTCCAAGCTCACCCTCGCCCTCATCGAGGCCAAGCTCCAGGAGCACCGCATCCGCCCGTACACGCTCCAGGTGGCGGAGGGGCAGCGCGAGCGCATCGGTCCCTTCGACTGCGAGTTCGTGGCGGTCAACCACTCCATCCCCGACGCGCTCGCCGTGGCGATCCGCACGCCCGCCGGCATGGCCGTGCACACCGGCGACTTCAAGATGGACCAGCTCCCGCTGGACAACCGCCTCACGGACCTGCACGCGTTCGCCAGGCTCAGCGAGGAGGGCATCGACCTCCTGCTCGCCGACTCCACGAACGCCGAGGTCCCCGGCTTCGTCCCGCCCGAGCGCGACATCTCGGGCGTGCTGCGCCAGGTCTTCGCGGGCGCCGGCAAGCGGATCATCGTGGCCAGCTTCGCCAGCCACGTCCACCGCATCCAGCAGATCCTGGACGCCGCCCACGAGTACGGCCGCAGGGTCGCCTTCGTCGGCCGCTCCATGGTGCGCAACATGGGCATCGCCCGTGACCTCGGCTACCTCAAGGTCCCGCCGGGCCTGGTCGTGGACGTCAAGACGCTCGACGACCTCCCCGACAGAGAGGTGGTCCTGGTCTGCACGGGCTCCCAGGGCGAGCCGATGGCCGCGCTGTCCCGCATGGCCAACCGCGACCACCAGATCCGGATCGTCGACGGCGACACCGTGATCCTGGCGTCGTCGCTCATCCCCGGCAACGAGAACGCGGTCTACCGCGTGATCAACGGACTGACCCGGTGGGGCGCCAACGTCGTCCACAAGGGCAACGCCAAGGTGCACGTCTCCGGACACGCCTCGGCCGGTGAGCTGCTGTACTTCTACAACATCTGCCGCCCGAAGAACCTCATGCCGGTCCACGGCGAATGGCGCCATCTGCGCGCCAACGCCGAACTGGGCGCCCTCACCGGCGTCCCGCACGACCGCATCGTCATCGCCGAGGACGGCGTGGTCGTCGACCTGGTCGAGGGCAAGGCGAGAATTTCCGGCAAGGTCCAGGCGGGCTACGTCTACGTCGACGGCCTCTCCGTCGGCGACGTCGGCGAACCGGCGCTCAAGGACCGCAGGATCCTCGGAGACGAGGGCATCATCTCGGTCTTCGTCGTCATGGACTCGTCCACCGGCAAGATCACGGGCGGGCCGCACATCCAGGCGCGCGGTTCCGGCATCGAGGACTCGGCCTTCAGCGACGTGCTCCCGAGGATCACGGAGTCGCTGGAGCGCTCGGCCCAGGACGGGGTCGTCGAACCCCACCAGCTGCAGCAGCTCGTCCGCCGCACGCTGGGCAAGTGGGTCTCCGACACCTACCGGCGCCGGCCGATGATCCTGCCCGTGGTGGTCGAGGTCTGACGGTCCGTCGGACACCACGCACGAGCGAACCAGGAGCGGGGCACCTCGATTTGCATCGGGGCGCCCCGCTCCAGTACGTTTACAGCTCCTCCCGATCGGGCACCCGACCGCTTCATGCGGTGGAACCAGTCCCGGTGGGGGTGGAAAAACCGACTCAGAATCTCTGATAAAGTCGGAACCGCCGGAAAGGGAAAGCGCGAAAGCGCCGGCCTGGAAAGCACCGAGGAAATCGGATCGGAAAGATCTGATAGAGTCGG
>NZ_JBITSH010000026.1:0-45106 GCF_044540535.1 Streptomyces sp. NPDC085937 | reverse complement strand
GGGCGCGCGGGGTTGCGGGGGGGGTTTTCCGCGAACGTGCGGGGGGGGGGGCGCCCGGGCCCCCTTTCCCGGGGGGCGCGTTCCCCCCGGGGGGGGCCCCCCCCCCGGGGGGGGGCCCCCCCCACGTCGTACGCGGACCGGGTCAGCCCTTGCTCAGCTCCCAGAACCGGAAGACGGTCGAGGCGTCGAGGCAGTACTCCAGGCCGTAGACGCGGTCCTGGACGACGGCGTACTGCTTGCCCTGCCAGACCGGCAGGAGGGGGATGTCCTCGGCGACCTGGTTCTGGATCCGCTCGAACTCCTTGTCGGTGGAGCCTCGGTCGCTCTCGGCGGCGGTGCGCGGCAGGAGCGTCTTGGTGATGGCGCCGGGGTCGTAGTTGTTGTCCAGGACGTTGCCCTCGCCGAAGAAGGGGCCGGTGAAGTTGTCGGCGTCCGGGTAGTCGGGCACCCAGCCCTTGACGTAGACCCCGTACTTGCCGGCCGCGACGTCCTTCTCGTACTGGGCGAACTCGACGGACTTGACGTCGGCGTCGAACAGCCCGCTGGCGTTGAGCTGCTTGGCGATCGCCGCGAGCTCCTGGTCGGTGGCCGGGCCGTAGCGGGCCGGGGTGGACCAGAGGGTCAGCTTCACCTTGTCGGTGATGCCCTCGTTCCGCAGCGCCGCCTCGGCCTTCGACCTGGACGGGCGGGCGCCGTAGATGTCGAAGAAGGCCGTGTTGTGACCGGCGACACCGGCCGGGATGATCGAGTACAGCGGGGTGGCCGTGTTGCGGTAGACGTCGTGCATCAGGGCGTCACGGTCCAGCAGGTGGGCGATGGCCTTGCGGACCCCGAGCCGGCCGGCCACGGGGTCGTCCATGTTGAAGACCAGGTGCTGCACCTCGGCGCTGCTGCCCTCGACGACCTCGATGCCGCCGTCGCCGCGGTCGGCCTCCTCGATGTCGTTGATGGCCTGGGCGGTGAGACCGCGGTAGGCGATGTCGACCTCGCCCTTCTCCAGCGCCTTCTTCAGCCCGTTCTGGTCGCCGTGGAAGAACGACAGGGTCACGCCGGAGTTCTGGGTCTCGGCGGAGCCGCTGTAGTGCTCGTTGACGGAGAACACGGCCTTGTTGTCGTCGAACGAGTCCAGCTTGTACGGGCCGGAGCCGACCGCCTTGCCGTCCTCGCGCAGACCGTTCGCGTCGTACTCGCGGTGGTTGACGATGGCGCCGGCGCCGGAGGCGATCTTGCTGGGGAAGGTGGCGTCGGCCGTGTTGAGCGTGAAGACGACCGTCTTCTCGTCCGGGGTGTCGACCTTCTCCAGGGTGGAGAACATGACCGCGGGACCGTCGGGGTCGTCGATCTTCAGCGTGCGGTCGAAGGAGAACTTCACGTCCTCCGCGGTGAGCGCGTCGCCGTTGCTGAACTTCAGCCCGTCGCGCAGCGTGCAGCGGTAGACCTTGGTGGCGGTGTCGGTGAACTCGCAGCTCTCGGCGGCGTCCGGCTGCGGTTCGGTGCCGCCCTTGGGGAAGCCCAGGAGCGACTGGAAGACGTTGTTGAAGAGCAGCCAGGACCCGGGGTCGTAACCGGAGGCGGGGTCGGTGGCGAGGACGTCGTCGGACATGCCGACCACGATCTTGTTGCCGTTCGAGCTCGCGTCCCCGTCGTCGGAGCCGCAGCCGGTGAGCAGGCCGGAGGCCAGCCCTGCCACAAGGGGCAGGACCGGCCACTGGTTGCGCAGGTTCACGAGCGATGCCTTGTCGTTCCGTGGGTCCGGAACAGGGCACCCGGATCCCGGCCTACAGGTAGGTCAGCCGCTGACCCCGCGCCCGAGCTCCCACAGCTGGAGCGTCGAGGAGGAGTTGAGCGCGTACGCCGTACCGGTGATGTCGTCGCGGGCGGCGAGGTACTGCTTGCCCTGCCACAGCGGCAGGACCGGGACCTCGTCGGCGACGATGTCCTGGATGTCCGTGAAGGCCTTCGAGGCCGCGAGCCGGTCGGCCTGGCGGCGCGACTCGGGGATCAGGTCGTTGCGGACCTCGGTGTTCACGTAGGGCGAGTTGAGGAAGTTGTCCTCGTCGAGGAAGGGCGCGACGAAGGCGTCGGCGTCCGGGTAGTCCGGGAACCAGCCCATGCCGTAGACGTCGTACTTGCCCTTCTGGCCGGCCGGGCGGAACTTGTCCCAGGTGGCGCCCTGGGTGTCCGTCTGGAACAGGCCGCTGTCGTTGAGCTGCTTGCTGAGCTGCTCGAACTCGGCCTTGGTGGCCGGACCGTAGTGGTCGGTCGTGTAGTGCAGCGTGAGCTTCACCGGGGTGTCGATGTCGGCGTCCTTGAGCAGCTCGCGCGCCTTGGCCACGTCCGGGTCGCCGTACGTGTTGAAGAAGGCGTTGGAGTGACCGGTGACGCCGGCGGGCACCAGGGAGAACAGCGGCTCGGCCTGGCTGCCGTAGACCCTGGCGACGAGCTCGTCGCGGTTGATCACCTGGGCCATGGCCTGGCGGACGGCCTTGTCCTTCACCGTCTCGGCCTTGGTGTTGAAGGCCAGGTAGCGGATCTCCAGCCCCGGGGACTCCACCAGCTCGACCTCGCCGTCGGAGGCGGTGGACAGCTTCTGGATCTGCTGGGGCGACATGCTGCGGCTGGCGACGTCGATGTCGCCCTTCTCCAGCGCGTCGCCCATGGACTCGGCGCTGTCGAAGGCCGCGAGTTCGACCTTGTCGTTCTTCACCTCGAGAACGCCCTTGTACGAGGGGTTCTTGGTGAAGGTGGCCTTGACCAGGACGCCGTCCTTGACCTCGCTCTTCATCGTGTACGGGCCGGAGCCGTCCACGTCGAAGCCGTCGCGCAGCTTGTCCTTGGCGTAGTCGTCCTGGTTGACGATGCCCGCGACCGGGGTGGACAGCTTGTACGGGAAGGTGGCGTCGGCCGCCTTGAGGTGGAAGATCACCTCGCGGTCGCCCTGCGTCTCTACGGTGTCGACGGTGGACAGCAGCGCGAAGACACCACTGTCGCCCTCGAGGGAGATGGCGCGGTCGATCGAGTACTTCACGTCCTGCGCGGTGATCGGGTCGCCGTTCGAGAACTTCAGCCCGTCGCGCAGCGTGCAGCTGTACCGCTCGTTGCCGGCGTCCGTGAAGCCGCAGGACTCCGCGGCCTCGGGCACCGGCTCGCCGTCGCCGCGGGGCTGCACCATGAGCGTCTGCACGGTCTGCCGCAGGATGTTCCAGGTGCCGACGTCGTAGGCCCAGGCGGGGTCGAGGGGCGCGAGGCCCTCTTCCTCGGAGGCGGTGAACCGGTCCGTGGTGCCCACGACGATCGCGTCGCCGTCGCCGCTGCCGCTCTCCGTGTCACCACAGGCGGCGAGCACCGGCGCGAGCAGGCCCATCGCGGCCGCCAGCACCAAAGTCTTGCGGTTCATGCTCGAGTTTCTCCAGGACGTGTCGACTCCGAGTGATCCGGCATGCGGGGGTGACGCAGCGGATCGCAGGGAGGGGTGAGCTTCTCGCGACGACATTAGTCCGCGCCCGCAGGAGGGTTCGCGGCGCCCGGAGTTGGGTGCTCATCACGCAGGGGAACCAGGTGTGAACGGACCGACAGGGATGACCGGGGAAGGATTGGTGCAGCTTCCCACCAATCGGGACACAGCGTCCCGCCGGTGATCTCCTGAATCGGGCGGGATGCACACCTGGACATCGTTGCCAACGCGTGCGCATGTGGTGAAGATCACATGTGAAAAGAGGCTTGGCGGTGCTCGACGACGACCGCCGGCGACCGGAACGCATGCGTGCGGCTCGGGCCTACGGCCCCGGGGACGGGGCGCCGCGCATGCCGGTCCGGCGCCATGGCACGCCGGGTGAACGGCTAGCGCAGATCCGTCATCAGTCCGCGGAGGAACGCCAGGTCCACGGCGTCGAGCGAGGGGACCACCGCGCGCCGGGCGGCCGGGGTGATGGGACCCACCGACGGCACCGCGACGACCTGGCACCCGGCGGCCTCGGCGGAGGTGACACCGGTGACCGTGTCCTCGATCACGGCGCACCGCACCGGGTCGGCGCCCAGTCCGGCGGCTGCCGCGAGGTAGGGGTCGGGGTGGGGCTTGGTGCGCGGCACCTCGTCGCCGGCGACGGACAGGGCGAAGTGCTCACGGCCCAGGACGGGCAGCACCCGGTCGATGATGCGCCGGTGCGAGGCGGAGACGAGCGCCGTCGGGATCTCGTGCTCGGCCAGCTCGGCGAGCAGCCGGGCGGCGCCCGGCATCAGCGGCAGGGCGTGGTCGATACGGCTCTCGAAGCCGTCGTTGAGCAGCACCGTGAGTTCGTCCAGCCCGATGTCGGCACCGGTCGCCTCGATGAGGAAGCCCGCGCTGCGGGTCATGGGACCGCCGACCACGACGTGGCGCCAGGCCTCGTCGAGGGTGTGTCCGAGGGAGGCGAAGACCTCCACCTCGACGTCCCACCAGAAGCCCTCGGTGTCCACCAGGGTGCCGTCCATGTCGAGGAGCACCGCCTGGAGTGCCGAGCCTTCGGTCGTGAGTGTTCCGAGCGCGGGGACCGTACTGGTCATCCACATACCTCCTTGAGGGACGATCAGGCCGGTTCCCACGAAGGGAACCGGCCTGCGGTGGACCGACCAGTGTACGTCGTGCGCGTCGGAAATGCCTGGTGTGACCGCTGGGGCCCCCGCGGGGGCCGGTCAGCGGGCGTTGAAGTACTTCGCCTCGGGGTGGTGGATCACGATGGCGTCGGTGGACTGCTCGGGGTGCAGCTGGAACTCCTCGGAGAGCTGCACGCCGATGCGCTCCGGCTGGAGCAGGTCGGCGATCTTGGCGCGGTCCTCCAGGTCCGGGCAGGCGCCGTAGCCGAGGGAGAAGCGCGCGCCGCGGTACTTCAGGGCGAACATGTCCTCCATCACGGCCGGGTCCTCTCCCGCGAAGCCGAGCTCGGAGCGCACCCGGGCGTGCCAGTACTCGGCGAGGGCTTCGGCGAGCTGGACGGACAGGCCGTGCAGCTCCAGGTAGTCGCGGTAGGCGTTGGCCTCGAACATCCGGGCGGTCTCCTCGCCGATGCGGGAGCCGACGGTGACGACCTGGAGGCCGACGACGTCGGTCTCGCCGGACTCCTCGGGGCGGAAGAAGTCCGCCAGGCAGAGCCTGCGGCCCCGGCGCTGGCGCGGGAAGGTGAAACGGGTGCGCTCGTTGCCCTGCTCGTCCAGGATGATCAGGTCGTCGTCCTTGGAGACGCACGGGAAGTAGCCGTAGACCACGGCCGCCTCCAGCAGGTTCTCCGTCTGCAGCCGGTCCAGCAGACCCCGCAGCCGCGGGCGGCCCTCGGTCTCCACCAGTTCCTCGTAGGTGGGGCCGTCTCCGGTGCGGGCCTGCTTCAGACCCCACTGGCCCTTGAACAGCGCGCCCTCGTCGAGCCAGCCGGCGTACTCCTTCAGCTGGATGCCCTTGATCACGCGGGTGCCCCAGAACGGCGGCTCGGGCACCGGGTTGTCCACGGCGACGTCGGAGCGGACGCTGCCCTCCTCCGGGCGCTCCTCGATCTCCACGGTGGCCGCGCGGACCCGGCGCTGCTTCAACTCGGGGAGGGCGGCCCCGGGGACGCCGCGCTTGATGCCGATGAGGGCGTCCATCAGGCGCAGGCCCTCGAAGGCGTCGCGGGCGTAGCGGACCTCGCCCTGGTAGATCTCGTGGAGGTCCTGCTCGACGTAGGCGCGGGTGAGGGCGGCGCCGCCGAGGATGACCGGGTAGTCGGCGGCCAGGCCGCGCTGGTTCAGCTCCTCCAGGTTCTCCTTCATGATCACTGTGGACTTCACCAGCAGACCGGACATCCCGATCACGTCGGCCTTGTGCTCGTCGGCGGCCTCCAGGATCGCGGAGACCGGCTGCTTGATGCCCAGGTTGACCACGTTGTAGCCGTTGTTCGACAGGATGATGTCGACGAGGTTCTTGCCGATGTCGTGGACGTCGCCGCGCACCGTGGCCAGCACGATCGTGCCCTTGCCCGCCTCGTCGGTCTTCTCCATGTGCGGCTCCAGGTGGGCCACCGCGGTCTTCATCACCTCGGCCGACTGGAGCACGAACGGCAGCTGCATCTGCCCCGAGCCGAACAGCTCGCCGACCACCTTCATGCCGTCCAGGAGGGTGTCGTTGACGATGTCCAGCGCCGGGCGCTGTGTCAGCGCCTCGTCCAGGTCGGCCTCCAGGCCGTTGCGCTCGCCGTCGATGATGCGGCGCTTGAGCCGCTCGTCCAGCGGCAGCGCGGCCAGCTCCTCGGCCTTGCCCGCCTTCAGCGACTTCGCGGTGGCGCCCTCGAACAGCTGCATGAGCTTCTGCAGCGGGTCGTAGCCCTCGGAGCGGCGGTCGTAGATCAGGTCGAGGGCGGTGGTCACCTCTTCCTCACTGAACCGGGCGATCGGCAGGATCTTGCTCGCGTGCACGATCGCCGAGTCCAGGCCCGCCTTCACGCACTCGTCCAGGAACACGCTGTTGAGCAGGATGCGGGCGGCCGGGTTCAGACCGAAGGAGATGTTCGACAGGCCCAGCGTGGTCTGCACGTCCGGGTGGCGGCGCTTCAGCTCCCGGATACCCTCGATGGTGGCGACACCGTCCTTGCGAGACTCCTCCTGGCCCGTGCAGATGGTGAAGGTCAGACAGTCGACGAGGATGTCCTCCTCGCGGATCCCCCAGTTCCCCGTCAGATCCTCGATCAGCCGCTCGGCGATCTCGACCTTCTTCTCCGCCGTGCGGGCCTGGCCCTCCTCGTCGATGGTCAGCGCGATCAGCGCCGCACCGTGCTCCCGCGCCAGCTCCGTCACCCGCGCGAACCGGGACTCGGGACCGTCACCGTCCTCGTAGTTCACCGAGTTGATCACCGCCCGGCCGCCCAGCTTCTCCAGCCCCGCCCGGATCACGTCCACCTCGGTGGAGTCCAGCACGAGCGGCAGCGTCGAGGCGGTCGCGAAACGCCCCGCCAGCTCCCGCATGTCCGCGACACCGTCCCGGCCGACGTAGTCCACGCACAGGTCCAGCATGTGCGCGCCCTCACGGATCTGCTCCCGCGCCATCTCCACACAGTCGTCCCAGCGGCCCTCCAGCATGGCCTCACGGAACTTCTTCGACCCGTTCGCGTTCGTCCGCTCACCGATCGCCAGATACGACGTGTCCTGCCGGAACGGCACGCTCTGGTACAACGACGCCGCACCCGGCTCGGGCTGCGGCCGCCGCTCCGTCGGCGCCATGTCCCGCACCCGCTCCACCAGCCGGCGCAGATGCTCCGGCGTCGTACCGCAGCAGCCGCCCACCAGCGACAGCCCGTACTCCCGCACGAACGTCTCCTGGGCGTCCGCCAGCTCGGGCGCGGTCAGCGGGTAGTGGGCGCCGTCCTTCGTCAGCTCCGGCAGGCCCGCGTTCGGCATGCACGACAGCGGGACACGGGAGTGGCGCGCCAGGTAGCGCAGGTGCTCGCTCATCTCGGCGGGACCGGTCGCGCAGTTCAGGCCGACCATGTCGATGCCGAGCGGCTCCAGCGCGGTCAGCGCCGCGCCGATCTCCGACCCCAGCAGCATGGTGCCGGTGGTCTCCACGGTCACCGACACGATCAGCGGCACCTCGAGGCCGACGGCCTCCATGGCGCGGCGGGCGGCGACGACGGAGGCCTTGGTCTGCAGCAGGTCCTGGGTCGTCTCCACCAGCAGCGCGTCCGCGCCGCCCGCGAGCAGGCCCTCCGCGTTCTGCTGGTAGGCGTCACGGATGGCGCCGAAGGTGGTGTGGCCGAGGGTGGGCAGCTTGGTGCCCGGGCCCATGGAGCCGAGGACCCAGCGGGGCCGGCCGTCGCGCCCGGTGAACTCGTCCGCCGTCTCGCGGGCGATGCGGGCGCCCGCCTCGGACAGCTCCAGAACGCGCTCGGGGATGTCGTACTCGCCCAAAGCGGTGAGGTTGGCGCCGAACGTGTTGGTCTCGACGCAGTCGACGCCCGCCCCGAAGTACTCGGAGTGGACCGAACGGACGATGTCCGGCCGGGTCACGTTCAGGATCTCGTTGCAGCCCTCGAGGTTCTGGAAGTCCTCGAGAGTCGGGTCCTGGGCCTGCAGCATGGTGCCCATGGCTCCGTCGGCGACCACCACGCGGGTGGCGAGTGCCTCTCGGAGCGCGGACACACGGGTCCGGCTGTCGGTGGAAGGGGTCGGCGGCAACGAGGCCATGAAAAGGGCTCCCTCAGGTGCGACGGCTGTCGGCTTTGCGGCTGCCCGGAAAAGTCACCTGTTCGAGCTTCCCCGGCAGGGCGCACGCCGTCAGGGTATCCGGGACCGCCCCCTCGCGTCGGGGGCGTCCACGGGGCGGACGAAGATGGCCGGGGGGCGCCGGTCGGCGCGGGGGTGACCCGACCGATCGTGACCGACCATTAGCGAGAGGTCGGCATGGACCGGTAGTGTTCGGCATTGCCGAACACCGGCAGCGGACGTCGCGCGTCGACGCTCGAAGGGGACGGAGGCAGTACGGCGATGGCACGGAACATCCAGTCGCTCGAACGGGCGGCGGCGATGCTGCGCCTGCTCGCGGGCGGCGAGCGACGACTCGGCCTGTCGGACATCGCCTCCTCGCTGGGCCTCGCCAAGGGGACCGCGCACGGCATCCTGCGCACCCTCCAGCAGGAGGGGTTCGTCGAGCAGGACGAGGCCTCCGGCCGCTACCAGCTGGGCGCCGAGCTGCTGCGCCTGGGCACCACCTACCTGGACGTGCACGAGCTGCGGGCCCGCGCCCTGGTCTGGACGGACGACCTGGCCCGCTCCAGCGGCGAGAGCGTCTACCTCGGGGTACTGCACCAGCAGGGCGTGCTGATCGTGCACCACGTCTTCCGGCCCGACGACAGCCGGCAGGTGCTGGAGATCGGGGCGATGCAGCCGCTGCACTCCACGGCCCTCGGCAAGGTCCTGTCGGCGTACGACCCGGTCGCGCACAGCGAGGCCCTGGAGGCCGACCGCAAGGCGTTCACCGACCGCACGGTGTGCGACCCGGACGCCTTCGAGCACCTCCTCGACCTCACCCGCGCGCGCGGCTACGCGGCGGACGTGGAGGAGACCTGGGAGGGTGTGGCCTCCCTCGCCGCGCCGATCCACGACCGGCGGCGGATGCCGGTGGGGGCGGTCGGCATCACGGGGGCGGTGGAGCGGCTGCGCCGCGACGGCGAGCTGCGGACCGAGCTGATCGCCGCGGTACGGGACTGCGCCCGCGCGGTGTCGCGGGACCTGGGCGCCGGGCGCTTCTGAGCGGGCCCCGGCCGCACGCCGGACACCGGACGACACAGCACCCGGACGCCTGAGGGCGGGCCGGGCCCCAGGCATGCGCTCGTACAAAGACGGGCAGCAATCGGTCTGATCCGGCAGGCCCGGCGATCAGTAACGATCGCACTTTTCGACAACCAAGACCCTTGACGCATCTCTGGCGCCGGACAAGACTCCCGTCCATCGGTCGGCATTGTCGAACACCTACCGGCAATACGCGCTAGAGTGGGACAACGCCAAGGGCCGGCAACGCTCTCACCCCTGAGGGCGCCAATCCCCGGAGGGACCCGGGGGTCGGCTTCCCTGGACGAAGGACAAAGGAGTCGCGGGTGTCCAGCTCCGACATCTTCATCGGCGAGACCATCGGTACCGCCATACTCATCCTGCTCGGCGGCGGTGTGTGTGCCGCCGTGACGCTCAAGGCCTCCAAGGCCCGTAACGCCGGCTGGCTCGCCATCGCCTTCGGCTGGGGCTTCGCCGTCATGACGGCGGTCTACATATCGGGGCCGCTCTCCGGCGCCCACCTCAACCCGGCCGTGACCCTCGCGCTCGCCATCAAGGACGGCGGGTGGGCCAACGTTCCGACGTACTTCGCCGCGCAGATCCTCGGCGCGATGATCGGCGCCACGCTGGTGTGGCTCGCCTATTACGGCCAGTTCCACGCCCACCTCACCGACAAGGAGATCGTGGGCGGACCGGGTGCCCAGACGACCGCCGCCAAGGCCGTCGAGGCGCAGGAGAAGGGCGCGGGCCCGGTACTCGGCGTCTTCGCCACCGGCCCGGAGATCCGGCACACGGTGCAGAACCTCGCCACGGAGATCATCGGCACCTTCGTGCTGCTGCTCGCCATCCTCACGCAGGGCCTGAACGACGCGGGCAACGGCCTCGGCGTGCTGGGCGGTCTGATCACGGCGCTCGTGGTCGTCTCGATCGGCCTGTCGCTCGGCGGCCCGACCGGTTACGCCATCAACCCCGCCCGTGACCTCGGCCCCCGCATCGTCCACGCCCTGCTGCCGCTGCCCAACAAGGGCGGCTCCGACTGGTCGTACGCCTGGGTCCCGGTGGTCGGTCCGCTGATCGGCGGCGCCATCGCGGCCGGCGTCTACAACGTCGCCTTCGCATAGATGACCGCATCGCCTCTCACCGCGATCGTTGTAGAAGCGCCGTACCCACTGCCCCGTAACCAAGGAACTTCCAGGAGCACACCGTGACCGACGCCCACACCGCCGGCCCGTTCATCGCCGCCATCGACCAGGGCACCACGTCCTCCCGCTGCATCGTCTTCGACCGCGACGGGCGCATCGTCTCCGTCGACCAGAAGGAGCACGAGCAGATCTTCCCCAAGCCCGGCTGGGTCGAGCACGACGCCACCGAGATCTGGACGAACGTCCAGGAGGTCGTCGCCGGCGCCGTCGCCAAGGCCGGCATCACCCGTGACGACATCAAGGCCATCGGCATCACCAACCAGCGCGAGACCACCGTGCTGTGGGACCGCCACACGGGTGAACCCGTCCACAACGCGATCGTCTGGCAGGACACCCGCACCGACGCCCTGTGCAAGGAGCTCGGCCGCAACGTCGGCCAGGACCGCTTCCGCCGCGAGACCGGCCTCCCCCTCGCCTCCTACTTCGCCGGTCCCAAGGCCCGGTGGCTGCTCGACAACGTCGACGGCCTCAAGGAGCGTGCGGAGGCGGGAGACATTCTTTTCGGCACCATGGACACATGGGTCATTTGGAACCTCACGGGCGGAGTGGACGGCGGCCGGCACGTCACCGACGTGACCAACGCCTCCCGCACCATGCTCATGAACCTCCACACCATGCAGTGGGACGAGCGGATCGCCGAGTCGATCGGCGTCCCGACGCCGATGCTGCCGGAGATCCGTTCCTCCGCCGAGGTGTACGGCGAGATCAAGGGCGGCAAGCTGGGCGACCTGCTCGGCGGCATCCCGGTGGCCTCCGCGCTGGGCGACCAGCAGGCGGCCCTGTTCGGCCAGACCTGCTTCGCCGAGGGCGAGACCAAGTCGACCTACGGCACCGGCACCTTCATGGTCATGAACACCGGCGACAAGCTGATCAACTCCTACAGCGGCCTGCTCACCACGGTCGGCTACAAGATCGGCGACCAGGACACGGTCTACGCCCTGGAGGGCTCGATCGCCGTCACCGGCTCACTGGTGCAGTGGATGCGCGACCAGATGGGCCTGATCTCCACCGCCGCCGAGATCGAGACCCTGGCGCTGTCCGTCGAGGACAACGGCGGCGCGTACTTCGTACCGGCCTTCTCCGGCCTGTTCGCCCCGTACTGGCGCTCCGACGCCCGCGGTGTGATCGCCGGCCTCACCCGGTACGTCACCAAGGCGCACCTCGCGCGCGCCGTCCTGGAGGCCACCGCCTGGCAGACGCGGGAGATCGCGGACGCCATGACGAAGGACTCCGGCGTGGAGCTCGCCGCCCTCAAGGTCGACGGCGGCATGACCTCCAACAACCTGCTGATGCAGACCCTCGCCGACTTCGTGGACGCCCCCGTGGTGCGCCCGATGGTCGCCGAGACCACCTGCCTCGGCGCCGCCTACGCCGCCGGCCTCGCCGTCGGCTTCTGGAACAGCACCGACGACCTGCGCGCCAACTGGCGGCGGGCCGCCGAGTGGACCCCCCGCATGGACGCGGACACCCGCGACCGTGAGTACAAGAGCTGGCTCAAGGCCGTCGAGCGGACCATGGGCTGGCTCGAGGACGAGGAGTAGAACCGCCATGACCACCGAAGCCACCCCGCAGTCCGTACCTGCCCTGGGGACGCACCCGGCGTCCGGCTCTAACCCGAGCCGCGCCGAGACCCGGGAGCAGCTCTCCAAGGCGTCGTACGACCTTCTCGTCATCGGCGGCGGCATCCTGGGCATCTCCACCGCCTGGCACGCCGCGCAGTCCGGTCTCAGGGTGGCTCTGGTGGACGCCGGTGACTTCGCCGGAGCCACCTCCTCCGCCTCGTCCAAGCTGCTGCACGGCGGTCTGCGCTACCTGCAGACCGGTGCGGTGAAGCTGGTGGCGGAGAACCACTTCGAGCGCCGTGCGGTCTCCCGCCAGGTGGCCCCCCACCTGGCGAACCCGCTCACGTTCTATCTCCCCGTGTACAAAGGCGGGCCGCACGGCGCGGCGAAGCTCGGGGCCGGCGTCTTCGCCTACTCGGCGCTGTCGGCCTTCGGTGACGGTGTCGGCCACCTGCTGTCGCCGGCGAAGGCCGCGCAGGACGTGCCGGAACTGCGCACCGACAACCTCAAGGCCGTGGCCGTGTACGGCGACGACCAGATGAACGACGCGCGCATGGCGCTGATGACGGTCCGCGCGGCCGCCGAGTCGGGCGCGGTCGTCCTCAACCACGCCGAGGTGACGGGCCTGCGCTTCACCAAGGGCCGGGTCACCGGCGCCGAGCTGCGCGACCGTCTCTCGGGCGACGAGTTCGGCGTCAACGCCCGCCTGGTGCTGAACGCCACCGGCCCGTGGGTGGACCACCTGCGGCGCATGGAGGACCCGGACGCCGCTCCGTCCATCCGGCTGTCGAAGGGCGCGCACCTGGTCCTGAAGCGCACCGCCCCGTGGAAGGCCGCGCTGGCCACGCCGATCGACAAGTACCGGATCACCTTCGCCCTCCCCTGGGAGGACATGCTGCTGCTCGGCACCACCGACGAGGAGTACGAGGGCGACCCGGCGGACGTCGCGGTCAACGAGAAGGACATCGCGCAGATACTCGACGAGGCCGCGTTCTCCATCCGCGACCAGCAGCTCGACCGTGACCTGATCACGTACTCCTTCGCCGGTCTGCGGGTGCTGCCGGGCGGTCCCGGCGACACGGCCAAGGCCAAGCGGGAGACGGTGGTCACCGAGGGCCGCGGCGGGATGCTGTCCGTCGCGGGCGGCAAGTGGACCACGTTCCGCCACATCGGCCGCACGGTGATGCGCAAGCTCCAGGAGCTGCCCGGCCACCCGCTGGGCGAGGACTTCGAGCCGATCGGCGCGCTGCCGAAGAAGCTGCCGCTGCCGGGTGTGGCCAACCCGCGTGCCGTCGCGCACCGCCTGCTGGTGGACGGCCCGGCTCCCGGCCCGCGCATGGCCGCGGACACCGCCCGGCACCTGGCCACCCACTACGGGTCGCTGGCGTTCGACATCGCCCGGCTGGCGAACGAGGACCCGGCGCTGGCCCGCCGTGTCCACCCGGACGCGCCGGAGATCCGGGCGCAGGTCGTGTGGGCCCGGGACCACGAGTGGGCCGAGACGGCCGACGACGTGCTGCGCCGCCGTACCACCCTGACGATCCGCGGCCTGGCCACGGACGAGGTCCGGGCGGACGTGCAGGAACTGCTCGGCAAGAAGTGACCGGACCGCCCCCGGTTCCCCGCCCGGGAACCGGGGGCGGCGGCCGTCCACGTCCCGACCGGGCGCGCCGGAGCGGCAGTTGGACGCGCGGGGTGACGCTCCGTTTTCCCGGTGCTGTGCGGGGCAGTGATGGGGCACTCCCCTTGTACGGGGCTGCGGGCGCCCCCGCGGACACGCCGTAAGGTTGGTGCGTACACGAGGGCACGTCGGAAGGAGGCCCTGGGTGATCGAGCTCGAGGGGGTTCCCGAGCTGATCGACCCGGTCATGGTGGCCGCGTTCGAGGGCTGGAACGATGCCGGTGACGCCGCCTCCACCGCGGTCGCGCATCTGGACAGGGAATGGAAGGGCGAGGTGTTCGCGGCGCTGGACGCCGAGGACTACTACGACTTCCAGGTGAACCGCCCCACGGTGTTCATGGAGAACGGCGTGCGGAAGATCACCTGGCCCACCACGCGGCTGTCGGTGGTCCGGGTGGGCGGCGAGAAACCACGCGACCTGGTACTGGTGCGCGGCATCGAACCGTCCATGCGGTGGCGTTCGTTCTGCAACGAGATCCTCGGTTTCGCGCACGAGCTGGGTGTGGAGCTGGTGGTGGTGCTGGGCGCGCTGCTCGGTGACACCCCGCACACCCGTCCGGTCCCGATCAGCGGGACCACGTCCGATGCGGACCTGGCGCGCCGTATGGATCTCGAGGAGACCAAGTACGAGGGTCCGACGGGCATCGTCGGCATCCTTCAGGAGGCGTGCACGCACGCGGGCGTGCCCGCGGTGTCGCTGTGGGCGGCGGTGCCGCACTACGTGTCGCAGCCGCCCAACCCGAAGGCCACGCTGGCCCTGCTGAACCGGCTCGAGGACCTGATCGACGTGCGCATCCCGCTGGGCGAACTGCCCGAGGACGCGCGGGCCTGGCAGGTGGGCGTGGACCAGCTGGCCGCCGAGGACAGCGAGGTCGCCGAGTACGTCCAGACGCTGGAGGAGGCCCGGGACACCGCCGAGCTGCCGGAGGCGTCCGGTGAGGCCATCGCGCGCGAGTTCGAGCGGTATCTGCGCCGCCGTGACGGAGCGCCGGGTCCGCCCGGCGGGCACGCCACCGCCGAGGGCTCGGAGGGGCCGTCGTACCGGCGGGACGGGCCGGGCGGGCGGTCGCGTCCGCCGAAGTCGCCCCGCCAGGAGACGGAGCAGGACGGCGACGAGTCGCCGGACGACTGAGGAGACAGCGCGAAGGGGGCGCCCCGTTCGAGGAACGGGGCGCCCCCTTCGCGCTGTGCCTCAGGTGCGGCGCCGTCGTGGCTGTCCGCGCAGTTCCCCGCGCCCCTCAGAGGGCGACGCCCAGGAGGGCGTCCACGGCTCGGGAGACGACGCCGGGGGCGCCGATGTCGCTGCCGCCGCTCTGCTCCTGAAGGACGGTCCAGCGGTCGACGGCGGCCAGGGCGGCCGGCGCGTTCAGGTCGTCCGCGAGGGCGTCGCGGATCTCCTCGACGAGCGCCTCGGCGGGCGGTCCGTCGGGACGGGAGACGGCGGCCCGCCAGTGGTCGAGCCGGGTCACGGCGTCCTGGAGGACCTGATCGGTCCACTCCCAGTCGGAACGGTAGTGGTGGGCGAGCAGCGCCAGCCGGATCGCCGCCGGGTCCACGCCCTCGCGCCGCAACTGGGAGACGAAGACCAGATTGCCCTTGGACTTGGACATCTTCTCGCCGTGCAGGGCGACCATGCCGGCGTGCACGTACGCCTTGGCCATGGGGTACTCGCCGGTGAGCACCTGGGCGTGCGAGGCGCCCATCTCGTGGTGCGGGAAGACCAGGTCGGAGCCGCCGCCCTGGATGTCGAAGGTCATGCCCAGGTAGTCGAGGGCGATGGCCACGCACTCGATGTGCCAGCCGGGGCGGCCCCGGCCGAGCGAGCCGCCGTCCCAGCTCGGCTCGCCCTCGCGGGCGGCCATCCAGAGCATCGGGTCGACGGGGTTCTTCTTGCCCGGGCGGTCCGGGTCGCCGCCGCGTTCGGCGGACAGCAGCCGCATGGCGGCGGCGTCCAGGTGCGAGACCTGGCCGAAGTGCCGGTCGGACTCGACGGAGAAGTAGGTGTCACCGTCGATCTCGTAGGTCGCGCCGAGCTCACGGAGCCGCTCGACGATCGGGACGATGCCGGGTATGGCCTCGACCGCGCCTATGTACTGCCGGGGCGGCAGCATCCGCAGGGCCGTCATGTCCTCGCGGAACAGGGCGGTCTCCTGCTCGGCGAGCGCGGTCCAGTCGACGCCGTCGCGCTCGGCCCGCTCCAGCAGCGGGTCGTCGACGTCGGTGACGTTCTGGACGTAGTGGACCTGCCGCTTGTTGTCGAGCCACACGCGCTGCACGAGGTCGAACGCGTTGTACGTAGCCGCGTGTCCGATGTGCGTGGCGTCGTAGGGCGTGATGCCGCAGACGTAGAGACGGGCGACGGGACCGGGGTCGAGGGCGACCGGACCGCCGGTCGCGGTGTCGTGGATCCTCAGGTCGCGGCCCTGACCGGGCAGGGCGGGGACTTCGGAAGCGGGCCAGGCATGCATGTCATGAGCCTAACCGGACCCGAGTTCCAGATACGAACCGGAACGGGCCGTATGGCCGGGAAGGCGCTCTTGCGCGGCACGGCGCGCCGTGCCCGACCCGGCCGGGGACGGCGGCGGGGCCCGTCAGACCGGGGGCCAGGGGATGGCCGGCCACTCGGTGCCCGGTTCCGGATGGGTCCCGGTGGTGAGCAGGGTCTCCACGCGGGCGCGGGTCGCCTCGATCTCCGCGGGGGTGATCAGCGGGGCCAGGACGGTGGTGAGGGGGCCGGAGGTGGCGAGGGCCGCCCGCAGGGCCTTGAGGACGTCCAGGGCCTCCTCCGTCAGCGGCTCCCCCGCCCAGCCCCACAGCAGCGTGCGCAGCTTGTTCTCGGCGTTGAAGGTGACACCGTGGTCGATGCCGTACAGCGGGCCCTCCGCCGTGGGCAGCAGGTGCCCGCCCTTGCGGTCGGCGTTGTTGATCACCGCGTCGAGCACGGAGAGACGGCGCAGCCGGTCGTCGTCGGCGTGCACGAGCAGCGCGGTGCGGCCCTCGCCGACCTCGGCGAAGCCGACCGCCTTCCAGCCCGGTCCCGGTTCCTCGCCGTCGACCAGGGCGAGCAGCTCGTCGCCCGGCGCGGTCTCGATCCACAACTGGCACATGCCCTCGCCGTACGGGCCGTCGCGCAGCACGGTGGGCGGCACCAGGTCCCAGCCGGTCGCCCGGGAGACCTCGTACGCGGCGACCTCGCGCCCGGCGAGGGTGCCGTCGGGGAAGTCCCACAGCGGCCGCTCCCCCGCGACCGGCTTGTAGATGCAGGCGGCCTCGCGGTCCCCGTCGGTGACGGTGCAGTACAGCGCGGCGTTCGACGCCTCACGGATGCGTCCGCGCACGGTCAGCTCGCCGCGGGCGAGCAGTTCGGCCGCGGCCGGGTCGGTGGCGGTCACGCTCCGCGGCGGTATCCGTTCTGGCGCGGACATACGTGTCCTTCCGGGTCGAGCGGGAGACTGCACAGCGGGCACGGCGGGCGGCCCGCGTTGACGACGTCCAGGGCACGCTTGGCGAACGCCCGCGCCTGCGCCCCCGTGAGGCGGACGCGGAGCATCGGGGGGCCGTTCTCCTCGTCCTGGAGCAGCCGCTCCTCCGCCTCGGCGAGGTCCTCCTCGGATTCGGCGTCCAGTTCGACGAGGGCCTGCGCCTCCACGATCATCCGCTGCTCCTCGCCGTCCCAGGCGAGCGCCATGGTGCCGACGCGGAACTCCTCCTCGACGGGGGTGTCCAGCGGGGCGGTGTCGGTGATCTCGGTCGGTGCCATGGCGGGCACCGACGCGCTGCCGCCGCTGCGCCGTACGACCTCGTCGAGCAGTTCGTCCATCCGCTCGGCGAGCGCCGCGACCTGTGTCTTCTCCAGGGCCACGCTGGTCACCCGGGAGCCGGCGGTGGCCTGGAGGAAGAACGTACGGCGCCCTGGCAGTCCGACCGTGCCGGCCACGAAACGTTCCGGTTGGTCGTAGAGGAACACCTGACGGGACACGTCCTGTCTCCATTGAGAGTCGGGGAACGGGCGAGGGGTGGATCGGAACGCAACTCTGCGGTCGCTTCACCCTACTGCGGGGAACGATCACGGTGCGCCCGCGTCGCCCCCCACGGTGGCGTCGCCGGCCGGCGGCTCCTCGCGCGGCGCCAGGGAAGCGAAGTCGCCGGTGTCACCGAGGCGCAGGAGAAACGGCCGCAGCCGGGTGTAACGGATCGCGGTGATGGAACACGGTTCGACGGAGATCCGCTGGAAGAGGTCGAGATGAAGTCCGAGGGCGTCCGCCACCAGAGACTTGATGATGTCGCCGTGCGAGCACATCAGATACACGGCGTCGGCGCCGTGGTCGCGCTCCACGCGCGCGTTCCACTCGCGCACCGCCTCGGCGGCGCGCGTCTGCATCGCGCGCATGGACTCCCCGCCGGGGAAGGCGGCGGCCGACGGGTGCGCCTGCACCACGTCCATCAGCGGCTCGTCCTTGAGTTCGGCGAGTTTGCGGCCCGTCCAGTCGCCGTAGTGGCACTCGCCGATGCGGTCGTCGGTGTGGTGGGTGAGGCCGGGACGGGCCTCGAGCAGCGGTCCGACGGTCTCCCGGCACCGGTCGAGCGGGCTGGTGACGACCTCGGCCAGGGGCACGGGAGCGAGCCTTCCGGGCAGTGCGGCTGCCTGCGCGGTGCCGCGGTCGTCGAGGTGGACGCCGGGCGTCCAGCCGGCGAGCAGTCCTTCGGTGTTGGCGGTGGATCGTCCGTGCCGGACCAGGAGCAACGTGGGCATGCGGCCCAGGGTAGGCGCACCGGCGCGCGCGGGATCCGGCGCGGGAGGGGAACCGGGCGGCCGCCGGGCATGGGAACAGGACGGGACGGCAGGGGACCTGCCGGGAAGGGAGGACACGTTTCGTGATCGTCGACTGTGGCGTCTACCGGGAGGGGCACCGGTCGGAGGGCCCCAAGGACTTCTCCGACGCGCTGGACGAGGCACGGTCGGCGGGGGGTTTCGTCTGGATCGGGCTGCACGAGCCGACGGCGGAGGAGTTCGACCTGGTCGCACGGGAGTTCGGGCTGCATCCGCTGGCGGTGGAGGACGCCCTCAAGGCGCATCAGCGGCCCAAGCTGGAGGTCTACGACGACTCGGTGTTCGTGGTCCTCAAGCCGGTGGTGTACGAACCGGACAGCGACACCGTCTCCTCCGGCGAAATCATGATCTTCCTGGGCGACTCGTTCGCGGTGAGCGTACGGCACGGGGAGGGTGCCCCTCTGGACGCGGTGCGGGACCGCCTGGAGCGGGAGCCGGACCTGCTGGGCGAGGGTGCGACGGCGGTGCTGTACGCGGTCGCCGACGCCGTGGTCGACCACTACCTGGAGGTGGCGACCGAGCTGCAGACCGACCTGGAGGAGCTGGAGACGGAGGTCTTCACCCCCGACGCGGGCGGTTCGCGCAAGACCGCGTCCCGGATCTACGGCTTCAAGCGGCAGATCCTGGAGTTCCGCCGGGCCACCGTGCCGCTCACGGCGCCCATGGCCCGGCTCGCGGGGGCCGGCACGACCGGGGCGCGGGTGCCGTTCGTGGAGGACGGGGCGCGGCCGTACTTCCGTGACGTGCACGACCACCTCACGCGGGTGAACGAGTCGGTGGAGGGCCTGGACCGGCTGGTCTCGGACGTCCTGTCGGCGCACCTGGCGCAGGTGGGTGTGCAGCAGAACGACGACATGCGGAAGATCTCCGCGTGGGCGGCCATGGCCGTGGTCCCCACGATGATCGCGGGGATCTACGGGATGAACTTCGAGCACATGCCCGAGCTGCACTGGAGGTGGTCGTATCCCGTGGTCATCGCGGCGATGGCCGCCCTGGAGGTGCTGCTGTTCCGCACCTTCAAACGCCGGGGGTGGCTGTAGGGCCGGTCAGGCCGCTTCCGGTTCCGGGGTCGCCGGG
Organism: Streptomyces sp. NPDC085937; assembly: GCF_044540535.1. Taxonomy (NCBI): domain Bacteria; kingdom Bacillati; phylum Actinomycetota; class Actinomycetes; order Kitasatosporales; family Streptomycetaceae; genus Streptomyces; species Streptomyces sp. NPDC085937. Next base: position 25,486 of record NZ_JBITSH010000026.1, on the reverse strand, counting down.
CCGCCCAGCGCGTCGCGCCGCTCGGGCATGCGCAGCGAGACCATGCGGCGCCAGCCGCCCAGGCGTTCGTAGAGATACACGGCGTGGATACCGAGGGCGAGGAGCGCCGCCTTCGGCCGGGACCAGCCCAGGACGCGGCCCATGTGCGCCATCACCGCGAGGCTGACGTCGCGGTAGACGCGGATCTCGGCGAGCGCGCACTCACGCAGGGTGCGCTGGATGGCACGGCCGTGTCCCGCGTAGGCGAAGCGCAGCAGTTCCTCGTGGCAGTAGGCCAGGTGGTTGTCCTCGTCGTTGGAGATCATCCGCACCGCGCGGCCGAGGTCGGGATGGTCGGCGAAGTGCTTGCGGAGCAGTTCCATCTGCTCGGAGGCGCGCTGCTCGGTGACCCGGCTGTGGGCGAGGTAGGTGACGATGTCCTGCACGGTGAGCGGCTCGTCACGCTTGAGCTGGTCGTGCGCCAGGCCGATGCCGTTGCGCTCCAGCAGCATCGTGTAGTCGGTCTCCGGCGGGACCGGGACGGGTTCCAGGCCGCGCTTCTTGAGCAGGGCGTTGAAGATCCGGCCGTGCTTGTCCTCGTCGGCGCCGTGCCGGGTGATCTTGGGGGCCAGATCACGCTGGGTCTCGGGCACGAGCGCGGCGATGCGGGCGTTCTCCCAGCCGCCCTGGGATTCGCCGCTCGCGGCGATCGAACAGAACAACGCGAACGACTCGTCGTTGTCGAGGATCTCCTGGAACAGGCTTTTCGCCGACAGCATGAGGCCACCTCTCCGCGGCGTCCGCAGGTCCGCGGTCCGCACGTCCACAGTTCCGCAAAGTTGGAGTCAAGTGCGCCGGTGGGGGTGCGGCAACAGGTGCGGCGGACAACTCCGCCAATTGGAGTACGTGCGGGGAGAGAAGGGGTGAACCGAAGCGCGGGAGGGGTGCGCGGACGCGTACGCGCGGGCGGACGGGACGCGGTGCGGGGGCGCAGTGCGGGGCGCGGGGGTGGTACGCGGAGGTGCGGGGGCGCGTAACCCCGGGGGGCCGGCGGGCGTTGAGGTGGATGACGGCCGTGGCGGGGTCGACCCCCGAGCCCCCACCACGGCCGCGGAACCCAGGCCGCCGCCGCGCGGGACGCGGCGGCGGCCGTACGGTCGGGTCAGGCGAGGCCCGCGCGCTCCAGCGCCTCGACGCCGGCGCGCAGCGAGGAGAGCCGCTCGTCGAGGGTGAAGCCGGCCGGGGCGAGGGTGAGGGTGGTGACCCCGGCGGCGGCGTAGGCCTTCATGCGGTCGGCGATGCGGTCGACCGAACCGAGCAGGGTGGTGCCGTCGATCAGGTCGTGCGGGACGGCGGCGGCAGCGCCCTGCTTGTCGCCGGACAGGTACTTGTCCTGGATCTCGGCGGCCTCCTGCTCGTAGCCCATGCGCCGGGCGAGCTGGTTGTAGAAGTTCTGCTTGCGGCTGCCCATGCCGCCGACGTACAGCGCCGTGTAGGGGCGGAAGGTGTCGGCGAGCGTGGCGAGGTCCTTGTCGTCACCCACGGCGAGCGGGAGCGTGGGGCAGATGTCGAAGCCGTCGAGGGTCTTGCCGGCCTTCTCCCGGCCCGCGCGCAGGTGGCGGACGGCGGTGTCCTCCAGGTGCTCGGCGGACGGGAAGATCAGCAGGGCGCCGTCGGCGATCTCGCCGGTCTGCTCCAGGTTCTTCGGGCCGATCGCGGCGATGTACAGCGGGATGTGCTCGCGCTGCGGGTGCACGGTGAGCTTCAGGGGCTTGCCCGGGCCGCCGGGGAGGGGCAGGGTCCAGTGCTCACCGTCGAAGGAGAGGCGCTCACGGGTCATCGCCCTGCGGATGATCTCGACGTACTCGCGGGTGCGGGCGAGCGGCTTGTCGAACTTCACGCCGTACCAGCCTTCGGAGACCTGCGGGCCGGAGACGCCCAGGCCGAGGCGGAAGCGGCCGCCGGAGAGGGAGTCCAGGGTGGCCGCGGTCATCGCGGTCATGGCCGGCTGGCGGGCCGGGATCTGGAAGATGGCGGAGCCGACGTCGATGCGCTCGGTGCGGGCGGCGACAAAGGCGAGGACGGTGGCGGCGTCGGAGCCGTAGGCCTCGGCGGCCCAGCAGACCGCGTAGCCGAGCCGGTCGGCCTCCTGGGCCACGGCGAGGTTGTCCGCGTCCATTCCGGCGCCCCAGTAGCCGAGGTTGATCCCTAGCTGCATGGCCGTCTCCCCTTACCGATCAGTAACGTGATGTGTGCGCCGACCTTATACCTCCGGTGGTCGCGGGTGGGGTGCCCGCGGGGCCGGTGGCGCGGTGCCGGCCGATGGCCGCAGCCGTCGCGCGGCGCCCGGAAAACGGTTGTCCACAGGCCCCCACACGCAACGCTCTGGCCAGTAATCTCGGCGTTCATGGAGCAGAGGCATCTCGGCCGTACCGGCCTGCGTGTGTCCCGGATCGGGCTCGGGACCCTCACCTGGGGCCGTGACACCGACGAGCACGACGCGGCAGAGCTCTTGAAGACGTTCTGGGACGCCGGCGGGACGCTCGTCGACACGGCCGACGTGTACGGCGACGGGGACGCCGAATACCTGCTCGGACGGCTGATGGACGGGCTGGTGCCGCGCCGGGACCTGGTGATCTCCACCAAGGCCGGCAGCGTGCCCGACCCCGACCGCCGGTTCGACGGCTCACGCGGGCATCTGCTGTCCGCCCTGGACGCCTCCCTGGCCCGCCTCGGCACCGACTACGTCGACGTGTGGCACGTCCACGCCTACGACCCCGCCACCCCGCTGGAGGAGACGCTCCAGGCGCTGGACATCGCCGTCTCCAGCGGCCGGGCACGCTACGCGGGCGTCTCCAACTACTGCGGCTGGCAGCTCGCCAAGGCGGCGACCTGGCAGCTGGCCGCGCCCGGCGCGCGCACCCGCCTGGCGAGCACCCAGATGGAGTACTCCCTGCTGCAGCGCGGGGTGGAGCGTGAGGTGCTGCCCGCCGCGATCGACCTGGGCATCGGCATGCTGCCGTCCTCCCCGCTCGGGCGGGGCGTGCTCACCGGCAAGTACCGCAACGACGCCACCCCGGCGGACTCGCGCGGCGCCTCGGAGCACCTCGCGCCGTTCGTCGCCCCCTACCTGGACGACACGGCGAGCCGGATCGTGGACGCCGTGACGACCGCGGCCGACGGGCTCGCCGTGACCGCGCTGCAGGTGGCGCTCGCCTGGGTCCGCGACCGGCCCGGGGTGACCGCGCCCGTCGTGGGCGCCCGCACGGCACAGCAGCTGTCGGCGGCGTTGTCAGTGGAGGCGCTTAGTCTTCCTGACGAGATCTGCCGGGCGCTCGACGACGTGTCGGCTCCCGTGCACCGCTATCCCGATCACGACTGGAGCACGCTGTGAGCACGCCCGAGACCCCGGAGGAGCCGAAGAGCGCGGCGGACGACGCGCCCGCCGAGGGCGCGCAGGTGTCCGAGGCCGAGGCCGAGCTGGCCGCGCAGCGCCTGGAGCGGGAGCGGATCGAGCGGCGGAAGGCGGAGCGTCAAGGCCCGATCGCCGCCGGGACCGCGCTGAGCGGCACGGCCGCGGACCTGCTCGCCGCCGTACGGGCCGTGGAGAGCGGCGAGAAGCCGCCCGCCACCGTGTTCGAGGAGGCCGCCCCGGCGCCCCGGCGTCCCGCGCCCGAGCCGCAGCGGCGGGCCCCGGTGGTGAGCCAGGGGCCCGCGACCCCCGCCGAGGGCACCGTCGGGGAGGTCCGGGAGGTGCTGGCCCGGGGCGGTGCGCCCGCCGCTCTCGCCGCCCCGGCCGCTTCCGTGCTCGGGGAGGGTGCCGCGCGCGTGCTGCGGGACGATCCCTGGCAGCTGCTGCGGGTGCCGGGGGTGCGGCCGGAGCAGGCGGACGGGTTCGCGCGGGCGCTGCTCGGCGGGGAGGCCGGGCCCGCCGACGGGCGGCGGGGGCGGGCCGTCACCGTCTGGCTGCTGGAGCAGGCCGCGCCCGCCGGGCACACGGTGCTGGAGATGGCCGCGCTCACCGAGGCACTCGGCCGGCAGGGGGTGCCCGCTCCCGAGGACGCGGTGCGCGACGCCATCGCCGAGGGCGACGTCCTGGTCTTCCAGGACGGCCTGGGTGACGCCGCCGGGGAGGACGGGGGCGAGGACGGGGCCGCGGAGGGCGAGGAGCAGCCGGTCCAGGTGCTGGTGGGCCTGGAGCGCTGCGCACTGGCCGAGGAGAGCCTCACCGACGGCCTGGCCCGGCTGATCAACTCGGTGCCCAAGCAGGACGGGGCGGGCGAGGACTGGGAGCACGCGGCCGCCACGGCGGAGGGTTCCGCCGGCGAGCTGATCCGCGCGGTCGCGGGGCACGGACTGGTGCTGCACACCGGTGGGGAGGCCGCCCTGGCCGAGCCGGCCGCCCTCCTGGACGCGGCGCACGCCATGGGGCTGCGCGCCTGGGCCGCCACGCACGGCCCGGTCGGGCGGACCCGGTTCGCCGACCGGGTGGACGGCCCCGGCGTCGCCACGGTCGCCGGGCTGCTGTCCGGTGCCGAGGGACCCGGGCGGGACCCGGAGGGCGCGCTGGCCCTGGATCTGCTGGTGGTGCTGGACGCGCCGCAGCTGGACGTGGAGACGGGCGCGCTGCTCACGGAGTCGCTGCCGGACGGGGCGCGCCTCGTGCTGTCCGGTGACCCCGGGGTGCTGTGGTCGGTGGGTCCCGGGCGGGTGTTCGCGGACCTGCTGGCGGTGCGGGCCTGTCCGCAGATCGCCTCCCGGCGGCCGGACCCGGGGCCGCTCGGCGAGCTGGTCTCGGGGATCGGTGTCGGTGAGCTGCTCCAGGTGGAGGCGCCCGGCAAGGAGGTCGTCATCGTGCCCGTGCGGGACGCGGGCGAGGCGGTGCACCGGACCGTGCAGCTGGTGGTGGACTCGGTGCCGCGGGCCATCGGGGTTCCCGCGGAGGAGACGCAGGTCATCACGCCGGGGCACGGCGGCGCGGTCGGGACCCGTGTGCTGAACGCGGCACTGAAGGAGCGGCTGAACCCGGGACCGGGCCGCTTCGGCGGCTTCGACCCCGGCGACCGGGTGGTGTACTCCCCCGCTCCGGGGCGCACGCTGCCGGGCCGCGTGGTCGGGGCGGACGGCGAGGGCCTGCGCCTGGACTGCGCGGGCGAACGGATCGTGGTGCCGAAGGAACACGTGGAGCAGTCGGTGCGGCACGGCTGGGCGCTGACCGCGCACCAGGCGGTGGGTTCCCGCTGGCCGGCGGCCGTCGTGGTGCTGCCCGGCGACGCGGTGCCCGCGCTGAGCCGCCCTTGGATCTACACGGCGTTCAGCCGCGCCGACCGCCACCTGTCGGTGGTCCACGGCGTCGACCAGGCCCTGCCCCGCGCCGTGGCCGAAGTCACGGCGAAGCCGCGGACGACCCGGCTGCCGGTGCTGCTGGCCCCCCAACTGCCGACGCCGCCCGCCTGAGCGAGCCGTTGCCGACCGGCGGCCGGCGGCCGGGCAACACACCTCGACGGCGCGGACGCCCGTCGCGGCCCGCGCCGGCCGGGGGCCGGATGTCCGCCAGGCAGACTGCCGGCGGTCGACGGCCGAGGGGCCGGGCGGTCGACGGCCGGGCGGTCGACGGCCGGGCGGTGGGTGGTCGGTGGTCGGCGCGGCAAATCACTGGCGGTCAGCGGTGGGCGACGCACCGGGACGGCGCAGGCGGCCGGCGTGGGTCCGCGGCGGCCGGGGATGCAGGACGGCGGCGGCACCGGGGTGCCGCCGCCGTTGACGCTGTACCGGCAGGGGTCAGCGGTCCGCGTCGAGTGGTTCCAGCTCCTCGTCCGGGGCCAGGACCGCCTCGATGTCGTCGTCGCTCTCGTCCTCGCCGTCATCGTCGTCGTCGAAGACCGCACTGACGTCGAAGCGGCACACCACCGTCTCCGGGTCCACCTGCTCGAAGGGCGCCTCGAGCCACTCCCCCGGGTCCGGGATCTCGTCCGATGCCGTGACCCAGAGCGTGGAGTCGCCCTCCTCCAGGCCGAACTCCTTGTGCCGGGAGGCGATCTCGTCCGGTTCGTACTCGCCGAACAGCAGGCCGAGCGCCCCGTGGACCGTGCCGGAGGCCTCCGGACTCTCGTCGTCCGCCTCCTCGATCCGCTGGGCGTGCGCCAGCAGCCGCTGCGGTTCGGCGACGGCGTAGTCGCGGCGGATCAGCACGCTCACGGCGTTCGGTTCCTCGGGCCCGGCGTACGGCGGAAGGGCCTCCTCCGCGCTCGGGATCTCGAAGGGGGTGACCTCGTCGTAGCGGTCGTAGAGCAGTTCGTCGTACGTCTCCGCGGCCGCGGCCAGCTGGTTGAAGGCCTCGTAGACGGCCGGGTCGTCGTCCCCCGACCGGCTCTCGACCGCGGCCAGGTGGCGGTCGATCGCGGTCTTCACCGCCTCGGCGGCGGCACGTACCTCGGCAGCGGTGGGCTGCGCAGCATCAGACATAGTGCAGACGCTATCCGTACCGGGGGCCGGCCCGCACAATAGATGCGATGCCGGAATACGAATTCGCCGACGTGTACGTGCCGCGCGGGGTGTCCCGCAAGGAGACGGCGCGTCTGCTGACGGACCATGCCGAGTACGGTCACTGGGAGTTGTACCGCCTGACGCTGATGCGTGACGGCAGCCGCAGGGTGCGGCTGCGACGGCGGATCATCCGCCAGGTGCGCGCCACCTGGTGAGCTGAGCGCGCCCGACCGGAGTCAACAGGTGGAGCGGACCCCGCGTTCTGTCGCGGGGTCCGCTCCGTGTGTCCGAGATCACGCCGCGGCGCGCGCCTTGCGGTAGAGGACCGCGCCGGCGAGCAGCGCACCCGCGCCGACGGGCAGCACAAGGCCCATCGGCAGCTCGCTGCCGGTCTGGGCGAGTTCCGCGTCGCCCTGCGGGCCGGACTGGGCGCCCGGCTGGTTGCCGGACGAGGGGCCGCCCGGGGTGCCGGGGGTCCCGGGCTCACCCGGGTTACCGGGCTCACCGGGGTTACCGGGTTCCCCCGGGTTGCCGGGCTCACCGGGCTCCCCCGGCTCACCGGGGTTACCCGGCTCCCCCGGGTTGCCGGGCTCCCCCGGGTTGCCCGGCTCACCAGGGTTACCAGGCTCACCGGGCTCTCCCGGTTCACCGGGGTTACCCGGCTCCCCCGGCTCCCCGCCGCCGTGCCCCGTGTTGGCGCAGCCGTTGTCGCCCGTGCCGTTGCCCACGCCGATGACGTCGACGCTGTTGCCGCAGACGTTCACCGGCACGTGCACCGGAACCTGCACGACGTTGCCGGAGGCCACGCCGGGCGAACCCTTCGCCTTGCCGTGGGCGTGCGAGCCGCCGTGGCCGCCGGAGCCGCCCTTGTTGGCGCAGGCGTTGCCCACCGCCGGGTTGAGGATCCCGACGACATTGACCGTGTTGCCGCAGACGTTCACCGGCACGTGCACCGGGGCCTGCACCACGTTGCCGGAGAGCACGCCCGGCGAGCCGTTGGCCCCGCCCGTCGCCCCGGAGTCGGCGTGGGCGGCGGCCCCGCCCGCGGCGGCGAGCACACCGGTGGCGGCGGCCATGGTCATCAAGCCCTTGCGGGTGACCTGTCGCATGTGATGAATTCCCTGTCCTCGGACCTGCTGCCGGGAGGCGGCGTCCGCCGCGTCCCGGATTCTCGACGTATGGGGGGAACCGGTCGGCCCCGGAGCGCATGGCGCGCGCTCCGGGGCCGACGGGCTCGAACCCTCAGCGGGTGTTCCCTAGAGGGCGAGACACGACATCACGCGTTGACGCAGGTGTTGCCGAAGGCGGGGTTCAGCAGCCCGATCACGGAGATCGTGTTGCCGCAGACGTTCACGGGAACGTGAACCGGCACCTGCACGACGTTGCCGGACAGGACGCCCGGGGAGTGCACGGCGGCACCCTGGGCACCCGAGTCGGCAGCGGCCATGCCCGCGCCCGCGAGAACCAGACCACCGGTGGCGGCCGCGACGGCGACGACCTTCTTCAGCATGTATTCCTCCTAGTTGGCAATGTGATCCAAAGTCGCGGATCACATCACGGGTAACGAGGAGGAAGTAATGAGGCTACGAGCTTATGGTCGCATTCACTCTTCCCGGTCAACTCCGTACGTCTGCCCGATTCCTGAGATCACCGGCGCTCGCCGGAACACACCTCAGGACGCGTCCAGGAATCGGTCGAGCACACGGACGCCGAACTTGAGGCCGTCCACCGGCACCCGCTCGTCGACACCGTGGAACATGCCCGCGAAGTCCAGCTCCGGGGGCAGCTTCAGCGGCGCGAAGCCGAAGCAGCGGATGCCCAGGTCGTCGAAGGACTTGGCGTCGGTGCCGCCGGAGAGCATGTAGGGCACGGCGCGCGCGATCGGGTCCTCGGCGCTGAGCGCGGTCTGCATGGCGTCGACCAGCCGGCCGTCGAAGTCGGTCTCCAGCGCCTTGTCGGAGTGCACGTCCTCGCGCCGCACGCGCGGGCCGAGGATGCGGTCGAGGTCGGCGAGGAACTCCTCCTCGTAGCCGGGCAGGAAGCGGCCGTCGACGTGCGCGGTGGCCTGGCCGGGGATGACGTTGACCTTGTAGCCGGCGCCGAGCTGGGTGGGCGCCGCCGAGTTGCGCAGGGTGGTGCCGATCATGCGGGCGATGCCGCCCAGCTTGGCCAGGGTCTCGTCCATGTTCTCCGGGTCGAGCTCGGTGCCGAGCGCGTCGGAGAGCTCGTCCAGGAAGGCGCGGACGGTCTTGGTGACCCTGACCGGCCACTTGTGGCGGCCGAGCCGGGCCACGGCCTCGCACAGTTCGGTGATGGCGTTGTCGTCGTTGGTCATCGAGCCGTGGCCGGCCGTGCCGTCGACGGTGAGCCGCATCCAGTGCATGCCCTTCTCGGCGGTCTCCACGAGGTAGAGGCGCAGCTTCTCGTTGACGGTGAAGGAGAAGCCGCCGACCTCGCCGATCGCCTCGCTGACGCCGTCGAACAGCTCGGGGTGCTTGTGCACCAGGTGCTTGGCGCCGTAGGTGCCGCCGGCCTCCTCGTCGGCGAGGAAGGCGAGGACGACGTCGCGCGGGGGCTTGCGGCCGCTGCGCATGCGCTCACGGACGACCGCGAGGGTCATCGCGTCCATGTCCTTCATGTCGACGGCCCCGCGTCCCCACACGCATCCGTCGGCGATCTCGCCGGAGAAGGGGTGGTGGGTCCAGTCGTCGGCGTTGGCGGGGACGACGTCGGTGTGGCCGTGGATGAGCAGGGCGGGCCGCGAGGGGTCCTCGCCCTCGATCCGGGCGATCGTGGAGGCGCGTCCCGGGTGGGACTCGAAGATCTGCGGCTCCAGGCCCACTTCGGCGAGCTTCTCGGCCACGTACTCGGCCGCCTTGCGCTCGCCGGGGCCGGAGTGGTCGCCGTAGTTGCTGGTGTCGATCCGGATCAGCTCGCGGCAGAGGTCCACGACCTCGTCCTCACCGGTGACGCCCTTGGCCGGGTCCGTCTGGCTCACGTGCTTCCTCCCGCTGCTGGTGTTCCCGCTGGTGGGTCCCCCTCATCCTCCCTCGCTCGCGGGCCCGCCCCAAGACCCGGCCCGGCCCGTCACGCGCCGTTCACGCGGCGGCGCGGCGGGCGGGGGTGATCGGCCACCCCTGAACACCTGGTAATGTTTACGTCGTCGCCGCGGGGGGAAACCCGCGCGACAGACACCTTGTCCGGGTGGCGGAATGGCAGACGCGCTAGCTTGAGGTGCTAGTGCCCTTTATCGGGCGTGGGGGTTCAAGTCCCCCCTCGGACACTTGGAACACGAGGGCCGCGACCGCGAGGTCGCGGCCCTCGGCCGTTGTACGGAAGGTGCCTCATGACGTCTCGCACGTCCTGCCCCTGCGGCCTCCCCGAGACCTACGAGGAGTGCTGCGGCCGCTTCCACGGCGGAACCGCCGCCGCGCCCACCGCCGAGCGGCTGATGCGGTCGCGGTACTGCGCGTTCGTGCGGCAGGACGGGGCGTATCTGCTGCGGACCTGGCACCCGCGGACGCGGCCCGCCCGGCTGGACCTCGACCCGGGGACGCGCTGGACCGGGCTGGAGATCCTGGCGACGGAGGCCGGCTCCCCCTTCCACACCACCGGCACGGTGACCTTCCGCGCCTCCTACCGGGGCGGCTCCCTGCACGAACGCAGCCGCTTCGAACGCGTCGACGGCGCCTGGGTGTACGTCGACGGCGACTTCCCGGAGTAGCCGGATCCGGCGGCGCTACGGCGCCAGGACGTCCAGTTCCTGGAGGGCGCCCTCGGTGATCTCCCGGGTGAGTTCCTCCGCGCGGGCCGCGTCGCGGGCGCGGACCGCTTCGGCGAGCTGGACGTGCAGGGTGACGGCGGCCGGGTCGGGGTCCTCGAACATGACATCGTGGTGGGTGCGTCCGGCCAGCACCTCCGCGACGACGTCGCCGAGGCGGGCGAACATCTCGTTGCCGGAGGCGGTCAGGATCACGCGGTGGAACGCCACGTCGTGGAGGAGGTAGCCCTCCAGCTTGTGTCCGCGCGAGTGGGCGACCATTCCGAGGGCGCACTCGGTGAGTTCGGCGCACTGCTCGGCCGTGGCGTTGCGCGCGGCCAGGCCCGCCGCGACCGGTTCGATCGCGGAGCGCAGCACGGTGAGGGAGCGCAGCTGGCGGGGGCGGTCGGCGCCGGCCAGGCGCCAGCGGATGACCTGCGGGTCGTACACGTTCCACTCGCAGGCCGGCAGGACGGTCACGCCGACGCGGCGCCGCGACTCCACCAGGTGCATGGACTCCAGGACGCGGACCACCTCGCGCATCACGGAGCGCGACACGTCGAAACGCTGGGCGAGCTCGTCGGTGCGCAGGACACTGCCGGGCGGGTATTCGCCGGCGGTGATCTCGGGGCCGAGGGTGTCCAGTACGCGGCCGTGCAGCCCCCGGCCCGTGGTGCTCATGCACTCAGAGTACGGGGCGGATCACACGATTAAAAAGTCAGACTTATTCGTCACAGACTCTTGAAGTCGTCGTACTTATGAGTTTCAGTTGCCGTCGACATCAGGTGTCGACGAAGACAGCAGACAGTGAGGCAGCGATGAACACCCCCCACGTCGTCGTGGTCATGGGCGTCGCCGGGACGGGCAAGACCACCATCGGTCCCCTGCTCGCGGCCCGCCTCGGCGTCCCGTACGCCGAGGGCGACGACTTCCACCCGCAGCGCAACATCGCCAAGATGTCGGCCGGCACCCCGCTCACCGACGACGACCGGTGGCCCTGGCTGGACGCCATCGGCGACTGGGCGCAGCAGCGTGCGGGTCTGGGCGGCGTGGTGAGCTGCTCGGCGCTGAAGCGGTCGTACCGTGACCGGCTGCGGGCCGCCGCACCGGGCGTGGTCTTCGTGCACCTCACCGGTGACCGCGCGCTCGTGGAGGACCGGATGTCGCACCGCAAGGGGCACTTCATGCCCACGGCACTGCTCGACTCCCAGTTCGCCACGCTCCAGCCGCTGGGGCGGGACGAGGCCGGGGTCGCCGTGGACGTGGCGGGCAGCCCCGAGGAGATCACCGAACGGGCGGCCACCGCCCTGACGGCGCTCCCGGAGCCCACCCCGTAGGTCCCCCACCGGCCCCTTCCCCCGGGGCCGGCCACTCCCCCCAACCCCCGTACACCCTAGGGATCCACCGTGACCAGACTCAGCGTCGAGATGCTGGCAGCGGACGCACCCGAGCCGATCACCTCGGCCGGCCACGCTCAGCTGGGCATCGCCGTCCTGGCGGGCATAGCCGTCATCGTCCTGCTCATCACCAAGTTCAAGCTCCACGCCTTCCTGTCGCTGACCATCGGGTCACTGGCCCTCGGTGCCTTCGCCGGGGCGCCGCTGGACAAGGTGATCACCAGCTTCACCGCCGGACTGGGCTCCACCGTCGCCGGTGTGGGCGTGCTGATCGCCCTCGGCGCGATCCTCGGCAAGATGCTCGCCGACTCCGGCGGCGCGGACCAGATCGTCGACACCATCCTCGCCAGGGCGAGCGGCCGTTCCATGCCGTGGGCGATGGTGCTGATCGCCTCGGTGATCGGCCTGCCGCTGTTCTTCGAGGTCGGCGTGGTGCTGCTGATCCCGGTGGTACTGATGGTCGCCAAGCGCGGCAACTACTCGCTGATGCGCATCGGTATCCCCGCGCTGGCCGGTCTGTCCGTGATGCACGGTCTGGTTCCGCCGCACCCCGGCCCGCTGGTCGCCATCGACGCGGTCGACGCCAACCTGGGCGTGACGCTGGCGCTCGGCGTGCTGGTCGCGATCCCGACGGTGGTGATCGCCGGTCCGCTGTTCTCCGAGTACGCCGCCCGCTGGGTGGACGTCCCCGCCCCGGAGCGGATGGTCCCGCAGCGGCCGTCGGAGGAGCTGGAGCGGCGCCCCGGTTTCGGCGCGACGCTGGCCACGATCCTGCTGCCGGTCGTGCTGATGCTCGCCAAGGCACTGGTCGACATCGTGATCGACGACCCCGAGCACCAGGTGCAGCGCGTCTTCGACGTGATCGGCTCCCCGCTGATCGCACTGCTCGCGGCCGTGCTGGTCGGCATCTTCACGCTCGGCAGGCCCGCCGGCTTCAGCCGGGAGCGGATCTCCTCGCTGGTGGAGAAGGGCCTGGCGCCGATCGCGGGCATCCTGCTGATCGTCGGTGCGGGCGGCGGCTTCAAGCAGACGCTGATCGACACCGGCGTGGGCCAGATGATCCTCGACATCTCCGAGGACTGGTCGATCCCGGCGCTGCTGCTGGCGTGGCTGATCGCGGTGGCGATCCGGCTGGCGACGGGTTCGGCGACCGTGGCGACCGTGTCGGCGGCCGGCCTGGTCGCGCCGCTCGCGGCCGACATGTCGACCGCGCACACCGCGCTGCTGGTGCTCGCCATCGGCGCCGGTTCGCTGTTCTTCAGCCATGTGAACGACGCCGGCTTCTGGCTGGTGAAGGAGTACTTCGGGCTGAACGTCGGCCAGACGATCAAGACCTGGTCGGTGATGGAGACGATCATCTCGGTGGTCGCGGGGGCGCTGGTGCTCCTGCTGTCCTTGATCATCTAGCCGGGTCCGGGCTCAGGAGGCCCGTCCGCCCTCCATGAGGAGGGCGGACGGGCCTCCGTCGCGTCAGGGGCGCCACAGGGGGTGTTCGCGCTCCGCCCATTCCCTGCCGACCGAGCCGGTGCGCAGGCCCCGGCGGGCCTCGGGGTCGGCGAGGGCCATGCCGACGTGCCCGGCGAGGACGATGCCGACGGTCAGCGCCAGCCAGTCGTGGACGAAGGTCGCGGCGGTCCGCCAGACCAGCGGGGTGAGGTGGGTGAACCACATCAGCAGGCCGGTGCCGAGCATCACCAGGGTGGCCCCCGTGATCCAGGCCGCGTAGAGCTTCTGTCCGGCGTTGAACTTCCCGGCCGGGCGGGAGACGGGGCGGCGGTCGCGGCGCAGGGCGGCCCGCAGCCAGACCCGGTCGTGCGGGCCGAAGCGGTTGAGCCGGCCGAGGTCGGCGCGGAACGCGCGGGAGGCGAGGGCGGCGAGCGCGGGGACGGGCAGCAGCAGGCCCGACCACTGGTGGAGCGTGACGACCAGGGCGCGACGGCCCACCAGCTGGGCGAGCTGGGGAACGTAGAGGCAGGCGGCGGTGGCCACGCAGACGCCCATCAGTACGGCCGTGGCGCGGTGCGCCCGCCGCTGGGCGGGGCCGAAGCGCCGTACGGTCGCGGCGGCGGGCGGGGCGTCAGCTCGTGGGTGCATCGTCGCGTCCGTTCGAGCGGCCGACCCAGGCGTCGACGTCGTAGCCGCGCACCTCCCAGTAGCCCGGTTCGACGTCCTCGGTGACGGTGATGCCGGAGAGCCACTTGGCGGACTTGTAGAAGTACATGGGTGCCACGTAGAGGCGTACCGGGCCGCCGTGGCCGTGGCCGATGTCCTCGTCCCGCATGCGCAGGGCGACCAGGACGTCGGAGCGGCGGGCCTGGTCGAGGGTGAGGCTCTCGGAGTAGGCGCCGTCGAAGCAGGTGAAGCGCACCGCGCGGGCGGTGGGGCGCACGCCGGCCGCGTCGAGGAGCCGGGACAGGGGCACCCCTTCGAACGGTGTGTGCGGCACCCGCCAGCCGGTGACACACTGCACGTCGCGGACCGTACGGGTCTGCGGCAGGGCCTTCAGGTCGGCGAGGGTGTAGGTGGCGGGGCGGTCCACGAGGCCGTCGACGGTGAGGCGGTAGGTCCGTTCGTCCTTGCGGGGGACGGACGCGGTGACCGAGTAGTAGCGGAAGCCGCCGCCGTTCGGGAGCAGTCCGGTCAGGCCGGTGGGGTCGCGTTCGGAGGCGCCGGCGAGGAAGGACTCCAGGCCGCGCTGGAGGGTGGGCGCGGCGGCCAGGCCGAGCGCGCCGAGGCCGAGGGTGCCGAGCAGGACGCGGCGGCCGACGGGCTTCCCGCGCGCGTCCGGGTCGTCCGCCTCGGCCCGAGTGCGGGGGGCGTCCGGGTCGGGCGGGGGCTGTTCGGGGTTCACCCCGACATTCGAGCACCCGCGCCCCGGCCCGGGCCAGGGAACGCGGGTGCTCGTCAGACTTCCGTAAGACGGGTGCGGGTGTCCTACGGGGTGCGCTCGGCCTCCTTCTCCAGCTGGAAGGCCTCGTTGCCCAGGCCGATGCGGGCGTGTGTCTCGGGGGCGCGGGCGCGCAGGATCGCACCCTGGACCAGCCCGATCACGAGGGCGAGGCCGATGACGCCCGGCAGGATCCAGCGCAGCGCGGAGTCCGGGCCGGTGCCGACCAGCACGTCGAAGTCCTTCACCGTGTAGACCGCGATCACCACCAGGGCGAGGCCGGCGACGGTCGAGGTGACCAGCCGCCAGGCCTGCGCGCTCGCGGCGCCGCGCCGCACGAAGAAGACGACGACGGACAGCGAGGCGATGGCCATCAGCACGATCACGCCGAGCGCGCCGATGTTGCCGCCCCAGGTGAACAGGTGCAGGACGGGCGCGGTCGGGTCGCCGGTCGGCTTGTCGTCGGTGAGCGCGAAGGTCAGCACCAGCATCGCCGCGATGCCGGTCTGCAGCAGGGAGCCGGTGCCGGGGGCGCCGCTGGTGCCGGTGGTGCGGCCGAAGGTGGCGGGCAGCAGGCCCTCGCGGCCCATGGCGAAGGCGTAGCGGGCGACGACGTTGTGGAAGCTGAGCATGGCGGCGAACATGCCGGTCACGAACAGGATGTGCAGGACGTCGGTGAAGGTGGCGCCGAGCCGGTCCTCGGTGAGGAAGAACAGCAGGCCCGCGCTCTGCTCCTGAGAAGTGCCGACGATGGCGGAGGGGCCGGTGGCGACCGTGAGCGCCCAGCTGCTGACGGCGAAGAAGACGGCGACGCCGGTGACGGCGAGGAACATCACGCGCGGCACCAGTACGTGCGGCCTGCTGGTCTCCTCGGCGTACACCGGGGCCTGCTCGAAGCCGAGGAAGGCCGCGATGCAGAAGCACAGGGCGGTGCCGACGCCGGCGCCGGTGAGGGTGTCCGGGTTGAAGGCGTGCAGCGACAGGCCCTCCTTGCCGGGGTCGGCGACGGCGGCGATGTCGAAGACGACGACCAGGATCACCTCGATGACCAGCAGGACGCCGAGTACCTTCGCGTTGACGTCGATCTTCAGCCAGCCCAGCGCGCCGACGGCCAGCACGGCGACGAGGGAGGGTATCCACCAGGCGACCTCGAGGTCGGCGTAGGTGGCGAAGAGGCCGGAGACCTCGAAGCCGAAGATGCCGTAGATGCCGACCTGGAGGGCGTTGTAGGCGACCAGCGCGACCAGGGCGGCGCCCGCGCCGGCGGTGCCGCCGAGCCCGCGGGAGATGTAGGCGTAGAAGGCACCGGCGTTGTGGACGTGCCGGCTCATCTCCGCGTATCCGAGGCTGAACAGCACCAGTACGGCGCCCAGGACCACGAAGAGCAGCGGCTGGCCGACGATCCCCATCACCGCGAATGTGGTGGGCATGACACCTGCGACCACCATGAGGGGGGCGGTCGCGGCCAGGACGGAGAGCAGCAGGCCCCCCGTGCCGAGGCGGTCGGCCCGCAGGGCGCGCTCCTGCCCCTTGAAGGTGCTGATCCCCTCGGCCGGGGCTCTGTTGGTGCTCGAACTGTCCGTCGTCATCTCGAGACCGTCCTTGGTCGGTGGTGGGTGCGGGGGGCGTCGGGGTGGGGGTCAGGCCGTGCCCAGGGCGGCGGCGCGTGCGGTACGGAAGGCGGTGACACCGTCCCGGTCGGGATAGGACCAGGGGGCGGGGGTGGCGTGCTCGCCGATGCGGTGGAACAGCGCGGCGGCCTCGGCGCCCCGGCCCTCGCAGACCTTGGCGTGGGCGAGGAAGTTCAGGTCGACCAGGCGGCGGGGGTGGTCCTCGTGCTCCCACTCCAGCCACCAGTCGAAGGCCGCCTTCATCACCTGCCGGGCACGGCGTCCGACCCAGTGGCCGGAGGCGACCGGGTCGGAAGCCTCGTGTCCGGCGGCGGCCAGGGTGCGGTAGCGCTCGGCGTGCGCGATGACCGGCAGGATGGCGAGCGGCGAGTCGGCGGGGGCCTGTTCGGCGGCCCAGTTGGCGAAGTCGTACACCTCGTGCAGCGGGTCCGGGCCCGCCTCCACGCGGCGCTCCGCGAGCCAGCCGACCACCAGGTGGTGGGCGTGGTGGTGGTCCGCGTAGCGGGTGCGGACCTGCTCGAAGACGCGGACCACGTCGCCCTCCGCGCCCAGCGAGCACTCCAGCATCAGTGACCCGAGCCAGGGCGTCGGATCGTCCGGCAGCATCGCGGCGGCCTTCTGGCAGGCGTCGCGGACCCGGGCGGGCTTCTCCTTGCCGCGCAGCCCGCGCCGCACCTGGGCCAGGGCGAGCAGCACGGTCGCGTCCCCGGAGTCGGGCTCGGCGAGCAGCCACTCACGCGCCCACGGGGCGCAGTACGGCTCACGGGCGAGCACTGTGATCCGGTGCCCGCGGCGGTCCCAGTCGTCCCCCGTCCGGACCAGCAGCGAGCGGGTGCTCTGCCACCGCCCCTGTGCCAGTGCGGCCCTCGCGGCGACGAGTTCGGCGTCGTCGAGGGCCTCGTCATGGGCCTGTGCCGCTCGTTTGCGGGCACGGCCGAGGGGAGGCGGGGGTGGGGACACCGCGGAACTTCCTCACGCGCTTCTCTTGTCATACGGCTCACGGCGGGTGGTCGGTGGCAGTGGTCGGCTGCCGCCTGCCATGAGCTGATCACGGACAGCAAACCGCCCGCCAACGGATCACGTCAAGGGCGAAGAGGGTGTTACACGCGTCAACTGCGGTCACGAACGGGCAACTTGTGGCGACGGGAGGCGGGCGCGCACCGCGGGTGCCGTGCGGGGCGGGAGGCGGGCGCGCTGCTTTGATGGCGGTATGAGTGAGAGCGCACGAGTGGGAGCGGGATGAGCGAGAGCGGAATGAGCGAGAGCGGTCGGAGTGCGGACGAGGTCATCGACGTCGTCGACGAGCGGGACCGGGTGGTGGGGCAGGTCCGGCGCGGGAAGGCGTACGCGCGAGGGCTGCGCCACCGGTGCGTCTTCGTCCTGGCCAGGGACGGCGCGGGCCGGGTCTTCGTGCACCGCCGCACGCCGGACAAGCTGGTCTTCCCCTCGCTGTACGACATGTTCGTCGGCGGGGTCGTCGGCGCGGGCGAGGAGTACGACGAGGCGGCCCTGCGGGAGGCCGAGGAAGAACTCGGCGTGAGCGGCCTGCCGCGCCCCTCGCACCTCTTCACCTTCCTGTACGACGACGGCGCGGACCGGACCTGGTGGTCGGCGGTGTACGAGGTGCGCTGCGACCTGCCGGTGCGGCCGCAGGCCGAGGAGGTGGCCTGGTACGACTTCCTGCCGGAGGAGGAGGTCGAACGGCGGCTCGGCGAGTGGGAGTGGGTGCCGGACGGGCTGGCGGCGTACGAACGGCTGCGGGCGTACCGGGCGGGCGCACGCGGACACGGGACCGGCTGATCGTGTGCGGGCGTACCAGGCGGGCGCACACGGCAACGGGACCGCCTGACCGGAGGCGACCGGTAGGGTCGCCGACGTGATCGACTTCGCACGGAACGTCCGGTTGTGGTTCTCCCCCGCCGAGGTGCGGGAGGACGGGGAGACGCCCGACTACCGCTTCTCGCTGGCGAACGAGCGGACGTTCCTCGCCTGGCTGCGGACGGCGCTCGCGCTGATCGGCGGCGGGTTCGCGGTGGACCAGTTCCTGCCCGACCTGCGCTGGGGCTGGCGGGTCGGGCTGGCCCTCGCTCTGCTGGCTGCCGGTGCGCTGTGCGCGTTCCGGGCGGTCAACCACTGGGTGCGGTGCGAGCGGGCGATGCGGCGTGGGGAGGACCTGCCGGTGTCGCGGTTCCCGGCGCTGCTGGGGGTGGTGGTGGCGGGGGTCGCCGTGGTGATGGTCGTGGTGGTGCTGGTGGGGTGGGAGCAGTGACGCCCGGGGCGGCCGAGGGCGCGGGGCGGATGGACCGCGATCCGGGGCTCCAGCCCGAGCGGACGCGGCTGGCGTGGCGGCGGACGACGCTGGCGAGCACGGTGGTGGCGGTGCTGGCGGCGAAGGCGGGGCTGGCGGGCGGGGCGTCGGCGGGTGTGCTCGCTGCGGGGGCCGTGTGCTGTGCGGGGTGGGCGGGGGTGTTGGTGGTCGCCCATCGGCGGATTCGGGGACTGGCGGGGGGTGGGGAGCCTGAGCGGCTCTCGTTTCCGTATGCGGCGGGGATTGTGGTGTGCGTGCTGGTGACGGTGGGGGGTGGGGTGGGGGTGGTGCTGTGGTAGGGGTTTTTCGCCCCCGCCGCCCTTTCCCTTGCCGACCCTGGGGCTGCGCCCCAGACCCCTTTCGGCCCTTCGGGCCTCGTCCTCGAACGCCGGACGGGCTGAAGAGAGGGTGTCACTTGGGCACCGTGATCGCGATCTTGCCGCGTACGTGCCCCTCCTCGCTGCGGCGGTGGGCGTCCGCGGCGCGCTCCAGGGGGAAGGTCTCCTCGACGTGGATGACCAGCACCCCCTGGTCCGCCAGTTCCGACAGCTTGCGCAGGTCCTGCGGGTCCGGCCGGACGAACCAGTAGTCGCCGCCGTACTCGACCACGCCGGGGTCGATGATCGACGCCAGGCGGCCTTCCGGCACGAGGAGGTTCGCGGAGGTCTTCAGGGCATCCCCGCCGACCGTGTCGAACACCGCGTCCACGCCCTCGGGGGCGAGCCCCCGGACCCGCTCGGCCAGGCCCTCGCCGTAGCTGACCGGCTCGGCGCCGAGGCCGCGCACGAAGTCGTGGTTGCGCTCGCTCGCCGTGCCGATGACCCGGGCGCCGACGTGGGCGGCGAGCTGGACGGCGACGGATCCGACCCCGCCGGCCGCGGCGTGCACCAGGACGGTCTCGCCCCGGCGCACCCCGAGAACGCGGTGCAGCACCTGGTACGCGGTGAGCCCGGCGAGCGGGATGCCGGCCGCCTGCTCGAAGCTGAGGCCGCGCGGCTTGGGCGCGAGGGTGCGCACCGGGGCGGCGACGTACTCGGCGAAGGTGCCTCCCGAGAGGACGTCCTGGCGCACGTAGCCGATCACCTCGTCGCCCTCGGCGAACTCCGGGACGGCGGGTCCGGGACGGACGACCACGCCCGCGACGTCCCAGCCGGGGACGACCGGGAAGACGGTCGGGAGGATCGCGTCGAGGTGCCCCTGGCGGGCCTTCCAGTCGACCGGGTTGACGGACGCCGCCCGCACCCTGACGAGCACCGTGTCGGGGCCGACCTTGGGGTCGTCCACGTCGCCGTACTCGAGGACCTCGGGGCCGCCGTACCGTGCGTAGCTGATCGCCTTCATGCGTCGACCCTCCGGGGTCCGCCCACGCCGTGCAAGCCGAATGGCCCGATGTACGCCATTCGCGTCACCGACGGGACCCGGCGGGGGCCGACGCCGGGCGTGTGATCCGCCTATCGTGGGCCCGATCACGTTGGGCCCCCGGTCTGGACGGCATACCGACCGGTCGGCATCATGGGTGGGTACGTGTCCGCCTGCCCACAGGAGCGACGATGAGCCCCGATCACCCGCCCGGACTGGATCTCGACCGGCTGCGCGAGCTGCTCGAACGGGAACGGCCCGGACTGCTGGCCGGCCCGCTCGCCGGCCGGCTGATCGAGGGCGGCAGGTCGAACCTGACCTACACGGTCACCGACGGCGCGGCGACCTGGGTGGTGCGGCGGCCGCCGCTCGGCCATGTCCTGGCCACCGCGCACGACATGAAGCGTGAGCACCGGGTGATCAGCGCGCTGCACCCGACGAAGGTGCCGGTGCCGCGTCCGGTGCTGCTGTGCGAGGACGAGGAGGTGCTGGGCGCGCCGTTCTACGTCATGGAGTACGTCGAGGGCACCCCCTACCGCACCGCCGACCAGCTGGCGCCGCTGGGCCCCGAGCGCACCCGCACGGCCGTACTGAACCTGGTGGACACGCTCGTCGAGCTGCACGCGGTCGATCCCGCCGAGGTCGGCCTCGCGGACTTCGGCCGTCCCGAGGGGTTCCTGGACCGGCAGCTGCGGCGCTGGGGCAAGCAGCTCGACGCCTCCCGCAATCGGGAGCTGGCCGGCATCGACGAGCTGCACGCCGCGCTCGGCCGTGAGCTGCCTGTCTCCCCCGCGCCCACCGTGGTGCACGGCGACTACCGCCTCGACAACGCGCTGATCAGCGACGACGAGTCGGTCCGCGCCGTCCTGGACTGGGAGATGTCCACCCTGGGCGACCCGCTGACCGACCTGGGGCTGCTGGTGATGTACAGCATGCCGCTGGGCATGCCGGACTCCCCCGTCTCCACGACCGCCGAGGCCCCCGGCCACCCCACGCCCGCCGAACTGATCGAGCGCTACGCCGTGCGGTCCGGCCGGGACGTGTCGGCGGTGTCCTGGTACACCGCGTTCGCCTGGTTCAAGCTCGCGGTGATCCTGGAGGGCATCCACTACCGGTACACGCTCGGCCGGACCGTCGGGGCCGGTTTCGACCGCATCGGCGATCTGGTCCCGGTCTTCATCGAGCACGGTCTGACCACCCTTCAGGAAGGCTGAACCGACATGGACTTCGCGTTCGACGCGCGCACCGAGGAACTGCGCGCCCGGCTCCTCGCCTTCATGGACGAGCACGTGTACCCCGCCGAGCAGGTCGCGCACGAGCAGCGCGAGCGGCTGTCCTCGCCGTGGGAGAACCCGCCGGTGGTGGAGGAGCTGAAGGCGGAGGCCCGCAGGCAGGGCCTGTGGAACCTGTTCCTGCCCGACGCCGAGTACGGCGCCGGACTCACCAACCTGCAGTACGCCCCGCTCGCCGAGATCACCGGCCGGTCCCCGCAGCTCGCCCCGACCGCGACCAACTGCGCGGCGCCCGACACCGGGAACATGGAGGTGCTGGCGCAGTTCGGCGACGAGCGGCAGAAGAAGCAGTGGCTGGAGCCGCTGCTCTCGGGCGAGATCCGCTCGGCGTTCGCGATGACCGAGCCGGACGTGGCCTCCTCGGACGCCACCAACATCACCACGCACATCCGGCGGGAGGGCGACGAGTACGTCGTCTCGGGGCGCAAGTGGTACATCTCCGGGGCGATGCACCCGGACTGCAAGATCTTCATCGTGATGGGCAAGACCGACCCGGACGGGGCGGACATCCGCCGCCAGCAGTCCATGGTCCTGGTCCCGCGGGACACCCCGGGCGTCACCGTGAAGCGGGCGATGCGGGTCTTCGGCTACGAGGACCACTACCACGGCGGTCACGCCGAGGTGGTCTTCGACGAGGCGCGGGTGCCGGTGTCGAACCTGATCGGTGAGGAGGGCGGCGGCTTCGCCATCGCCCAGGCGCGGCTCGGTCCGGGCCGGATCCACCACTGCATGCGGCTGATCGGCATGGCGGAGCGGGCCATCGAGCTGATGTGCCGGCGCGCGGTGTCCCGGGACGCCTTCGGCAAGGCGCTCGCCCAGCAGGGCGTGGTGCAGAACTGGATCGCGGACGCGCGCGTCGCGGTCGAGCAGCTGCGACTGCTGGTGCTGAAGACGGCCTGGATGATGGACACCGTCGGCAACCGGGGCGCCCACACCGAGATCCAGGCCATCAAGATCGCCACGCCGCGCACGGTCGTCGGCATCCTCGACCGGGCGATCCAGCTCCACGGCGCGGGCGGGGTGAGCCAGGACTTCCCGCTGGCCGAGCTGTACGCGGGCGCGCGCACGCTGATGATCGCGGACGGCCCGGACGAGGTGCACCAGCGGTCGCTGGCCCGCCGGGAGATCAAGAAGTACCTGTAGGCACGGTGCGCCCCGCCGGTGCGGCCGGCACCGGCGGGGTGCCGGGGGGACGGAGGGGTGCCGGGGGGGACGAAGGGGTGCCGGGGGACGACGGGGCCGGGGCGGCTCAGGCGCGCAGCGCGCGCAGCAGCAGGTCGGCCAGGTGGTCGGCGACCTCCTGGGGGCTGAGCGGGCCGTCGGGGCGGTACCAGGTGGACAGGTGGTGCACCGATCCGAAGTGGTAGTCGACCACGAGGTCGGCCGGGGTCGCCGTGGAGAACACGCCCTCGCGCTGGCCCTCCTCGATCAGCGCGCGGAACCGCTCGTGGTAGCGGCGGCGCTCGGCGCGGACCTGCTTGTTCTTCTCCGGGCTGAGGTGGTGCATGGAGCGGAAGAAGATCGACGCGTCGTCGAGGTTCTCGATGGTGGTGACGACCACGTCGGCCGCGGCACCGCGCAGCCGCTCCTCGATGGGGTCGTCGGCGTCGGCGAACCGGTCCAGGCGCTCCTGCTGGAGGCGCAGCACGCGCGCGTACACCTCGTGCAGCAGGTCGTCCTTTGACCCGAAGTAGTGGTAGAGCGCCCCCTTGGTGACGCCGGCCGCCTCGACGATCTCCTGCACCGAGGTGCGGTCGTAGCCCTGCTCGGCGAAGAGCCGGGTGGCGGCGGCCAGGAGCCGCTGCGGCACGGGGGTCCCGTCACCGTCCGTCGTTCTGGGCACTGCCGCCACCCGCCTTTCCGTGTTGCTGTCGGTCGTCGTGCGTCAGGAAACGCCGTCCCCGACGGAGGATCTTCCCACTTCACGGATCCGCCTCCGGAGGCACACCTCCCCGCCCAGTTTCTCCCCCGGCGCGGCGACGGGTGCTGGCGGGTCCGGGCGGGAGCCCGTCCGGTGCGGGCGGGCGGCTGTCGCGGAGTGGGTCAGCGGGTGGCTTCCCACTGCTGCTGGACGCGGTTCATTCCGGAGAGCCAGCGGTCGGGGTCGGTGGCGCGGGCGCGGTAGTAGTCGGCGACCTCCGGGTGCGGCAGGATCAGGAAACGGTCCTGCTCGATGCCCTCGAACAGGGCGTCGGCCACGTCCTCCGGCTCGATCGCGGTCGGCTTGAGCACCAGGTCGCCGGCGCTGCCGCTCGCGTCGAGCATGTCGGTGCGCACGCCCTGCGGGCAGATCGCGTGCACCTTCACCCCCCGGTGCCGGTACGTCAGCGACAGCCACTCGGCGAAGGCGTAGGCGCCGTGCTTGGTGACGCTGTACGGGGCGGTGCCGATCATGGTGAGCAGCCCGGCGGCGGAGACGGTGGAGACGAAGCGCCCACCGCCCCGTTCCAGCCACTCGGGGAGCAGCGCGTGGGCCGCGCGGACGTGGGCCATCACGTTGACGTCCCAGGACAGGGCCCAGTCCTCCTCGCGCAGCGGCTCCCCCGGCTCCCCGCCGTCACGGCCGACCCCGGCGTTGGCGCACCAGACGTCGATCGTCCCGCCGAGCGCGTCCCGGGCCTCCGCGACGATCGCTGAGGCGTCGCCCGCCACCGCCAGACCGCCGATCTCCCCGGCCACGGACTTGGCCCGGCCGGCGTCCAGGTCGTTGACCACGACCCGCGCCCCCTGTGCGGCGAAACGGCGGGCCAGCGCCGCCCCGATGCCGCCCCCGGCTCCCGTGACGACCACCTTCGCACCCTGCACGGCTTGCACCATCGGTCTCCTTCGACGCGGCTCCCCAACGGTTGTCGGCGTCAGACTAACCGGTCGGTATGCCGGGTGGAAGGGGCCTTCCGCGTGGCGCGGGTCCGACGCGTTCCCCGGGACGGTCCGGCACGCTAGCGTGCGTGGGCATGACATGTACCGCGATCACGGAGGTCACCGCATGAGGCTGTCCCGACGGAGCCTGCTCGCCACCACCACGGCCGCGGTCGCGGCCTCCGCCGCTCCGGCGGTCGCCGCTCCCGGGCCGGGGCCGGGACACGGCGGCGGCCGGACACTGCGCACCGGGTTCGAACGGCTCGCGGCGGACGGTTACGCGCTGCTGGACGGACGCCGCGTCGGCGTGGTCACCAACCCCACCGGCATCACCCGCGACGTGCGGCACATCGTGGACGTCATGCACGCCGACGGCCGGGTGGACCTGGCCGCGGTCTTCGGCCCCGAGCACGGCTTCCGGGGCACCGCGCAGGCGGGCGGCTCCGAGGGCCGGTACGACGACCCGGCGACCGGGCTGCCCGTCTACGACACCTACCTGAAGAGCGGTCAGGAACTCGCCGGCATCTTCACGGCGTCCGGCGTGGACACGGTCGTCTTCGACATCCAGGACGCCGGCGCCCGTTTCTACACGTACATCTGGACGCTGTTCGACTGCATGGAGGCGGCGCAGCTCGCGGGCCTGTCGTTCGTGGTCCTGGACCGGCCGAACCCGGTGTCCGGGCGGGCGGCGCTGGGTCCGGTGCTGCACAAGGAGTTCGCCACCTTCGTCGGACGGCAGCCGATCTCGCAGGCGCACGGGATGACCGTGGCGGAGCTGGCGCTGCTGTTCAACGAGGAGTTCCTGACGGCGCCCGTCGCCCTGGAGACCGTGAAGATGTCGGGGTGGAAGCGGTCGGACTTCTACGACGCGTCCGGGATGCCGTGGGTGCCGCCGAGCCCGAACATGCCGACGCCGGAGACGGCACTGGTGTACTCGGGCACCTGCCTGTTCGAGGGCACGAACCTCTCCGAGGGGCGCGGCACCACCCGGCCGTTCGAGCTGCTGGGAGCGGAGGGTGTCGACGGGCGCTGGGCGGCCGCGGCGAACGAGCTGGGGCTGGCGGGCGTGCGCTTCCGTGAGGCGTACTTCGCGCCGACCTTCTCCAAGTTCCAGGGGAAGACCGTCGGAGGCGTGCAGCTGCATGTGCACGACCGGGAGGCGTTCGACCCGGTGCGTACGGGCATCGGCCTGCTGATCACGGCGAAGCGGTCGTGGAGCGGCTTCGCCTGGCGCGAGGACAACTGGATCGACAAGCTCACCGGCTCCACCCAGGTGCGCACGATGATCGACGCGGGCGCGGACACGGACGAGGTGGTGGGCGGCTGGCAGCAGGAGCTGGCGGCGTTCCGCCGGAAGCGGCGTAATCACCTGCTGTACCGCTGAGCGCGGACGGGGCCGGGGCGGGGGGGGGGGGCGGGGGGGGGCCCCCCCCCCGCCCCGCCCCCCCCCCCCCCCCCCCCCGGCCCCCCCCCCCCCCCCCCCCCCCCCCCCAGCACGGCGGTTGACACCGGCCCCCCGCCGGCCCCG
>NZ_JBITSH010000025.1:0-65356 GCF_044540535.1 Streptomyces sp. NPDC085937 | reverse complement strand
GGTGGCCGGGGGCGCAAACTGGGTGGGGGCGCCGACCGGGAGGGGGGGGGGGGGGGGGGGGGGGGCGGGCGCGCGGGGGGGGGGGGGGGCCGCCGGGGGGGGGGGGGGGGGGGGCCCCCCGCGGGGGGGGCCCCCCCCACGCCGTCGGACGGATCAGCTGCTGAGCGCGGTGATCGTGAGGGTCGCCCGGTAGGAGCCCTTCGCGACACTGTCCGGGATCTTCAGGTCCAGGTCGGCACCCAGCCGGGCCTCGCCCCGCGGGTGGCCCTGCTCGGCGGAGGCGAGCCCCCGCGAGACGGACAGACCGGCACCCTTGTCGTCGTAGCCGGAGGCCACGGCGGAGGCCGCCTTGGCGCCCGCGCCGCCGTTGAGGACGTACGGCTTCCAGCCGAGGTAGGAGCCGGCGAACTTCTTGCCGGCGTCCTGGAAGTCACTCACGTTGGCCGAGACCGACCAGGGCGAGAGCGAGCGGCGGCTGTCGGTCACCCGGAGCGGGTTGATCTTGCCGGCGGCCTCGAAGTGGTCGCCGTCCCGCTCCTTGGCCGTACCGAGGTCGACCAGGCCGTTGTAGCCGTCGATGGTCCAGCCGAACTCGCCGGGCGCCGCGTCCGGGACGTTCACCTGGAGGGACTGCCCGTCGCCGTTGTACGGGTGGACGGTGACCTTGTCGACGACGGAGCCGACCGGCTTGTCCGGGTTGGAGCAGGGAACGTTGCCGTTGTCGACGGCCGGGTTCGGGGTGGCGCAGGTGCCGGAGCGGACGTTCTCCAGGACCAGCTTGTCGGCCCTGACCTTGACCCGGACGTACGACCGCACGTGCTCCTGGTTCTCGACCGAGTTGAACCAGAAGTTGTCCGGGTTGAGCGGGTCGGGGCCGTTGCCCTGGACGCCCGTGCCGGAGTTGTCAGGCTTCTTGATGTCGTAGTACTTCGAGCCGGAGGCCGAGTTGGCGGTCACGTAGATGACGCCGCCCGGGCCCGGGTAGACCTCGGCCTGGCCCGGCTGCTCCGCCGGATCGGCCTTCTGGCCGTTCTTGATGGCGTAGCTGCGCGAGTAGCTGTGGTCGTGGCCCTGCAGCACCATGTCGATGCCCAGGTCGGAGAACGCCGTGGTGAAGTCCTTGCGGCGGTCCTTGTTGCCCTGGTCGTAGGAGTGGCTGGCGGGCGAGTAGATGGAGTGGTGGTAGACCAGCACCTTCCACTTGGCTTCCGAGCCGTGCTTCTTGATGACGTCGGTGATGTAGTCGACGTGCTGGGCGTCCTTGGTGTCGCTCTGGGCGTTGCTGTTGATGTCGATGAACAGCACGTCCTTGTGGACGAACCAGTAGTCGCCGCCGGAGCGGGTCGCCGCGTCCTTGTCGTAGTACGCGTCGGACCGGTCGGTGTTGGGCGTGAAGTGGTGCTGCTCGTAGGCCTTGCCGCCGACGTCGTGGTTGCCGATGGTGGCGGCCAGCGGGACCTGGCGGAGCTGGTCGGGGCCGAGGAACGACGCCCACTGCTTCTCGTCGTTGGCGCTCTCGACGTGGTCGCCGCCGGACACGAGCAGTTCGGCGTCGGGGTTGGCCTCGGTGGCCACCTTCAGGGTGTCGGCCCAGCCCGCGCCGTCCTTCTGCGCGTCGCCGCTGGAGCCGATCTGCGGGTCGCCGAGGAACAGGAAGTCGTAGTCGCCCTCGAAGTCACGCGTCTTGAAGGTGTACGTCTTCGACCAGTTGCCCTCGGAGCCGACCCGGTAGGAGTACTCGACGTTCTCCTTGAGGCCGGTGACGGTGGCGTGGCGGTTGTAGCCGCCGCTGGAGGTGATGTTGGCGCCGCCGGTGGCGGCGAAGGTGGCCGCGTCGGCCGGGAACCGTCCGTCGGTGACGGCTGCGGTGGGGGCGACCTGGAGCTGCTGCGCGGTGTCCGTCGTGGAGTACCAGGTGACGGTCCGCTGGGTCTCGTCGGCGCCGACGCCGAGGACGACGCCGGACAGTTCGGCGCTGTCGGCCGCGACGGCCGGGGCCGCCGCGCCGCTGCCGAGCGCCATGGTCAGTCCCAGGACCGCCGTGGCGGCACCGCCGGCCACACGGCGCCGTACGGAGCCGTCGGTCTGGGTCTTGCTGCTGGGTCTCATGAGTTCTTTCGTTCCTTGTGCGTACATGAGTGCACGGATTGGCGGTGTGTACGTTGTCTGCCGGGCGTGAACCGGAGGCGAACGATCCGGCCGGGTTGACTGAACGTTCCGCCAAGGGGGGTTCAGGTCCCGGCGACGCGCTGCACGCACCAGATCAGGCCCATGACGGCGACCCCGGCGGCGACGAGTCCGGTGACGAGGCGGCCCGCCCGGGGTGCCCGGCGCCGCAGCACCGCCAGCGCCGGGAAGGTGAGTCCGATGAGCGCGAGCTGCACCGCCTCGATGCCGAGGTTGAACACGGCCAGCGACCAGAGCAGGGTCCAGGACCACGCCGCGTCGATGCCCAGCGCTCCCGCGAACCCGAGCCCGTGCACCAGCCCGAAGCAGAACACGACGGCCAGCCGGGTCCACCCGGCCCGATCGAGCCGGAAGTGCCCTCGTCCGAGCGGTACATGACGGTCGGCGCGGCGGGCGAGCCGCCACAGGTGCCAGCCCGCGACGACGGCGATCGACGCGGCGATGACGGGTTCCACGACGTCCGCGGGGACGTCCACCAGGCCGAGCGCGGCGAGCAGGAACGTGACCGAGTGGGCCAGCGTGAAGCTCGTCGCGGCGAGCACGACCTCGCGCGGGGTGCGCGAGCCCACGATCAGGGCCAGCAGGAACAGGATGTGGTCGATGCCGGTCAGCAGGTGCTCGGCGCCCAGGCGGAAGAACTCGGCGAACCGCTCGTACCAGGCCTGGTCGAGGGAGAAGGACGGGTGGGCGGCGTCGAGCGCGGCGCTGCCGGAGAGCCCGTCGACGGCGTAGGTGACGATCGTCTTCGTGTCCTTGACGTACTGCTCCCGGTCGGGGAACAGCGTGCTGCGCAGCACCGGTCCGTCGCCGTCCGCGCAGGCCCAGTCGAGGACGAGGACGGCGTACGGGACGCCCTCGCGCCGGGTCATGGTGACGTCGCCCGCCCGGTGGGCGGTGCAGGGCCGGCCGCCCGAGGCGAGGAAGAAGTGCCGGGTGACGTAGCCGGTCACGGCCTCGGCGTGGTCGTCGAGCACCCGGGCCCGGCTGCGGTCGTCGCCGTTCTCGAAGGCGGCCGTGCCCTCTTGGAAGAGGGCGTCGTCGTCCTCCGCGTCGGCGGCGGAGACGACGAGCAGGTCGTACTCGAGTTCCAGGCTGGTGCGGGGCCGGCCGTCGTGCTCGACGACGTCGGCGTACACGGTGGAGGTGAAGCCGTGCGCCTGCGCCTGTCCGCCGAACCCGGCGAGGGCGGCGACGGCGAGGCACAGGGTGAGAAGAGTGCGGCGGATCCGCTGTGACATGGTGCTCCTTCAGGTTTCCGGAGCACCGTGCGCGGAGCGGATGAACGGCGTCCGACGCGGCGGCGAAACGTCGGACAACAACCCGTTCCCGGGCCCTCGACGGGGTCCGTGAGGGCGTGCGGCGGCGCAGGATGGGGGCGCGCGCTTCCGCGCACCACCGCACCCGCCACCGTTCAGAGGGACGATCGTCTTGCGTTCACCGCTTCGGGCCGCCGCCGTGCTGGCAGCGGTCGCCGCACTGGCCACCGGATGCGCCTCGGCCGACGACTGGTCACGTCCGCGCGCCGCCCCCACGCCCGTGGGCGCGCTCGGCCCGGGATTCACCGACCCCACCGCCACGCCCACCCCGGAGGCGACCGTGACACCGCGGCCGGGTTCCTGGGACGACGTGCACCCGCCGAAGGGGTACCGGGTCGTGCTGCTGACCGCCGGGGACGACCGGCCGACGCGGTCGCTGGTGAGCGCGGTCGAGGAGTGGGCCGAGGAGGAGGACGTCGACCTGCGCACGGTCACCGCCGACGACCCCACCGGTCATGTCGCCGCTGTCAAGAAGGCCATCGACATGGGGCCGGACCTCGTGGTCAGCGCGGGGAACGACCTGGTGGACCCGCTCGCGGCGGTCACCCCGAGCCATCTGGGTCAGCGGTTCCTGGTGGTGGGAGCGGAACTGGCCGAGCCGACGGAGAACGTGACCGCCGCCGACTGGAGCGGGGCGTCGTTCCGCGGCGAGGGGCTCGGCATGTCGTCCACGTACGACCCGGCGTCCTTCACCGAGGCCCGCTGCGCCGCCGCCGTGCGGGCGGGGGTGGCGGCGGTGCTGAACGGCCTGACGGGCATCGTGCTGTGGCTCGACGACCTGGCGTAGGACCGGCCGTACGCGACGGCCGGACCCACGGGCGAGTCGTACGCAAGGGCCGGACCCACGGGCGGGTTCAGGCGTAGAGCGGCGGCCTCTCCGCGAGGCCGACCGCCACCCGGCCGCCCTCCTCCAGGGCGCGGACGCCGGCCTCGCAGACGGCCGCGGCGGCGTAGCCGTCCCAGGTGCTGGGGCCGGTGACCTCGCCGCGGCGGGTGGCGTCGACCCACGCCTGGACCTCGTCGTCGTAGGCCTGGGCGAAGCGTTCGGTCCAGTCCTGGGCGATGGTGCCGCCCCAGCGTCCCGCCCTGTTGGTGACCAGGTGGTGGCCGTCCCCGATGCGGGCGGTGCCGTGTTCGCAGACCGCCTCGGCCTGCACCTGGTAGCCGAAGCCGCAGTTGACGAAGATCTCG
Organism: Streptomyces sp. NPDC085937; assembly: GCF_044540535.1. Classification (NCBI taxonomy): domain Bacteria; kingdom Bacillati; phylum Actinomycetota; class Actinomycetes; order Kitasatosporales; family Streptomycetaceae; genus Streptomyces; species Streptomyces sp. NPDC085937. The sequence continues at coordinate 60,662 of NZ_JBITSH010000025.1, read as the reverse complement.
ACGTCGGAGAGCGCGCCGCCGTCGGTCTCCAGGACGACGAACTGCGGGTCGCGCAGTCCGTCGGGGGCGCCGGAGGACGGGGTCGGCCGCAGCACCGTGACGGCGGTGATCTCGTGGCCCAGCAGCCAGCGGGTGGCGTCGACCTCGTGGGCGACGGAGTCGCTGATCAGCATGGAGCTGGTGAAGAAGGGCGGGCTGGCCACGTTGCGGTGACGGTTGTGCAGCATCAGTGGCCGGCCCAGTTGTCCGCTGCCCAGCAGGGCCTTCAGACGGACGTACTCGGTGTCGTAGCGCCGCATGAAGCCGACCTGCACCCGGCGGTGGCCGAGGGCGGCTTCGGCTTCCACGACGCGCAGCGCGGAGGCCGCGTCGGGGGTGAGCGGCTTCTCGCACAGCACGGGCAGGTCCCGCGCGAACGCGGCGAGCAGGGCCTCCTCGTGGGCGGGCCCGGAGGAGGCGATCAGTACGGCGTCGACGGCGTCCGACGCCAGCGCCTCGGCGGCGTCGGTGTGGGCCGTGCAGCCGTCGACGCCGGCCGCGACGGCCTTGGCGCGTTCGCCGTCGATGTCGACGACCGCCGCGACCCGCGCCCCGCTGATCACCCGGTCGACGCGCCGGACGTGGTCGGCGCCCATGCGGCCGGTGCCGATGACGGCGATGCCGAGGGGCTCGCGCCGGTTCATGTGTGTCGCCTCCCGCTCCGGTGGATGATGGTCAGGCGCCGCAGGAGCGGAGGAACTTCCGGGTGCGCACCGCGATGGGCAGCGGCTTGTCGGGCTCGCAGGGGTACATGTCCTGCTCGACGATCGCGAACAGGTCCACGCCCAGCTTCTGCGCGGCCGTGAGGACCGGGCCCAGCTCGGGCACCCCGGCGGGCGGCTCGCACATCACGCCGCGCTGGACGGCGGGCCCGAACGGGATCTCGTTCTTGACGACGTCGGCGAGGATCTCCGGGTCGACCTGCTTGAGGTGCAGGTAGCCGATGCGTTCGCCGTAGGTCTCGATCAGCTTGACGCTGTCGCCGCCGCAGTAGGCGTAATGGCCGGTGTCCAGGCAGAGGTTGACCAGGCGCGAGTCGGTGGAGTCGAGGAAACGCTCGACGTGCTGCTCGGTGTCGATGTGGGTGTCGGCGTGCGGGTGGACGACGATGTCGAGCCCGTACGTCTCCTTCACCTCGCGGCCGAGGCGTTCCATGCCCCGGGTGAGATGGCCCCACTGCTCCGTGGTCAGCTCCGGGGGCTCCAGGATCTCGGCGGTCTTGTCGTCGCGCCAGAACGACGGGATGACGACCAGGTGCTTCGCGTCCATCGCCTGGGTGAGCGCGGCGACGCGGCTGACCTGCTCCCAGGTGGCGTCCCACTCGGACGGCCCGCGGTGCAGCCCGCAGAAGATGGTGCCGGCGGAGACCTTCAGGTCCCTGCGGCTCACCTCGTCCTTGAGCCGAGCCGGGTCGGTCGGCAGGTAGCCGTAGGGGCCGAGTTCGATCCAGGAGTAGCCGGCCTCGGCGACCTCGTCGAGGAAGCGCTGCCAGGGCACCTGCTGCGGGTCGTCGGGGAACCAGACGCCCCAGGAGTCGGGGGCGGAACCGACCCGGATGCGGTCGAGCGCGACTGCCATGTCAGGACTTCCCTTCCGGGGCTGCGGCCGTGGGTGCCTGGAGGGCGCCGGCCTCGGGGAGCCCCTCCGTGTCGACGCCGCGGACCTGCGCCAGCTCGTGCTTGAGGGCGGCCAGTTCGGCGCCGCCGGCCATGTGGTTGGTCAGCTCCTCGAGGCTGACCTGGCTGCGGTCGGCGCTGAGCTCCAGGGTGCCCAGGCGCAGCACGTTGAACTGGTCGCCGACCATGTAGGCGTGGTGCGGGTTGTGGGTGATGAAGATGACGCCGAGGCCGCGGTCGCGGGCCATGGCGATGTACTTCAGGACGACGCCGGACTGCTTGACGCCGAGGGCGGCGGTCGGCTCGTCGAGGATGAGGACGCGGGCGCCGAAGTAGACGGCCCGGGCGATCGCCACACACTGGCGCTGACCGCCGGAGAGGGTGCCGATGGGCTGCTCCAGGTCGTCCAGGACGATGCCCATGTTGCGCAGTTCCTCGTCGGCGGTCCGCTTCATGCGGTCGATGTCGAGGCGGCGCAGCGGCCAGGGGCCCTTGGTCATCTCGGAGCCGAGGAAGAAGTTCCGCCACACCGGCATCAGCGGGACCACGGCGAGGTCCTGGTAGACGGTGGCGATGCCCTTGTCGAGGGCCTCGCGCGGGGTGGAGAAGTGCACCGGTTCGCCGTCGACGAGGAACTCGCCCTCGGTGTGCCGGTGCAGCCCCGAGATGATCTTGATGAGGGTGGACTTGCCGGCGCCGTTGTCGCCGAGGACGCAGGTCACCTTGCCGGGGTGGACGGTCAGGTCGACGCCGTGCAGGGCGCGGATGTTGCCGTAGGACTTGCCGGCGGCGCGGAGTTCGACCAGGGGGCGGTCGTCCTCGGCCGGGGTGTCGGTGAGGACGGCACCGTCGGTGCCGGTCGTCTTGTCGGTCATTGCGGTCACCTCCGGGTCGCCGTGCGCTGGACCCACAGATTGATGAGGACGGCGCCGAGCAGCATCACGCCGAGGAAGGCCTTGAACCAGTCGGGGTTCCAGCCGGCGTAGACGATGCCCTGCTGCACCATGCCGAACATGAAGGCACCGAAGACCGGTCCGATCGCCGAGCCGTAGCCGCCGGTCAGCAGACAGCCGCCGATGACCGCCGCGGCGATGTAGATGAGCTCCTGGCCCACGCCCTCGCCGGACTGCACGGTGTTGAAGGAGAACAGGTTGTGCATGCCGACGAACCAGGCGCCGAAGCCGACCAGCATGAACAGGGAGATCTTGGTGAAGGTGACGGGGACGCCCACCGCGCGGGCGCTGTCCTTGTTGCCGCCGACCGCGAAGATCCAGTTGCCGTACTTGGTGCGCAGCAGGACCCAGGTGGCGAGGGCGGCGAAGACCAGCCACCAGATCACGGTGATCTTCACCTGGACGCCGCCGACCTCGAAGCTGGAGGCGAACAGCGCCTTGGCCTGGTCGAAGCCGTCCATGTCGCTGATGTTGTCGGTGGCGACGTTGCCGGTGACGAGCTTGGTCACCGCGAGGTTGACGCCCTGGAGGATCAGGAAGGTGCCGAGGGTGACCAGGAAGCTGGGCAGGCCGGTCTTCACCAGCATCCAGCCGTTGAAGAAGCCGACAGCGAGGGACACCGCGAGGGCGACGATCACGCCCACCCACACGTTCAGGGTGAGCTGGTAGCTGAGCATGCTCGCGGTGAGCGCCGAGGTGACGACGGCGACGCCGGCCGAGAGGTCGAACTCGCCGCCGATCATCAGCAGCGCCACGGGCAGCGCCATGATCCCGATGGTCGACGACTGGTACAGGATGTTCGCCATCGAGCTGCCGTCGCGCACCGGCGGGGCGGCGAACAGGAAGAACACCAGGACGGCGACGGCGCCGAGGAACACGCCGACCTCGGGCCGGGCGAGCAGGCGCAGCGCCAGCGGGCGCCGCGTGGTGCGGCCGTCCTTCTGCTGCTCGGGGCCGGGGGCCGGCGGCGTGGTCGCCGCCGGCTCAGCCTGTTGGGCCATGCTCATCACCGGGTGCCCTTCGCGGCGTACTGGGAGACCGCGTCGACGTTGGACTTGTCGACGAACGCCGGACCGGTCAGCACGGGCTGCTCGCCGCCGCCGCTGTAGTTGCCGTTGTTCTTGTAGAGCCACAGGCCGTCGACGGCGAGGTAGCCCTGGAGGTAGGGCTGCTGGTCCACCGCGAACTGGATGTCGCCGTCCTTGATGGCGCCGGTCAGCTCCTTGTTGAGGTCGAAGGTGGCGACCTTGGCCTTGCTGCCGGCCTCCTGGACGGACTGCACCGCGGTCGGCGCGAAGGGCGCGCCGAGGGTGACGACGTAGTCGATGGAGGAGTCCTGCTTCAGCTTGGCGCTGATGGTCGACTTCACCGACGGCATGTCGGTGCCGTTGACGTTGAGGACCTGCGTCTTGCCCTCGAAGGTCTTCTCCAGACCGGCGCAGCGCTGGGTCAGGCCGATGTTGCCCTGCTCCTGCACCACGCAGACGGCGTTCTTGGCGCCGACCTCGTTGAGCTTCTTGCCGAACGCCTCGCCCGCGACGGTCTCGTCCTGGCCGAAGAACTCCAGCAGTCCGAGGTCCTTCCAGTCGCTCAGTCCGGAGTTGATGCCGACGACCGGGATGCCCGCCGCCTCGGCCTTGGCTATGACGCCCTTGAGCGCGTCCGGCTTGGCGAGGGTGACGGCGATGCCGTCGACCTTCTGGTCGATGGCGTTCTGCACCAGGTTGGCCTGGTTGCCCGCGTTCGGGTCCGCCGAGTAGATCAGCTTGACGTTGTCCTTGTCGGCGGCGGTCTGCGCACCCTTGCGCACGATGTCCCAGAAGGTGTCACCGGGCGCCTGGTGGGTGACCAGGGCCACCGTCATCTGCGGCGTCGAGGCCTTGCCGGCCGAGGCGTCCGCTCCGCCTTCCTCGGACTTCTTGCCTCCGGAGCCGCTGGAGCAACCGGCGAGGGTCAGGGCGGCTGCCGCCGCGACCGCGACGAACGGTACGACTCTGCGGGAACGGGGGTGGGAAGAGCGGTCCATCAGTCCTGCACCTCACTGTGCTTCACGGGGGAAAGGGCGAGGAGTCCGAGAGTCCGATGCCCGGAACCTCGGGAGTCCGGGGGTGTGTGCCATCACACACGGCGGTTGTGCTGGGACGCGATCCAATCCCCAGAACCGCCTGCTGTCAATACTTTGTTAAGACATCATTTCACGCGCTCGTCCGAATGTAAGTACAAACTATTGACACCGCCGCCCCTCGAGACCTACACCTGGGAGGCGGCAGGTCCCCGGATGCACGTCCCACCGTGGCAGGGCGTCCTGGGACCCGCATCCCCCGCACCTCGAGGAGCGTCGCTCAATGGCCACACCACAGTATTTCGACCTCGTCACCATGGGCCGCATCGGGGTCGACCTTTATCCCCTGCAGACCGGGGTGCCGTTGTCGCAGGTGGAGACGTTCGGGAAGTTCCTGGGCGGTTCGGCCGCGAATGTCGCGGTCGCCGCGGCGCGGCTCGGCCGCTCCACCGCGGTGATCACCCGCACCGGCGACGACCCCTTCGGCACCTACCTGCACGAGGCGCTGAAGGACTTCGGCGTGGACGACCGCTGGGTGACGCCGGTGGCCGACTGCCCGACCCCCGTCACGTTCTGCGAGATCTTCCCGCCGGACGACTTCCCCCTCTACTTCTACCGTCGCCCCAAGGCGCCCGACCTGGAGATCCACCCGCACGAGCTGAACCTGTCCGCGATCCGCGCGGCCGGCATCTTCTGGATCACCGGCACCGGCCTGAGCGAGGAGCCGAGCCGCACCGCCACGCTGGCCGCCCTGGAGGCGCGCGCCAAGACCGGCACCACCGTCTTCGACCTGGACTGGCGCCCCATGTTCTGGCGGGACCCGGACCAGGCCCGCCCTTACTACCGCGAGGCGCTGCGCCACGCCACGGTCGCGGTCGGCAACCTCGACGAGTGCGAGGTCGCCACCGGGGTGCGCGAGCCCGAGGCGTGCGCCGAGGCGCTGCTGGCCGCCGGGGTGGAGCTGGCCGTGGTCAAGCAGGGGCCGCGGGGCGTCCTGGCCGTGCACCGGGACGGCACCCGCGCCGAGGTGCCTCCGGTGCCGGTCCAGGTGGTCAACGGTCTCGGTGCCGGGGACGCCTTCGGCGGCTCGCTCTGCCACGGTCTGCTCGCCGGCTGGGACCTGGAGCGGACCATGCGCCACGCCAACGCGGCCGGTGCCCTCGTCGCCTCGCGCCTCGCCTGTTCGTCCGCCATGCCGACCGGGCCGGAGGTCGCTGACCTCCTCGCGCGGGCCGCGGAGCCGGACGCGGCAGGCCGGCCGAGCCAGTCCTGAACGGAGCCTTTCCCTTGAATCTCAGCATCCCCGACCTCACCACGGTCCGCGCCCGGCATCCCGAGGCCGTCGCCGAGGCGGCCGCCCGCCGGGCGCGCCGTCCGCTGATCGGCGACAGCGGACGGCTGCTGATCGTGGCCGCCGACCACCCCGCCCGGGGCGCGCTCGCCATAGGCGACCGGCGCCTGGCCATGGCGGACCGGGCCGACCTGCTGGAACGCCTGTGCGTCGCGCTGTCCCGGCCGGGTGTGGACGGGGTGCTGGCCACCGCCGACATCCTGGAGGACCTGCTGCTGCTCGGCGCCCTGGAGAACAAGGTCGTCATGGGGTCGATGAACCGCGGGGGCCTGGCCGGGGCGTCCTTCGAGATGGACGACCGCTTCACCGGCCACCGCGCCGAGGACATCGAGCGGCTCGGCTTCGACGCGGGCAAGCTGCTGGTCCGCATCGACTACGCGGACCCCGGCTCGCTGGCCACGCTGGAGTCCTCGGCCCGCGCCGTGGACGCGATGGCCGCGCGCCGGCTGCCGGTGTTCGTGGAACCGTTCATCTCCCGCCGGGTGGACGGCCGGGTCCGCAACGACCTGTCCGCCGAGGCCGTCACCCGGTCCATCGCCATCGCCTCCGGGCTCGGCGGCACCTCCGCCTACACCTGGCTGAAGCTGCCGGTCACGGAGAACGTCGACGACATGGACGAGGTGCTGCGCAGCTCGACGCTGCCGATGGTGCTGCTCGGCGGCGAGGTCGGCGACCAGGAGGCGGCCTACGAGCGGTGGGGCAAGGCGCTGCGGCTGCCCACCGTGCAGGGCATGGTCGTCGGCCGCTCGCTGCTCTACCCGGCCGAGGGCAGTGTGGAGACGGCGGTGGACACGGCCGTCGGCCTGTTGTGACAACCCCGTACGACGACGTTCGCAGACGGAGGCACCGCATGACCCATCACCTTCCCGCGGGCAAGGCCGTCGCCGGCCCGTACGCCGTGGACGTGAGCCCGGACAGCGCCGGCTGGGGACACTCCTCGCTGCGGGTGCTGCGGCTGGAGCCGGGCGGCACGCACACCTTCGACACCGGGGACAGCGAGTGGATCGTGCTGCCGCTGGCCGGCGCGTGCACCGTCGCCTCGGACGACGACTTCGGCCACGAGGAGTTCGCGCTCACCGGCCGGACGAGCGTGTTCGACGGCGTCACCGACTTCGCCTACGTGCCCAGTGACGCCCGGGTCACCGTGTCCTCGGCGGACGGCGGGCGGTTCGCACTGACCGGCGCGCGCTGCTCGCGGCGGCTGCCCGCCCGCTACGGCCCGGCGTCGGGCGTGCCGGTGGAGCTGCGCGGCACCGGGAACTGCTCCCGTCAGGTCAACAACTTCGGGGCCGCAGGCGTCTTCGAGTGCGACAAGCTGATCGCGGTGGAGGTGCTCACCCCGGGCGGCAACTGGTCGTCGTTCCCGCCGCACAAGCACGACGAGCACCGGCCGGGCGAGGAGTCCGTGCTGGAGGAGATCTACTACTTCGAGTTCGCCGCCCACGACGGCACCCCGGGTCTCGGCTACCAGCGGGTCTCCCCGTCCGGTCCCGGCCGGGACACGGACGTGCTGGCCGAGGTGCGCGACGGCGACGTCGTCCTCATCCCGGACGGCTGGCACGGCCCGTCGATGGCGGTGCCCGGCCACCACATGTACTACCTCAACGTCATGGCGGGACCCGAGGACGAACGCGCCTGGCTGATCTGCGACCACCCCGACCACGCCTGGATCCGCGACACCTGGCCCGAGCAGCCCGTCGACCCCCGACTCCCCCTCTACACCGCACCGGAGAGGTCCGCATGAGCGCCACCACCCGCCGACTGACCACCGCCCAGGCCCTGGTGCGGTTCCTGTCCGCGCAGTACACCGAGCGGGACGGCGTGCGCCGCCGGCTCATCGCGGGCACCTGGGGCATCTTCGGCCACGGCAACGTCGCCGGGCTCGGACAGGCGCTCGTCGAGTACCGCGACGCGATGCCGTACCACCAGGGCCGCAACGAGCAGTCGATGGTGCACGCGGCCGTCGGGTACGCCCGCCAGCTCAACCGCCTCTCGGCGCAGGCGGTGACCACGTCCATCGGCCCCGGCGCGACCAACATGGTCACCGGCGCCGCGCTCGCCACCATCAACCGGCTGCCGGTGCTGCTGCTGCCCGGCGACTACTTCGCCTCCCGCGCCGCCGATCCGTTGCTCCAGCAGCTGGAGCACCCCGTCGAGGCCGACGTCTCGGTCAACGACACGCTCCGCCCCGTCTCCCGGTACTTCGACAGGATCACCCGCCCCGAGGCGCTGATCGCGTCCGCGCTGAACGCGATGCGGGTGCTCGCCGACCCGGCCGAGACCGGCGCGGTCACCCTCGCCCTGCCGCAGGACGTGCAGGCTGAGGCGTACGACTGGCCGGAGGAGTTCTTCGCCGAGCGGGTGTGGACGGTACGGCGGCCCGCCCCGGACCCGGTGGAACTGGACGCGGCCGTCGCGGCGGTACGGGCGGCCCGCCGGCCGCTGATCGTCGCGGGCGGCGGCGTGCACCACAGCGAGGCCGAGGACGCGCTGCGGGCGCTCGTGGACGCCACCGGCATCCCGGTCACCTCCACCCAGGCCGGCAAAGGCTCGCTGCGCCACGACCACCCCGCCGACCTGGGCGGCATCGGCCACACCGGCACCGCGGTGAGCGACGCGCTGGCCCGCGACGCCGACGTGGTGATCGGCGTCGGCACCCGCTACACCGACTTCACCACCGCCTCCGGCACCCTGTTCCGGAACCCGGACGTCACGTTCGTGAACGTCAACGTCACCGGCTTCGACGCCCACAAGCTCGCCGCCCGCACCCTGGTCTGCGACGCGCGCACCGGTCTCGAGCGGCTCACGGAGGCCCTCGCCGGGTACCGCGTGGACGAGGCGTACGAGGCGGAGTACCGGCAGGGCAAGGCCCGCTGGGACGAGGTCGTCGAGGCGGCCCTGAGCGCCGACGACGACACCGCCGTACCGACCCAGACGCAGGTGGTGGGCGCGCTCGACGCGGTGGTCGGCGAGGACGACGTGGTGATCAACGCGGCCGGCTCGCTCCCCGGCGACCTGCACAAACTGTGGCGCGCCCGCAGCCCCCGCCAGTACCACCTGGAGTACGGCTACTCCTGCATGGGCTACGAGATCCCGGCCGCGCTGGGCGTCCAGCAGGCGGCACCCGGCACGCCCGTCTGGGCGCTCGTCGGCGACGGCACGTACCTGATGATGCCCACGGAGATCGTCACGGCCGTCCAGGAGGGCCTGCCGGTCAACGTGGTCCTCGTGCAGAACCACGGTTACGCCTCCATCGGCGGCCTGTCGGAGCAGACCGGCGGCGAGCGCTACGGCACCGCCTACCGGTACCGCGCCGCCGACGGCTCCTTCACCGGGGCCCCGCTGCCGGTGGACCTCGCGGCGAACGCGGCCAGCCTCGGCATGGAGGTCCTGCGGGCGAAGACGGTGCGGGAGCTGCGCACCGCCCTTTCCAAGGCCCGCGCCTCGGACCGTCCGACGTGCGTCTACGTCGAGACCGACCCCGCGCCGACCGCTCCCCCGGCCGAGGCGTGGTGGGACGTGCCGGTGGCCGAGGTCGCCACCCGCGAGCCCGCGCGCAAGGCCCGCGAACGCTACGACGCCCAGGTCGCCGGGCGCCGCCGCCACCTGTGAACCCGTCCCCCGCGCCCCGGCCGGGAACCCCGACAGGAAGGCACGCCATGGCGAAGACCGGTGACCCCGCACGCGCGGCGGCCGGACCCGCGCTGCGCTCCCTGGACTTCGCCCTGGACCGGGGCAGTCCGGTGCCGCTGTACTACCAGCTCGCCCAGCAGCTGGAGGCGGCGATCTCGCAAGGGGTGCTCGCCCCGGGCGACCTGCTGGGCAACGAGGTGGACCTCTCGGTGCGCCTCGGCCTGTCCCGGCCGACCGTCCGCCAGGCCATCCAGTCCCTGGTCGACAAAGGGCTGCTGGTCCGGCGGCGCGGGGTGGGCACCCAGGTGGTGCACAGCCAGGTGCGCCGCCCGCTGGAACTGACCAGCCTCTACGACGACCTGGAGGCGGCCGGGCAGGCGCCGACCACGGAGGTCGTCCGCAACGAGACCGTCCCGGCCCCGCCCGGGGTGGCCGCCGCGCTGGGGCTGGCGGAGGGCGGCGAGGTGGTGCTGCTGGAGCGGCTGCGCCGCACGCACGGCCTGCCGGTGGCCCTGCTGGGCAACTACCTCCCGGCGGGCCTGCTCGACCTGGACAGCGCCCGCCTGGAGGCGGGCGGCCTGTACCGGATGATGCGGGCGGCCGGCATCACCCTGCACAGCGCCCGCCAGACGGTCGGGGCCCGCTCGGCCACCGCCGAGGAGGCCGAGCGCCTCGACGAGAAGGAGGGCGCCGCCCTGCTCACCATGCAGCGCACCGCGTACGACGACACGGGCCGGGCGGTGGAGTACGGCAGCCACATCTACCGCGCCTCGCGGTACTCCTTCGACTTCCAGCTGCTGGTCAGACCGTGAACCGTAGGCTCGTCCCGCGCGTCCTGACGATCAGAACCGATCACCACGACGTGTGAAGGGGACGCCCGGGTGGACATCGTGAAACCCCGCCCTGCCCGGGGGCGGGTGCCCGCGGCCCTGGCCGTGCTGACGGCGGGGCTGCTGATGTTCTACCGGGCGGTGCCGAACACGCCGGGCCGGGTGGGGAGCGTGCTGGAGTCGTTCCTGCCGTGGCTCGGCCTGGCGGTCGTGCCCCTGCTCCTGTACGGCCTGCTGCGCCGTGCGCCTGCCACGCTGGTGGCGCTGCTGCTGCCCGTGGCGGTGTGGACGCACCTCTTCGGCGGGCTGCTCCCGCCCCCGGAGGCGGCGGGCCCGCACGACCTGGTCATCGTGCAGCACAACGTCGCCGACGACAACCCCGACCCGGCGGGCACGGCCCGCGCCCTCGCCGGCTCCGGGGCCGACCTGATCGCGCTGGAGGAACTGGTGCCGGACACGCTGCCGGCGTACGAGCGGGCGCTCGCCGCGCGATACCCGCACCACGTGGTGCGGGGCACCGTCGGGCTGTGGTCGCGGCACCCCCTGAGCGGCGCCCGGACACTGGACATCAAGCCGGCCCGCCTGACCGAGCCGTGGAGCCGGGGCCTGCGGGCCGTGGCCGCCACACCGCACGGCGAGGTCGCGGTCTACGTGGCGCATCTGCCGTCGGTGCGGATCGTGCCGCGCGGGATGACGTCCGCCGGGCGCGACGAGAGCGCGGTGCTGCTGGGGCGGGCGGTGGCGGACGAGCCGCTGGACCGGGTGATCCTGATGGGCGACCTGAACGGCACGGTCGACGACCGGGGCCTGGCGCCGCTGACGTCCCGGCTGGAGGTGCCGCGGCGCGGGTTCGCGTTCAGCTTCCCGGCCGGGCTGCCGCTGGTGCGGATCGACCAGGTGATGGCCCGCTCGGCGACCGTGGGCGGGATCGACACCCTGCCCGCGACGGGGAGCGACCACCTGCCGGTGCGGGCCCGGATCGCGCTCGGCTGAGGCACGGACGCGAAAAGGCCGTATCGGAATGCTCCGATACGGCCCGACGACCTGCTGTGTCGCAAGTCGGGACGACAGGATTTGAACCTGCGACCCCTTGACCCCCAGTCAAGTGCGCTACCAAGCTGCGCCACGTCCCGGTGCGCGTCGCGCGGGTGAACCGCGTGATCGCGCGAGAAGCACTTTACAGCACACTCCGCGCCGGACCGAAGCCGGGCGGTGAACGGGGCGGTGAGCAGTGCGGGCAGCCGGGGCACAATCGGCCGTATGGGCACCACGGACAGCACATCCACGGACAGCACATCCACGGCGGGCGCCGCGGGGCGCGACCGTGACAGTGAGGGGCGGGCGCGCAACGCCCGGCCGCGCGACGGACTGGGGCGGCCCCTGCCGTACGGCGAGGAGGGCGTGCCCCGGCAGCCGGAGGGAGTGGTGCGGCGGCCGGAGGAGAGCGTCACCGAGGCGCAGCGGCTGCTGGACGAGGGCAAGCCGTTCCACGCGCACGAGGTGTTCGAGGACGCCTGGAAGTCGGGTCCCGAGGAGGAGCGGGAGCTGTGGCGGGGGCTGGCGCAGATGGCCGTGGGGCTCACCCATGCCGCTCGCGGGAACGTGACCGGCGGGGCGCGCCTGCTGCGGCGCGGGGCGGCCGCGGCCGAGGAGTGGGCGTCGGGCGGTGCGCTCCGTCCCCACGGGATCGACCTGCCGTCGGTGATCGCCTGGGCGCGTGAGCTGGCGGCTGAGGTGGAGCGCGGGGAGGGCGTTCAGGTGGACGCGGGTGCGCGGGCGCCTCGGCTGCGGGGAGCCGCCTGACCTGGGTGCGGGGCGGCTCGCGGCGTGCGGCAGACTCGGGGCGTGCGGACTATTCATGTGATCGGTATCGGCGCCGGCGACCCCGACCAGCTCACCCTCCAGGCGGTCAAGGCCATGCGGAGCACGGACGTGTTCTTCATCCTCGACAAGGGCGAGGCGAAGGCCGACCTGACCGGGCTGCGCCGGGACATGCTGGACACACATCTGGCGGACCGGACGTACCGGGTGGTCGAGGCGCGTGACCCGGAGCGGGACCGCTCCGCGGGCGGCGCGGCCTACTCACCCGCCGTCGGCGACTGGCGCAGCGCCCGCGCGGACATCTACGAGCGGCTGATCGCGGAGGAGCTGGGCGAGGACGGGACCGGCGCGTTCCTCGTCTGGGGCGACCCGGCGCTGTACGACAGCACCCTCGCCGTCCTGGAGGAGGTGCGGGAGCGGGGCACGGTCGTCTTCGACCACGACGTAGTACCGGGCATCAGCAGTGTCTCGGCGCTCGTCGCCCGGCACCGCACGGGCCTCAACCGGGTGGGACGCCCGGTGCAGATCACCACGGGCCGGCGGCTCGCGGACGAGGGCTTCCCGGAGGGCGTGGACGACGTGGTGGTGATGCTGGACGCCCACCAGCGCTTCCGCGCCTTCGCCGACGAGGACGTCGACATCTACTGGGGCGCGTACATCGGCACCCCGGACGAGATCCTGGTCTCCGGCCCGCTCCCCGACGCCGCCCCGCGCATCGAACGGCTGCGCGCCGAGGCACGGAAGCGCAAGGGCTGGATCATGGACACCTACCTGTTGCGCCGCTCCCCGGGCGAGCGTTAGGCCGGCTACCGGGGCCGCGCGAGGACGTCGTCCAGCCGGCGCAGTGCCGACGGCACGTCGGGGGCCACGGTGATCCCGGCCGGCAGCGGTGGGCGCCGCACGACGACGACCGGGAGCCCGAGGTCGCGCGCGGCCGTCAGTTTCGCGGAGGTCGCCGCGCCGCCGCTGTCCTTGGTCACCAGCACGTCGACGCGGTGCTCGCGCAGCAGCGCCGTCTCGTCGGCCACGGTGAACGGGCCGCGGGCCAGCAGCACGTGGGTGTGCGGGGGCAGCGGCGGCTCGGGGGGTTCCACCGACCGTACGACGAAGCTCAGTTCCGTGAGCCCGGCGAAGGCCGCGAGGCCGAGGCGGCCCGTGGTCAGGAACACCCGGCGTCCGAGTCCGGGCAGCGCGGCGGCGGCCGCCTCCAGCGAAGGAACCGGGTGCCAGCGGTCGCCGGGGCCGGGCCGCCAGCCGAGGCGGCGCAGCACCACCAGGGGCACCCCGGCCGAGGCCGTGGCACGGGCCGCGTTCGCGGTGATCGTCGCTGCGAACGGGTGGGTCGCGTCGACGACGGCGTCCACATGCCGCTCGCGCAGCCAGGCGGCCAGTCCCTCCGGGCCCCCGAAGCCGCCCACGCGCACCTCGCCGTCGAGCGCGCCCGGTCGGGACACGCGTCCGGCGAGCGAGGTGGTCACCCTGGTGCCGGGGCGGACGGTCAGCCCGGCGGCCAGCCGGCGCGCCTCGGTGGTGCCGCCGAGGATCAGCACGTGCGGGGACATGCGCCGAGCGTACGAGGACCGGGTACGGCGACCGGCGGCGCCCCGTCCGCCGATGATCGCTTTCGGCCCGCACGCGTGTGCGTGCACGCCCTACGATGACGCCGGACGATCGAAGGAGTCATGGCCGTGGACTGGAGCAGGCGGGGCTGTCACGCCCAGCGGTGGGCCGCTCGGGGGGCGCTGCTCGCGGCCGCCCTCGCGGTGGCGGCGCCCCTGGTCTACGGCGGGCTGCGGGGTCTGCTGCTGCTGGTGTGCGGGGTGGCCGGGCTGGCGCTCAGCGCCGCGGCCCTGTGGTGGACGCTGACCCTGCGCGGGCCCCTGCGGTGGGGGGCGGCGCTGGTCGCCGTGTGCGTCCCGGCGGGCCTGCTGACGCTGTTCGCGGTGACCTTGTTCTGGGCGCTGCTGGTGTCGCTGGCCCTGTGGGGCCTCGCCGTGTGGAGCGGCAGGTACGCGCTGCGCGGGACCGGGGGCCACACCCCGGTGCGGGAGCGGCGGCTGCCGCCGCCCCGCAAGCCGGTGCTGATCATGAATCCGCGGTCGGGCGGCGGCAAGGTGGGCCGGTTCCGGCTGCGGGAGAAGGCCGAGCGGCTGGGCGCCCGGGTGGTGCTGCTGGAGCCTGGCGAGCAGCACGACGTCACCGAGCTGGCCCGGGCGGCCGTCGCGGACGGGGCCGATCTGCTGGGCGCGGCGGGCGGCGACGGCACCCAGGCGCTGGTGGCGGCGGTGGCCGCCGAGCACGGCGTCCCGTTCCTGGTGATCAGCGCGGGCACCCGCAACCACTTCGCGCTGGACCTCGGCCTGGACCGGAGCGACCCGGCCGCGTGTCTGGACGCGCTGACGGACGGCGTGGAGATCCGGGTCGATCTCGGTTTCGCGGGCGACCAGCCGTTCGTGAACAACGCGTCGTTCGGCGCGTACGCGGCGATCGTGCAGAGTCCCGCCTACCGCGACGACAAGCTCGGCACGAGTCTGGAGATGCTGCCCGACCTGCTCACCGGGCAGCAGGGCCCCCGGCTGGTCGCCCGCGCCGGGGACACCACGCTCACCGCGCCGCAGGCGGTGCTGGTCAGCAACAACCCGTACCGCACCGGCGACCCGTTCGGACTGGGCCGGCGCGAGCGGCTGGACTCCGGGACGCTGGGCGTTCTGGGGGTGCGGGTGGAGGGCGCGATCAGTGCCGCCGCGCTGCTGCTGAACCCGGATCCGGCCGGGCTGACGGTGCTGACGGCGCCGGAGGTGGTCATCGAGGCGGACCGGGAGGAGATCGAGGCGGGTGTCGACGGGGAGGCGATGATGCTGCCCGCGCCGGTGTGCTGCCGTACGGCTCCGGGCGCGCTGCGGGTGCGGGTGCCGCGAAGGCGGCCCGGTGTCGCTCCGGCCCCGCCGAAACTGGACTGGCGCCGGCTGCGGAAGCTCGCCGCGACGGTGGGCCGCACGGCGGCACCGAGCCGGCGGCACCGCCCGCACGCGGGGCGTCGCGAGTCATGAGCGTTACCGCGCCGCGCGGCGCCTGATCAGCGCAGCAGCAGCTGCAGTCCGCCCAGTACGGTCGCCGCGATCACGAGGTGCTCGAAGAGCCGCTGGTTGATCCGGGTCACCGCCCACGTGCCGAGGAGCGCTCCGGGCACCACGAACAGCACCAGGGCCGCGTCGAGCAGCAGCGAGTCGGCGTCGATGAGGCCGAGCCCGGCGCTGAACGGCAGCTTCGACGTGTTGACGATGAGGAAGAAGAACGCCGACGTGCCCAGGAAGCCCAGCTTCCGGAAGCCCGCGGAGAGCAGGTACATCGACATCACGGGGCCGCCCGCGTTGGCGACCATGGTGGTGAAGCCGCCGAGGACCCCGTAGGAGCGGGCCTTGACGCGGCCTGCCTTCGTGGTCACCGCGTCGGGTTCCTCCTCCGCGTCCGCGCGGCGCCGCCGCCACACCGTCACCGCGGACATCACCAGCAGGATCGCCCCGATCGAGGTCCGGACGATTTCGTCGTCCGCCCACATCAGGAACACGGTGCCGACGACCACGCCCGCCGCGACGGCGGGGAACAGCCGCCACAGGGTCGGCCAGTGCGCGTGCCGCCGGTAGGTCAGCACGGCGAGGACGTCCCCGGCGATCAGGATGGGCAGCAGCACGCCCGTCGAGGCGCGGGCGGGCAGGACGGCGGCGAACACGGCGAGACTCACCGTGTTCGCCCCGCTGACGGCGGTCTTGGAGAAGCCGACGAGCAGGGCGGCGAGGGCCAGTGCGGCGAACTGCCGGCCGGTGAGGTCCCAGAGGGTCATGGTGTTCATGCGGCGACCGATGCTACGTGCGGCTGTCGGCCGCCGGTACGGCGCCTCCCACCCGGTGACCGCCGGGGGCGGTGCCCCGGCGGCCGCCCGTCAGTGCCGCTCGACGAGCACCGCGCTGCCCTGTCCCACGCCGACGCACATGGTGGCGAGGCCTCGCTCGGCGCCGGTGCGGCGCATGCGGTGCAGCAGGGTGGTGAGGATGCGGGCGCCGGAGCAGCCCAGCGGGTGGCCCAGCGCGATCGCGCCGCCGCTGGCGTTGACGAGCTCCGGGTCGATGCCGAGCTGGTCCACGCAGGCCAGGGCCTGGGCGGCGAACGCCTCGTTGAACTCGGCCTCCTGGATGTCGCCGATGTCCCAGCCGGCGCGGGCGAGCACCTTGCGGGTGGCGGGGACGGGGCCGATGCCCATGACGTCCGGGTGGACACCCGCGGAGCCGCCGGCGACGTAGCGGCCGAGCGACTCCAGGCCCAGGTCGTTCAGGGCCTCCTCGCCGACCAGGATCAGGCCGGCGGCGCCGTCGTTCATCGGGGAGGCGTTGCCCGCGGTGACCGAGCCGCCCGCGCGGAACACGGGCTTCAGCCGGCCGAGCTTCTCCAGGGAGGTGTCCTCGCGGACGCACTCGTCGGCGTCGACGACGACACCGTCCGGACGGGTCACGGGCAGCAGTTCGTCGTCGAAGTGGCCGTGTCTGCGGGCGTCGGCGGCGCGCCGGTGGCTGCGCAGGGCGAACTCGTCCTGGCGCTCACGGGAGATGCCGTACCGGCCGGCGACCTCCTCGGCGGTCTCACCCATCGCCAGCAGGCCGTGCAGCTCCTTCATCGCCGGGTTGACCAGACGCCAGCCGAGGCGGGTGTCGAAGGTCTCCATGCGGTGCGGGAGCGCCTCGTCGGGGCGGGGCAGCACGAAGGGGGCGCGGCTCATGGACTCGGAGCCGCCGGCGATCACGATGTCGGCCTCGCCGGCCGCGATGGCGCGGGCGGCGGTGGTGACGGCCTCCAGGCCCGAGGCGCACAGGCGGTTGACCGTGGCGCCGGGGACTGACTCGGGGAGGCCGGCGAGCAGGGCGGCCATGCGGGCGACGTTGCGGTTGTCCTCGCCGGCCTGGTTGGCGGCGCCCCAGTAGACGTCGTCGACGCGGGCCGGGTCCAGCGCGGGCACGTCGGCGACAAGGCCGCGGACCACGGCGGCGGCGAGGTCGTCGGGCCGTACGCCGGAGAGGGCTCCGCGCAGTTTGCCGATGGGGGTGCGGCGGGCGGCCGCGAAGTGGACGGGACGCACGAGGACTCCTGATCCGGATGCCGACGGCTGGGCTGCGATCGGCGGCTCTCTTAATTAGCACCGCTAGTTTCGGACTATAGACCGCCGGACCCGGCACGGGGAAGATCCGGGAGGCCACGGCGGGTCCTCCCACAGGTCACAGGGGGTCCTCCCGTCCCGGCGACGGGGTTTGTCCTCAAAGGCCGGGGGCACCCGCGCGTTCACGGAGTGGTCACGGAGCGCGGCCCGCGCGGGCGACACCCGGCGTGAGGCCCCCGCTCCTTGTCCACGAGCGCATCAAGAAGGAGGAACACCACTCCATGACCGTCGTGAGGAGCACACTTCCGGACGAGGCCCGCCGCGTTTCCAGCGAGGCCCTCCAGGAGACCCTGGTCGACCTGCTCGGGCTGTCGCTGATCGGCAAGCAGGCGCACTGGAACGTCGTGGGACCGCGGTTCCGCTCGGTCCACCTTCAGCTGGACGAGGTGGTCTCGGCCGCGCGCACGCACGCGGACACCGTGGCGGAGCGCGCCGCGGCGCTCGGCGTGCCGCCGGACGGCCGCCCGGAGACGATCGCCAAGGTCTTCTCCCTGCCCGCCCCCGCCGAGGGCTGGCTGCGCGACTCGGAGGCCGTCGAGGTGATGACCGACGCCCTGGGCACGGCGGTCACGCGGCTGCGCGAGCGCATAGACGCCACCGAGAAGGCCGACCTGGTCACCCAGGACCTGCTGATCTCGATCACCGCCGACCTGGAGAAGCAGCGCTGGATGTTCGAGGCGGAGAACTTCCCCGGGGAGTCCTGAGCGTCTTCCCGGGCGCACGACGCACGTGAGCGAAGGGGCACATGATGAGCGACGCCCTCGAGATGGACGCGCTGTGGGAGGACTTCCACCGCGCGGTGAACATGACGTCGGCCGAGCTGTCCGCCTGGCTGCGGGTCAGTGAGGCCGACGAGACGACGGAGCCGCTGCCGGACCGGGCGGGCAGCGACACGGGACAGCACGTGCTGTCCATCCTGCAGAAGCGCCGCACCGACCTCACCGAGGACGACCTGCGCGTGATGGAGGAGGTCGTGGACACCGTGTCCGAGGAGACGGACCCGGAGAACGAGCCGGTGGCCGAGGACACGGCCCGCCGCCACCGTCTGATGACCCTGGGCCACGACCCGCTGAAGGGGTAGCCGTGGCAGGCCGCGACGACG
Organism: Streptomyces sp. NPDC085937; assembly: GCF_044540535.1. Classification (NCBI taxonomy): domain Bacteria; kingdom Bacillati; phylum Actinomycetota; class Actinomycetes; order Kitasatosporales; family Streptomycetaceae; genus Streptomyces; species Streptomyces sp. NPDC085937. Next base: position 42,049 of record NZ_JBITSH010000025.1, on the reverse strand, counting down.
AACGGGCCGTGGTGCGCGTGCTCGTCGACGCGCACGGCGAAACGTACGCGCACGAGGCGGGCATCACCCTGCGGAACACGCCCCAGCCGCTGTACCGGCTGCTGGTGCTCGCCCATCTGCTCAGCGCCCGCATCAAGGGGTCGGTCGCCGTGGCCACCGCCCGTGCCCTGCACGAGGCGGGGCTGCGCGACCCCCGGCGGATGGCGGACGCGGCCTGGCAGGAACGGGTGGACGCGCTCGGCCGCGGCGGCTACCGGCGCCACGACGAGCGCACCGCCACCCAACTCGGCGAAGAGGCGCGGTTGTTGCTGGACCGCTGGGGCGGTGACCTGCGCAGGCTGCGCGCGGAGGCGGACGGCGACGTCCGCGAACTGCGGCGTCTGCTCCAGGAGTTCCCCGGCGTCGGTCCGGCCGGCGCGGACATCTTCCTGCGGGAGGTGCAGGCCGTGTGGTCCGAGGCCGCCCCGCAGGTGGACGCCAAGGCGCTGCGGGGCGCACGGCGGCTGGGGCTGCCGCAGGACCCGGACCGGCTGCTCGGCCTCGCCGGGCGGACCGAACCGGCCGTGCTGTCCTCGGCGCTGGTGCGTGCCGCCCTCGACAAGGACGTCGCCGAGGACACCCTGCGCAGAGCCGACTCCCGCTGATCCCTGCTCAGTTTCCTTTCGGGTCGCCCCGGTTCACGGGGCGACCCGTTCCGTTCCCGGGACAACGTGATCACCGCGATGCACAATGGCCGGGGCGGCCGGTACGGGCCGTACGCGGGCGAGGGAGAGGGAGAGAACGTGAGTGAGAGCCACACCCCGGCGAACGGCTCGGCGAGGCTGAACACCGGTGTGGCGCACAACGCGCGCGTGTGGAACTACTGGATCGGCGGCAAGGACAACTACGAGGTCGACCAGCGGGTCGGTGACCACGTCGCGTCGATCATCCCGGTGATCCGGGACATCGCCCGCGCGGACCGGGACTTCCTGGGCCGCGCGGTGACGTATCTGACGCGGGAGCGCGGTGTGCGGCAGTTCCTCGACATCGGCACCGGTCTGCCGACGGCGGACAACACCCATGAGATCGCCCAGCGGATCGCTCCGGACGCGCGGATCGTCTACGTCGACAACGACCCGATCGTCCTGGTCCACGCCCGCACCCTGCTGACCGGTACCGGCGAGGGCGCCACCGACTACGTCGACGCCGATGTGCACGACCCGGACGCCATCGTGGCGCGGGCCTCCGCGACGCTCGACCTCTCCCGGCCGGTCGCGGTGATGCTGCTGGGCATCCTCAACTTCGTGCTGGACACCGACAAGGCCCGGGAGATCGTCCGCCGGATCATGGCGGAGATGCCCTCCGGCAGCTTCCTCGTACTCACCCACCCCACCTACGACGCCGAGGTGGGCGGTGAACTCCAGGTCCCCGCGATGGAGTTCTGGAACGCCAACGCCACTCCCCCGATCACCGCCCGCGGCGCGGCGGACATCTCCGCGTTCCTCGAGGGCCTGGACCTCGTCGAGCCCGGTCTGGTCTCCTGCTCGCAGTGGCGCGCGGAGCCCGATTCCACCCTCGTGGTACCCCAGTACGGCGCGGTGGCCGTGAAGCCCTGACCCTCGAAAGTATGATCAAGCAATGTCTGACATGACCGAGACCACGCCGGGCTGGCTGTCCTCCGACGACCTGGAGATGGCACGCGCCCAGATGCCGATCCTGTACGTCGAGGCCGTCCCCGTGCGCGTGGACGACAGCGGTGAAGTCACCAGCATCGGGCTGCTTCTGCGCATCGGACCCGACGGGACGGTCAGCCGCTCCCTGGTCTCCGGCCGGGTGCTGCACCACGAGCGCGTCCGGGACGCCCTGCTGCGTCATCTGGAGAAGGACCTCGGCCCGGTGGCGCTGCCCCGCGTCCCGGCGTCGCTGCAGCCGTTCACGGTCGCGGAGTACTTCCCCACCCAGGGCATCACCCCGTTCCACGACCCGCGGCAGCACGCGGTGTCGCTGGCGTACATCGTGCCGGTGACCGGTGACTGCCGGCCCCGGCAGGACGCCCTGGACCTGGTGTGGTTCACCCCGCAGGAAGCCGTGTCGCGGGCCGTGCAGAGCGAGATGCCCGGCGGGCACGGAGTGCTGCTGAAGCAGGCGCTGGCACACGCGGGCTGCGTGATCTGACCCGCGTACCCGTCCGGGCCGCTCCGCGCGGGTGCGGCCCGGACGACGCCCGCGCGGTCAGCTCTCCGGGTGGGTCAGGTTGGTGCCGTTCGACGGGTCGAAGACGTGTGCCTTGCCCAGGTCCACCCGCAGGTCGACGGGCGCGCCCTCGCGGGCGCGGGTGGCCGCGTCCAGCCGGGCCACGATCTGCTGGGCCGCCCCGGCGCCGGTGTCCTTCAGGCCGGAGTCCGAGGCCAGTTCCTCCAGTTCGGCGGTGCTCACCGGGCCGCCCTCGGCGCTGAAGTAGACGTACGCGTCGGAGCCCAGCGACTCCAGCACGTCCACGGTGACGGTGACGAGGGGGCCGCCGGTGTCGCGGGCCAGGCTCGCGTCCTCGAACGCCTCGGGCCGCAGCCCGACGATGACGTCGCGGGGCGCGTCCCGGCGTTCCAGCTCCCGGCGCATCCGGTCGTCCAGCGGCAGGTCGCCGAGCGGCGTGTGCAGGGTGTCCGTGGTCAGGGACGCCTGGACGAAGTTCATCGACGGGGAGCCGATGAAGCCCGCGACGAACAGGTTGCGTGGCATGTCGTACAGCTCGGCGGGGGTGCCGACCTGCTGGACCAGGCCCTGGCGCATCACGACGACCCGGTCGCCGAGGGTCATGGCCTCGGTCTGGTCGTGGGTGACGTACACGGTGGTGGTGCCCAGGCGGCGCTGCAGCCGGGAGATCTGGGTGCGCATCTGCACGCGCAGCTTGGCGTCCAGGTTGGACAGCGGTTCGTCCATGAGGAACGCCTTGGGGTCGCGCACGATGGCCCGTCCCATGGCGACCCGCTGGCGCTGTCCGCCGGAGAGGTTGGCCGGCTTGCGGTCCAGGAAGTCGACGAGGTCGAGCACCCGGGCGGCCTCCTCGACCTTGCCGTCGATGGTCGCCTTGTCCACCTTCGCCAGCCGCAGCGGGAAGCCCATGTTCTCCCGCACGCTCATGTGCGGGTACAGGGCGTAGCTCTGGAAGACCATGGCCACGTCCCGTTCCTTCGGCGCGAGGTCGTTGACGACCCGTCCGCCGATGCGCAGGGTGCCCTCGGTGATGTCCTCCAGGCCCGCGATCATGTTCAGGGTGGTCGACTTGCCGCAGCCGGAGGGGCCGACCAGGATCACGAACTCGCCGTCGGCGATGTCGAGGTCCACGTCCCGCACGGCGAGGGATCCGTCGGGATAGCGCTTGGTGACTCCCTCGAGGACGATCTCGGCCATGGGTGCTGCCTCCTTGCCTTCGGGCTCATCCCTTGACCGCGCCGGAGGTGAGGCCGGCGACGATCCGCCGCTGGAAGAGCAGGACGAAGATGATGATCGGGACGGTGATCACCACGGCGGCCGCGGCGATCGATCCGGTGGGTTGCTGGAACTGCGAGCTGCCGGTGAAGAACGCGATCGCGGCGGGCACCGTACGCGCGGACTCGGTGGAGGTCAGCGAGATCGCGAAGAGGAAGTCGTTCCAGCAGAAGATGAACACGAGGATGGCAGTGGTGAACACGCCTGGCGCGGCCAGCGGCACGATGACCAGCCGGAACGCCTGCGCGGGCGAGGCCCCGTCCACCTTGGCGGCCTTCTCCAGATCCCAGGGGATCTCCCGGAAGAACGCCGACAGGGTGTAGATCGCCAGCGGCAGCGAGAAGGTCATGTACGGGATGATCAGACCGGGCCAGGTGTCGAAGATGCCGATGCTGCGTTCGATGTTGAACAGCGGCGACACCAGGGAGATCGGCGGGAACATCGCGATCAGCAGCGACATCCCGATGAGTACCTGCTTGCCGGGGAAGCGCAGCCGGGCCACCGCGTAGGCGGCCATGGTGCCCAGGACCACCGCGATCGCGGTGGCGATGAGCGCGATGCCGATGGAGTTGATCAGGGCCCGGGTGAACTCGGAGGTCTGGAAGATGCCCCGGTAGTTCTCCCAGGTCCAGTCGGTGGGGATGTAGTTGCCGTCGGTGAGGGTGCTGGGCGCCTTGAACGACAGTGCGACGATCCACCACACCGGGAACAGGGCGTACAGCACCACCACGACGTTGACGACGCCCCATCGCGTCGCGTGCGACCTGCCGGCGGCGGCCATCAGCGCTTCACCTCCGCGCCCGGAGCGGCGGCGCCGAACAGCTTGACGAACGTGAAGGCGATGATCCCGACGCAGATGAAGATCAGGACCGAGATCGCCGACCCGATGCCCAGGTTCAGCGCGGTGAACAGGTTGTCGTAGCCGAGGATGGACAGGGATCCGGTGCCGTGGGCGCCCGCGGTGAGGATGTAGATGTTGTCGAAGATCCGGAAGGCGTCCAGGGTGCGGAACAGCAGGGCGACCAGGATCGCCGGTTTCATCAGCGGCAGCATGACCTTGACGAACCGCTGCCAGGGGGTGGCGCCGTCGACCATCGCGGCTCTCAGGGTCTCTTCGGGAACCAGGGCGAGGCCGGCGAGCAGCAGCAGCGCCATGAACGGGGTGGTCTTCCACACCTCGGCCAGGATGATCAGCCACAGCGCGGGCCACTGCTCGGTGAGCGGAGCCTCCCCGCTGGGCAACAGCCCGGCGAGGTAGCCGAGTTCGGGGGTCCAGGCGTACTGCCAGGAGAAGGCGGCGACGACGGTGACGATGCCGTACGGGATGAGGACGGCGGTGCGGACCGTGCCGCGCGCGAAGAGCGTGCGGTGCATCACCAGGGCGAGGCCCATGCCGAGGACCAGTTCGATGGCCACGGACACGACGGTGAGGAACAGCGTGACCCAGAAGGCGTCCCACCAGAACGGGGAGGTCAGCACGGCTCCGTAGTTGCTGAGGCCGGTGAACTCGGCGCGATTGGGGAACCGCAGGTCGTAGCGCTGGAGGGACAGGTAGACCGCGTAGCCGATCGGGTAGGCGGTCACGGCGACCATGACGAGGACGGCCGGCGCGCACAGCAGCCAGCCCAGCCGGCGTTCCTGCCGGGCGCCCGCCGACAGTGCCTTCTTCGCCTTCGCCTCGTCCTTCGCCGGCTCTGCCATGGTGCTCACGGGATCACGCCCTCGGATCGCAGGGCCTCGTCGATCTGTTCCCTGATGGTGGAGACGTCGCTCTCCGGCTGGATGTCGGAGGGCGGGGACAGGGTGTGCGAGACGGCGATCGACACGTTCTGGTAGGCGGGGGTGAGCGGCCGTACGCTCGCCGACTCCAGGGAGGTCAGGACCTCCTTGGAGAAGGGGTACTGCTTCATGAACTCCGGCTCGTCGTACAGGGAGCGCAGGGTGGGGGGCAGTCCGCCCTCGAGCGCCGCGGTGAGCTGGTTCTCCCGGTCCCGCAGGCACAGGGCCGCGTCGAAGGCCAGGTCGGGGTGGCGGGAGAAGGCGCTGACGGCGAGGTCGATGCCGCCGATGGTGGGCCGGGATGGGCGGTCGGCGTCCACGCGGGGGTAGACCGCCCAGCGGAAGTCCTTGAAGAGCTTCGGGTTGTTGCTCCTCATCGACGGATAGACGAACGGGTAGTTGATCTCGAAGGCGGCGACTCCCGACTCCATGGCGAGCCGGTTCTGGTCCTCCATCTGGTTGGGCAGGGAGGGGTCGGCGGCCGGGGAGCGGGCGAGGTCCCGCATGATCGAGGCGGCCCGGACGGCGGGCGGGCCGAGGGACGGCTCGGTGACGCTGGGGTTGAGGATGGAGCCGCCCGCGCTGTTGACCAGGGAGTTGAACCAGACGGTGAGGCCCTCGTACTGGGCGCCCTGGATCTCGACGTAGTGCGGTTTGCCCTGCCGGGCCAGGTCGCGGGACATGTCCAGCATCTCGGCCCAGGTGGTGGGCGGCTTCGGCACGAGGTCCCTGCGGTACCAGAGCAGCTGGATGTTGGTGTTGTACGGGACGGCGAAGAGCTTGCCCTTCCAGGTCGCCGTCTGGATCGGTACGTCGAGGGTGCCCTCGGTGGCCCGGCGCTTGTTCTCACCGGTCCACTCCTTGATCCAGCGCGCCTCGGCGAACTCGGCGGCCCAGGTGACGTCCAGGCCGAGGATGTCGAGGGAGTCGTCCTCGGCGGCGAGCCGGCGCACCATCTGCTGGCGCTGGCCGTCGGCCGCGCGGGGCAGCTTGTTGTAGACGATCCGGTAGCGGCCGCCGGACTCCCGGCTGCACCGGTCGGCGGCCTGCTGGAGGGCGCCGGAGTCGTCGGGGAAGTTGTACCAGTTGAGGGTGGGGCGGGAGCCGTCGTCGTCCCCGCCGCAGGCGGCGAGCGTGGACGCCAGCAGGGTGAGTGCGAGCAGCGCCCGCGTGCGTCGCGGCCTTCTGTGACGTCCGCACCTCGCGTGCACGCGCTTCACACCTCGCTCCCGGGCCGGCGGCGCGGGCGTCGTGACCCGCGGCGATGTCTCCCCGCCGGAACGTTAGGCAGTCATGAATGCGACATCAAGGACATACGCGAACGATTATTCAGACGTCGGGGCCGATGAGTTCGCGGCTCCGGGCCGGTCGTAGCTCGTGACACACACCAAGAGTCCGTAAGGAAGGGACAGCGCCATGTCGGAGCTTCTCGTCGATTTCATCACCTCGCTCGACGGCTACGCGTCGGGAGAGGGGTGGCCCGGGTTCTGGGGCCTGGAGGGTCCGGAGTACCTCGCCTGGCTCGGCGAGCAGCCCGAGGTCACCTATCTGATGGGAGCGAACACCTACCGTCTGATGTCGGGCTTCGCCGCGGGCAAGGTGCCGGCCGGCCAGGACGAGTTCAGGCCCGAGGAGGAGGAGTCCGTCGACGAGCTCACGCAAGCGCCCAAGGTGGTGTTCTCCTCCAAGCTGGAGGAGCCGCTGGAGTGGGCGAACTGCACGCTCGTCCGCGACGACGCCGTCGAGGCCGTCCGCGCGCTGAAGGCGAACGGTTCGGGGCTCCTCAGCACGATCGGAAGCCTCAGCCTGAGCCGGTCCCTGCTGCGGGCCGGGCTCGTCGACCGCTTCCGGGTCGTGATGTTCCCGGTGATCACCGGGGCCACGGGTGAGGAGCGCATCTACGACGGCTATCCGGACGTCGCCCTGGAGATGACCGAGCACCGCACCTTCGACGGCCGCATCCAGCTGGTCGAGTACAAGCCGCGGGTGCTGGAGCACCCGCCGCTCGGCACCCCCGCCTGACGCCGCCACGGCCTTCGGCGCACCGACGCGGAGCGCACAACGACGAGGGCCGGTTCGGATGCTCCGAACCGGCCCTCACCTACGACTCCGACGAGTCGGGACGACAGGATTTGAACCTGCGACCCCTTGACCCCCAGTCAAGTGCGCTACCAAGCTGCGCCACGTCCCGTTGCCCGTCTGACCTGGGGATTCCCCCGGCCGAACGCGCACGGAAACCATACCGCACTTGGGGCGGTGATCGCGCATCCGTTTCCCGGCGCCTCCGCCCGCGGGTGACACTTGACCTCAAGCAAGCTTGAGGTCGCACGATCGGTGGCATGACGATCACCGAGCAGCGCACACAGACGTACGGATACGCCGGTCTTCCGGGCCTGATGGGGCTGATGACCGGGGACGAGAAGCACGGGCCGGCGGCCACGTCGACGCTGGACGTGCTGTGGGTGCTCTACGACCGGGTGCTCCGCGTCGGTCCGGAGCGCGTGGACGACCCCGCACGGGACCGGTTCCTGCTGTCCAAGGGGCACGGGCCGATGGCGTACTACGCCGTCCTCGCCGCGAAGGGGTTCCTGCCGGTGGACTGGCTGCCCGGCTTCGGCTCGTACGACTCCCCGCTGGGCCACCATCCGGACCGGACGCTGGTGCCGGGGGCGGAGATCGGCAGCGGGTCGCTGGGGCACGGGCTGCCGATCGCGGTGGGCACTGCGCTGGGGCTGCGCGCCCAGGGCCTCGGTGAACCGGCGGTGTGGACGCTGATCGGGGACGCCGAGCTGGACGAGGGCAGCAACCACGAGGCGATCGCCTTCGCCGGCCCCGCCGGTCTGGACCGGCTGCACACGGTCGTGGTCGACAACTCCTCGGCGTCGTACGCCCGTCCGTGCGGGATCGCCGCACGCTTCGAGGCGGCCGGCTGGTCCGCCCGCACGGTCGACGGACGCGACCACGACGCGCTGTACTCCGCGTTCACCGCGCCGCACCCGGGGAGACCGCACGCGGTCGTGGCCCGGGTCGAGCCCAAGTTCGCGTGAGCCGTCCCCTCCCCCCCTCCCGTCACCCCGCTCAACGAAAGGACGATTCCCGTGGACAGCATGCGTGATCGTTTCGCCCCCGTCGTCACCCAGCTCCTCGACGAGGATCCGCGGGTCGCCGTGGTCCTCGCGGAGGTCGGCGCCGACCGCTTCACCGAGGCGCTGCGCCGGCACCCCGACCGGGTGGTCAACGTCGGCATCCGGGAGCAGTTGCTGGTCGGGGCGGCGGCCGGGATGGCGCTGACGGGACTGCGGCCCGTGGTGCACACCTTCGCCTCCTTCCTGGTCGAGCGGCCGTTCGAGCAGGTCAAGCTGGATCTCGGGCACCAGGGCGTGGGGGCGGTGCTGGTGAGCGCCGCGGCGTCCTTCGACTGGCCGGCCGGGGGCTACACGCACATGGCGCCGGGTGACGTGGCGCTGCTGGACACCCTGGACGGCTGGACCGTGCATGTGCCGGGCCATCCCGACGAGGCGGAGACACTGCTGCGGCACGCGGTGGCCGCCGGCGACGACAAGGTGTACGTGCGGCTGTCCCTGCAGTCCAACGCGGACGGGCTGTCCGTGGACGGGGAGCGGTTCCACACCGTCCGCGAGGGACGCGCCGGGGTGGTGGTCGCGGTGGGGCCGATGCTCGACGCGGTGCTCGCGGCGACGGAGGGCCTGGGCGTCACGGTGCTGTACGCCGCCACCGTCCGCCCCTTCGACGCGGCCGCGCTGCGTCGTGCCACCGCGACGGCGGGGACGGACGTGGTGCTGGTGGAGCCGTATCTGGCGGGAACCTCGACGGCCGCGGCGAACGACGCGCTGGCCGACGTGCCGCACCGGGTGCTGGGGCTGGGTGTGGGCCGGGCCGAGCTGCGGCGCTACGGGCAGTTCGAGGAGCATGTCGCGGCGCACGGTCTGGACGCGCGGTCGCTGCGCGAGCGGATCACCGCGTTCACGGCCGGAGCCGTGCCCGCCGGGGTCTGACCCCGCGCGCGACGGGAGAAGGCGCGGTGTGGCCACCGGGACCCCCCTCCGGCCCCGGCGGCCACCTGCGATCGGGATCTTGCCACGGGGCACTGACAACGGACGGGGCCGGCCGAAGCGGCAGCCGGTCCGCCGCGGACGGCATGGAAGGCCGGTCCGCGGCCGGGCGGCCCGGGACGTCAGCCTTCCGGCGGCAGCCCCAGCCGGGGGTGCGCCTCCAGCAGCCGGGTCGGGGCAGCCTGACGCCAGGAGTCGGCGAGGATGTCCCGCAGCTCGCCCTCGTCCTCCAGCGCGGCGAGGCGCACCCTGACCCACGCGAACATGGCCTCGTGGTCCGCGATCCAGAACTTCTCCGGCTCGGCGAGGGCCAGTTCGTCCCGCTCCTCCTTCGGGCAGCGCACGGCGATCGACGTCTCGTCCTCCGGCAGCGTGGCGAACATCTTCCCGGCGACCCGGAACGTGGGCATGTTCCAGGCGACCTTCTCCGTGGTGTCCGGAAGGGACAGGGCGATCCGTCGTACGTCTTCGGCATCCGGCATGGCAGGCACGGTAGCGGGTGGGACCGACAGTCACCGTTCGGTGTCTGCGCTCCCCTTCCCGGGGGCTGCGCCCCCGGGCCCCCGGGTGCGCAGTCCCCCGCGCCCCTGTGCGGCGTTGCCGGCCCGCGCCCCCGAAGGAGCGAGCCTCTTGTAGTAGATCGTCGTCGGGCGCAGCACCCCGCCCGGGTCCGTCGCGTAGTCCGGGATCGCGCCGACCTCGGTCCAGCCGGACGTGCGGTACAGGTGCTCGGCGGGGCTGCCGGTCTCGGTGTCCAGGTGCAGCAGGGTGATGCCCTGCCCGGCCGCCGCCTCCTCCGCCACGGTCAGCAGCCGCCGGGCGAGGCCCTTGCCGCGGGCGGAGCGGTGCACCATCAGTTTCACCAGTTCCGCGCGGTGCGCGCTGTTGGGCTTGTCGGCGGGCAGGGCGAGACTCACGGTGCCGAGCACCCGGCCGGGATCCTCGTACGCCGTCCACACGGCGAGCCGGCCGGCGGCGACGGCCGCGCACCGCTCCGCCCACCATGTCCTGGCGGCGGCACGGTCGAGCGACGCGAGGAAGCCGACGGAGGCGCCGCCGTCCACGGTGTCGGTCAGCAGCTCGGCCAGGGTGTCGGTCATGCCCAGCAGGCGGGCGGCGTCGGGGCGTTCGATGTTCACGGCCGCACCACCGCCAGTACGTAGCGCACGTCCTCGGGGCCGGGGCAGCGGAACCGGGTGGGTCCCCAGACCCGCAGGCGCAGGCAGTCGCCGTGGCCGAGGCGGTGTCCGGTGTCCCCGACGGTGACGGCGAGGGAGCCTTCGAGCACCCAGATGTGCTGTTCCAGGCCGGGCACCGGTGGCCGGTCGTAGGAGATGTCGGCGCCCGCGGTCAGGCGTCCCTCGACGAGTTCGCCGCGCAGTCCGGCGTGCGGCGGGGACACGGAGCGGCGGACGAAGCCGGAGGCGCGGTCCTGCCACACCGGCTGGTCGGCGGCGCGGACCACCGGCGCGGGTTCCGCCTCGATCTCGCTGAGCAGCTGGGACATGGTGCGGCCGTAGACCGCGCACAGCCGGTTCAGGAGGGAGGCGGTGGGGCTGGTCTCGGCCCGCTCGGCCCGGGACAGTGTGGACCGGCTGACGCCGCTGCGCTCTGCCAACTCCCCCAGGGACCAGCCGTGTTCGGCCCGGAGCTCGGACAGACGCGCACCGAGCCGGACGTCGACGGGGTCGGGGACGAGCCCCTGCTCCTGTTTCATATCCGGGACGATATCCCGAATGTGAACGACCGGGAAGACCTCAGAGGAGGGCGCCTCCGGAGACCTCGATCCGCTGGGCGGTGACCCAGCGCAGGCCGTCGGAGGCCAGGGTGGCGATGGCGTCGCCGATCTCCTCGGGTTCGCCGACGCGGCCGAGCGCGGTCTGCCCGGCCAGAACCTGTCGCATTCCGGCGTCGTCCCGCATCGCCCCACCGTTGAAGTCCGTGGCGGTCGGCCCCGGGGCGATGGAGTTGACCCGGATACCGCGCGGGCCGAGCTCTGCGGCGAGGGTGCGGCTCAGGGCTTCGACGGCGGCCTTCGAGGCGGAGTAGACCGAGGTGGCGGGGCTGGTGTGGCGGGTCAGCGACGTCGAGACGTTGATGACGTGACCTCCCTGGGCCAGCAGCGGCACGAGCGCCTGGGTGAGGAAGAACGTGCCCCGGACGTTGGTGCCCATCACCGTGTCGAAGTCGTCGGTCGTGACGCCCTCCAGCGGTCCGAAGATCCCCACCCCGGCGTTGTTGACCAGGATGTCGAACCGCGAAGCGCCCCAGCGCTCCAGCTGTCCGCCCAGTGTGGAGACGAAGGACGGGAAGGAGGGGACGTCGCCGATGTCGAGCCGGAGCACGGCGGCGGCCCCGCCCACCGCCCGCACCCGTTCCGCGGTCTTCTCCGCCCCCGCCACGTCACCACGGTGGGTGAGCACGACTCGCACTCCGCGTGCGGCCAGGGCGACGGCCGCGGCACGTCCGAGACCGCGATTCGCGCCGGTCACCAAAGCGATCCTGTCATTCGTCATGAACTGTCCCTCCACCGCGCGATCACCGGCTCACCCGGGCGTCGCGGATGCGATGCGAGTCACTCGACTCGCCTTCCGCTCATACCGTAGGCAGGGCCAATGAGGCGAGTCAAGTGACTCGCCTCGGGTCTACGGCATACTGTCCGCATGGCAGCAGAGCTCTCCGCACACCACCGCGGACTCGCCCGGCGGAAACGCGAGGCGATCATCACCGCGGCCACGGAACTGTTCCTGGACCGTGGCTACGACGGCACCTCGCTGGCCCGGATCGCCGAAGCGGCCGGGGTCTCGAAGTCCACGCTGTTCAAGCAGTTCCCGACCAAGGCGGCACTCTTCGAGGCCATCGTCAGCGAGTCCTGGCAGCGTGACGCCGACGACGCCGTCGCGCGGCCGCGAACAGGAGACCTGCGCTCCGGACTGACCGCCATCGGCCACCGCTATGCCGACCTGGTCGGCCGGCCCGGCATGGCAGCCCTGTTCCGGATCGTCATCGCCGAACTGCCTCGTTTCCCCGAACTGGGACGGATGCAGTTCCAGCTCGGCAAACTGCCCTATTTCACGTCCGTCCAGCACTACCTGGAAGCCGAGCACGAGGCGGGCAACGCCGAGGTCCCGGACGCCGAGAGCGCCGCGAACCAGTTCCTCGGCATGATCGCCAACTACGTCCTGTGGCCGCGCATGCTGCTGACCGACTGGAACCCCCCGGCCTCCGACGTCCACAACGCCGTCGAAGAGGCCGTCCGGACCATGCTCGCCAGATACGCCCCGGCCCGCCGGCCCGACCCGAAGCCGGAAGGCTGACAGCGGCGCTCCACGCGCGACACGCGTGTCGCCTCCGTCCGGCGAGAGCCTCTCAGGCGTCCTCGGCGGCGGCGCGGAGCGCGTCGAGGACCGGGCGGATCAGGGGGTGCCCCTCGGCGCCCCGGCGCACGGCGGCGAACACCCGGCGCGTGGGCGCCACCCCGTCGACCGGGCGGACGACCACGCCCGCGAGGTCCATGCCGCGCAGCGCCGAGCGGGGCACGAGGGCCACGCCCACGTCGGCCGAGGCGAGGGCGACAACCGCGCGGAAGTCGTCCGAGGAGTGTTCGAGCCGCGGCTGGAACCCGGCGTTCTCGCAGGCCAGCACGACCACGTCGTGGCACGGGTTGCCGGGGTACGGGCCGATCCAGGGGTCCTTGGCCAGCTCCGCGAGCGGCACCTCGGGACCGTCGGCCAGCCGGTGCGTGACGGGGACGACCGCGTCGAACGGCTCGGCGTACAGGGGGACGTGTGTCAGCCGCGGGTCGTCGGCGGCGGGCGCCCCCCGGTACTCGACCGCCACGGCGACGTCGACCTGCCGGTCCAGGACCATCGGCAGGCTGGCGTCGCCCTCGGCGTCCTGCACCCGGATGCGGATGCCGGGCGCCGACCGGGCGAGCCGGGCCACCGATGGGGCGACGACCTGCGCGATGCCGGTGGCGAAGGCGGCGACCGTGACGGTGCCGGCCGCTCCCGCCCCGTACGCGGCCAGCTCGGCCTCGGCGCGCTCCAGCTGGGCGAGGACCGCGTGGGTGTGGCTGAGCAGGATCTCCCCGGCCGGGGTGAGCCGTACGCCCTTGGCACCGCGCTCGACCAGGCGGTGGCCGGTCTCCTGCTCCAGGGTGGTGAGCTGCTGGGAGACGGCCGAGGGGGTGAGGTACAGCGCGGCGGCCGCCGCGGTGACCGTGCGGTGGTCCGCCACCGCACGGAGGATGTGGAGCCGCCGCGCTTCGATCATGCGACCGATTGTCTCAAATGCTGCGGTGCGCGACGGTCAGGCGTCGAGCTCCGCACGGGCCGCGACGAAGGCGTCGACGGCACGGTTCACGTCGTCCGTGGAGTGCGCCGCCGACAGCTGCACGCGGATGCGGGCCTGGCCCTGCGGCACCACCGGGTAGGAGAAGCCGATCACGTACACGCCCCGTTCCAGCAGCAGCTCCGCCATGCGTCCGGCGCGGGAGGCGTCACCGATCATCACCGGCGCGATGGCGTGGTCGCCGGGGAGGATGTCGAAGCCCTCCTCGGTCATCCGGCGGCGGAACAGGGCGGTGTTCTCGGCCAGGCGGACGCGCAGGTCGTCGGCCGACTCCAGCAGGTCCAGGACCTTCAGGGAGGCGGCGGCGATGACCGGGGCGAGCGTGTTGGAGAACAGGTACGGGCGGGACCGCTGGCGCAGCAGGGCGACGATCTCGGCGCGGGCGGCGACGTAGCCGCCGGAGGCGCCGCCGAGGGCCTTGCCGAGCGTGCCGGTGATGATGTCGACGCGGTCCATCACGCCGTGCAGCTCGGGGGTGCCGCGCCCGCCGGGGCCGACGAAGCCGACGGCGTGCGAGTCGTCGACCATGACCATGGCGCCGTGCCGGTCGGCGAGGTCGCAGATGTCGTCCAGCGGGGCGACGTAGCCGTCCATGGAGAAGACGCCGTCGGTGACGATGAGCTTCCGGCGGGCGCCGCCCTCGGCGGCCTCCTTCAGCTGGCGCTCCAGGTCGGCCATGTCACGGTTGGCGTAGCGGAAGCGGCGCGCCTTGGAGAGCCGGATGCCGTCGATGATCGACGCGTGGTTCAACGCGTCGGAGATGACCGCGTCCTCCGGGCCGAGCAGCGTCTCGAAGACACCGCCGTTGGCGTCGAAGCAGGAGGAGTAGAGGATCGTGTCCTCCTGGCCGAGGAACGCCGACAGACGCGCCTCCAGTACCTTGTGCACCTCCTGGGTGCCGCAGATGAAGCGGACGGACGCCATGCCGTAGCCCCAGCGGTCCAGCGCCTCGTGGGCGGCGGCGATCACCTCGGGGTGGTCGGCGAGGCCGAGGTAGTTGTTGGCGCAGAAGTTGAGGACCTCGCCGGGGCGGCCGCCGGCGGTGACGTTCACGGTCGCGGACTGCGGGGTGCCGATGACGCGCTCGGGCTTGTGCAGGCCGGCGGCGCGGATCTCGTCGAGGGTGGCGCGCAGGTCGTCGCGCACGGAGTCGAACATCTCAGAAGCTCCTTGGAAGGCAGATGACTTACGCGGTCCAGTCGAGGATGACCTTGCCGCCCTTGCCGCCGGCGGCGTCCTCGAAGGCGGCCTCGAAGTCGCGGTGGGAGTAACGGCCGGTGATCACGGGGGCGAGGTCGAGTCCGCCCTCCAGCAGCACCGACATGGCGTACCAGGTCTCGAACATCTCGCGGCCGTAGATGCCCTTGATGGTGATCATCGAGGTGACGACGCGGGCCCAGTCGACCGGGAACTCCTCGGCGGGCAGGCCGAGCATGGCGATGCGGCCGCCGTGCGTCATGTTGGCGATCATGTCGCGCATCGCCTCGGGGCGGCCGGACATCTCCAGGCCGATGTCGAAGCCCTCGCGCAGGCCGAGGGTGTGCTGCCCGTCGGCGATCGTCGACTCGGACACGTTCAGCGCCAGGGTCGCGCCGATCTTGCGGGCGAGCTCCAGGCGTTCCTCGCTGACGTCGGTGATGACGACGTTGCGCGCGCCCGCGTGACGGGCCACGGCGGCGGCCATCAGACCGATCGGTCCGGCGCCGGTGATCAGGACGTCCTCGCCGACCAGCGGGAAGGACAGCGCGGTGTGCACGGCGTTGCCGAACGGGTCGAAGATCGCGGCGACGTCGAGGTCGACGGGGACGCGGTGCACCCAGACGTTCGTCGCGGGGAGCACGACGTACTCGGCGAACGCGCCGTCGCGTCCCACGCCGAGGCCGACCGTGGCGCGGCACAGGTGACGTCGGCCGGCCAGGCAGTTGCGGCACTTGCCGCACACCAGGTGGCCCTCGCCGCTGACCCGGTCACCCGGCTTGATGTCGTCGGGGACGTCCCGGCCGGTCTCGACGACCTCACCGACGAACTCGTGCCCGAGGACCAGCGGGGTGTCGATCGTCTGCTGGGCCCAGCCGTCCCAGTTCCGGATGTGCAGGTCGGTGCCGCAGATACCGGTGCGCAGCACCTTGATCAGCACGTCGCCGGGTCCGACGGCGGGCTCCGGGACGTCCATGAGCCACAGCCCGGGCTCCGCCTTCTCCTTGACCAGCGCCTTCAACGCTACGGCTCCTGAGGGTGAGTCCCGGGTACGGGCATGCCGAAGCGGCCCGGTCCGGGAAGAGGAGTGGAATCGACTGCAATCTGCCGTACAACACCCTCACCGGTCCATCGAGGATTTCTTAAGCGCGGCCACAGCTTTGCTTCACGCGTCACCCGTCCGGGCCTGGGCGCGCGCCTCGCCTCACAGCGGCAGCCCGTCGCCCTCCCGGCGCTCCAGCCGTACGACGAGTTCGGCGGCCTGCGCCTTGATCGCGGCGAGGCCGGGCTGCCCCCAGCCGCGCGGCCGGATGTCGCTGACCGCGACGGTGCCCAGCACCATGCCGGTGCCGTCGATGAGCGGCGCCCCCATGTAGGAGCGGACGCCGAACTCGTCCACCACCGCGTTGCCCGCGAACCGCGGATAGTCGCCGACGTCCTCCAGCACCAGCGCCTTGCCACGCGCGATGACGTGCGGGCAGAAGCCGTGGTCGCGGGGAAGGGCCCGGCCCAGCAGGGCGCCGGTGCCGTCGCTGCGCAGGACCGGGGCGACGCCCGGGGTGTGCAGGCCCGCGAAGAACTGCCCGTGTTCCCCGGGGAAGTTGACCACGGCGTACGGCGCCCCGGTGAGCTCGGCGAGACCGCGGGCGAAGGCGTCGAGCTCGGGATCGGGGTGCTCCCCGAGGCCCAGCCGGCGCAGTCTGCGGGCGCGTTCCGGGGCCTGTCGGTCCTCCGGGGTGAGCAGCAGTCGACCGGCCGGGCGGGGCGGGTCGTAGCTCATGGGCGGGCTCCGGGGAGGTGGGCGTGGTTCATGGACGAGCTCCGTGACGGTGTGCGGGGATCACAGGGGGGCGCCGTACCCGGTGGGGGTGGCGGGGGTGTGGGCGATGAGGTGGCGGACGAGGGTCAGCAGGGTCTTCACGCCGGAGCTGGAGATGCGGGCGTCGCAGCAGACGACGGGCACCTCGTCCGGGAGGTCGAGGGCGGCCCGTACCTCCCCGGGGTCGTAGCGGAAGGCGCCGTCGAACTCGTTGACGGCGATGACGAACGCGAGGCCGCGCTGCTCGAAGAAGTCGACCGCCGCGAAGCACTCCTCCAGTCGCCGGGTGTCGGCGAGGATGACCGCGCCGAGGGCCCCCTCGCACAGCTCGTCCCACATGAACCAGAAGCGTTCCTGGCCTGGGGTGCCGAACAGGTACAGCACGTGTTCGGCGTCGAGAGTGATGCGGCCGAAGTCCATGGCCACGGTCGTCTCGACCTTGTTCTCGATGCCGTCGAGGTTGTCGGTGGCGGCGCTGACGGTGGTGAGCAGTTCCTCCGTGCTGAGCGGCGCGATCTCGCTGACCGCGCCCACGAAGGTGGTCTTGCCCACCCCGAACCCGCCCGCCACCAGGATCTTGAGGGCGGTCGGGAACAGGTCGTCGCCGTGCTCGGCGCCGTCGACCCGGTCAGAGCTGTCGTCGTAGTCCATCGAGCACTGCCTCCAGAAGGGCCCGGTCCGTCGGGTTGTGGTGGAACACGGGGGGTTTGTCGGTCAGCGCGCCGCAGTCGACGAGGTCCGCCAGCAGCACCTTGGTGACGGCCACTGGCAGACCGAGGTGGGCGGAGACCTCGGCGACCGGGACGGGTGCGCGGCACAGGTCCAGGGCCTGCGCGTGCTCGGGCCCGAGGTAGCCGAGGGGGGTGGCGCCGGTGGCCCGTACCTGTGACATGAGGTCGAGGGCGACGGTCGGACGGGTACGCCCGTTGCTGACCGTGAAGGGGCGTACCAGCCGGCCGGCCGCGTCGTCGAGCCACGGCCCGTCACCGGCCGCCTGCACGCTCAAGGCCTCATCGCCGGGGGCTCGAGGCCCTGCTGCCGGGGAGCGGTCATCAGGTACGGCCGGACGGACTTGACCAGCATCGCCATCTCGTAGCCGAGGACCGCCGCGTCGGCCTCTCGGCCGGCCATCACGGCGAGGCAGGTGCCGGAGCCGGCCGTGGTGACGAACAGCAGCGTCGAGTCGAGCTCGACGACGACCTGCCGGACGTCGCCGCCGTCGCCGAAGCGGATGCCGGCGCTGCGGCCGAGGGAGTACAGGCCGGAGGCGAGGGCTGCCATGTGGTCGGCGGCGTCCGGGTCGAGGCCGTGGACGGACTTCACCAGTCCGTCGCAGGACAGCAGGACGGCGCTGTGGGTGTGCGGCACGCGTTGCACAAGGCCGCTCATCAGCCAGTCGAGGTCGGATACCTGGGCGGTCGGCGCGTCGCTCGCCATGGTGGATCGACTCCTTGGGGTACGAAGGTCTGCGGGAGCGGTGGGGGTGGTCATCCGGCGGACGCGCTTCCGTCGTGCCGGGCGGTGTGGTCGGCGCGGGGTGCGGGCACGGCGGGCCGCGCGGGCGCGAGGGACTCCGCCTGGGACTCCGCGAGGCTGATGCCCCGTTGGAAGGCGGCCATCAGCTGGGGGTCGTGGCCGGGGACGTGGTCGCTGTCCTGCCGGGGCACGGGCCCGTCGCGCAGCTGGGGCGCGATGTGCTCCTGGGCGCGGCGGCGGGGCAGTTGGGGTCTGCCCATGGTGCCGCGGACCGGGGTGGCGCGCGGGACGAAGGGCATGGGCGGCGGGTCGCCCGCGGTGTCCTGCTCGCCGCGTCCGGTGGGGTGGACGCCGGGTACGGCCTCGGCGGGGGTGGGGCGTGCGGTGCGGGAGCCGCGCAGGGGCAGCGGTGGCGGTACGGCACCGTTGTCGGGGGACGCGGCCGGTGCGGGCCGCGCGAGCGGGGCCAGGGGGGTCGCGGAGGTGGGGGCCGGGGCGACGGCGTGTCCGGCGCCCGGTGCGGGTGCGTCCGCCAGGAGGTCCGCCGAGCTGCCGGACGACCTGTCCGCCGGGGTGTCCGGCGGGCCGGACAGGGCCTGCGTGTGACGGGCCGTGGGCATCGCGCCGGTGTCCGCCGGGGACAGCGGCGCGATGGCTCCCGGTGCGCCGGCGAGGGCGGCCGGTTCCCCGCCGAGCAGGGCCTGCGGCACGACCAGTACGGCCTGCACCCCGCCGTAGATGTTGGTCTGCAGCCGGACGTGGATGCCGTGCCGCCGGGCGAGCTGGGACACCACGAACAGGCCGATCCGGCCGTCGGCCAGCAGGCTGGCGACGTGCACCTGGTCCGGGTCGGTGAGCAGTGCGTTCATCCGGTCCTGCTCGCCGACGGGCATCCCGAGGCCCCGGTCCTCGACCTCGACGGCCAGTCCGGAGGTGACGAGGTTCGCCCGCAGCAGCACCTGGGTGTGCGGGGCGGAGAAGACCGTGGCGTTCTCCACGAGTTCGGCCAGCAGGTGGATGACGTCGGCGACCGCGTGCCCGCGCAGGGTGCCGTCGATCGGCGGGACGAGCTTGACCCGGGAGTACTGCTCGACCTCGGCGATCGCCGAGCGCAGCACCTCGGTCATGGGAACCGGGTTGCTCCACTGCCGGCGGGAGACGGCCCCGCCGAGCACGGCGAGGTTCTCGGCGTGGCGGCGGATGCGGGTGGCGAGGTGGTCGACATGGAAGAGCCCCTTGAGCAGGTCGGGGTCCTCCATCTCGTTCTCCAGCTCGTCGAGGATGGAGATCTCGCGGTGGACGAGGGACTGAAGACGCCGGGCGAGGTTGACGAACACCTCGAGCTTCTGTTCGCTGCCCGCCTGGCTGGAGAGCTGCGCGGCCTGCACGACGGCGGCCACGGCGCCGTCGTGGGCGCGGGCGAGGTCGGCCGCGAGCAGGTCGAACTCGTCGCCGTCGGCCGGCCGTTCCTCGCGCCGGCCGCGCGGGGGCGGCGGCTCGCCGTTGCGCAGGGTCTCGACAAGGGCGTGCAGGTCGGCCTCGCGCCGTGCGGTGCTCCGGCGCAGGGCGCCGACACGGTCGTGCACGGAGCGGGCGGCGCGCTCGGCGGCCACGGCGGCGATGACGATGCCGGCGAGGGCCACCGCGGTGGCACCGGCGAGCACGGCCCACAGGGAGGCGCCGGGCCGTACGCCGGTGGAGCGGACGGTGAACAGCACGGCGGCGCAGGCGCTCAGGGCCACCGCGACGGGCGGCAGTACGGCGAGCCGGAGGAGCTGGGACCGTATGTGCGTCTCGGGCAGGCCCGCGGTGGTGCGGGCGGGGGGCCGTCCGTGGCGTCCGCCCTCGCGGCGCTCCGGCCGTCCGGCCGGGCCGCCC
This sequence comes from Streptomyces sp. NPDC085937, assembly GCF_044540535.1. NCBI lineage: Bacteria > Bacillati > Actinomycetota > Actinomycetes > Kitasatosporales > Streptomycetaceae > Streptomyces > Streptomyces sp. NPDC085937. Next base: position 22,006 of record NZ_JBITSH010000025.1, on the reverse strand, counting down.
CGGCGGGCGCCGGGTCCGGTGGACCGGGGGGCGCCGCGGTCGGGCGTGCGGGCCACGATCGTGGTGCCGGCCGCGCTCGGCGCGGCGGCGCCGCCGGTCCGGGTTCCGGACGGGCCGGGCGGGCCGGCCGGTCCCGGGTGTCGGAGCCCCTCGCCCCGTCGGCTCCCTCGTCCGCCTTGTGGCTGCACGTGCCGGTCCCCGCTCCCTGATCCCGATCCCTACGACGCGGCCCTCGGCGCGAGGCGTGCTGCGACATGATCCGTCGCGAGCCGTCACGCCGGGCGACCGACACTCACCGTAGTCGCCACCGCATCATGTGCGGTGGGCAGTTGACAAACTCGTGCGGACAGCATCGCGCTCTGGTATGAGGCGTCGTACGACAGACCGATAACCGTTCGACCGAATGCGTCGGGAGTGATCGCCCGGCGGTCAGTGCTGGTCAGAAGCGGTCGGCAAAACACCGGGAGCGCGGGAGCGCGAGCGGGGGGCGCCGGGAGGCGGACGTACGCCCCACGTGCGGCCACGGACGCCAGGGGGCCGCGGAGGACCGTGAGGCCACCGGCCAGAACATCACGCTCCGTAGTGACGGGCGGTCGCGTACAGGCCGGCGTCGACGCCCGTCAGCGGCGCGGCACCGGGGTCCGCGCGGCCGACGACCGGAGCTGTTCGATCACGTCGTCCAGGTGCGCGGCGGCCGCCCGCGCCGCCGCCTCGGGGTCGCCGCCGACCACCGCCTCGATGATCGCCAGGTGCTGCGGCAGCGACTGGGCGGGGCGCCCCGGCCGCAGGGCGAGCCGGAACTGGAAGCGGACCATCGGCCCGTTCAGCCGCTCGAGCTGACGCCGGGCCACCTCCTGGCCGCTGGCCTCGATCACCAGTTCGTGCAGCCGCTGATTGAGGGCGGAGTACGCGTCCCAGGCGCCGTCCGCGACGGCCTGCCGCATGTCCGCGCCGATCCGCTCCAGCTCGGCGCGCTGCCCCTCGTCGGCCCGGGTGGCCGCCCTGCGCGCGCAGAGCTGCTCCAGCGCCGACCGGCACTCGGTGATCTGCACGGCCTCCTCGACGGACACCGCCCGGATCCGCGCGCCGCGACGGGGGACGATCTCCACGATCTCCTCGGCCGCGAGGTCCTGCAGCGCCTCGCGGACGGCGCCGCGCGTGGTGCCGTAGGACTCGGCGAGCTCGAGTTCGACGAGCCGCTGCCCGGGCACCAGGTCCCCGGAGCGCAGGGCCTGCCTGATGGCGTTCGCCACATACTCGCGGCCGGCAGCGCCCGTAAGCTTGTCCGTCACTCCGTCGACCTCTTCCTCGTCTTCCGTCGTCCGTTCCCGGCGGCCCTCGCTGGAAGAACCCTAGTGCGCGGTCCGGAGGCCACGGCACCGGGATCCCATCAGGTGAGCATTTTCGTCGGAACATCTTGTCAACAATCTCGTTGATGATTTAGCTTCCTTGCACGTTCGCACCGCCCCACTCCCCCAGACCGATCCACCGAAGGAGCGACCATGTCCGCCGTCGCAGCCGCCCGGGTCCCCGAGGTCACCCGCCGTGGCGCCCAGACCGCGATCCCGTGCCTGTTCATGCGGGGCGGCACGTCGCGCGGGCCCTTCTTCGACGCGCGGCTGCTGCCCGCCGACCCCGGCCACCGGGACGCCGTCCTGCTGGCGGCGCTGGGCTCGCCGGACCCGCGGCAGATCGACGGCGTCGGCGGGGCGCACCCCCTGACCAGCAAGACCGGTCTGGTGCGCCCGGGCACGGAGGCCGGCGTCGACGTGGAGTGGACCTTCGCGCAGGTACAGCCCGACGGGGACACCGTCGACACGTCGGCCAACTGCGGGAACATGCTCGCCGCCGTGCTGCCCTTCGCCGTGGAGACCGGCATGGTCGTACCCACCGGGGACCGGACGACGGCCCGGGTGCTGACCCGCAACACCGGCATGGTCGCCGAGATCACCGTCGCCACCCCGGCCGACGCCTCCGGGATCCGGCACGTCGCCTACGAGGGCGCCGCGCGCATCGACGGCGTCCCCGGCACCGCCGCCCCGGTCGAGATCGGCTTCCTGGACACCGCCGGTTCCGTCGCGGGCGCCCTGCTGCCCACCGGGCGTCCCCGGGACACCGTGCAGGTGCCGGGGCTGGGCGCCGTGGACGTCACCCTGATCGACAACGGCCAGCCGCTGGTGGTCGTCGAGGCCGCCCGCCTGGGCGCCACCGGCTACGAGAGCCCGGCGGACATCGACGCCGACGAGGCGCTCAGGGCCCGTGTCGAGGCGCTGCGCCTGGTGTGCGGCGAGGCCATGGGCCTCGGCGACGTCGGCGGGCGCAACTACCCGAAGATGACCCTGGTCGCGCCGCCCCGGCACGGCGGCACGCTCAGCACCCGCAGCCTCATCCCCCGGGTCTGCCACCAGTCCATCGGCGTGCTGGCCGCCGTCACCGCGGCCACCGCCTGCGTCATCGAGGGCACCGTCGCCCGGGACGTGGCGGCCGGGGTGTCGGGCGCGGAGCCCACCGTCTCCGTCGAGCACCCCTCCGGTGAGTTCAGCGTCACGCTCGGCCTCGACCCCGCCGACCCGCAGCGGGTGACACGCTCGGCGCTGCTGCGCACCGCCCGGCTCCTCATGGCCGGCGACCTTCTCGTCCCCCGATCCGTCTGGGACCCCACGCCCACCCGTCAGGAGAAGCACGCGTGATCATCGACATCCACGGCCACTACACCACGGCCCCCGCCCCCCTCGGGCAGTGGCGTGACGCGCAGGTGGCCGCGCTCACGGACCCGCTGCGGGCGCCCGATCCCGCGGGACCGGCGATCGACGACGACGAGATCCGCGAGTCGATCGAGGGCAACCAGCTGCGGCTGATGGACGAGCGTGGCATCGACGTCACCGTCTTCTCCCCCCGCGCCTCGTTCATGGCGCACCACATCGGCGACTTCGCCACCTCCGCCGCCTGGGCGCGGATCTGCAACGACCTGTGCCACCGGGTGTCCGAGCTGTACCCGGACCGCTTCGTCCCCGGCGCGATGCTGCCGCAGTCCCCCGGCGTGGACCCGGCCACCGTGGTCCCGGAGATCGAGCGGGCGGTGCTGGAGCTGGGCGCGGTCACCGTGAATCTCAACCCGGACCCGAGCGGCGGCCACTGGACCGCTCCCCCGCTGACCGACCGGTCCTGGTACCCGGTGTGGGAGAAGCTCGTCGAGCTGGACGTGCCGGCCATGGTGCACGTCTCCACCAGCTGCAACCCGGCCTTCCACACCACCGGTGCGCACTACCTCAACGCCGACACCACCGCGTTCATGCAGCTGCTCACCGGTGACCTGTTCGCCGACTTCCCCGGCCTGCGGCTGGTGATCCCGCACGGCGGCGGCGCGGTCCCGTACCACTGGGGCCGCTTCCGGGGGCTGGCGCAGGCGCTCGGCCGGCCCGAGCCGGAGGAGACGCTGCTGCGCAACGTCTTCTTCGACACCTGCGTGTACCACCAGCCCGGCATCGACCTGCTGCTGGAGGTGATGCCCGTCGAGAACGTGCTGTTCGCCTCCGAGATGGTCGGCGCGGTGCGCGGCGTCGACCCGCGCACCGGCCACCACTTCGACGACACCCGCCGCTACGTCGAGAAGGCGGGCCTGCCCCCCGAGGACCTGACGGCGGTCGAGGAGCGCAACGCGCGGCGGGTCTACCCCCGCCTCGACGCCCGTCTCACCGCCCAGGGCCGCTGACCCGCCCGTCCCCCGCGGGGCACGAGCCCCCTGAAGCAAGGAGCCGCACCATGCACCACCTCGGAGTCGTCCACCGGACCGTCGACCGCGCCGACCCGGCCGCGGTCGAGGCCCTGTCGCGGTTCGGGGTCGCGACCGTACACGAGGCGATGGGCCGCCTCGGCCTGATGCGCCCCTACATACGGCCGGTGTACGAGGGCGCGAGGCTGTGCGGGACCGCGGTCACCGTGCTGCTCCAGCCCGGCGACAACTGGATGCTGCACGTCGCCGCCGAGCAGGTGCGCGAGGGCGACGTGGTGGTCGCCGGCTGCACCACGGAGAGCGAGGACGGCTTCTTCGGCGAGCTGCTCGCCACCTCGCTGCGCGCCCGGGGCGCCCGGGGCCTGGTGATCGACGGCGGCTGCCGTGACGTGGACGAGCTGCGCGGGATGGATTTCCCCGTCTTCTCCCGGGCGGTGAACGCCAAGGGCACGGTCAAGGCCACCCTGGGGTCGGTGAACGTTCCCGTCGTCGTGGCGAACGCGCTGGTCAACCCTGGTGACGTGGTCGTCGCCGACGCCGACGGCGTGGTGGTCGTCCCCGCCGCCCGCGCCGCCGAGGTCGCCGAGGCGTCCGCGCGGCGCGAGGCGGCGGAGGAGGGCAAGCGGCAGCGGTTCCGCGCCGGTGAGCTGGGGCTCGACATGTACGGCATGCGCGGCCCGCTGGCCGAGCTGGGCCTCACCTACGTCGACTGAATCCGAGGAGCACGATGACCGACCACGACACCGCGGTCACCCCCGGCTGGCTCGACTGGTACCGGGGACCGGGCACACCCACGTTCGTCCTGCCGCCGGGAACGGTGGACGCCCACTGCCACGTCTTCGGCCCCGCCGCCGAGTTCCCCTTCGCCCCCGAGCGGAAGTACACGCCGGTCGACGCCTCCAAACACGACCTGTTCGCGCTGCGCGACCACCTCGGCGTCGACCGCAACGTGATCGTGCAGGCCACCTGCCACGGCGCGGACAACAGCGCCCTGGTGGACGCCCTGCACGCGGCCGGCGGGCGCGCCCGCGGGGTGGCGACGGTCCGCCCGGACGTCACCGACGCGGAGCTGCGGCGGCTGCACGACGCCGGGGTGCGCGGGGTGCGCTTCAACTTCGTCCGCCGTCTGGTGGACGCGGCGCCCCGTGAGGCACTGGAGACGGTGGCCCGCAAGGTCGCGCCGCTGGGCTGGCACGTCGTCCTGTACTTCGAGGCGGCGGACCTGCCGGACCTGGAGTCGTTCTTCGCGTCCCTGCCGGTGCCGCTCGTGATCGACCACATGGGCCGCCCGGACGTCACCGCCGGCCCGGACGGGCCCGGGTTCGCGCGCTTCCTGCGGTTCGTGGAGGCGAACGACGTGTGGGTGAAGGTGTCCTGCCCCGAGCGGCTGACCGTCACGGGACCGCCCGCGCTCGACGGGGAGCGGCACGCCTACCGGGACGTGGTGCCGTTCGCCCGCAAGGTCGTCGAGGAGTTCACCGACCGGGCGCTGTGGGGCACCGACTGGCCCCACCCGAACCTGAAGGACCACATGCCCGACGACGGTCTGCTGGTCGACCACGTCCCGCACATCGCGACCACCGCCGAGCGGCAGCGGGCGCTGCTGGTCGACAACCCCCTGCGTCTGTACTGGCCCGAAGAGGTCCGCTGACGTCACCCCCGGCCCGGTGAGACGGGTCCTCCCTTCCCTGGAGCGTGCAGTGCAGCACATCCGCACCACCAACGCGGCGAACCGGCTGGACCGGCTGCCGATCACGAAGTTCCACAAGCGGACCATCCTCGCGGTGGCGTTCGCGTACTTCTTCGAGTTCGCGGACATCAACACCTTCGCCATCACGGCACCGGTGGTGCGCGAGCAGTGGGGCGCCGACGTCGACCACGTCGCCTACGTCACCTCGCTGTCCTTCGTGGGCATGTTCGTCGGCGCGGTCGTGGCCGGCGGGCTGGCCGACCGGCTGGGCCGCAAACGGACGCTGACCGTGACCACCCTGTGGTTCACGGTGTGGTCGTTCGCCTGCGTCTTCGCCTGGGACATCTGGTCCCTCGGGCTGTTCCGCGTGCTGACCTCGGCGGGCCTGTCCGCGATGACCGTGGTCGCCGTCGTCTACATCAGCGAGCTGTTCCCCAGCGCCAAGCGCGGCAAGTTCCAGGCGTACGCCATCGTCGTCGGGATCTGCGGCACGCCCGTCACCAACCTCATCGCCTCCGCCGTGGTGCCGATGAACGACTGGTCCTGGCGGCTGGTCTACCTGTGGGGCTCGCTGGGCGCGCTCTTCCTGTTCCTGGTGCGCCGGCTCGAGGAGTCCCCGCTGTGGCTGGAGTCGCGCGGCCGGCACGAGGAGGCGGAGGCGACGCTGGCCCGCGTCGAGGCCCACGCGGTGGCGGAGCACGGCCCGCTGCCCGAGCCGCAGCAGCCGAAGCCCAAGGGGCCGGTGGTCAAGCCGGGCCTCGGCATGCTCAAGGACAAGAAGTTCCTGTACCCGACGATCCTGCTGTCGGTCCTGTGGATCACGCAGACCATCGGCTTCTTCGGGTACTCCAGCTGGGCACCGACCCTGCTGGCCGCCGAGGGCGTCAGCGTGGAGGACTCGATCTTCTACGTCGCACTGACGACGGTGGGCGCGCCGCTCGGCTCCTTCCTCGCGGCGATGGTCACCGACCGCTTCGAGCGCAAGTGGTGCCTGGTGGTGTTCGGCCTGGTCATCGCCGCGTCCGGCCTGCTCTACGGGCTGACGTTCACGCCGGTGCTGATCGTCGTCTTCGGCTTCCTGGTCAACCTGTTCGAGCGCGGCTACACGGCCCTGGCGTACGCCTACGCCCCCGAGCTGTACAGCACCGAGGGCCGCTCGCTGGGCACCAGCATCGCCTACGGTCTGGGGCGGCTGTCGAACGCGGTGGGGCCGCTGATGATCGCCGGTGTGTACAACGGCGTCGGTTACCAGGCCGTCTTCATGGTCATCGCGGGCACCTGGACGCTCGGCGCGCTGGTCCTGGCGGTGTTCGGACCGGCGACCCGGCGGCGCCGGCTGGCGGCGGAGGCGGCCGCCCAGGCCCGGCCGCGGCCCGTCGGCACCACCCCCTGACCCGGCGCACGACGGGCGGGCCGGAGCGTGTCTCCGGCCCGCCCGTCGTCGTGCGGCGTCCCCGCACACCGGCGACCGCCCGCGAGATGGCGTACCGGGCGCTCACCGGAACAGGCGGGCAGTGGATCAGCGCCTCCCCATCTCCGGGTAACGTCGAGGTATGAGTCATCCACACCCCGAACTGAAAGCCGCCCCACCCCTTCCCGAGGGAGGGCTGCGGGTCACCCCCCTGGGCGGCCTGGGTGAGATCGGCCGCAACATGACCGTCTTCGAGCACCGCGGCAAGCTGCTCATCGTCGACTGCGGCGTGCTCTTCCCCGAGGAGACCCAGCCCGGCGTGGACGTGATCCTGCCGGACTTCACCTCCATCCGGGACCGGCTGGACGACGTCGTGGCGGTGGTACTCACCCACGGACACGAGGATCACATCGGCGGTGTGCCGTACCTGCTGCGCGAGCGGTCCGACATTCCCGTCGTGGGCTCCAAGCTGACGCTGGCCTTCCTGGAGGCCAAGCTCAAGGAACACGGCATCCGCCCGCGCACGGTGCGGGTGCGGGAGGGCGACCGGCGCGACTTCGGGCCGTTCAACTGCGAGTTCGTGGCGGTCAACCACTCCATCCCCGACAGTCTCGCGGTCGCCCTGCGCACCCGGGCCGGGATGGTGCTGCACACCGGTGACTTCAAGATGGACCAGTTCCCTCTCGACGACCGCATCACCGACCTGCGTGCCTTCGCCCGCCTCGGCGAGGAGGGCGTGGACCTGTTCCTCACCGATTCCACCAACGCCGAGGTCCCCGGGTTCACCACCTCCGAGCGTGAGCTGAACCCGGCGATCGAGCAGGTGATGCGCACCGCTCCGCGCCGGGTCATCGTCTCCAGCTTCGCCAGCCATGTGCACCGCATCCAGCAGGTCCTGGACGCCGCCCACCAGTACGGCCGCAAGGTCGCCTTCGTCGGCCGGTCGATGGTCCGCAACATGGGCATCGCCCGTGACCTCGGCTATCTGAAGGTCCCCTCCGGTCTGGTCGTCAGCACCAAGGAGCTGGAGAAGCTCCCTGACCACAAGGTCACCCTGGTGTGCACCGGCTCCCAGGGCGAGCCGATGGCCGCGCTGTCCCGGATGGCCAACCGCGACCACATGATCCGCATCGGCAAGGGCGACACCGTCCTGCTCGCCAGCTCCCTGATCCCCGGCAACGAGAACGCCATCTACCGGGTGATCAACGGACTCACCCGGTGGGGCGCCCACGTGGTCCACAAGGGCAACGCCAAGGTGCACGTCTCGGGGCACGCCAGCGCGGGCGAACTCGTCTACTGCTACAACATCGTCAAACCCCGCAACGTCATGCCCGTGCACGGCGAGTGGCGCCACCTGCGGGCCAACGCCGACCTGGCCATCCGGACGGGCGTGGACCCCGAGCGGGTCGTCATCGCCGAGGACGGTGTCGTCGTCGACCTGGTCGACGGAAAGGCGTCCATCACCGGGAAGGTCCCCGCCGGCAACGTCTACGTGGACGGCATGGAGGTCGGGGGTGCCACCGAGGCGTCCCTGAAGGACCGCCTCACGCTCGCCGCCGAGGGTGTCGTCACGGTGGTGGCGATCGTCGACGCGGACACCGGCGCCCTCACCGAGCCGCCCGACTTCCTGGCCCGCGGCTTCGTCCACGACGACACCACGTTCGAGCCGGTGATCCCGCTCATCGAGAAGACCCTGGCCACCGCGGCCGAGGAGGGCGTCGGGGACGCGCACCAGCTGGAACAGCTGGTCGCCCGCGCCGTGGCGAACTGGGCGTTCCGCACCCACCGCCGTCGGCCGCTCGTCATCCCGGTCATCATCGACGCCTGAGCCCGGGTCCGGCCGCGTGACTCCCGTCATCGGCCCACGCGTACGACGTTCCGTGCCCGCCGACACCGGCGGGCACGCTCGTCTCATTCGGCCGTCGGGTTCCCCGCTTCGGCGGCGCGCCGGTACTCGGCGTTGAGGCGCTGGGCCTCCTCCAGCTGGTCCTCGAGGATGACGATCCGGCAGGCGGCCTCGATGGGCGTGCCCCGGTCGACGAGTTCCCGGGCGCGGGCGGCGATGCGCAGCTGGTAGCGGGAGTAGCGGCGGTGGCCGCCCGGGGAGCGGAGCGGTGTGATGAGACGGGCCTCGCCGAGGGCGCGGAGGAAGCCCTGGGTGGTACCGAGCATCTCGGCGGCCCGGCCCATGGTGTAGGCGGGGTAGTCCTCGTCGTCGAGACGGCCGAACGTGTCGTCTGCTGTCATTGCACCTCTCTGCGGAACTCGTGGCGGGGCCCTGGTGCCGTCCGGCACCAGGGCCCCGCAGGAACTACTACACCATCCGCCGGCTCCGATGCCGCACCGGCCCTGCCGATGCCGGCCCGCTTCACGCGGTGTGGGCCCCTCCGGGGTACCGGTGGGGCCCACACCGCGAGGGCGGCTTCGGTCGCGCCGAAGGCAGAGCGTGCTGTCTCAGCGGGCGGCGAGCGAGACGCGGTCGTGGTCGCCGAGGATGTCGCGCAGGCGGACGCGGTCCGGGTGGGCGGCGCTGTCGCGGACGGCGGTGAGGTCGGTCCGGGTCACCAGGCCGACGCGCTGGTCGTCCTGGTCGCAGACGGCCAGCCGGCCGGTGCGCGCGGCGGCCATGACGGCCAGCGCCACCTCGACGCTCATGTCGTCACAGACCCGCGGTCCGGCCGCGTCCATGACGTCGACGGCCTTCCTGTGCGCGGTGTCGGCGTCCGCCGAGCGGTGCTTCATCCGGATCACGGTCAAAGGTGCCTCCTGCGGAGATGGGCGGGCTGACGCGGAAACGAAGGAGTCTAGGCCGCCGCGTCGAGGACGGGCCGGCGCCCTGACGCGCGCCGGGCCGCCGGGGAAGGGCGGCGTCGGCCCCGGGGCGAGGCCCCGCGCCGGGGGCGTTCGGCCACCGGTGCCGTGATGACGACCGGGACACCGGACGGGGCCTGCGCCCCGGTGATCCGGCTCAGGGCCTCGTCGCCCGGGCGGACCGAAGTGGTCTGCGGCCGGATACCGGCGTCCGCCATGAGGCGGACCATGCCGCGGCGCTGACTCGGGGTGACGAGCGTGACGACGCTGCCGGACTCCCCGGCGCGGGCGGTACGGCCGCCGCGGTGCAGGTAGTCCTTGTGGTCGGTCGGCGGGTCGACGTTCACGACGAGGTCGAGGTTGTCGACGTGGATTCCGCGCGCCGCGACGTTGGTGGCCACCAGCACGTTGACGTGCCCCGTCTTGAACTGCGCGAGCGTGCGGGTGCGCTGCGGCTGCGACTTGCCGCCGTGCAGGGCGGCGGCCCGTACTCCGCTGTCGAGCAGGTCCTGGGTCAGCCGGTCCACGGCGTGCTTGGTGTCCAGGAACATGATCACGCGGCCGTCACGGGCCGCGATCTCGGTCGTGGCGGTGTGCTTGTCGGCGCCGTGGACGTGCAGGACGTGATGCTCCATCGTCGTGACCGCGCCGGCCGACGGGTCCACCGAGTGCACGACGGGGTCGGTCAGATAGCGGCGGACCAACAGGTCGACGTTGCGGTCCAGGGTGGCGGAGAACAGCATGCGCTGCCCGTCCGGGCGCACCTGGTCGATCAGCGCGGTGACCTGCGGCATGAATCCCATGTCGGCCATCTGGTCGGCTTCGTCCAGCACAGTGGTGTCGACGTCGTCCAGCGTGCAGTCGCCGCGGTCGATGAGGTCCTTGAGCCGTCCGGGCGTCGCGACGACGATCTCGGCCCCGCCGCGCAGTGCGCCGGCCTGCCGTCCGATCGACATCCCACCGACCACGGTGGCCAGCCGCAGCCTGACGGAGCGGGCGTACGGCGTCAGCGCGTCGGTCACCTGCTGCGCCAGCTCACGCGTCGGCACGAGGATCAGCCCGAGCGGCCGGCGGGGTTCGGCACGCCGGCCGGCGGTGCGGGCGAGCAGGGCGAGACCGAAGGCGAGGGTCTTGCCGGAGCCGGTGCGCCCGCGGCCCAGCACGTCACGGCCCGCCAGGGCGTTGGGCAGTGTCGCGCCCTGGATCGGGAACGGCACGGTCACTCCCTGGTGGCCGAGTTCGGCCAGCAGCCGCTCGGGCATGACGAGATCGGCGAACGTCTCGACGGGGGGCAGGGCGGGGGTGATCGTCCGGGGCGGCGCGAACTCGCCGCGCACGGCGGCAGGCCGACGGCCGCGGTCGTTGCCACGGGTGCGGTCGCTGCCACGGGTGCGGTCGCTGCCACGGGTGCGATCGTTGTGACGCGTGCGGTCGTTGTTACGCGTGGGGTTCATGGGGAACCTTCCTCGACATGGCGCATATCAAGGAATTTCCCGCGGCAACGAGCAGCACGGAGAATTACGAGTATGGACCGATGGGAAAAGAAACAGATGCGGGCCGACCAGGAAATCGGGGATGCAGCTGGGGCCCGCACCCCGAAGGATGCGGGCCCCAGCTGCAGTCTGTGTGCGGGCGTCAGGCCGGGACGATGTTCTCGGCCGTCGGGCCCTTCTGGCCCTGCGCGATGTCGAAGGTCACCTTCTGGCCTTCGAGCAGCTCACGGAAGCCCTGCGCGGCGATGTTCGAGTAGTGGGCGAAGACGTCGGCGCCGCCACCGTCCTGCTCGATGAAGCCGAAGCCCTTTTCCGCGTTGAACCACTTCACGGTTCCAGCAGCCATGTTCATATCTCCTTTGGGGCAGTACATCGGTATCCGCACCGTGCGGACGCCGTGTCGCCGCGATGATTACCCCGCCCGGAAATGACCGGAAAAGCAGGCGCCCCCAGCCGGCGGAACCGGATGGAGCACCCGAAGTTTTCGGGAACCACAACTGCAACTGAGACAGACAGTAGCACGCGAAAATGACCTGCCCTAATCCCGCGATTTCGCTTCGGTCATTGCGCCACAATCTCTCATGTCACAGCCCGTTCAATTCTCACTTCGTCGGCACAGACTTTTTGTTCGTCACGCAGAGATGCGGAACTCGAGTTCGGGACGGTCCCACGGTACGGCGGGCGGGTTCGCGGGCACGGTCCCGGTCCGCACCGCGCCGACGCGGTGGTAGAAACCCTCGGCGGGGACGTGCGACACGACCAGGACACGGTCGAGCCCGGCGGCCCGGGCCTCTGACCGCATGTGCGCGACGAGTTGTCGTCCGATCCCCCGTCCTTGCGCCTCGTCGGCGACGAACAGCAGGTCGAGCTCCGGCGGGACGAGGACGAGCGAGTAGAACCCGAGGACCCGCCCTTCCTCGCCGTCGCCGTCCGCGTCGACCGCCACGAAGACACGGTGGGCCTCGATGTAGTCGGGACCGACCCGGTAGCCCGCGACCGCGGCGGCGTATCTGCCGTCGTAGGCGCCGGAGCCGCGCACGATCCGCGTCAGCCGCTTGGCGTCCCTCGCGACGGCCCTCCGGATCGTGACCGTCCGGCCGGCCGGGCACGTGCGTGGACTCATCGGGAGATCCACACGCTCACGCGGCGCGGCATCAGTCCTCACCCACCAGGTCGAGGCCGTCACGGGACGCCCGCGGGGCGATCTCCGGAACGGGCCACTCACGGTCCAGCGGCCGGGACACGTCCCGCCACCACGGACGTACGGGAAGGTCGCCGGCCGGCTCGAAGGGCCGGCCCGGGACCGGGAAGGCGACCGCCTGCCCGACCGCGCCGGCCCCGGCCCGCATCCACTCCGCGGGCTCCGCCCACGGGTGCGGGGCCAGGTTGAAGGTGCCCCAGTGGATCGGCAGCAGGACACCGCCCGGCTCTCCTCCCTGGAGGTCGAGGTGCGAGCGCACGCCCTCCTCGGGCGTCATGTGGATGTCCGGCCAGAAGTCCGAGTAGGCGCCGACCTGGATCATCGTCGCGTCGAAGGGGCCGTGGGCCGCGCCGATGTCACGGAAGCCGTCGAAGTAGCCGGTGTCGCCGCTGTGGTAGATCCGGTGCCGCTCACCGGTGACGACCCAGGAGGCCCACAGGGTGTGCTGGGTGTTGCGCAGGCCCCGGCCGCAGAAGTGACGGGCCGGGGTGGCGGTCAGCGTGAGGCCGCCGACCCGCGTCGACTCCTGCCAGTCCAGCTCGCGCAGCCGGTCCGGGGACACGCCCCAGCGCTCCAGGTGCGCGCCCACACCGAGCGGCACCGCGAACACGGTGTCCGTGCCGGCCAGCTCCTTGATGGTGGGCAGGTCCAGGTGGTCGTAGTGGTCGTGGGAGATCACCACGACGTCGACCGGTCCGAGCGCGGCGAGCGGCAGCGGCACTGGGTGCAGCCGCTTCGGTCCGGCGAAGGGGAAGGGGGAACAGCGCTCCCCCCACACCGGGTCGAAGAGCACCCGCCGGCCGTCGATCTCCGCGAGCACGCTGGAGTGGCCCGCCCACGTCAGGCGCAGCCCCGTGGCGGGCGGGCGGGAGATGTCCGCGAGGGTGGTGGGATGCACCGGGATCGCGCCCTGCGGGGCGCGCCGGGAGCGGGCGTCCTTGTCCAGGTAGAGCTTCGCCAGGTCACGGTTGGACCCTGTGGGGCGCATCCGGGCCGGGCCTCCCGGGTTGCGGAAGACGCCGTTCTCGAAGTGCGGGGACCGGCGGATGCGCGCCATGCGCTCGCCGCTCGGGTCCGCGCCGAAGGACAACGGCCGCAGGGCCCTTGAACCCGGCCCGAGGTTCGGAGAAGCGGCCACGGTACCTCCACGTGAAATCGATCGGAGATTCCATTATGTGCGGCGCCCGCGACACCCGGGCCGGGTTGTGGAGGAGCCCACGGGGCCGGTCCGGGTCCAGGAGATTCCAGGACCCGGTTCCGGCCCCCACGTGATCGGCGCCCGGCGCTCAGGCGACCGCCGCGATCCGTTCCCTGATGTCGTCGGGGGAGAGCGCGCCCTTGGGGATCACGTGGTCGCCCGAGGACTCGCCGCGCAGCCGGCGGCCGATCCAGGGCACCAGGTACTCGCGGGCCCAGTGGACGTCGTCCCGGCGGATCTCCAGGGTGCCGCGCGGCGGAAGCGGCGGCCAGGCCTGCTCCGGGTCGGCGGGGACCGTCAGGCCGAGGGCCAGGCCCGCGCGGAGCGCGACCCGGGTGTGCCCCTCGGGCGACAGGTGCAGCCGGTCGGCGTCCCAGGCCCTGCGGTCCTGCACGCTGCGCAGGGACCACAGGTCGAGCACCGGGCAGCCGTAGCGGTCGGCGACGGCCCGCACGTGCCCGTTGTACGTGGCGATCTTGCCGCGCAGATGCTTGAGCAGGGGGACGCCACGGGTGTCGAACCCGGTGGTCACCAGGACCGTGCCGGCCGTCGCGGCGAGCCGGGCGACGGCCCGCTCGAAGCGCTCGGCCACCTCGTCCGGGTCGGTGCCCGGGCGCAGGATGTCGTTGCCGCCCGCACAGAACGAGACCAGGTCGGGGGCGAGTTCCACCGCCCGGGGAAGCTGGTCGGCCACGATCTGGTCCAGCAGCTTGCCGCGCACGGCGAGGTTGGCGTACCGGAAGTCGCCCTCGGGCCTGCGGTCGGCGAGCAGGACGGCCAGCCGGTCGGCCCAGCCGACGAACGACCCGCCGGGGCCGGGGTCGCCGACGCCCTCGGTGAAGCTGTCCCCCACCGCCACGTACGACCCGATCACTCTTGCCTTGTCACTCTTCGAATCGTCTGCCACAGCCGGACATGATTCACCTTCCGATGTGACCTACGCGACCGTAAGGGAGGGTTGACGTGCGGTGAGATAAGCCACTCTCAAATGTTGACCAAGCCCGGAATACGCCGAAGGCCGGCCCCGTGGATCGGGGTCGGCCTTCGGCGCGCGTGTCAGGAAGGGTGCCGCCAGGGGTCAGAGAGCGACGCCCTTGGAGCGCAGGTAGGAGAGCGGGTCCACGTCCGAGCCGTAGTTCGGGCTGGTGCGGATCTCGAAGTGCAGGTGCGGGCCGGTCACGTTGCCGGTCGCACCGGAGAGGCCGACCTGCTGGCCGGCGCTCACCGTCTGGCCCGCCGAGACGGACAGGGAGGACAGGTGGGCGTACTGGGCGTAGTGGCCGTCGTTCAGCTGGATGACGACCTGGTTGCCGTACGCGCCGCCCCAGCCGGCGGAGACGACGGTGCCGGCGCCGACGGCCTTCAGGGGGGTACCGGTCGGGACGACGAAGTCGACACCGGTGTGGTAGCCGCTGGACCACATGCCGCCGGCCACCTTGTAGGCGGTGCCGACGCCGCCGCCGGACACCGGGGAGGTGAAGCCGGAGGTGGTCTGGGTGGAGGCCCCGGAGGAGGACTCCTCGGACGACTTCTGCGCCGGCTTCGCGGCGGGCTTCTCCGCCTTGGGCGCGGCCGGCTTCTCGGCCTTGGGCGCGGCGGGCTTCGACTCCTGCGGCGAAGTCGACTGCCGGGGGGCGCTCTTGGCGGCCTCACCCTGGAGGGACAGCTTCAGACCCGGGTGGATGAGCGACGGGTCCTCGCCCACGGCCTCGCGGTTGTCCGCGTAGAGCTTCTTCCAGCCGCCGTCGACGTGCTCCGCCTCGGCGATCTTGGCGAGGTAGTCGCCGGCCTTCACGGTGTACGTACGGGCCTCGTCGCCCTTGTCGCCCGTGGCCTGGTGGCTGGAGACGGAAAGGGACTGAACGGCCTTCTGGGGGGCCGACTGCGGGGTCGCGGCGTGCGCGCCGGTGGCGCCGAGCAGCGGCAGGGCGAGTGCGGCGCCACCGGTTCCGGCGACGGCGATGGAGCGGGTGAAACGCTGAGCCTTGGTACGGCGGTGCTTACCCTTCGCGGGCATGTCGAATTCCTCTCCGGCGCCTACGAGGTGAGCTGTCGGGTGCGGACTGGAGATGTCCGGCCGCGTCGCTGCGCGGCTGTACCCCAAGCCTGTTGTCCGGGGTCCGGAACAGGCGGTTGTACCTGTGGGTCCCCCGCTCCTGCCGTGCGTCGGGTCAGTGTGTGCGGGCTCCGGGCGGCGGCAGGATTAGGCGTCCGTCCGGATCGGTTGGGAACGTAAGCGACCTCGACGCGGCGAAACAAGCGCGTGTTCCCGCGAACCGGCTTTTTCCGTGATCGAAAGGGGGAAATGACGTCACCCTGCGTGGACCGCGCAAGTGGATCGGGATCGAATTCCCCTGCCGTGAACGGGAATTACGTGAGCATGGCGACAGCGCACGGTCACCGATATGACGATGCTCACGCACCTCATCCTCAATTCCCGTTCTATCAGGGCGCTTTATGACCAAGTGATCTAAACGGACATAACGCATCAATCAGCACAAGCGCGACGGGTCACCCGGAGTATTCGCGACATCTGAATCTTCCTGTCGGCCGCCCCTCGAGACCTTCACGCAATCCAACAGAAACAATCAAGATCGGACAGTGCGGGTACGCCTCGCTCGCCCCGCATCTGCCCTGTGGACAACTCATTGCCCCTGGCAGGCATGTCGTATCGTCGAGTGGTGCCCGTCGACGAGCCGCGGCGACGGCACCGAGTGGGAGGAGCCGTCCGTGACGCAGGAGATCCCGTCGACCGAGCCCCAGCTGACCGGGGTGCGCAACTTCCGCGACGTCGGTGGACTGCCGACCGTGGACGGCCGGCGCGTGCGGCACGGCGTGCTGTTCCGCAGCGGCCACCTCGCCCACGCCACCGCGGAGGACGCCGCCTTCCTCGCCTCGCTCGGCCTGCACACGGTGTTCGACTTCCGCAACGCGGCCGACCAGAAGCTGGAAGGGCCTGACGTCGAGCTGCCCGGCGTGCGGAACGTGAACCTGCCGCTCAGCGACCCGGCCGACGGTGCGGAGTTCTGGAAGATGGTGCGCGACGGGGACATCGACCAGCTGCGCGCGATCCTCTCCGACGGCCAGGGCGCCGACCGGATGATCAACTCCTACCGCACGACCATCAAGGCACGCACCGGCGAGCACTCCCAGGTGCTGGGCGCTCTCGCCGAGGACAGCGTGCCCGCGCTGATGCACTGCGCGGCCGGCAAGGACCGCGCGGGACTCTCGATCGCGGTGACGCTCCTCGCCGTGGGCGTGGAGCGGGACGCGATCGTCGAGGACTACCTGAAGTCCAACGCCAAGCACCGCCGGTACAAGGTGCGCCGCAGCGGCAGCTCCCCCGACACCTACTCCCCCGAGGTCATGGAGCTGCTCAGCCCGCTCTTCGACGCGCGCGAGGAGTACCTGGCGGCGGCCTTCGAGACGATCGAGGAGACCTGGGGCGGGGTGGACGCGTACCTGGAGCAGGGGCTCGGCATCACGCCCGCCCACCGGGAGCGGCTGCGCGAGCGCCTGCTCGACTGACGTCCGTGTGCCCCGGCGTGCTCACTTCTTCGGCGCCATCTCGAAGAGGAAGTAGATGAAGGCCGCGAAGAGGTGCCCGACCACGACGTAGACGAACAGCCTCACCCACAGGGCCCTCGGGAGCTTCTCTTCCATGTCTTTCCCGGTCACGGTGTCTCTCCATGGGTCGGGCCCAGGCACAGGGCGGCCGTGGGACTCTGCAGCAGGGTGTGGACGAACAGCAGCTCGACCCCGTCGGGGTCCTGGGCGGCGATGCGGTGCGGGGTCAGCGAGTCGAAGTGCGCGCTGTCTCCCGGACCGAGCCGGTGCAGGGTGTCGCCGAGGTGCAGCCGCAGCCGCCCCTTGAGGACGTACAGCCACTCCTCACCGGGGTGGACGCGCACGATGTCGCCCTGGGAGCCGTGCGGCACCTGGACCCGCAGGGCCTGCATGCCGCGCCCGGCCGCACCGGCCTGCCAGTACGTCCAGCCGCCGGCCGCCGTGGGTTCCATGTCCGCGGCGCGCACCACGGCGTCCCGGTCGGCGGCCGACTCCCCGAGCAGCTCGGAGACGGTCGTGCCGTAGATCCGGGCCAGGGAGAGCAGCATGGGCAACGAGGGCTGGCGCTGCCCCGTCTCCAGCCGGGAGAGGTGGGCGGGCGACAGGCCCGCCTGCCGGGCGGCGGCCTCCAGCGTCAGGGAGGACCGTCGGCGCAGGGCGCGCAGCTGCGGAGCGACCGCGGGGAGCGCCTCGGCAGGCTCGTCCCGCGGCTCGGTCTCGGAGGAGCTCATGCCTCCATTGAGCACCCGACCTTGCCCCAGAGGCAATTTCCTTGCCTCTGGGGCAAAGCGATGCCGGCCTCGGCGACCGGTGAGCGATGCCGGCCTCGGCGACCGGTGAGGGTTCCGCCCGCTCGCCGCGGCCCGCGAGGTGCGACCGCGCGGGCCGCGGTTGGCGACGTCAGCGGTTGGCGACCGCCTGCTTCACCAAAGTCTTGCCGAAGTCCCAGATGAGCCCGCCCTCGTGGGCGTCGTCCATCACCGCGGTGAAGGCGTCCACGAACCGGTTCACGTCGTCCTCGTCGATGATCAGCGGAGGGATCAGCTTGATCACCTCCAGATGGTCGCCGGAGACCTGAGTGAGGATACGGTGCCGCTGCAGCAGCGGCACCACCACCATCTGCGCGAACAGCCCCTTGCGGGCCGCCTGGAGCATCGTCCAGCGCGAGCGCAGCTTCAGCGAGCGGGGCCGGCCGAACTCGATCCCGATCATCAGGCCCCGGCCGCGGACGTCGGCGAGCAGCTCGTAGCGGTCGGTCAGGGCGGCCAGCCGGGTCCGCAGCAGGTCGCCGGTGGTGCGCACGTGCGCGACGATCTGCTCCTCCTCCATGACCGACAGGACCGCGAGTCCCGCGGCCATGGCCTGGGCGTTGGACCCGAAGCTGGCCGAGTGCACCAGCACCCGGTCCATCGACGAGAAGACCTTCCGGAAGATCCAGTCCTTGCCGAGGGTCGCCCCCACCGGAACGTATCCGCCGGACAGCGCCTTGGCGACGCACACCAGGTCCGGCTCCACCCCCTCCTCGTGCTGGTAGGCGTAGAAGTCGCCGGTGCGGCCGAGCCCGGTCTGCACCTCGTCGACGATCAGCAGTGCCTTGTGGCGGTGCAGCAGCTCCTGTGCGGCCCGCAGATAGCCGGGCGGTGCCTCGAGCACGCCCTTGCCCTGGATGGGCTCCACGATCAGGGCGGCCACGTCGCCCTTGCGCAGCTCGCGCTCCAGGGCGTCGAGGTCCCCGAGCGGTACCGCCGTGTCGGGGAGCAGCGGGGCGAACCCGTCCCGGAAGCCGGCCTCGCCGTTGACGGAGAGGGAGCCGGTGGTCAGGCCGTGGAAGGCGTGCTCGCAGTACAGCACGCGCGGCCGGCCGGTGGCGTACCGGGCGAACTTCAGGGCGCCCTCCACGGCCTCCGTGCCGCTGTTGCCGAAGAACACCCGGTCCAGGTGAGGGCTGTGGGCGAGGAGCTTCTCGGCGAGCAGGCCGGGCAGCGGCTGGCAGTCGAAGCGGGTGAGGTCGGCCAGGGACAGGTCCAGCACGTCGTGCAGCGCCTTGCGGACCACGGGGTGATGACGGCCGAGGCCCATCACCCCGAACCCGGCGAGCATGTCCAGGTGGTCGTTGCCGTCGGCGTCCCAGAAGTGGGCGCCCTCGGCCCGCTCGTAGACCTTGTCGAAGCCGATGGTGTGCAGCATGCGCGGGAGCTGCGGGTTGAGGTAGCGGTTGTGCAGCTCGTAGCGCTCGGCCCCGCGCTCGGCGAGCAGCGCGCCGAGGTCGAACTTCGCGTCCTGTGACGACTCCGACGCGGACTCGGCGGTGGTCATGCCTGGTGCTCCTGTGCGTCCTGTGGCTGTTTCGCGAGTTCTTCCCCGACGGCGAGGCTCGCGCTGATGCGCCCGGCGATGTCGACGGGGGTGAGACCGATGTCGGCGAGCACCTCGCCGCGCTTGGCGTGTGCGAGGAACTGCTCCGGGATGCCGAACCGCCGTACCGGCACGTCGATCCCGGCGTCGCCGAGCGCCAGCGCGACCGCCGAACCGACTCCGGCGGCGCGGCTGTTGTCCTCCACGACGGCCACCAGCCGGTGGTCGGCGGCCAGGTGCGGGAGGGCCGGGTCGACGGGCTTGACCCAGCGGGGGTCGACGACGGTGCAGCCGATCCCGCGCGCCTGGAGCAGGTCCGCGGCCTGGAGGCAGACCGGCGCCATCACGCCGACCGCCACCAGCAGCACCTCGGGGTCGTCCGCCCGGTGCAGGACGTCCAGCCCTCCGACGCGGTCCACCGCCGGGATCGCCGGGCCGGCGGACTCCTTGGGAAAGCGCAGCAGCGTGGGCGCGTCGTCCACGGCGACCGCCTCGCGCAACTGGGCGCGCAGCTGGTCGGCGTCGCGGGGCGCGGCGATGCGCAGGCCGGGCACCACCTGGAGGACGGACAGGTCCCACATGCCGTTGTGCGAGGGCCCGTCGACCCCGGTGACGCCGGCCCGGTCCAGGACGAAGGTGACCCCGCAGCGGTGCAGGGCCACGTCCATCAGGAGCTGGTCGAAGGCGCGGTTGAGGAAGGTGGCGTAGACGGCGACGACCGGGTGGAGTCCGCCGGTGGCGAGGCCGGCCGCGGACACGGCGGCGTGCTGCTCGGCGATGCCGACGTCCCACACCCGGTCCGGGAAGCGCTCGGCGAAGGCGCCGAGGCCGACCGGGTGGAGCATGGCGGCCGTGATGGCCACCACGTCCTCGCGTTCCTCGCCGATCCTGACGATCTCCTCACCGAAGACGGAGGTCCAGGACGGCCCGCCGGAGGGGGCGAGGGGCGCGCAGGTGAGGGGGTCCATCACGCCGACGGTGTGGAAGTGGTCCTCCTCGTGGGCGAGGGCCGGTTCGTAACCGCGGCCCTTCTCGGTGAGGCAGTGCACCAGGACCGGGCCGTGGAAGCGTCTGGCCCGGCGCAGCGCGGACTCCACGGCCTTGATGTCGTGGCCGTCGATCGGGCCGACGTACTTCAGGCCCAGGTCCTCGAAGAGTCCCTGGGGGGCGAAGGCGTCCTTGAAGCCCTTCTTCGCGCCGTGCAGCGCCTCGTAGACGGGCGGGCCGACCACGGGGGTGCGCTGGAGGACGTCCTTGCCCCAGGCCAGGAAGCGTTCGTAGCCGTCGGTGGTGCGCAGGGCGGCGAGGTGGTTGGCGAGTCCGCCGATGGTGGGGGCGTAGGAGCGTTCGTTGTCGTTGACGACGACGATCAGAGGCCGGTCCTTCGCGGCGGCGATGTTGTTGAGCGCCTCCCACGCCATGCCGCCGGTGAGCGCGCCGTCGCCGATCACCGCGACGACGTGCCCCTGCTCCCCGCGCACCTGGCGGGCCTTGGCGAGCCCGTCCGCCCATCCGAGCGCGGTGGAGGCATGACTGTTCTCGATGACGTCGTGCTCGGACTCCTCCCGGGAGGGGTAGCCGGACAGGCCGCCCTTGCCCCGCAGTTTGGAGAAGTCCTGACGCCCGGTCAGCAGCTTGTGCACGTAGCTCTGGTGGCCGGTGTCCCACAGGATGCGGTCGGCCGGCGACTCGAAGACGCGGTGCAGGGCGACGGTCAGCTCCACCACCCCGAGGTTGGGTCCGAGGTGGCCTCCGGTCCTGGCGACCGCGTGCACCAGGAACTCCCTGATCTCGTCGCACAGTTCACCGAGTTCCGCCTCGGACAGCGCCTTCAGGTCACGTGGTTGCCGAATGTTCTCCAGAATCGTCACGCTCGGGCCCCCTTCGGTTCCGTGCTGCTCAGCTCACGGTGACGGCCGGCTCCCCCGACGCGATACCGTCCTTCTCCATCTGCTCGGCGATCTTCATCGCCTCCTCGATCAGCGTCTCCACGATCTTCGACTCCGGCACGGTCTTGATGACCTCGCCCTTCACGAAGATCTGCCCCTTGCCGTTGCCCGACGCCACACCCAGGTCCGCCTCACGCGCCTCACCCGGACCGTTCACCACACAGCCCATCACCGCGACCCGCAGCGGCACCTCCATGCCCGTCAGGCCCGCGGTGACCTCCTCCGCCAGCTTGTACACGTCCACCTGCGCCCGCCCGCAGGAGGGGCAGGACACGATCTCCAGACCCCGCCGGCGCAGGTTCAGCGACTCCAGGATCTGGATGCCGACCTTGACCTCCTCCACCGGCGGGGCGGAGAGGGAGACGCGGATCGTGTCACCGATGCCCTGCGACAGCAGCGCACCGAACGCCACAGCCGACTTGATCGTGCCCTGGAACGCCGGACCCGCCTCGGTGACACCCAGGTGCAGCGGGTAGTCGCACTGCGCGGCGAGCTGCCGGTACGCCTCGACCATCACGA
Organism: Streptomyces sp. NPDC085937; assembly: GCF_044540535.1. Lineage (NCBI taxonomy): Bacteria > Bacillati > Actinomycetota > Actinomycetes > Kitasatosporales > Streptomycetaceae > Streptomyces > Streptomyces sp. NPDC085937. The sequence continues at coordinate 79 of NZ_JBITSH010000025.1, read as the reverse complement.
CCGGGTCGTTGTGCTTCACCGAGATCTTGATGTCCCGGAAGTCGTGCTCCTCGAACAGCGACGCCTCCCACAGCGCCGA
>NZ_JBITSH010000024.1:0-79676 GCF_044540535.1 Streptomyces sp. NPDC085937 | reverse complement strand
CATCGCGTCCCGCAGCCCGGACACATCGGTGGCCGCGGCCAGTTCACGCAGCAGCCGCAGCGTCTCGTCGGTCACCAGATGCTTGGAGTAGTCGACGTACAGGTCACCGACGCGGAGGGTGTATCCGGTGCCGCGTCCCGGATCGGCGGCGAACAGCTCGCGCAGCCGCACCTCGCCGAGCTCCTCACGGTGCTTGGCCAGTGCGGTCCACTCGGGCGTCTGGTTGAGCCTGGTACGGCCGTCTGCGTTCATCTCGGACGTGAGCCTTCTTCCTTTGTATGTCCCCGCTGTGCCGGCTGGTCCCAACCTAGTTGATCAGCCATGGGAGGACGGAAGGAGTCCGGAGTGCGAACCGGCCGGACGGCGGGCGCGCACGCCCGTCCGTCAGGGTGTCAGATCTCGCCCCGCAGCTTGGCGAGCGCCTCGGCGAGGATCGCCTCGCCGTCCGCGTCACTGCGCCGCTCCCGCACGTAGGCGAGGTGCGTCTTGTAGGGCTCGGTGCGCGGCGGGTCCGGCGGGTTGTCGCGGTCCTGCCCCGCCGGGAATCCGCAGCGCGGGCAGTCCCAGGTGTCGGGCACCTGCGCGTCGCTGGCGAAGCTGGGCTGCGTCTCGTGTCCGTTGGAGCACCAGAAGGAGATGCGCAGCCGGGGCGCGGACTCGCCCCGCTCGGCCTCGCCCATCGGCCCCGCCCCGACCCGGCTTCCCCGGATCGCGTTGCCACTTGCCACGGTCGTAACTCCCTGCGTAATGGTGCCGCGAAGCGAGTCGGCGTACCGCTTCGCTGCGAGCGCCTCAGTCTACGTAAGGCCCAACGCGCGTCCAGTCATAGGAGTTACCTGTCTCCCCATCCAGACGCAAGCCCCATGATAGGCCGCGCTCAGCTGCGCGTACCCAACATGGGGCGTTACGTGGAGAATGGGGGCGGATCGCGCTTCCGGGATCAGTTGTTGAGCTTCATCGTGATGCCGAGCACCACGATGCAGGTGAACCACAGCAGACCGATCACGACGGTGATCCGGTCGAGGTTGCGCTCGGCGACCGAGGAGCCGCCGACGGAGGACTGCATGCCACCACCGAACATGTCGGAGAGGCCGCCGCCCTTCCCCTTGTGCATCAGCACCAGCAGCATCAGCAGCAGGCTGAAGACGATCAGGGCGATGGAGAACCCCAGAACCACGGCTGGACCAACTTCCTCGGAAACGGATGGACGACACGGGGTCCAGCACAGGACTGGACCCCGCAAGAGTACGACGGATCGGCCCTGCGGCCTACTCCCGTCCCGTGGGTGCGCCCGCACGCGGGCGCACCCGGCGGCTCACTGGTCGCGGAACCGGATGATCTTGACGAATTCGTCCGCGTCCAGCGACGCACCGCCGACCAGGGCGCCGTCGATGTCGGCCTGCGCCATGATCTCGGCGACGTTGCCGGACTTCACGGAGCCGCCGTACTGGATGCGGACCTTGTCGGCCAGCTCCTCGGAGTACAGCTCGGCGAGCTTGCCGCGGATCGCCGCGCAGACCTCCTGGGCGTCCTCGGCACCGCAGACCTTGCCGGTGCCGATGGCCCACACCGGCTCGTAGGCGATCACGACGGTCTCGGCCTGCTCGGCCGGGAGGTCCTTCAGACCGCCCTCGACCTGGGCCAGGGTGTGGCTGACGTGGTTGCCCGCCTCGCGGACCTCCAGCTCCTCGCCGACGCACAGGATGGGGGTGATGCCGTGCTTGTAGGCGGCCTTCACCTTGGCGTTCACGATCTCGTCGGTCTCGGCGTGGTACTGGCGGCGCTCGGAGTGGCCGATGGCCACGTAGGTGCACTTCAGCTTGGCCAGCATCGGGCCGGAGATCTCGCCGGTGTAGGCACCGCCGTCGTGCGCCGAGATGTCCTGGGCGCCGTACTTGATCTTCAGCTTGTCGCCGTCGACCAGGGTCTGCACGGAGCGCAGGTCGGTGAACGGCGGCAGGACGGCGACCTCGACGGCGTCGTAGTCCTTGTCGGCCAGGGCGAAGGCGAGCTTCTGGACGTGGGCGATGGCCTCGAGGTGGTTGAGGTTCATCTTCCAGTTGCCCGCCATCAGCGGCGTACGGGTGGTCATTGAGGGTCAGTCCTCCAGTGCTGCGAGGCCGGGGAGCGTCTTGCCCTCGAGGTATTCGAGGGAGGCGCCGCCGCCGGTCGAGATGTGGCCGAATGCCTGCTCGTCGAAGCCCAGGGTACGGACCGCGGCGGCGGAGTCCCCGCCGCCGACCACGGTGAAGCCCGGGGAGTCGAGGAGGGCCTGGGCGACCGCCTTGGTGCCCTCGGCGTAGTCGGGGTGCTCGAAGACGCCCATGGGGCCGTTCCAGAAGACGGTGGCGGCGTCGGCGAGCTTCGAGGCGTAGAGCTTGCGGGTCTCCGGACCGATGTCCAGGCCCAGGGTGCCGGCCGGGATGGCGTCCACGGCGACGGTGGCGGGGTTGCCCGGCGTCTTGGCCTTCATGTCGGGGAACTCCGGCGCGACGAGCGTGTCGACCGGCACCACCAGCTCCACGCCGTTCTTCTCGGCCCGCTCCAGGTACTCCTGGACGGCCGGGATCTGGTCCTCCTGGAGCAGGGACGCGCCGACCTCGTGGCCCTGGGCCTTGAGGAAGGTGTACGCCATGCCGCCGCCGATGAGGATGCGGTCGGCCTTGCCGAGCAGCTGGTCGATGACGGCGAGCTTGTCGGACACCTTGGCGCCGCCGAGGGCGACGACGTAGGGCCGCTTGACGTCGTCGGTCAGCTTCCTCAGCACGCCGACCTCGGTGGCGATGAGGTACCCCGCGTAGTGCGGCAGCCGGGCCGGGAGGTCGAACACCGAGGCGTGCTTGCGGTGCACCGCGCCGAAGCCGTCGCCGACGTAGACGTCGGCGAGGGCGGCCAGCCGGTCGGCGAAGGCGCCGCGCTCGGCGTCGTCCTTGCTGGTCTCACCCGCGTTGAACCGGAGGTTCTCGACGACGGCGACCTGTCCGTCGGCGAGGCCGGAGACGGTGGACGTGGCCGAGTCACCGACCGTGTCGGTGGCGAACGCGACGTCGGCGCCGAGGAGTTCACCGAGGCGCGCGGCGGCCGGGGCGAGCGAGAAAGCGGGGTCCGGGGCGCCCTTGGGGCGGCCCAGGTGCGAGGCCACGACCACGCGGGCGCCGGCGTCGGCGAGGGCCTTGACGGTGGGCACCACGGCGCGGATACGGCCGTCGTCGGTGATGGTGGTGCCGTCCAGCGGCACGTTGAGGTCGGCGCGGACGAGGACCCGCCTGCCCGCGACCCCTTCGGAGAGGAGTTCGTCGATCGTCTTCATGGGGGCTCCCTGCTAGAGCAACGTGTTCAGCGACCTGTTCGCTCGTGATCGCTCGTGATCGAAAGAGGGCGACCGTTCCGATACGTGCGTCAGGGCCCGGACGGCGCGTCGCCGCGCCTTCCGAGCCCTGCACTCATATCAGGCCGTCCGCTCCGCGATCAGAGCTGGTTGCCCACGAAGACCGTGAGGTCGACGAGGCGGTTGCTGTAGCCCCACTCGTTGTCGTACCAGCCGATGACCTTCACGCTCTTGCCGTCCTGGACCATGGTCAGGGACGAGTCGAAGGTGCAGGACGCCGGGGCGTTGACGATGTCGGAGGAGACGATCGCGTCCTCCGTGTACTCCAGGTAGCCCTTCAGCTCGCCCTCGGCGGCCTTCTGGAAGGCGGCGTTGACCTCTTCCTTGGTGACCTCGCGGGAGAGCTCGACCACCAGGTCGGTGACGGAGCCGGTGGGCACCGGCACGCGCATGGCGATTCCGTCCAGCTTGCCCTTGAGCTGCGGCAGCACCAGGGCGGTGGCCTTCGCGGCACCGGTGGTGGTCGGGATGATGTTCTCGGCGGCGGCACGGGCGCGGCGCAGGTCCTTGTGCGGGAAGTCCAGGATGCGCTGGTCGTTCGTGTACGCGTGCACCGTCGTCATCAGACCCTTGACGATGCCGAAGTTCTCGTCGAGGACCTTCGCCATCGGCGCCACACAGTTGGTGGTGCAGGAGGCGTTGGAGATGACGTGGTGGTTCGCCGCGTCGTACTGCTCGTGGTTCACGCCCATGACGAGGGTGATGTCCTCGCCCTTCGCCGGGGCGGAGATGATGACCTTCTTGGCGCCGCCGGTGATGTGCTTCTCGGCGTCTTCCTTCTTGGTGAAGATGCCGGTCGACTCGATGACGATGTCGGCACCCAGCTCGCCCCAGGGGATGTCGGCGGGGTTGCGCTCGGAGAGCACCTTGATCGTCTTGTCACCGACGGTGATGGTGTCCTCGGTGTGCGAGACCTCCTGCTTGAGACGGCCCAGGATGGTGTCGTACTTCAGCAGGTGCGCGGTGGTCGCCGTGTCGCCCAGGTCGTTGACGGCCACGATCTCGATGTCGGCGCCCTGCTCCAGCAGTGCGCGGAAGTAGTTCCGACCGATGCGGCCAAACCCGTTGATGCCTACGCGGATCGTCACGAACCGATCTCCTCGTTGGTACGCCGGCTCTGACGCCGGCGAGCTGTATTTGGGATGTCCCCGACCACTGTCGACCCTACCTCTCCGGGGCCCCGGCCGTGACATCGAGTTGTCCCATACCCGGCAGGGCGGCCCGTACCCGCCAGTAGGGTACGGACCGCCCCAGGGCGACGGACTTCAGTCACCCCTTTTCCCCGCCTGTGCCCGCTTTCGCCGGCCCGGGCGTCAGCCGCGCAGAGCGGCCAGTGCCTTCTTCACCAGGGCCGCCCGGTCGGCCGCGGACGTGAGGTGCTCCAGACCGAATCCCAGCAGCACAGTGTCGTCCGTGGTGACCGCCGCGTACGTCCGGAAGAGCTCCCCGGTGCGTGTCCAGTCCTTCAGGACGGCCGGACTGCCCGGGGGAGGCCCGAAGGCCCGCCAGGCGCCCAGCGACGCCTCGAAGCCCTCGGTCTCGGTGGCGGTGCCGCCGACGACCAGCGAGGCCTCGTCGGCGAGGACGCCCCGGCCGCCGCTGCCCGGGTCGGTGACGTAGGCGAGGGACACCTCGGCGGTCCGCCCGGCGTAGGCGCTCAGGTCGAACTCGACCTGCTGCCAGCCGCCGGAGGAGCCGGTGAGGCTGTTCCAGGCCCCGGTGGAGCCGGTCGCGGCGCAACCGTCGTCGCTCAGCGTGAGGTAGTGCTCCAGCCAGGGGTGCCCGTCGACGTAGAACCCGGCCGCGCACTCGGACGGCACGGTGGTGCGGGTGGCGCCGCCGTCCTCGGGCAGGGTCGTCCAGTCGTCACCGCCGGCCGTGCGAGCCTCGACGACGACGTGGTCGTAGCCCGGCTCGGTGTCCCACAGCAGGCGGGTGCGCAGCGTGGGCCGCTCGGCGGCGGTGACACCGGTGAGGTCGACGGTGCGGGTGAGACGCTTGTAGCCGTCGTCGGTGTGCACGGCGGCCGCCATGGAGGAGCCGGCGTAGGGACCGTACGGGTTGACCGTGCCGGGGAAGGAGCCGGCCCCGGTACTCGCGAACCGCGGGTACGTGGCGGCTGGCAGCTCGTCGGAGGTGAGGCCGTAGCTGCCGGCCCGGTCCAGCGGGTTGCCGGGCGTGTCGCCGAGCGGGCCGCCGGTGCCCGCGAGGGGTCCGGCGCCGGTGAACGCGGTGGCCCCGGCGGTGGAGGTGCGGGTGTAGGCGCCCAGGTAGTACTGGCTGAAGTCGTCGGACAGGACGCCGTCGCCGAGGTCGACGCTGCCGCCCGCCTGTTCGCCCGCCTCGATCAGCCGGCCGCCCTCGTTGAGGAAGGCGCGCAGCTGGAGCTGGGTGGCGACGCCCGGGACGCCCGCGCCGGTGTGGTGCACGACCGTGCGGAAGTGGCTCAGCACGCCGAGAGCGTCCGGGGCGCCCCGTTCGGCGACGTCCCAGACCGCGGCGGTCCGCCGGTTCGCGCGCAGCGCGTCGACGTACGCCTGCGTCCGCGTGGCCTTCGCCCCCTCCTCGGAGACGACGAGGACGTCCGCCCGGGGCCGCTGCGCCACGGTGTACGTGAAGGACGTGGCGGCGGCCTTCTTGCCGCCGCGGGCCTTGCCGGTGAACCACACCTCGACCCGGTCGCCGGGCTCGCCGTGCCGCACCTTCGCGCGGTACTCGTCGAAGTAGAGGTTGTCCTCGCCGCCGTACCGCTCGCCGCCCCGCCAGGGCCTGAGGTCCACGGTGTGGGTGCGCCCGCCGTTGACGCGGTACCGGAGCTGCTTGTCCCGCACGGACTTGCGTGCCACCACGGAGACCTCCTGGTCACCGCCGCGCGCGTAGGAGGTCGTGAAGGCCGCCGGGGTGAAGTCCGGGGCCTCGATGCCGACCGCGGAGGACGGCCGGTCAGGGTGGGCGGCGGTCTCGGCGACGGAGAGCGCGAAGGGTACGTTCTTGGCGAACTCCTGCTGGATCAGCTTCTCGTCGTCGGGGAAGGTGAAGCCGGAGCGGCAGTCGCGCGGGTTCCACGCGTCGTCGGGGTCGACCTCGGACGCGGTCTGGCAGGTCGACATCTCGGGGGTGAACATCGCCATGCCGTTGACGTTGGCCGCGTGCCCGTCGGCCTCGCCGTTGGTGGTGTACAGCTCGGAGGAGAGCTGCGGGTGGTACCCGGGGATCGCCGAGTTGTCCGGCGTGCCGGCCAGGGCCTCGTACAGCACGTCGTCGGGTGTCGGCGTGGCCACCTGCCAGCCGACCCCGTAGAGGAGGAGCTCGGCGGCGGAGTGGTAGTTGATGCCGTAGGTGAAGCCGACGCGCTTCTGGAAGGCGTCGATCGCCTTGGTCTCGGGCTCGGACCCCGGGGAGGCGCCCCGGTAGGTCTGGCTGGTGGGGTTGGGCGAGGAGCCCTCGTCGTCGTAGCCCCACTTGTAGGGGAAGTTCCGGTTGAGGTCGACGCCGTCGCCGGTGCCGATCACTCCGTCGCCGTTGACGTCCCGCAGGTTCTTGCGCCAGAGGCGGTTGGCGTCGTCGGCGAAGGTGTGGTCGTAGCCGTCGGGGTTGGCGGACAGGACGAACCACAGTTCGGTGGTGTCGACGATCTTCTTGATCCGCTTGTCCGTCCGGTACCGGTCCAGGTAGTGGTGCATCAGCCGGCGCGTCATCTCCGGCGTGATCCACTCACGGGCGTGCTGGTTGGACATGTAGAGGACGGCCGGCTTGGAGCCGTCCCTGCTCTTGCGGGCGTGCTGGGTGAGCTTCAGCGCGAGGATGTCCTGCCCCCGCACGGTCTTGCCGATGGAGACGACCTTGGTGAGGTCGGAGTGGCGCTGTGCGGTGCGCAGCATCTCCTCCTTGAGGCCGCCCTTGCCGCTGTACGGGCGGAAGACCCCCTCGGCGGCGGCCGCGACGCGCTTCTCCGCCCCGGCGGGGAGCGTGTGCTCGGTGAGGTCGACGCCCTGTTCCTCGAGCTTCTCGGCCTGTCCCTCGGTGAGGTACACCTCGACGGCGGCCGTGCCCCGGTCGGGCACCCGCTCGCCGAGTTCGTGGCCGTCCTGCCCCGCCGCCAGCAGCAGGGGTACCTGCCTCTGGGTGACGTCGGCGCGGTAGACCTTGACCTCGTCGGGGTCGCCGGCCGCGGGCTGTGCGGGTTGTGCCTGGGCGATGGGTGCGAAGCTCGCTCCGCCGATCAGGAGCGTGCCGACAGCGAGGATCGATCTCGCTCTGTGTCTCATGAGCCCCCCAGAGAGTGGTCCGCCACAGCAGCGAACGACTGCCAGGCTCATGACACAACATGATCGAGTCAAGGGCGCCGTCACGACACACGCGAACCGGCGCCGGTCACCCAAGTGGGCGGCGGCGCCGGTGCTCTGATCAGGCGTCAGGTGAAGCCAGTGAACTCAGGACCGGGCGTCAGACGCCGATCTTGTCGTCCAGTTCCTCGCTGAGGTTGGCCTCCGTGCCGGGGATGCCGAGGTCCGAGGCCCGCTTGTCGGCCATCGCCAGCAGCCGGCGGATACGGCCCGCGACCGCGTCCTTGGTGAGCGGCGGGTCGGCGAGCGCGCCCAGCTCCTCCAGGGAGGCCTGCTTGTGCTCCATGCGCAGCCGGCCTGCGGCGGCGAGGTGCTCGGGGACGTCGTCCGCGAGGATCTCCAGGGCCCGCTGGACCCGGGCGCCGGCCGCGACCGCCGCGCGGGCGGAACGGCGCAGGTTGGCGTCGTCGAAGTTGGCCAGCCGGTTCGCCGTCGCCCGCACCTCGCGGCGCATCCGGCGCTCCTCCCAGGCCAGCACCGACTCGTGCGCGCCCAGCCGGGTGAGCAGCGCGCCGATCGCGTCACCGTCCCGGACGACCACCCGGTCCACACCGCGCACCTCGCGCGCCTTGGCCGCGATGTGCAGCCGGCGGGCGGCGCCCACCAGGGCGAGCGCGGCCTCGGGACCCGGGCAGGTCACCTCCAGGGAGGACGAGCGGCCCGGCTCGGTGAGGGAGCCGTGTGCGAGGAAGGCACCCCGCCAGGCCGCCTCGGCGTCACAGGTGGCCCCCGAGACCACCTGCGGGGGCAGACCGCGGATCGGGCGGCCCCGCCCGTCCACCAGGCCGGTCTGACGGGCCAGCTGGTCCCCGCCCGCGACCACACGGACGACGTAGCGCGAGCCGCGGCGCAGTCCGCCCGGCGCCATCACGATCAGCTCGGAGCTGTGGCCGAAGATCTCCAGGATGTCCCGCTTGAGCCGCCGGGCGGCCATCGCGGTGTCCAGCTCCGCCTCGATCACGATGCGCCCGCTGACCAGGTGGAGGCCGCCGGCGAACCGCAGAATGGCGGAGACCTCCGCCTTCCTGCAGCAGGTACGGGTGACGGGTAGCCGGCTGATCTCGTCCTTCACCGCTGCCGTCATCGCCATGGGCCGATCCTTCCATGCATCCGAAAAATACGGTCGTACGCGGCGGCCAACAGCTCCGGGTCGTGCCGGGGGCTTCCGTCGGTCCGGGCCACGGGGGCCAGCTCGACCGCGGCACCGAACCGCTTGGCGGCATCGGTCAGCAAGTCGCGGTCGGGCACGGCGGCCTCGTCGGCCAGCACCACGTCCAGGGCGAGTTTAGGGGCGTGTCGCCCCAAAACCTCCAAATGACGCTGCGGGGAGAAGCCCTCGGTTTCTCCGGGCTGCGGCGCGAGGTTCAGCGAGAGTACCCGGCGCGCCTTCGTCTCGACGAGGGCGTCCAGCAGCTCGGGGACCAGCAGGTGCGGGATCACCGAGGAGAACCAGGAGCCGGGCCCGAGGACCACCCAGTCGGCGTCCAGCACCGCGGCGACCGCCTCGGGCACGGCGGGCGGGTCGTTCGGGACGAGATGCACGGACTGCACCTCACCGGGGGTGAGGGCCACGGTGGCCTGGCCGCGGACCGTGCCGGTGTCGTCGGGGCGCTCGGGGTCGTGCCCCTTGACCAGGGCCTGCAGCTCCAGCGGCACGGCGGACATGGGCAGCACCCGCCCGTGCGCGCCGAGCAGCCGGCCCACCAGGTCCAGCGCCTGGACGTGGTCGCCGAGCTGCTCCCACAGGGCGACGATCAGCAGATTGCCGACCGCGTGCTCGTGCAGGTCGCCCTTGGACTGGAAACGGTGCTGGATGACGCGGGCCCAGGTCTGGCCCCAGTCGTCGTCCCCGCACAGCGCGGCCAGCGCTTTGCGCAGGTCACCGGGGGGCAGCACGCCCAGTTCGTCACGCAGCCGGCCGCTGGAGCCGCCGTCGTCGGCGACGGTGACCACGGCCGTGAGGTCGCCGGTGATCCGGCGCAGGGCGGCGAGCGAGGCGGACAGGCCCATGCCGCCGCCGAGGGCGACGACCTTGGGCTGGGTCCCCCGGCGGCGCGGGCGTCCGCCGCGCGTCTCGGCCGGCCGGCCGGCGCGGCCCTCGGGGACCGCCCTGCGCAGCCGGCTCAGCCGCGGAGTACGTCGTGTCATTCCCGTCCCATGTCCCGGTGGACGACCACCGTCTCCACGCCCTCGGCGGCGAGCCGGGCGGCGAGCTTCTCCGACATGGCGACCGAGCGGTGCTTGCCGCCGGTGCAGCCGACCGCGATGGTCACGTAGCGCTTGCCCTCACGGCGGTAGCCCGCGGCGACCATGCGCAGCAGCTCCGCGTACCGGTCGAGGAACTCCTTGGCGCCGGGCTGGTTGAAGACGTACGACGCCACCTCCTCGTTGAGGCCGGTGTAGGGGCGCAGCTCGGGGATCCAGTGCGGGTTGGGCAGGAACCGCATGTCCACGACCAGGTCGGCGTCGACCGGGAGGCCGTACTTGAAGCCGAAGGACATGACGGTGGCCCGCAGCTCGGGCTCCTCCTCGCCGGCGAACTGCGCGTGCATCTTGGCGCGCAGCTCGTGCACGTTGAGGCCGGAGGTGTCGATCACCAGGTCGGCGTCGCCGCGCAGCTCGCGCAGCAGCTCCCGCTCGGCGGCGATGCCGTCGACGATCCGGCCGTCGCCCTGGAGCGGGTGGGGGCGGCGCACCGACTCGAAGCGGCGCACCAGGGCCTCGTCGGAGGACTCCAGGAAGACGGTGCGCCGGGTGACACCGCGCGCGTCGAGGTCGGCGAGGGACTCGCGCAGGTTGTCGAAGAAGCGCCGGCCGCGGACGTCGACGACGACCGCGATCCGCGCCACGTTCCCCTGGGAGCGCGCGCCGAGCTCCACCATGGTGGGGATCAGCGCGGGCGGCAGGTTGTCGACGACGAACCAGCCGAGGTCCTCCAGACACTTGGCGGCCGTCGACCGCCCGGCTCCGGACATGCCGGAGATGATCACCAACTCGGGGATGCCCACCTCGGGCACCCCCCCGTTTTCCTTGCCCGTCTTCACCTGTGCTCCGTTGTCCTGCGGGGCGCCGGCGCGGGCCGCGGCCCCGCCGGCCTGCTGTGCCGCACCGTCCGGCCGCCCGGCGGGCCCTGTCTCGTACTCGGTCATCGCTCCTGCCCCCGTCGTTCGTCCGGGGCGCCCGTGGACACGGGCTCCCCGGGAGAACCCGTCTGCTGCCCGGGTTCTTCCGTGTCATCCATGATCTCGCCCGTCGCCGTGTTCACGGCGGGCCCGCCGGGCACCGCCTGGGCGAGAGCCGCGACGATCGTCTCGGCCGTCTTGCGGCCTATGCCCGGGACGTCACAGATCTGCTCGATTGTCGCCGACCGCAGCCTCTTCAACGAACCGAAGTGCTTGATCAGCGCCTGCTTGCGGGTGTCACCGAGACCGGGGACGTCGTCCAGGGGGCTGGAGCGGAAGCGCTTGGCGCGCTTGGCGCGCTGGTAGGTGATCGCGAAGCGGTGCGCCTCGTCACGGATGCGCTGCAGCAGGTAGAGGCCCTCGCTGGTGCGGGGCAGCACCACCGGGTCGTCGTCGCCGGGCAGCCACACCTCCTCCAGCCGCTTGGCGAGGCCGCACACGGCGATGTCGTCGATGCCCAGCTCGTCCAGCGCCCGCTGGGCCGCCGCGACCTGCGGCGCGCCGCCGTCCACCACGACCAGCTGCGGCGGGTACGCGAACCGCTTGGGACGTCCGTCGTCCTCGGTGAGGGTGCTGGCGGGCGGCTCGGCGAGGCCCGCGGAGGCCGTCCCCGGGTCCGCCTGCGCACCGGGCTCGGCGCCCGGTTCCTCGCCGTCGGTCCACTCCCCCGTCCGCTCCTTCTCCGCCAGGTAGCGGCGGAAGCGGCGGGTGATCACCTCGTGCATGGACCGGACGTCGTCCTGGCCGGCGAACCCCTTGATCTGGAAGCGGCGGTACTCGCTCTTGCGGGCCAGCCCGTCCTCGAAGACGACCATGGAGGCCACCACGTCGTCGCCCTGGAGATGCGAGATGTCGTAGCACTCGATCCGCAGTGGCGCGCTGTCCAGCTCCAGGGCGTCGCTGATCTCCTCCAGGGCGCGCGAACGCGTGGTGAGGTCGGAGGCGCGCTTGGTCTTGTGCAGCACGAGCGCCTGCTGGGCGTTGCGCTCGACGGTCTCCATCAGGGCCTTCTTGTCCCCGCGCTGCGGGACGCGCAGGGAGACGTTCGACCCGCGCCGCCCGGTCAGCCACTCCTGCACCGGCTCCACCGGGTCCGGCAGGGCGGGGACCAGCACCTCGCGCGGGACCGCGTCACCGGTCTCCTCCCCGTACAGCTGCTGCAGGGCGTGCTCCACCAGGGCGCCGGTGGTGACGTCCTCGACCTTGTCCGTGACCCAGCCGCGCTGGCCGCGCACGCGCCCGCCGCGCACGTGGAAGATCTGGACGGCCGCCTCCAGCTCGTCCTCCGCGACCGCGATCAGGTCGGCGTCGGTGGCGTCCGCCAGCACCACCGCGTTCTTCTCCATGGCCTTCTTCAGCGCGCCGATGTCGTCGCGCAGGCGCGCGGCCCGCTCGTACTCCATGTCCTCGGCCGCCTCCACCATCCGCCTCTCCAGACGGCGCAGGTAGGTGCCGGTGCGCCCGGCCATGAAGTCGCAGAACTCCTCGGCCAGTTCCCGGTGGTCCTCGGCGGTGATCCGCTCCACGCAGGGCGCCGAGCACTTGCCGATGTAGCCCAGCAGGCAGGGGCGGCCGGTGCGGGCGGCGTTCTTGAACACCCCGGCGGAGCAGGTGCGCACCGGGAACACGCGCAGCATGAGGTCCACGGTGTCGCGGATCGCCCACGCGTGCGCGTACGGACCGAAGTAGCGCACGCCCTTCTTCTTGTGCCCGCGCATCACCTGCACGCGCGGGAAGTCCTCGTTCATCGTGACCGCGAGGTACGGGTAGCTCTTGTCGTCGCGGTACTTGACGTTGAACCGGGGGTCGAACTCCTTGATCCAGGAGTACTCCAGCTGCAGCGCCTCGACCTCCGTCGAGACCACCGTCCACTCCACGGACGCGGCCGTGGTGACCATCGAGCGGGTGCGCGGGTGCAGCCCGGCCAGGTCCTGGAAGTAGTTCGCCAGGCGCTGGCGCAGGCTTTTCGCCTTCCCGACGTAGATCACCCGGCGGTGCTCGTCGCGGAACCGGTAGACCCCCGGCGAGTCGGGGATCTCACCCGGTCTGGGGCGGTAGCTGGAGGGGTCGGCCATGTCTCACACCCTACTGGCGGGGACCGACAGGACGGCGGGGCCGTGGGGTGGGGGGCGGGGGGCGGGGGTGCCGGGGACGCGGCGGGTGCCGGGGGCGGGGGCGTGCGGGTGCCTACCCGGGGGATCAGGTGGCTCGGGGGTGCGGGTGACTCGGGGGATCAGGTGGCTCGGGGGTGCGGGTGACTCGGGGGTGCGGGTGACTCGGGGGATCAGGTGGCTCGGGGGTGAGGAGCGCAGGGCTCGGCGGGGTGGGGCGTGCCCCGGGTTCATGGGTCCTCTGAGGGCTTCCAAGGGCTGTCGGCGCGGGCCGGTGCGGTCCGGATGGGTTACGAGGGCCGGTGAGCGGGAATGTGGGGGGTCCGTGCCTCGGACGATCAACGGGGCCGACGGCCGGACCACGGCGATGGTCCGGGCGGCGGTCCGAGCCGGCAGTCCGGCCGGTGGTCCGAGGCGGTCGTGACAGCGGTCACAGCAGTGGCCGCGAGTCGGGAGGTCGTATGCGGCAGATGCGGATCGAGAAATCACGACGGCCGGCCCGGCACCGCCGGTACGCGGACGAGACGGCCGCCTTCCCCGAGTCCCTCGACCCGCGCGACCCCGACATCGTGCGCGCCAAGCGCCTGCGCGCCACGGGGACGCGGCTCCAGGAGGAGAGCCGGGCCGACGGCTCCTGAACCTCCCCGGAGACGGTGGCAGGCCTCGGCGTGAGCCCCGGCGGCCCCGGCCCCGGACACCGGACGAACACCACATCACGTACGCACCCCACGGGGGCCGTACCGGCCAGGCGGCCGGTACGGCCCCCGCGCGTGTGTGCCGCTCTTGGCCTCAGACGGTTGTCGGGACTTGGTCAACACGCTTCAATGCGTGGGAACTCGGGGCGCTGAACGACGGCGTACGCATGTGAAGACCGCGCCGTGCCGATGGGGGCGGGCCCCCGAGGTGCCCCGTGCGAACGGTCTGACCAGCCGTTGTGACATTCACAGAAAGGCCCCTGCATGCCGCACGCCACACAGCACGCGGACGTCGTCACCGCAGAACTGGACTCGGCGCTGCGCGGCGGCCCGTTCCACGTCGCCCTGCGCGCCGCGATAGCCGCGCGGGGACTGCCGCTGCAGCGGGTGCAGCACCACCTGTCGCGCCACGGCGTGAAAGTGGGCGTCACCAGCCTGAGCTACTGGCAGCAAGGCGCCCGCCGCCCGCAGCGCCCCGAGTCGCTGCGCGCCGTACGGGCGCTGGAGGAGATCCTTCAGCTGCCGGAGGAGTCCTTGATCCGCCTGCTCGCCGAGTCGGACGAGCACACCGGGGGCCACCGCTCCTCCGCCCGGTCCTACCGCTCGCTCGTGGAGGCCTCGGGCGTCCTGGACCGGCTGCTCGCCGAGTTCGGCGCCCCGCGCGACGGCGGCCTGCACACCCTCGGACACCACGAGCGGGTGCGCGTCGGGACGCGCCGGGAACTGGCCGAGCGCGAGTCGCACCACATCGTGCGCGCCTACCGCGACGGCGTCGACCGTTTCGTGGCCGTCCACCACGGCGACCCGGGCTCCGTCCCGGAGCGGATGAGCGTGCGCGCCCTGGAGAACTGCCGCATCGGACGCGTCCGCCGGCACCACGACACCGGTGTGCTCGCGGCGGAGCTCCTCTTCGACATCCGGCTACGGGCCGGCGACACGTTCCTCTTCCGGTACGCCGTGGAGGACGGCACAGCCGGCATCGCACGCGAGTACGTACGCGGCGCGGACTCCCCCGGCGGTCAGTACGCCCTCCAGGTCTGCTTCGACTCCGCGGCGCTCCCGGTACGGTGCCACCGTTTCACCCAGCACTCGGCAGCGGCACCACGCGGAGGACGCCAGGAACTGGCCCTCAGCGCACGGCACCGCTCGGTGCACCTGGTGGAACCCCGCCTGCGCACCGGCTACGTGGGGATCGCCTGGGACTGGGAGTGACCCCCGGCCGGGCGGGGGGGGCGCGGGGCGGGGTGTCGCGGGGCCGGGTGTCACCGGTGCCGGTGTCGCGGGGCCGGGTGTCACCGGTGCCGGTGTCACGGGTGCGGCCGACCAGGTTCGGGCGGGCCTGATCAGGCCTGCGGCTCGGCGATGAGCGTGCCGTTCCTGACCTCGACGGCCAGCGGCTTCAGGGGCGCCACGGCAGGCTCACGCAGCACCTTCCCGGTGGTGACGTCGAACTCGCTGCCGTGACACGGGCAGACCAGCCTGGTTCCGTCCAGCTTGTTGATGGGACAACCCGCGTGCGTGCACACGGTGTTGTACGCCTTGAAGGACCCGTCCTCGCCCCGGCTGACGACCACGTTGTGGTCCCGGTACAGCTTGGCGTCGCCCGCTGCGACCTCACTCTCGGGTCCCAGCTCGACGGGCCCGGCCAGCGGGGCGGACCTGTCGTCGCCGCCGCCCCCGCACGCGGTGAGGCCCAGTCCGACGACGGGAGTGAGGGCCGCGCCTCGAAGGACGGTCCGGCGGGTCGCGGCGGGTCGGGCGGACATGCGGGCTCCCACGGGTGGTGCGCGGTGGACGAGTGTTCACCGGGACGATACCGGGGGCTTCGGAGGTGGCACGCGGGTGGGTGGGGATGGGCGGGCGGGGTGGTGGGGCGCGGGGCGTAAGCGCTTGCGCAAACGCTCGCGTAAGAGTTCACGTAAACGCTCACGCAAGGGATTGCGTAAACGCTTGCGCGAGCGCTTGCGTAATCGTCCGCGTAAACGCTTACGCAAGCGTTTACGCCCGCCCCTCCCATGCGATACCGTCCCCACCCAGGGCCCCCGCACGAGCGGCGGGACCCACCGGCCCGAAGGAGAGCGGACGATGGCGACCATGGCTGATGTGGCGCGCAGCGCCGGAGTCTCCATCGCGACCGTCTCGCACGTGCTGAACGGCACCCGTCCGGTGCTCCCCCACACCCGCCAGTCCGTCCTGGACGCGGTGGAAGAACTCGGCTACACCCCCAACACCCTCGCCCGCTCCCTGGTCACGGCCCGGACCCGGTCGATCGGTCTGGCGGTCTCGGCGATCAGCAACCCCTACTTCACGGAGATCCTTCAGGGCGTCGAGGCGGCGGCCCTGGAGCAGGGGTACAGCCTCCTCATCGCCGATCCGCACGACGACCCGGTGCACGAGCGCGAGGTCGTCCAGCTGCTGCACGAGCGCCGGGTGGACGGCATGATCGTCGCGCCGTCCCCCGAGCCCCGCGAGCTCCTCACCTACCTGGGGCGACACCGTGTGCCCACCGTCTTCCTGGACCGGCTGGTCGATCCGCCCGGTGACGGCGAACCGCCCCTCTACGACCAGGTAGGCGCCGAGAGCGCGGAGCCGACGACACGCCTGGTCACCCATCTCGCCGGTCTCGGTCACCGCCGTATCGGCCTGGTGGCCGGTCTTCCCGGGCTCAGTACGACCACCGAACGGATCACCGGCTACCGGCACGGACTCGCGGCCTCGGGGCTGCCGTTCGACGAGCGCATCCTCGTGCACGGCCACTCGGAGGCCGCCGGGGCCGAACGCGCCACGGCCGCTCTCCTGGACCTCGGGTCGCGCCCCACCGCGCTGGTCACCGCCAACAACGCCATGACGATCGGTGCGCTGCGCGCCCTGCGCGCCCGTGGTCTGTCCGTGCCCGGGGACATCGCCCTGTGCTGTTTCGACGACTTCGCCTGGGCGGACCTTTTCTCCCCCCGTCTCACGGCCGTGGCCCAGCCGAGCCGGGACATCGGCGCCCGGGCCGTACGGATGCTGCTGGACCGCATCGCCGCCCCCGGCCGGCCGACCCGCACCGAACGTCTCCCGTGCACCTTCGTGCACCGCACCTCCTGCGGCTGCCCGGACGGTCAGGAGTACCCCGGCGGCCCGGCGGCCCGCTCCGCCTCCGCCGATCCCTCCGCCCGCGCGTCCAGTCCCAGGGCCCACCAGGAAAGGAACCCGTCGTGATCGTCGTAGCCGGTGAGGCACTGATCGACCTGGTACCGCGGGGGGCGGGCGCGCTCGCCGCGCTGACGCCCGCGCTCGGCGGCGGCCCCTTCAACACCGCGGTGGCCCTGGGCCGTCTCGGCTCCCCCACCGCGTTCTGCTCCCGGGTGTCGCGGGACGCCTTCGGGGAGGCGCTGCTGGAGCGGCTGCGGGCCACCGGGGTGGACGTGTCGTCGGTGCAGCGCGGTGACGAGCCGACGACGCTCGCCGTGGCCACGGTCGGCGCCGACGGCTCGGCGGCCTACTCCTTCTACGTGGAGGGCACGGCGGACCGGCTGTTCACCGAGCCGGAGGCGCTGCCCGCCGGTACCCGCGCGGTGTCCTTCGGGACCTGCTCGCTCGTGCTGGAGCCGGGGGCGAGCGCGTACGAGGCGATGATGCGCGACGCGTCCGCGCGGGGTGTGTTCACGGCCCTGGACCCCAACATCCGGGCGGGACTGATCCCGGACGCCGACGCCTACCGGGTGCGGTTCCGCGGCTGGCTGCCGTCGGTGTCGTTGCTGAAGCTGTCCGCGG
The DNA here is from genome assembly GCF_044540535.1 of Streptomyces sp. NPDC085937. NCBI lineage: Bacteria > Bacillati > Actinomycetota > Actinomycetes > Kitasatosporales > Streptomycetaceae > Streptomyces > Streptomyces sp. NPDC085937. Next base: position 62,195 of record NZ_JBITSH010000024.1, on the reverse strand, counting down.
AGGACGCCGAGTGGCTCGGCGGGTCCCCGCGGGAGTGGCTGGCGGCCGGTCCCGCGGCGGTCGTGGTCACCCGGGGCGGGGACGGCCTGACGGTGTTCACCCGCGAGGGGGCCGAATACGCGGTGCCGGGTGAGCGGGTGAAGGTGGTGGACACCATCGGCGCGGGCGACACGGTGAACGCCGCCCTGCTCCACGGCCTGGCGGAGCGCGACGCGCTCAGCGTCGAGGGCCTGGCAGCGCTCGGTGCCGAGGGCTGGGAGAGCCTGCTGGGCTTCGCGGCTCGCGCGGCGGCGATCACCTGTTCCCGCGCCGGTGCGGAACCGCCGTACGCCCACGAGCTGGAGTCACGGGCCCTCTGACGCACGTGTGCCGTGCCGCAGGTGGGCGTCCCCTGCGGCACGGCACACACGTCCGGGCGAGCGGCCCGGTCAGGCCTTGGCGCCGCGCGTCGTCTTCTTCGCGGCGGCCTTGGTGGCGGTCTTCTTGGCCGCGCCGGCCGTGACCGACTTGGTGGCCGTCTTCTTGGCGGCCGACCTGGCAGCGACCGTCTTCTTCGCCGCCGCCTTGCGCGGGGCCCGGACCTGCGGAGCGTCGCTGATCCGCTCGGCGCCCAGGATCTCGCGCAGGAACTTGCCGGTGTGGCTGGCCGGCTCGCCGGCGACCTGCTCGGGCGTGCCCTCCGCGACGACGAGACCGCCGCCGGAGCCGCCCTCGGGGCCCATGTCGACGACCCAGTCGGCCGTCTTGATCACATCGAGGTTGTGCTCGATGACGATCACGGTGTTGCCCTTGTCGACCAGGCCGGACAGGACCGTCAGCAGCTTGCTGATGTCCTCGAAGTGCAGACCGGTGGTGGGCTCGTCGAGGACGTAGACCGTACGGCCGGTGGAGCGCTTCTGCAGCTCGCTGGCCAGCTTCACGCGCTGCGCCTCGCCGCCGGACAGGGTGGTCGCCGACTGTCCGAGCCGGACGTAGCCGAGGCCGACGTCGTTGAGCGTCCTCAGGTGACGGGAGATCGCCGGGACCGCCTCGAAGAAGTGCATGGCCTCTTCGATCGGCATGTTCAGCACGTCGGCGATGGACTTGCCCTTGTAGTGGACCTCCAGGGTCTCCCGGTTGTACCGGGCGCCGTGGCAGACCTCGCACGGGACGTAGACGTCCGGCAGGAAGTTCATCTCGATCTTGATCGTGCCGTCGCCCGCGCAGTTCTCGCAGCGGCCGCCCTTGACGTTGAAGGAGAACCGGCCCGGCATGTAGCCGCGGACCTTCGCCTCCGTCGTCTCCGCGAACAGCTTGCGGACGTGGTCGAAGACGCCCGTGTACGTCGCCGGGTTGGACCGCGGGGTGCGGCCGATGGGCGACTGGTCGACGTGGACGACCTTGTCGACGAGGTCGTCGCCGTCCACGCGCGTGTGCCGGCCGGGAACGCTGCGCGCGCCGTTCAGCTCGCGGGCCAGGTGTGTGTACAGGATGTCGTTGACCAGCGTGGACTTACCGGAACCGGACACACCGGTGACCGCGGTGAACACACCCAGCGGGAAGGACACGTCGATGTCCTGCAGGTTGTTCTCCCGGGCGCCACGCACCGTGATGCGGCGCGAGGGGTCCTGCGGGCGCCGGACGTCGGGCAGCGGGATCGCCTTCCTGCCGGACAGGTACTGGCCGGTCTGCGACTCCTCGTTGACGAGCAGCTCCTTGAGGGAGCCGCTGTGCACGACCTTGCCGCCGTGCTCGCCGGCGCCCGGACCGATGTCGACGATCCAGTCGGCGACCTTGATGGTGTCCTCGTCGTGTTCCACGACGATGAGCGTGTTGCCCATGTCGCGCAGCCGGACCAGGGTCTCGATGAGCCGGTGGTTGTCGCGCTGGTGCAGACCGATGGACGGCTCGTCGAGCACGTACAGCACGCCGACGAGTCCGCTGCCGATCTGGGTGGCCAGGCGGATGCGCTGTGCCTCGCCGCCGGAGAGGGTGCCGGCCGCGCGGTTCAGCGAGAGGTAGTCCAGGCCGACGTCGACCAGGAACCGCAGCCGCTCGTTGACCTCCTTGAGCACCCGCTCGGCGATCTTCTTGTCGCGGGCGGTGAGCTTCAGTTCGCCCAGGAAGTCCGCGCAGTCGCTGATGGACATCGCGGAGACCTCGGCGATGGACCTGCCCATCACCGTGACCGCGAGAACGATCGGCTTGAGGCGCGTGCCCTCACAGGCGGGGCAGGGCACCTCGCGCATGTAGCCCTCGAACCGCTCGCGGCTGGCGTCGCTCTCGGCCTCACTGTGCCGGCGCTTGACGAACGGCACCGCGCCCTCGAAGGCGGTGGTGTAGCGGCGTTCGCGCCCGTAGCGGTTGCGGTAGCGGACTTCGACCTGGGTCTTGTGGCCGTGGAGCAGGGCCTTCTTGGCGCGCTGCGGCAGACCGGCCCACGGGATGTCCGTGCGGAAGCCCAGCGCGTCGGCGAGGGCGCCGATCAGGCGGTCGAAGTAGTCCTTGGTGTGGCCGTGCGACCAGGGGTGGATGGCGCCCTCGTCCAGGCTCTTGTCCGGGTCGGGGACGATGAGCTCGGGGTCGACCTCCATGCGCGTGCCGATGCCGGTGCACTCGGGGCAGGCGCCGAAGGGCGAGTTGAAGGAGAACGAGCGGGGCTCCAGCTCCTCGAACGACAGGTCGTCGTACGGGCAGTAGAGGTGCTCGGAGTACATGCGCTCGCGCTCGGGGTCGTCCTCGGGGAGGTCGACGAAGTCGAGCACGACCATGCCGCCGGACAGCCCGAGGGCGGTCTCCACGGAGTCCGTGAGACGGCGCTTTGCGCTGTCCTTGACGGTGAGGCGGTCCACGACCACCTCGATGGTGTGCTTCTCCTGCTTCTTCAGCGTGGGCGGGTTGGACAGCTGGACGGTCTCGCCGTCCACCCGCGCGCGGGAGTAGCCCTTGGTCTGGAGGTCGGAGAAGAGGTCGACGAACTCGCCCTTGCGCTCACGCACCAGCGGGGAGAGCACCTGGAAGCGGCTGCCCTCCGGCAGCTCCAGGACCCTGTCGACGATGGCCTGCGGCGACTGGCGGGTGATCGGACGGCCGCACTCGGGACAGTGCGGCTTGCCGATGCGCGCGAAGAGCAGGCGCAGGTAGTCGTAGACCTCGGTGATGGTGCCGACCGTGGAGCGCGGGTTGCGCGAGGTCGACTTCTGGTCGATCGAGACCGCCGGGGACAGTCCCTCGATGAAGTCGACGTCCGGCTTGTCCATCTGGCCGAGGAACTGCCGGGCGTAGGAGGAGAGCGACTCGACGTAACGCCGCTGCCCCTCGGCGAAGATGGTGTCGAAGGCCAGCGAGGACTTGCCCGACCCCGACAGGCCCGTGAAGACGATGAGCGAGTCGCGCGGGAGGTCGAGCGAGACGTTCTTGAGGTTGTGCTCGCGCGCTCCACGGACGATGAGACGGTCGGCCACGCCGGTCCGCACCTTTCTTGAGGGAAGTGACAGGGGCGGGGCCCCCGTCCTTTTCAGACTAGGGGGAGCCACTGACAACGCCGGTTCGGATTCACGGATAGTCAACAAACCCCGGCTCTCCAGCATGCCCGACGCCGGACCCGACCTTATAGCACGTGCATTCGATTTCACTGTCCGGTTCACCTGCTTCACCCGAAGGTGTGACGCGGCTAGGGTCGGCCGCATGATGGATCACGCTGATGACCTGGCGTCTGTACACGCCGCTACCGAGCGGCTGCTCCGCGCGGTCGGCGCATGGGACAACGCGGCTGTGACCCAGTCGTCACGCCTGCCCGGCTGGACCCGGGGTCACGTCCTCGCCCACCTGTCCCGTAACGCGGACGCCCTGGTGAACGTCTTCGAGGGCCGCCCCATGTACGTCTCCGCCGAGGCCCGTGACGCCGACATCGAGGCGGGCGCCCCGCGCCCCCTGGACGCGCAGCTCGCGGACCTGCGGGAGAGCGCGGAACGCCTCCGTGCGGCGGCCGGGGGCGTGGCGGACTGGTCCCGCGTCGTCGAACTGCGCAACGGTGTCACCGACCGTGCGGAGCGGGTGCCGTTCCGGCGCTGGATCGAGGTGGAGCTGCACCACGTGGACCTGGGGATCGGTTACGAGCTGGAGGACCTGCCGGCCGACTTCACCGAACGCGAGATCGGCTTCCTCGCCGCACGGTTCAGCGGCCACCCCGACGTGCCCGCGACCACCCTCGCCGCTACGGACGGCCGCACCTGGACGACCGGCGGCGGGGCCGACGGCGACCCGGTCGCGGTCGAGGGGACGGCCGCCGACCTGCTCGGCTGGCTCGCCGGCCGCCGGGACGGCGCCGCCCTCGCGGTGAAGGGTGGCGCTCTTCCGTCGCTGCCCCCGCTGTGAGGTCTGTCCGGTGCCGGTTCCGGCGCTAGGCTGACGTCCATGACGTACAGCGGTCGGGTGACGGTCGGCGGCCCAGCCGACGTGCACGAACTCAAGGACCTGATGATCACCAAGGTCGCGGTCGGCCCCATGGACAACAACGCTTACCTGCTGCGTTGCCGGGCCACCGACGAGCAACTGCTGATCGACGCGGCGAACGACGCCGGGACCCTGCTGGGCACGATCGGTGACGACGGCATCGCGTCCGTCGTCACCACCCACCGGCACGGCGACCACTGGCAGGCGCTCGCGGAAGTCGTGGCCGCCACCGCCGCCCGCACCTACGCGGGCCGGCACGACGCCGAGGGCATCCCGGTGCCGACCGACGTGCCGGTCGACGACGGCGACGTCATCCGCGTCGGACAGGTGGAGCTCACCGCCCGCCACCTGGTCGGCCACACCCCCGGCTCGATCGCCCTCGTCTACGACGACCCCCACGGGCATCCCCATGTGTTCACCGGGGACTGTCTCTTCCCGGGCGGTGTGGGCAACACCCACAAGGACCCGAAGGCGTTCGCGAGCCTGCTGCACGACGTCGAGACCAAGATCTTCGACGCGCTCCCGGACGAGACGTGGGTCTACCCGGGCCACGGCCACGACACCACCCTCGGGACCGAGCGCCCGCACCTGCGGGAGTGGCGCGAGCGGGGCTGGTGAACCGGCGGCGGCCCGCTCAGGTCACGCCTCGGCCTGTCCCGGGCCGGCCAGCGCCGCGATCCGCTCCACCGCGAACACGTACCCCTGGACACCGCACCCCGCGATGACGCCGTCGGCGCGCAGGGAGACGTAGGAGTGGTGCCGGAAACTCTCCCTGCGGTGGATGTTGGAGATGTGGACCTCCATCACGGGCAGCCCGTCGCAGGCGTTGAGGGCGTCCAGGATCGCGACGGAGGTGTGCGAGTAGGCACCAGGGTTGATCACGATGCCGCAGTGGTTCAGCCGTGCCTCGTGGATCCAGTCCACCAGCTGTCCCTCGTGGTTGGACTGGCGGAGGTCGACGGTGCCGTTGCGGGCGGCGGCCGCCCTGGCGCACATCGCCTCGACGTCGGCCAGGGTCTCGCGCCCGTAGATCTCCGGCTGTCGCTGCCCGAGCAGGTTCAGGTTCGGCCCGTTGAGAATCATGATTGGGGCGTCGGCCAGGTTGCGGGGCACGGTTCCTCCGGTCCGTCGAGGGGGCGGTCCCTCGCCGGAACCGCTGATCGCACCCGGTCTATCACGCCGCGCCGAGGTGGCGTACGCGCTGCCGCCCCCGCCGACTCCCGCCCACCGCGGGCGCCCGGGCCTCCCGGCGGCATGGTCGTCCGGGCGGCCCGGGCACTGTCACGGGCGGGCGCGGCTCGTGCCGCCGTCAGGGGTTGATCGCGAGTTCCAGATAGGCGGCGAGCAGCACCAGGTGCACGCCGCCCTGGAGCGGTGTGGCCCGGCCCGGGACCACCGTCAGCGCGCTCACCACCACGGTCAGGGCCAGCAGCACCATGTGGGTGCTGCCGAGGCCGAGGATCAGCGCGCCGGGCAGCCAGAGGGTGGCCACCGCGACGGCGGGGATGGTCAGGCCGATGCTGGCCATGGCCGACCCCAGCGCCAGGTTCATGCTGGTCTGCACCTGGTTGCGGTGTGCCGCCCGCACGGCGGCGATGGTTTCCGGCAGCAGCACCAGCAGGGCGATGATCACACCGACGACGCCGTGGCCGAGACCGGCCGCCTCCACCCCGGACTCGATCGTCGGTGAGACGCCTTTGGCCAGACCGACGACACCGACCAGGGCCAGGAGCAGCATCCCCAGGCTGATCAGCGCGGTGCGCGTGGAGGGGGCCTCGGCGTGCGCCTCGGGAGAGGGCTTCTCCCCTTGCTTCACCACCGGCAGGAAGTAGTCCCGGTGCCGCACGGTCTGGGTGGCGACGAACAGTCCGTAGAGGGCCAGCGACGCGACGGCGGCGAAGGTCAGCTGGACGGTGGAGAACTCGGCACCCGTCTTGCTCGTGGTGAAGGTCGGTATCACGAGGCTGAGCGTCGCCAGCGTGGTCACGGTGGCGAGGGCGGCCCCGGTGCCCTCCGAGTTGAAGACGGCCGTCTTGTGCCGCAGCGAGCCGACGAGCAGGCTCAGTCCGAGGATGCCGTTGCAGGTGATCATCACGGCGGCGAACACGGTGTCCCGGGCGAGCGTCGCGCTCTTGTCGCCGCCGTCGAGCATCAGGGTGACGATGAGCGCCACCTCGATGACCGTGACGGCGACCGCCAGGACCAGGGAGCCGAACGGCTCACCTACCCGGTGGGCGACCACCTCGGCATGGTGCACGGCCGCCAGCACCGCCCCCGCCAGGACCACGGTCACCACCACGACGATCCCGCCGGGCAGGTCCCTTCCCCAGGTTAGGGCGAGCAGTACGACAGCGAGCACCGGAACGGCGAGTGTCCATCGTGCGGCCATGGACTTGATCCGATCCGTCATGCGGCGATCGTCCCCGGCATGAGGGAGCGCGGCATTTCGAGGACTTTCGACCACCGGGCGATCGTGGAGGGCGTCGGATGTGTCACCGCCGTGCGGCGACCCCTTCCGCTCCGCGATCCTGATCGTCTCGGGGTCATCATGGTCACGCATGGCCTCCTTCTAAGAGTCGAGTGCGGTCTGCGCCGCCCGCGGACGGCGCGGTGAACATGCGGGCCCGGGAGCGTCGGCCGGCGACGTGCTGTCCTGCGCTCCCGGTACCCGGTGTTCCTGATGTGCGGTGCCCCGATGTCGGACGGTCGTCCGACGGATCAGGCGTCGACGTCGGTCTTCGCCGAACTCTCGCCCCGGTCCGTGGCCGCCTCGGCCTCCGCCTTCTTGCGGGACGCCCGGAGGCTGGTGATCGTGGTGACGATCAGGACCGAACAGATCACGCCCAGCGAAACCGGAATGCTGATCTCGGGCACGTGCACCCCGGACTCGTGCAGGGCGTGCAGCACCAGCTTCACGCCGATGAAGCCCAGGATGATCGACAGCCCGTACGACAGGTGGACCAGCTTCCTGAGCAGTCCGCCGATGAGGAAGTACAGCTGCCGCAGACCCATCAGCGCGAACGCGTTGGCCGTGAACACGATGTACGGGTCCTGGGTGAGACCGAAGATCGCCGGGATCGAGTCCAGTGCGAACAGGACGTCGGTGGTGCCGATGGCGAGCATCACGACGAGCATCGGGGTCATGACCCGCTTGCCGTTCTGCTGGATCCACAGCTTGGTGCCGTGGTACCGGTCGGCCACGCCGAAGCGACGCTCGGCCGCCTTGAGGAGCTTGTTCTCCTCGAACTCCTCGTCCTCCTCGTCGGCCCTGGCCTCCTGGATGAGCTTCCAGGCGGTGTAGATCAGGAACGCGCCGAAGATGTAGAACACCCAGGAGAAGCTGGCGATGATGGCGGCACCGGCGGCGATGAATATCGCGCGCAGAACCAGGGCGATGAGCACGCCTACCAGCAGCACGCGCTGCTGGTACTGCGAGGGCACCGCGAACTTCGCCATGATCAGCACGAAGACGAAGAGGTTGTCGACGCTCAGCGACTTCTCGGTGATGTAGCCGGCGAAGAACTCGCCCGCCGGCTGGCCGCCTCCGAAGACCAGCAGCCCGAGCCCGAAGAGCCCGGCCAGGACGATCCAGACGACGGTCCAGATCCCGGCCTCCTTGACGGACACGTCATGAGGTTTGCGGCCGATGAAGAAATCGACAGCGATCAGGGCGCACAGGCCCACGATCGTCAAGACCCACAGGGTCAGGGAAACATCCACTGCGCCTCCGGCAGATACGTCACACGGCAAATGTCAGCGTCGTCGCTGCCGGAGGTCTCTTCCACCCAGACCTGGACGCTTGCTGCGCCCGGACGGTCGTTGGGCCGACGCCCCGGGATCTGGCCTGATCCGTATTGACGGGGTCGCCGCACAGACAGGGAGTACTCCCCTCCGTGCGGCCAAGACTACCCAATCACCAAGGATTGGTAAAGGGAACGGTAAAGAAAGACACAAAGCCCCTGGTCAGATGGCTTTACACGTCCTTGGTCAAAGAAGTTGCAGGCTCACCTGTTCCACGTCCGGCGGGCCTGTACGACCTGGGTGAGCACGTGACTCAGCACCTGGCTGCCCGGTGGCACGACCGGCGGCTCGTAGGTCCAGGCGTGCCCCACCCACGGGTCGGCGAGGTGATCGTCCGGCACCGCGGTCAGTCGCAGCAGCGAACGCCACAGCGGGTCGAGCAGCGGCCCGTACCCCGCGGACTCCTCGCGGTCCGCGACCATCATGAGGTGGACGCCGACCGACGGCCCCTCGTCGACGAGGTAGCGCAGCTGGTTCACGGCACGGTCGTCGAAGCCGTGCGGGAAGTCGTTGACGATCAGCAACTGCTGCGAGGTGTCGAACCCGGGCGGCAGCGCGTCGGGTGCGCCGCCGCGCAGCGCCATCTGGACCAGGTCGACGCGCTGCGTCAGCCGGGCCAGTACCTCCGTCACACCCGCGGCGCCCTGGGCGGGCGGGGCGGCGAGGACGCCGGTCCGGGTCAGGGGCGCGAGCGCCTGGGCCCCGGATCCGGCCGGATCGATGACGTGCACGGTGAACTCGCCCGCAGGGTAGACGGCGAGCAGCCGGGCCGCGTGCGCCACCGCGGTCTCCATGGCCAGGCGTCGCATGTCGTGGGAGTCCGTGAACGACCCGTCCAGGGCGTCGGTGGGCCCGCTGTCGATCCACAGCCCGCGCTCCAGCGGCAGCCTGAGCAGCATGGGAATGCGGATCGACTCGGCCTCGGGAAGCCGGAGGTCGCCCAGACGCAGCGCCATGGGTATCTCCATCGGCACCCGGTAGGCGTGCCAGCAGGGGTTGTCCCAGCGGGCGAAGGCCGGGGGCAGGGCCGGCTCGACGACCTCGGCCTCGGCCACGAGCTGGGCGACGTCCCGGTCGAGGGACGCCCGCGCCTGGTCGACGAGTTGCGCGTACCGGGTACGGGCCGCCTCCCGGGCGGCGTCACCCTGTCCGCCGATGCGGCTGCGCGGGTCGGACAGGGCCTGCTCCAGCTCCTTGTCCATCCGCGACTCGGCGAAGTCCACCGCGCTGCGGTACGCGGCGGTGGTGCGGGCCAGGTCCTCGAACATGCCCCAGACCTGGTTGTAGAGCCGCTCCTCCATGGACCAGCCGGTCGCGTCGCCGGCCACCGGCCGCGCGGGCTGTCCGGGCTGCGCCGGAAGTGCCGCGGGCGGGGGCGGAGGCGGGGCGGAGGTCTGCCTGCGGGGGTGGCTGTAGTTGACGGGACCGCCGCCGGTGGTGGCGTGCGGGTCCGCGGTGCCGTAGGCGGGCTGCGGCCCGCCCTCGGCCTGGCCGCCGACCGGCTGTCCGCCGAACGACGGCACGGGGCCGGGGGCACCCTGCGGCGCGGCGCCCTGGTCGGGGCCGACCGCGGGGGCGGCCGCCTGCCGGGAGCGGTCTCCGTCGGCCGGACGGGGCGGGGGCGCCTGGACGGAGCGGGCGAGGCCCCGGGCGACCGCCTCGTCGATGCCGGCCGCGAGCTGCGCCGCCTCGGGCAGCCCTTGGTCGGCGAAGAGTTCGGCCAGTCCGCCCGCGTAGCCCTGGCCCACGGCGCGCACCTTCCACGCGCCCTGACGCCGGTAGAGCTCCAGCGCGACGACGGCGGTCTCGGCCTCCAGGCCGGTGATGGTGTAGCTGGCGACCTCGGTGCCGTCGAGTCCCGTGACGGCGACGAAGGGGGCCGCCACGGCCCCGAAGCGGGCGGGCCCCGCGCCGCCGTTCGCGGCGGGCAGGGCGAGCAGCACGCTGACACGGTGGACCGCGTCGGTCATGGCGTCGAGGTCCACCGCGAGACGGTGGTCGGCGGCCGCCTGGCGCGACACCTCCAGACCGGGCTGCACGGGTGCGCCGGGGTGGGCCACCCACTCCGTGCCGTGGATACGCCCGTTCTCGTCACTGAGCGCGGCGGCTGCCGCGACCGGTGTGCCGGCCGAGATCCGGACTTCCAGACGGGACTGGGACAGCGGGTGGTTCTGCCCCCGCACCAGCTCGGCCGTCATCGCCTTGGTCCCCCTGCGTCGCGTTGATGTGTCGGGTGGCCGCGAACCGGCCCCGGGCGGGGGCCGGTTCACCTCCGGGTACTCAGAGGACCGGCAGGATGGCCGGCATCAGGTCCTGGAAGGTGCGGCCGTTGGCCGGGTTGCCGAGGGCCGTCATCGACCAGCCCGATCCGACGCGGTGCACCTTGGCCATGATCTGGGCGGTGAAGGCGCCTCCGCCGGCGAGCGTGTAGCGGGCGAGCTCCTGGCCGTTGGTCTCGTCGACCAGGCGGCAGAAGGCGTTCTGCACCTCCTGGAACGTCTGGCCCGTGAAGGAGTTCACGGTGAAGACGATCTGGTCGATGTGGACCGGGACGCGCGACAGGTCGACGAGGATCGCCTCGTCGTCGCCGCCCTGGCCGACACCGCCGACGAGGTTGTCACCGGTGTGGCGCACGGAGCCGTCGTCGCTCACCAGGTGGCGGAAGAAGACGACGTCGACCGGCTGCTTGTCGGCGAACAGGACGGCGGAGGCGTCCAGGTCGATCTCCCGGGTGCGCGAGCCGAACAGGCCGCGACGGGGAGCCGCCTGCCAGCCGAGACCCATGCGCACCGCGGTCAGGCTGCCGCCGTCGTTCTTCTGCAGACTGATGGCCTGACCCTTGGTCATGTTGACGGTCACGCGCTGATTCCCCTCTCGGACGTCCCCTGTTGCCGCGAAGACCGCGGTTGCCGAGAACCCTACGCAGGTGCACTGACAGTGACGTACCCCGGTCCACACTTTGTGTCGGTCTTGCAACACATGCCGGTGGACGTCAGGACAGGCCCGCCTCCTGCATCTGCCGCAGTTCCTTCTTCATCTCCGACACCTCGTCGCGCAGCCGTGCCGCGATCTCGAACTGCAGGTCGGCGGCGGCGGCCCGCATCCGTGTGGTGAGCTCCTCGATCTGCCCGGCGAGCTCGGCCGCGGGTCGGTCGGTGGGCACGGTCTCGGCGGCCTTGGCCTTGGCACCCTTGGCGTTCTTCGCGCCCTTGGCCGCCTTGCCGAGGGCCGGCACGGGCGTCCTGGTGCCGCCACCGTCCTTCTTGGCCTGGCGATAGCCCGACCCGAGCAGCTGCTCGGTGTCGATGTCCTCGCGGGCGATCTGCGCGACGATGTCGTTGATCTTCTTGCGCAGGGGCTGCGGGTCGATGCCGTTCGCCTTGTTGTAGGCGATCTGCTTCTCCCGGCGGCGGTTGGTCTCCTCGATGGCCCGCTCCATCGCCGGCGTGATCTTGTCGGCGTACATGTGGACCTGTCCGGAGACGTTGCGCGCCGCGCGGCCGATGGTCTGGATCAGCGACGTACCGGACCGCAGGAAGCCCTCCTTGTCGGCGTCGAGGATCGCCACCAGGGAGACCTCGGGCAGGTCGAGCCCCTCGCGCAGCAGGTTGATGCCGACGAGGACGTCGTACTCGCCGCTGCGCAGCTCGCGCAGGAGCTCCACGCGGCGCAGGGTGTCGACGTCGCTGTGCAGATAGCGCACCTGGATGCCGAGCTCGAGGAAGTAGTCCGTGAGGTCCTCGGCCATCTTCTTGGTGAGCGTGGTGACCAGGACGCGCTCGTCCTTCTCGACGCGGGTGCGGATCTCGTGGACCAGGTCGTCGATCTGGCCCTCGGTGGGCTTGACGACGACCTCGGGGTCGACGAGGCCGGTCGGGCGGATGATCTGCTCGACGAAGCCGTCGGAGCGGGAGAGCTCGTACTGCCCGGGGGTGGCCGACAGGTAGACGGTCTGGCCGACGCGCTCCTGGAACTCCTCCCACTTCAGCGGGCGGTTGTCCAGGGCGGAGGGCAGCCGGAAGCCGTGGTCGACGAGGGTGCGCTTACGGGAGGCGTCGCCCTCGTACATGGCGCCGATCTGCGGGACGGTGACGTGCGACTCGTCGATGACGAGCAGGAAGTCGTCCGGGAAGTAGTCCAGCAGGGTGTTGGGCGGGGAGCCCGGGGAGCGGCCGTCGAAGTGCATCGAGTAGTTCTCCACGCCGGAGCAGGATCCGATCTGGCGGAGCATCTCGATGTCGTAGGTGGTCCGCATGCGCAGCCGCTGGGCCTCCAGCAGCTTGCCCTGCTTCTCCAGCTCCGTGAGGCGCTCGACGAGCTCCTTCTCGATGTCGTTGACCGCGCGCTCCAGGCGCTCGGGGCCGGCGACGTAGTGGGAGGCGGGGAAGACGTAGAGCTGCTGGTCGTCGCTGATGATCTCGCCGGTGAGCGGGTGCAGCGTGGACAGCGCCTCGATCTCGTCGCCGAACATCTCGATGCGGACGGCGAGCTCCTCGTAGACCGGGAAGATCTCGATGGTGTCGCCCCGGACGCGGAAGGTGCCTCGGGTGAAGGCCATGTCGTTGCGCGTGTACTGGATGTCCACGAAGCGGCGCAGCAGCTCGTCGCGGTCGAACTCGTCGCCGACACGGAGGGGCACCATGCGGTCCACGTACTCCTGCGGCGTGCCCAGGCCGTAGATGCAGGAGACGGAGGCGACCACGACGACGTCGCGGCGGGTGAGCAGCGAGTTGGTCGCCGAGTGCCGCAGTCGCTCGACCTCCTCGTTGATCGAGGAGTCCTTCTCGATGTAGGTGTCCGACTGGGGGACGTACGCCTCGGGCTGGTAGTAGTCGTAGTACGAGACGAAGTACTCGACCGCGTTGTTCGGCAGCAGTTCGCGGAACTCGTTGGCCAGCTGGGCGGCCAGGGTCTTGTTCGGTGCCATGACCAGGGTGGGGCGCTGGAGCTTCTCGATCATCCACGCGGTGGTGGCGGACTTTCCGGTGCCGGTGGCGCCGAGCAGGACGACGTCCTGCTCGCCCGCCTCGATGCGCCGGGCGAGCTCGGCGATGGCCGCGGGCTGGTCGCCGTTGGGCTGGTAGGGGCTGACGACCTCGAAAGGCGCCACCGTGCGTTCGATCTTGGAAACGGGCCGCATGCCATCCACGGTACGACCCCCCACTGACAACGGGTCCGGGTCAGCGCCGCTGGGGCGTGCGGGAGCGGTGTTCCACGGGCCCGCGGGCGCTCAGCCAGGCGCGCGGTGAGGGGTGGTGGGCCGGGGAGTGGGCGGGGATGCCGGGGCGGGGGTCGGTGGCGGGCGCCGGGGGCCGGCCCATGACCACCAGCGGGTCGAAGATGACCACGATGCCCGCGAGGACGAGGACGGCGAGCGGGCCGACCATCATGGGGCCGAGCAGCGCGGCCGCGGACTCTCCCGTCTCGGGCGCAGCCGTGCCGTGCACGTGGACGTCGACGGCGGCCATGCCGAGGTAGTGCATCCCGGTGACCGCGAGACCCATGACCAGGCTCGCGCCCACGCTCCACAGGAAGCCCCGGGCCTGGCCCGCCGCCCACAGGGCGGCGCTGGCGGCGGCCATGGCCACGGCCACGGAGGCGGCGACGGTGAGGGTGTTGTACTCCAGTTGTCCGTCAAGGCTCATGCCGGCCATGCCGAGGTAGTGCATGGAGGCCATGCCGAGACCGGTGACGGTCCCCCCGGTGAACAGGGCCGTCCCGGTGGCCCCCTTGTAGCCGACGATGAAGATGCCGATGCCCACCATGACGACGGCGACGGCCAGACTCGCATAGGTCATCGCGCGGTCGTAGCGGATCGGCGTCCCCTCGACGGTGAAGCCCATCATCGCGATGAAGTGCATCGTCCAGATGCCCGCGCCGATGGACGCCGCGCCCAGGGCGAGCCAGCCGGGACGCCAGGAGCGGGGCGCCAGCCCGGCCCGGGCGGTGCAGCGCAGCCCGAGCGCTCCACCGAGGCAGGCCATGAGATAGGCCACCAAGGGTGTGACCATGCCGTAACTGAATCCGTCGACCGTGCCTTGCATGCGCGGCTGCCCTTCCCGCCCTGTACGTCCCGCGTTGACCCGTTGTGCGCCCCCTCCCAGGACCGCATCGGCGGCCAGGGTGTCGCAGAGAGTATGACCCCCACCGGAATGGTCGAACGACTATCCGGCAAAGAAACACGTCCTTGCCCCAGGTGTGTGGCACCGGTGTGCGGGGTCGGGGCGCCGGCGTCCCGTTTGTGGCCGTTCCGCGCCCGTCTCGCGTTGACCCTCTGCTGTCACAGTGGTTCTGACCGTGACCGTTCGACGCGAGGAGTCCGCATGCACCTACGTGCTGTCGCCGCATCGACCACCGCGCTCCTGGGAACCGCCGCCTTCCTGCTCCCGCTCTCCCCCGCCCGGGCCGCCGACGGCACCGCCACCGCTCCGGTCGTCGTCGCCCATCGTGGCGCCTCCGGGTACGCCCCGGAGAACACGCTGGCGGCCGTCGACAAGGCGGCCGCCCTGGGCACCGCCTGGGTGGAGAACGACGTCCAGCGCACCAAGGACGGTGAGCTCGTCGTCGTCCACGACGACAGCCTCCAGCGCACCACCGACGTCGAGGAGGTCTTCCCCGACCGGGCGCCGTGGAAGGTGAAGGACTTCACCGCCGCCGAGATCGCCCGCCTGGACGCCGGCGGCTGGTTCGACCCCGCGTACGCGGGCGCGCGCGTGCCGACGCTGAAGCAGTTCGTGCACCGGGTCGACCACCACCGGCAGAAGCTGCTGCTGGAGATCAAGAATCCGGAGCTGTACCCCGGCATCGAGCGGGACATCCTCAAGGTCCTCGACAACGAGGGGTGGCTCGACCGCGCGCACGTGCAGCAGCGGCTGATCGTGCAGAGCTTCAGCGCGGACAGCGTACGTACGGTCCACGAGCTGAAGCCCGACGTGAAGACCGGCTTCCTCGGGACGCCGCCGGTCGCCGACCTGCCCGTGTACGCGGCCTTCGCCGACCAGATCAACCCGTCGCACAGCTCCCTCACCGCCGCCTACGTCAGCGCGGTGCACGGCTTCGAGGGCGCGCACGGCAAGCGGCTGGAGACGTTCACCTGGACGGTGAACGACGCGGCCGCCGCCCGGCGGGTGGCCGGGTTCGGGGTGGACGGGATCATCACCAACCGTCCCGACGTGGTGCGCGACGCAGTGGGGGGCTGAGCTTCCGGCCCTGGGTCCGCCCGGCCCCGGGGCGTTGTCGGTGACGGGCCGTACGGTGGGGCGCATGGACAGCGATGGGCGGTACGAGCAGCGGGTCGTGTGGGCCGTCGTGGACAGCGCCATCGGCCCGCTGCTGCTGGCCGCGACTCCCGAAGGCCTGGTCAACGTCGTGTTCCACGCCACCGACGAGGTGCGCGACAGGACGCTGGAGCGGCTGGCGTCCCGGCTCGGCCGCCAGCCCGTGGAGGAACCCGGCTCACCCCTGTTGGCCGAGGCGATACGCCAGTTCCGCGCCTACTTCGCGGGTGAGCGGAACTCCTTCGAGCTGCCGCTGGACTGGTCGCTGATCTCGGGATTCAACCGCGAGGTGCTGCGGGAGCTGGCCACGGGGGTGCCGTTCGGCACGGTGGTGGGGTACGGCGACCTGGCGGGGCGGGTCGGCCAGCCCGGCGCCGCGCAGGCCGTGGGCATGGCGATGGGCGCCAATCCGCTGCCGGTGGTCGTGCCCTGTCACCGGGTCGTGGAGAGCGGGGGCGGCATCGGCGGTTTCGGGGGCGGGCTCGAGACGAAGAGGCGGCTGCTCGCTCTGGAGGGTGTGCTGCCCGAGCCGCTGTTCTGACGGCGGCGCGACGACCGCGAGGCGGGCGGGCGCTGCCACCCGCCCGCCCGCCTGCCGTCGTTCGTCGCCGCGCGTGCTCGTTGCTGCCGTGCCCGCGTCCTCGTGGCGCGCCTCAGTCTCGGTGCGGGGCCTCTCAGTCGTAGTGCCGGGCCTCGAAGACGTTGCCGTCGGGGTCACGGAAGTAGAAGCTGCGCTTGGCCGGGCCGCGCGCCCCGAAGGAGTCGTGCGAGACGTCCGACACCGGCACTGACCGCTCCCGCAGGCGGTCGAGGAGCGTGTCGAAGGCGGCCGCGGTCAGGGACAGGCAGACGTGGTTGACGGGGTGGCCGGAGCTCTCGGCGGCCCCGGGGAGCATCGCCATGCGGTCCGCCTTGGACCGCGGCATGAGGTCGAGGATCGTCTCCCCGTTGACGCGTACCGAGGGGAAGGGCGCCTCTCCGGCCGAGAAGGCGTCGAGCCTGACCGGCTCCAGCCCCACGGCCTCCTCGTAGAAGTGCGCGGCGGCGATGGGATCGCTCACCCACAGGACGACATGGTCGAGCCGGGTCTCGTGGTCCGTCATGGTGACAGCCTCCGTGACCCCTGTGACGGGCCGCAAGGGTTTGGCCCGGTGTGGCGCTCGCCAGAGATGGAGGGAGAGGCGGCAGACGGGAGGCAGCGCGTGGTGCTCATGGTGTCGGAAGAGGTACAGGAGGCGCTCGCGGCGGGCAGGCCGGTGGTGGCTCTGGAGTCCACGATCATCGCCCACGGACTCCCGCGACCACGCAATCTCCAGGTGGCGCGGGAGCTGGAGGCCGTGGTGCGACGGGAGGGCGCGGTGCCGGCGACGATCGCCGTGCTGGACGGGAAGCCACGGGTCGGCCTGGACAAGGAGCAGCTGGAGCGGGTCGCGAACGAGGACGGCATCCGCAAGCTGGGCCACCGTGATCTGCCGCTCGCGGTGGCCGCGGGGGCGAGCGGGGCGACGACGGTGTCGGCGACCGCGATGCTCGCGGCGCTCGCGGGCGTCCGGGTGTTCGCCACCGGTGGGCTCGGGGGTGTGCACCGGGAGTGGACCGTCACCCAGGACGAGTCGGCCGACCTGGGGCTGCTGGCACGCACCCGGATCACCGTGGTGTGCGCGGGGGTGAAGTCGATCCTGGACGTGCCGGCCACCCTGCAGCGGCTGGAGACGCTGGGAGTGGCGGTCGCCGGGTACGGCACGGACCGCTTCCCCGGCTTCTACCTGTCGGACTCGGGGCATCCCGTGGACTGGCGGCTGGACAGCCCGGAGCAGGTGGCCCGGGTCATGCGGGCGCAGGACGCGGTGGGCGGACCGGAATCGGCGCTGATCGTGGCCAACCCGGTGCCGGAGGAGGAGCAGCTGGATCCGGGGGTGCACGCGCGGGTGCTCGGCGAGGCGCTGCGGGCGTGCGAGGAGGCCCGGGTGACCGGGCAGGGGGTCACCCCGTTCCTGCTGGACCACCTGGTGCGGCACACCGACGGCGCCTCCCTGGAGGCCAATCTGGCGGCGGTGCGGGGCAACGTACGGCTGGCGGCCCGGGTGGCGGCGGCCTGGACCGCCGCGGAGTGACCGGGAGGGCGCGGAGCGGGGCGCTACTGGTCGTCGGGGACGTGATCACGGACGTGGTCGCGCGGCACCCGGGCCCGCTCGCTCCGGGCACGGACACCGCAGCCGTGATCCGCACGGTGCCGGGCGGGGCGGGCGCCAACGTCGCCTGCTGGGCCGCGCACCGGGGTGGCTGCGAGGTACGCCTGCTGGGTCGGGTGGGCTCGGACGCGGCGGCGTGGCACGAGCGGGAGCTGATCGCCGGCGGCGTGCGCCCGCGGCTGGTCGTGGACGACGAGGTGCCGACGGGGACGGTCGTCTGCCTGGTCGACGGGCAGGCGGAGGCCGAGCGGACCTTCCTCACGGACAGTGGGGCGTCGCTGCGGCTCGGTCCCGAGGACTGGTCGGACATGCTGCTGGAGGGGGTGGCGCGGCTGCACCTGTCGGGCTATCTGCTGTTCGGCGACAGCAGCCGCGCCCTCGTGGCGGCGGCGCTGAAGGCGGCAGCGGCGCGCGGGATTCCGGTGAGTACGGACCCGGCGTCGGCCGGGTTCCTCGCCCGGCTGGGCCCGGACCGCTTCCTGTCGCTGGTGGAGGGCGTGGACGTCCTGCTGCCCAGCCGGGACGAGGCGTGCCTGCTGGCGGGTCGCTCCGACGTGGCGGAGGCGGCGGCGCGACTGAGCCGGCGGATCCCGCTGGTGGTGGTCAAGCAAGGCGCGGAGGGTGCGCTGCTGGCGCGGTCCGGCGAGGTGTGGGCCCGTGTGCCGGCCGTGCCGGTGACGCCCCGGGACACCACCGGTGCCGGAGACGCCTTCACGGGAGCCTTCCTCGCGGCTCTGCTCGCGGGCACGCTGCCCGAGAAGGCGGCGGAGGAGGGGTGCCGGGCCGGAGCTCGGGCGGTGGAGCGGACCGGAGCGCGGCCGCCGGCACGGGGCTGAGCGGGCAGCGGTATGCGCTGGGCGGCGGGGCGGTACTGGATCGTCCGGCTCTCGGCCCACGACCGGCCGCCCGCTCCGTCGACCCACGACCGGCCGCCGCTCCGTCGACCCACGACCGGCCGCCGCTGCGTCGACCCAGGACCGACCGCCGCTTCGGGACCGGCCGTCGGCCTGCGCGGCACCCCTCGACGGCATGCGCGGCACCGGCCGTGCCGGTCGACGGGGGAGCCGTCGCCCTGTTGTCCACAGGCGGGAACCAAGCGGAAGTTGACGTTTCCACAGGCCCGGACGAGGACGGCCGGTGGCTGGCAGACTGGCGCGGCAGGGCCGACGAGCAGGTCGGTAGGGGATCAGGCAAGGGGGACCGAATGTCGATGGCGGGGAATCTGCGGAAGGTCAGGGGTCTTGGCCGGGTCGGCAGGCTGCGCAGGCTGGCGCGCCGCCGTCCCCGGGTCGATCTGAGCCACCCCGCCCGGTCCCCACTGGGCTCCTCGGTGGTCAACTGCGTGACCTACCGGGACGGTCACCGGGTTTCCGTGCCCGGGGAGGCGGCCGACGCCGTCAAGTGGGTCCGCGAGAGCGGGGAGGGGTTCGTCTGGCTGGGGCTGCACGAGCCGACGAGCCGGGAGTTCGCCGGCATCGCCGAGCTGTTCGACCTGCATCCGCTGGCGGTGGAGGACGCCGTCGAGGCCCACCAGCGGCCCAAGCTGGAGCGGTACGGCGAGACCCTGTTCGCCGTGTTCAAGACGGTCTGCTACGTCGAGCACGAGGAACTGACCGCGAACAGCGAGGTCGTGGACACGGGCGAGATCATGGTCTTCGTCGGCCCCGACTTCGTGGTGACCGTGCGGCACGGGCGGCACGGCTCACTGGGGCCGCTGCGCGAAGGGCTGGAGTCCGATCCCGGGCGGCTGGTCCAGGGGCCGTCCGCGGTGCTGCACGCCGTCGCGGACCAGGTGGTCGACGACTATCTGAGCGTGACCGACTCGGTCCAGGAGGACATGGACCAGGTCGAGACGGACGTTTTCGCGGAGCACGGCGCCCGGGTCGATCCGGGCCGCATCTACCAGCTCAAGCGCGAACTGCTGGAGCTGAAGCGGGCGGTGGTGCCGCTCGGCCGGCCGCTGGAGGAGCTGGCCACGCGGCCGAGCCGGGTGATCGCCCCGGACATACAGGCGTACTTCCGCGACGTCGCCGACCATCTGCAGCGGGCGACCGAACAGATAGCGGGATTCGACGAGTTGATCAACTCGATCCTCCAGGCCCACCTGGCGCGGGTCACGGTCGCCCAGAACGAGGACATGCGCAAGATCACCGCCTGGGCGGCGATCGTCGCGGTGCCGACCATGGTGTGCGGGGTGTACGGCATGAACTTCGACCACATGCCGGAGCTGCACTGGCGGTACGGCTACGGCATGGTCCTCGCGGTGATATCGGTGGCCTGCGTGCTGCTCCACCGGGCGTTCCGGCGCAGCGGCTGGCTGTGACGTCCGCCGGTCCGCCGGCCACGCCACCGGCGGGCGGCGGGGTCAGCCCGAGGCGGACCGGGCGTAGACGCTCTCGGCGAAGGCGGCGATCTGTTCGTCCGTCAGGTGCCGGGCCAGGTCGGCCTCGCTGATCATGCCGACGAGGCGCTTGTCGTCGATGACGGGCAGGCGGCGGATCTGGTGGGTCCGCATCTCGTTGAGCACGTCGTCGACGTCGGCGTCGGACGCGATCCAGCGTGGTGTGCCCTTGGCCATCTCGCCCGCGGTGACCCGGGCGGGGTCGTGGCCCATGGCGACGCAGCCGACGACGATGTCGCGGTCGGTGAGGATGCCGCAGAGCCGCTCGTTCTCGTCGCTGATGGGCAGCGCGCCGACGTTCAGCTCGCGCATCAACTGTGCCGCGCGGTCGAGGGTTTCGTGCGCGGGGATCCACTGGGCGCCGCGGTGCATGATGTCTCCGGCGGTGGTCATGAGGTACCTCCCGGTGCCGGACGGCCGGCGCGGCGCGGGGGCGCGCCGCGAGTCCCGACGCCCTTCATTGTCGCCGGGTCGTCGGCGGACGGCACCCGCAGCGGACGGCTCCGCGAGCGGCGCAACCTGGCCCGCGAACGACGCCCCTGGTCTGCGAACGGCGCACCAAGTCCGCGAGCGGGGCCCCTCGGGCCGCCCAGGTCCGCGACCGGTGCCCGCGCGGTCTCAGTCGCGCCAGGCCGGACGGCGGGGGTCGTCGGCCCGTACCAGCACGTCGGCCGTGGCGGCCGGGTCGGTCTCCTCCTCGTAGCGCTCGAAGGCGGGGAGTGTCCAGTGCTCGGTCTCGGGGGTCCGGCGGCGCAGCGCACCGGGCGAGAGGAGGACGTGGACACTCAGATCGAAGGGGAACCAGTGACGCAGCAGAAGCGGTCCGTGCAGCAGCAGCACGCCGCCGGGTGGCAGCTGGACGTAAGGGCTGCGCGTGGCGCGGTCGGTGGCCGGGTCCCAGAGGTCGGGCAGCACCCGGCCGCTGCCGCCGGGCCCGAGCGGGTCGAACACCTCGCGCCACAGGGCGCCGTTGTCGTACCAGCCGTCGTAGTAGGACTCCAGGTCCTGGTGGCCGTACTCCAGCCGGACGGAGGCGGGGCGCAGGAAACCGTCCGTGCCCACGACCAGGCTGGGGCGGCCCCGCGTGCGCAGTGCCTCGGCGAGGAGTTCGGCGAGGTCACCCGGGCGGGCGGCCGGGGCGCCGTCGAGGGCGACGCGGGGCCAGGGGGAGCCGTCGGCCGTCCCGAGCTCCAGCAGACGCTCGGCGAGCGTGTCGACGAGCCGGTCCCAGGTGATCGCTTCGAGTCGCACAGGGCCATGATGCGTCACGTCCCCGGCGGCTTCCGAGGCGCCGGGAGAGTCAGGGCCCGGCACCCGTGGTGCCCAGGGGCGGGCGCGGATCGTGGACGTTCCCGCATGGCCGTGCGCTGCTCGGCCATGGCCCGCGGTGTGTGGGGCGCGTTGACTGGTGCTGACGGCAGCCGGGAGGGAGTTCCGGTCCGAGGGACGAGGGACGGGGGTGACCGCACATGGGCGACGGGCCGTATCTGGTGCTGACGATGCTGGGTGTGCTCGGGACCGGGGTGGTGGCCGGGGTGTTCTGCGCGTTCTCGACGTTCGTCATGCGGGGGCTCGCTGCGCTGCCGCCGGCGCGGGGCGTGGCCGCGATGCAGGCGATCAACGTGGCGGCGCTGCGGCCGCCGTTCATGCTGGTGTTCCTCGGCTCGACGGTGCTGTGCGCGCTGCTGACCGCGGTGACGTGCGTGGTGTGGCCGGGCGAGGGCGCGGTCGCGTCGCTGGTGGGCGGTGCGCTGTACCTGTGCGGGTCGTTCGGGCCGACCGTGGTGGCGAACATACCCC
This sequence comes from Streptomyces sp. NPDC085937, assembly GCF_044540535.1. Classification (NCBI taxonomy): domain Bacteria; kingdom Bacillati; phylum Actinomycetota; class Actinomycetes; order Kitasatosporales; family Streptomycetaceae; genus Streptomyces; species Streptomyces sp. NPDC085937. The sequence continues at coordinate 40,290 of NZ_JBITSH010000024.1, read as the reverse complement.
GCAACGACCGGCTGGCCCGGCCGGCGGCGGACAGCGCGGAGGCGGCCGCGTACTGGCCGGTGTACGTGCGCGGCTGGACGCGGTGGAACCACGTCCGCGCCCTTGCCTCGGCCGGTGCGGCGCTGGCGTACCTCCTCGCCCTGACCGGCTGACGTACCGGCGCCCGCACCGGGTCCCACCTGCACCGCGCGGGTCGGCAGGGTGTCGGGCGGACGCCGTCGGGCGCGCTGCGGGCGGGTGTGGGCGGACGTATCGTGTGCGCAGGAGTGCCGCCCGACGGCGCACGGCCTGTCACCCGCCCACGCAAGGAACACGGCCATGGCCGATCCCAAGGGTTTCCTCACCACACCCCGCCAGGACTGGCCGCGCCGGCCTGTGGAGGAGCGGGTCCGCGACTGGGACGAGGTGTACGTCCCCGGGGGGCTGCTGCCGATCGTCAGCACGCAGGCGGACCGGTGCATGGACTGCGGTGTGCCGTTCTGCCACGAGGCCTGTCCGCTGGGCAATCTCATCCCGGAGTGGAACGACCTGGTCTCACGGGAGGACTGGCGGGCGGCGGCCGAGCGGCTGCACGCCACCAACAACTTCCCCGAGTTCACGGGGAGGCTGTGTCCGGCTCCGTGCGAGGCGGGCTGTGTGCTCGCCATCAACCAGCCGGCGGTCACCATCAAGAACGTCGAGTGCGCGATCGCCGACCGGGCCTGGGAGGAGGGTTTCGCGGCACCGGCCCCGCCGGACCGTCTCTCCGGCCGTACGGTCGCGGTCATCGGCTCGGGTCCCACCGGACTGGCCGCGGCCCAGCAGCTGACCCGGGCCGGGCACACGGTCGCCGTGTACGAGCGGGACGACCGGATCGGCGGGCTGATGCGCTACGGCATCCCCGAGTTCAAGATGGAGAAGCATCATCTGGAGCGGCGGGTGGAGCAGATGCGGGCCGAGGGGACGAGGTTCCGCACATCCGTCACGGTGGGCCGGGACGTGGACGCGGCGGAGCTGCGGAGCCGTTACGACGCGGTGGTGATCGCCACGGGGGCGACGGCGTGGCGGGAGCTCGCGGTGCCGGGACGTGAGCTCGCGGGAATCCATCAGGCCATGGAGTACCTGCCGCTGACGAACCGGGTGCGCGAGGGTGACCTGGAGACGTCGCCGCTGTCCGCGGAGGGCCGGCACGTCGTCATCGTCGGGGGCGGCGACACGGGCGCCGACTGTCTGGGCACGGCGGTACGGGAGCGGGCCGCGTCGGTCACCCAGCTCGACATCTACCACCGGCCGGGCGCCGAACGCGACGAGGAGGCCGAGCCCTGGCCGACCTATCCGAAGCTGTACCGGCTGTCGGCGGCGCACGAGGAGGCGGGCGCGCTGCGGACGGCACCGGCGGCGGACGCGGACGCGCGGCTGTTCGCGGCGTCGACGCTGCGTTTCGACGGGGACGCGGCGGGGCGCGTGAGCGCGCTGCGTCTGGTGGAGGTGGACGCGGGTCGTCGTCCCGTGCCGGGCACGGAGCGGGCGCTGCCCGCCGACATGGTGCTGCTCGCGCTCGGTTTCTCCGGGCCCGACCAGCGGGACGGGCTGACGGCCCAGCTCGGCGTGACGCTGGAGGCCCGCGGCACCGTGGCGCGCGGGGCGGACTTCGCCACGAACGTGCCGGGGGTCTTCGTGGCGGGGGACGCCGCAAGGGGGCAGTCGCTGATCGTGTGGGCCATCGCGGAGGGCCGGGCCGTGGCGGCGGCGGTGGACGGCTACCTGACGGGCGGCACATCCCGCTTGCCGGCACCGATCGGCCCGTACGACCGGCCGATGACGGCCTGACGGATCCCCGGAAACCGCCACCTCCCCCTCTTCGGCAGCCGGCCCCGCCGACACCCGCACGCACGCCGACGCCCCCGTCCTCCCGGGGTGGACCGGGCGTACGGGGGCGGGCGCGCGGGACTACGGCTTGCGGGCCACCGCCCCGTAGCCGGGGATGACCCCGTCCTCCTGGCCGGGGACCGGGTCGCCCAGTTCGGGGTGCCACAGGTGCGGCACCTCGACGCCCGGCTCCACGAGGTCCAGGCCGTCGAAGAAGCTCGTGAACTCCTCGCGGCTGCGCAGCGCCAGCGTGACGCCCGCGGCCTTGAGCTTCGCGACGGCCGCCTCCGACTCCTCGGGCGTGAAGTCGGCCGTGGCGTGGCTGATCACCAGGTGGCTGCCCGAGGGCATCGCGTCCAGCAGCCGCCGCACCAGCTCGTGCGCGCCGTCCTCGTCGGGGACGAAGTGCAGCAGGGCGATGAGCGAGAGACCGATCGGCTCGTCGAAGTCGAGGATCTTGCGCGCGCCCTCCAGGATCGTGTCCGGGTCCCTGACGTCGGCCTGGAGGTAGTCGGTGACCCCCTCGTCGGTGCCGCGCAGCAGTGCCGCCGCGTGGGCCAGCACGATGGGGTCGTTGTCGCAGTACACGACGCGGGCGTCCGGCGCGATGCGCTGGGCCACCTGGTGCAGGTTCGGTTCGGTGGGTATGCCCGTGCCGACGTCCAGGAACTGACGCACGCCCTGCCCGGCGAGCCAGCGCGTGGCCCGCTGCATGAACGCGCGGTTCACGCGTGCCATGACCGGCACCCGCGGGTCCAGGGCCAGCATCTGCCGGCCCATGGCCTCGTCGACCGGGTAGTTGTCCTTGCCGCCGAGGTACCAGTCGTACATCCGCGCGGGATGCGGCCTGGTGGTGTCGATGTCCACAGGGTGCTGCCCGGTCATGACAAGCTCCGTAACTGTCCGCAAACCTTAGTGATCAATTCAGTGCCAAGTGCTGAGTGATGACTGCTGAGTGCCAAGTGCCAAGTGCCAGATGCTGAGCGCGAAGTGCCACGTGCCAAAGGGGAAGAAGCAAAGTAGTGCGGCAAGCGGGGGTCAGGACAGCAGGAAATCCGCCTCTCCGGCCTTGGCCCCCTCGATGAAGGCCGTCATCTCGGCGGAGGTGTAGATGAGCGCCGGCCCGTCCGGGTCGGTGGACTGGCGGACGGCGATGCGGCCGTCGTCGAGCTTCATCGCCTCCAGGCAGTTGCCGCCGTTGCCGCCGCTCCAGGGCTTGTGCCAGCCCTCGCTGCCCAGCTCCCGCGCGGGCATGCCGTTGTAGATCCTCCCGGCGTGCGCCCGCGCACGCGGCTGGGTCTTCGGGGGCTTGATGAGTTCCATTCACAGCTCCTTGCGGAGATCCCGGAGGATCTCCTTCGTGCGATGTGCCGTGGCGGCCTGGGCCGCCATGCGGTCCATGACCTCGAGGTGGGTCGCCACCTCGGTGCGCGCGTCCAGGTAGACGGCGCCGGTCAGGTACTCGCTGTAGACCATGTCCGGCAGTTCGGGCATGGCGAATCGGAACAGCACGAACGGCCCGTACGTGCCGGGGTGCGGCCCGCTGTCGAAGGTCGCGACCTGCAGCGTCACATTGGGCAGCGCCGCCGCTTCGAGCAGCTTGTCGATCTGTGCACGCATCACCTCCGGGCCGCCGACCCGGCGGCGGAGCACGGTCTCGTCCATGACGACCCACAGCCGGGGCGCGTCCTCACGGGTGAGCAGTTCCTGCCGTTGCATGCGCAGGTCGACGTGGCGCTCTATGTCCTCGGGCCGGGTCTGCCCTATGGCACCGGAGCGCAGCACGCCGTGCGCGTAGTCCTCGGTCTGCAGCAGTCCGGGGACGAAGTGGGGTTCGTAGCTGCGGATGAGGGAGGCCGCGCCCTCCAGGCTGACGTACATGGAGAACCAGCCGGGCAGGATGTCGTGGAAGCGCTGCCACCAGCCGGGCCTGTTGGCGTCCTCCGCCAGCTGCACGAAGGCGTCGGCCTCCTCGTCGGAGACGCCGTAGGCCTTCAGCAGCAGCTGGAGGTACGGGATCTTGAGCGCGACCTCGGCCATCTCCATGCGGCGTACGGTGGCGGGGGCGACGCGCAGGATGCGGGCGGCCTCCTCCCGCTTGAGACCGGCGCGCTCGCGCAGGTCCAGCAGGCGGCGCCCGAGGACGACCTGCCCCACCGTCGGCGCGGACCGGGGTTCACTCACGCTCCACCTCCCTCGAACAAATCCTGACAGCTCGGCGGCGCCATTCGATGACCAGCCACGAAGACCATTCGAACCGAACACACATTCGAATCAATCTCCGGCGATCCCAACTGGCGCCGCGCGAGGTCCTGTTGCGAGCAGTGTGCCACGCCAGTCCAGACCGTCACACAGCACTCTGCATTTTTCAGAGTGACACTTGCCAAGTGTTCACGGCGGGGCGATAGTGGCAAGCGTGATTCCGTCCGCGCCCTTAGGAACAGACGCCGCCGCGGCCTCCGTCGGCCTTGGCGCCGCCCCGGCCACCACCCCTTCGGGGGGCGACGCCGCGCGCCGGTTCCGTTTCGAACTGGCCGCCCACCCGGGTTCCCCTGCCCGGGCCAGACGGCTGACCCGGGCCCGGCTGTCCGGCTGGGCGGTGTGCGAGGACACCTGCGACACGGCGGCCCTGGTCGTCACCGAACTGGTCACCAACGCCATCGTGCACACCGCGAGCAGCAGCGTCGTCTGCGAGCTGCACGACGGTGACGACCTGGTGCGCATAGCCGTGCGGGACGAGGGCTGCGCCCCGGACCGGCCCCGGGCGAACACCCGGCAGCGGCCGGAGGAGGAGCACGGGAGGGGACTGCTGCTCGTCGACGCCCTGTGCCACGCGTGGGGCGCCCACGAGCACGGTCCCGGCCTGCTGGTCTGGGCGGAACTCCCGCGCCGGGCGGACACCCCGCACGAACCCGCCGAACCCGGCAACGACCTCGGCTGGGGCGCCCGGCCCAAGCCCGGCCCGGCCGGCGGCTCGGGGGACGGCGACAGCGACGGTGACGAGAGCACCCGTTCGCATCCGGCGGAGAAGAGCCTCGGCATACCCGCGGAGCGGCATCCCGGCCGGGACGGAGGACGCGCGTGACGGGCGCCGGCGGTACACGCGTGCTCAGTCTGGACTCACTGGTCCGTTTGCAGCGCGGACGGACGGCCCCGGACGCGCCCCGGCGCCTTCCGGTCCCCGACGGCATGACCGCCCCGATGGGCTGCGACGCGGTGGCGGTGCCTGCCCGCCTCGGCCCGCTGGTCCTGCCCCGGCTGCCCCGCGTGGGGTGCGTCTACGCCGATGAGGCGCACTGGTGGTGGCTGGTCCCGTCCGACTCCGACTACGCCCTGGACTGGCCCGCCCCCGCGCACTACGCGGCCGGCGCGATTCTCCCCGACGGTCCGGCCGCCACGGGCGACGCCGGCCTCCCGGGCCTCATACACCGCCCGGACGGCACGCTCCCCTACACGCCGCCGATACCGCTCTACCTGGCCCTGTGCCGGCTCACGGGGACCACCCCCGACTGGTCACGCCCCGTCACCGCCTGACGGCCTCCGACGGCCCCTCGCGGGACCGCTCACGCCACCGCCTCACCGCCGGCGCGCTCGCCGCGGACGATCACCAGGAACATGTCGGTCGCGAGGTCCATGACAACCTCGGCGGGCAGGCCCTCCAGGCGCCGCGCGTGCGCGAACTCCTCCGCGGGCCATGAGCCGCGCGGTCCACCTGCGGGAAAGCGTTCGAGCACTGTTCGCCCGTTCACCCTGCCACCTCCATGTAGCGCTGTACTCGTAGAGTTAAACGCCAACCATGGGGCGAACGCCTCGTCCGGTGACGGTACTGAGACGTAGTTGACACCCGTTCACTGCCAAGTGTGAGCGCGCTCTCAGCTTTTCGGAGTAATCCGTCACCGTCCGTGTCAGAGGTCGTACTCGTCGTGGTAGCGGAGGTGCTCCTGTGCCACGGGTGCTCCGACGGCCCACGCGCGCCCCTCGGGTTCCTCCCACGGCTCCTGCCTGCCGAGCGCGGTGAGGTCCAGCAGGCTGGTGGTGGAGCCCAGCCCCTCCAGACCGCGCCCGTAGGCCGAGTAGGTGTGGAAGACGCGGTCGCCCTCACGCAGGAAGCAGCTCACGCCGGGCCGCTGGACGGGCGTCCCGCCCTCTTCGGAGAACACCTCGAAATCCGCGTCGAAGTCACCGGGGTACGACGAGTACCAGGGCACCGTCCACCCCATCCGCGCCTTGAACGGCAGGATCCTGGTGAACGGCGCCCGCGAAACGGCCACGAACGTGGTGCGCCGGGCCTGGAGGTGCGCCAGGTGCCCGATCTGGTCCAGGAACGCCGAGCAGCAGCGGCACCCGGTCTCCCACTCCGGGGCGAACTCGAAGTGGTGCACGACGAGCTGCTGCCGGCCCTGGAAGAGGTCGAGCAGCGTGGCCTTGCCGTCGCCGCCCGCGAAGACGTATTCGCGGTCGACCGGGACCATCGGCAGCCGGCGCCGTTCGGCGCGGAGGGCGTCGAGCGCGCGGGTGACGGCCTTCTCCTTGTCCAGCAGTTCTTCGCGCGCCGCGCGCCACTCGGCGCGCGAGACGATCTCCGGAAGCGACATGGTTCCTCCTGTGCGACGGTCCCGTTGCGAGGGGTGACCGGGCGGCCGCTCGGAACTCATCGTTCGCATCCAAGATCTTTCGCGCCGGGGCCCGTCCGCGCCGGCCGCGCGAGGGCGGTCGCCCGCCGGTTCAGGTGTCGTACCGCTGGACGCGGCGGCCATGGCTCCGGTCGGTCAGGGCGGGCAGGCGCTCCCCCAGCGCGCGTACGGTCTCGGGGACGTCGACGGTGAGCAGGCGCCGGTCACGCATGAGGATCCGGCCGTCCACCACGGTCGTACGGACGTCGGCGGCGCGGGCGCTGTGCACCAGGGTCGCCGCCAGGTCGTGCACCGGCTGGGTGTGCGGGCCCGTGAGGTCCACGAGGACGATGTCGGCGCGGTGGCCGGGCGCGATCCGGCCCACGCTCCCCTCCAGGCCGACCGCGCGGGCGCTCTGCAGGGTGGCGTGGTGCAGCGCCTGACGGGAGGTCAGCCACCGCGGGTCACCCTCCACCGACTTCTGGATCAGGGAGGTGAGCGTCATCGACTCCCACACGTCCAGGGAGTTGTTGGAGGCGGCGCCGTCCGTGGCGAGGCCGACCGGCACGCCGATGTCCCGCAGCGCCCGCACGGGCGTGGTGCTGGGCCAGGCGAACTTGAGATACCCGCGGGGCGCGGTCGCCACCGCCGTACGGCCGTCCGCCCGTTCCAGCAGCGGCAGGTCGCTCTCGACGATGCCGGTGCCGTGGGCGATGAGCACGTCGGTGTCCAGGACGCCGGTGCGGGAGAGGACCTCGACAGGGGTGACACCGTGCCGGGCGAGGGAGACCTCGGTCTGGTCGCGGTTCTCGGCGGCGTGCAGATGGACGGGCAGGCCGTGCGCGCGGGCCAGCTCGGCGGTGGCGGCGAGGTCGGCGTCGCCCACGGTGTAGGGGGCGTGCGGGGCGAGCGCGGTGGTGATCCGTCCGCCGGCGCCCCCCTGATGCCCGAGCGCGAACTCCAGGGACCGCTCGCGCCCGCCGGGGCCCTGGGAGGAGAAGTACGCCTCCCCCAGCAGCGCCCGCATCCCGCTCTCGGCGACCACCCCGGCGACCGCGCCCATGCCGAAGTAGTGGTCGGCGAAGCAGGTGACGCCGGCCCGGATCATCTCCGCGCAGGCGAGCCGCGCCCCGAGGGTGACGTCCCGCTCGGTGAGGCTGGACTCCACCGGCCAGACGACGTCGTTGAACCACTCCTCGGTCGGCAGGTCCTCGGCGAGTCCGCGCAGCGCCACCATGGGGGCGTGGGTGTGACAGTTGATCAGGCCGGGCAGCGCGACCTGCCCGCGCGCGTCGATCCACTCGTCGGCCGCCCGCCCGGCGACGGCCCCGGCGTCCGTCACCTCCGCCACGGCCCCGTCGCGCACCACGACGGCGGCGTTCTCACGGAAACCGACGCGCTCTTGATCGTCGTGCGTGAGGACGGTGCATCCGGTGATGATGAGCCCGGCGGGACTCTCCACGGCAGAAGGCGTCATCACGTCAACGTACGACGGGACCCTGACCCGGGGTGAGCCGAACCGCGACATCCCGTCGCGGCACTGTCGCGGGGCGGGCCGGGCGCGCACCCTGGCTCCGACCACGAGCCCGCCCACGGCTGAAAGGGGCCCGCCTTGCTCCTCGGCACCTGGAACCTGGAGAACCTGTACCGGCCCGGTGGCCCGTTCGGGCCCGACGACGAGGCCGCGTACACGTCGAAACTGGCCGCGCTCGCCGCGGTGATCACGGAACTGGATCCGGGGCTGCTCGGCGTGCAGGAGGTGGGCGACCCCGGCGCGCTGGAGGATCTCGCCGGACTGCTGGACGACGGCTGGCACGTCGCGCTGTCCGAACACGCCGAGAGCCGGGGCATACGGGTGGGGTTCCTCAGCCGTACGGAGATGACGGTGGTCGCCGACACGGCGGTGTTCCCGGCGCGGGTCCTGCCGGTGCAGGCGGACGACACGGGACTGACCGCCGGCCGGGCCGGGCGGGGGTTCCTCGCGGTGGAGGTCGCGGGCGAGCGGGGGCCGTTGCGGGTGGCGGTCTGCCATCTGAAGTCGAAGCTGCTGTCGTACCCCGACGGCCGTTTCCAGCCGCGCGACGAGGGTGAACGGGCCCGGTACGCCGCCTACGCGCTGTACCGGCGGGCGTCCGAGGCGGCGGCGCTGCGCGCGCTGGCGGACGAGTTGCTGGAGGGTGACGGGCGGGAGCGGGACGTGGCCGTGGTCGGCGACCTCAACGACGAGGTGCGGGCGGCCACGACGCAGATACTGCTCGGGCCGCCCGGCTCGGAGATCGGCACCCCCGGGTACGACCGTCCTGACCGGGGGGACGGGTTCCGGCTGTGGGACGTGGCCCCGCTCATCCCCGCGGCGGAGCGGTACTCGCGGGTGGACTCCGGGCGCCGGGAGCTGATCGACCATGTGCTGCTCAGTCACCGGCTGGTGCGGAGGGTGTCGGTGGCGGGGACGGGGCTTCCGGGGGACGGGCCGCCCCGTCTGCCGTCCGTGGGGACGGATCCCGGGGAGCGGCGGGGGGTGGCGGGGTCGGATCATGCGCCGGTGTGGGTGCGGGTGGGGTGAACGCGGGGCGTTCTTCGTTGGGGGCTGGCCCCTGCGGGGGGCTGCGCGAGATTGCGGGTGCCGGTTCGCTCGGGCTGGTCGCGCAGTTCCCCGCGCCCCTTGAGGGGTCTGGAGCGGGCGGCGGTGGACGGTCACCCCCGTGATGAGCGACCGGGCGCCGTGTCCGCTGGTGCAGGTGGGTGGGGGCTGGTCGCGCAGTTCCCCGCGCCCCTTGAGGGGTCTGGAGCGGGCGGCGGTGGACGGTCACCCCCGTGATGAGCGACCGGGCGCCGTGTCCGCTGGTGCAGGTGGGTGGGGGCTGGTCGCGCAGTTCCCCGCGCCCCTTGAGGGCTCAGCGGGCGGTGATGTGGCGTCGGCGTTGGTGAGTTGGCTCGGACGGCGTGGGACGAATGGCCGGGCTGTGTGTGCTCGGGGGCGAGGTTGTTCTGGAGGGTGGTGAGGCGGTGCAGGTGGTGGGGGTCGAGGTGGCCGGTGTCGTCCAGGTGGACGGCGCAGGCGGTGGTGGTGTCGACGAGCAGTTCGAGGGTCATGGCGATCTCGTCGGCGCCGTCCGCGTGCCGGGCGAGCGGCGGGAGTTCGGCTGAGGCGAGGGCGATGGCGGCGCGGGCCTCCGCGAGGGTGCGGTAGGCCTCGCGGCGCAGCGCCCAGCGGGCCTCGCGGTCCTCGGACTCCCCCAGTACGTGGCCGAGGTACTCCTGCGCGGCCCCGCTCGCCTCGGTGAGCCGGGCCCGGATGGCGTCGCCGCGCCGGCCCGGTGTCGGCAGGTGTCCGACGACCAGCACGATGGCGCAGGCGAGCAGGGTCTCGCCGATCCGGGCGAAGGACGCCTGCGGTTCGCCTCCCGCCATGACCAGGGCCAGCACGAGCACGGTAACGACGGCGGTCTGCGCGGCGAAGTGCCGGGTGGCGAGGGGGATCAGTGCCCCGCAGACGGTGACGACGGCGACGAGCCCCTCCGGCCGGGGCAGCACCGCGGCGAGCCCGGCGAACAGCAGGGCCCCTAGGACCGTTCCGGCGGCGCGGGACAGCACCCGGGAGGCGAGCGGCCCGAGGTCGGGCTTGACGAGGAAGACGGCGGTGGCGGGCAGCCAGTACCAGTGCTCGTGCTGCCCGTACCAGCGGGCGTGATACAGCGCCTGGGCGACGGCGGCGCTCACCCCGAAGCAGAGGGCCACCCGCATCCCGTACTCCCGGCCGCGCGCCCCGAGGACGGTCCGCAGGACGGCGGCCCGGGACCGCCTGCGGCCGTGCAGCCGCCCGCCGTCGGCGCGGTCGAACGCCTCGGCCGCGTACAGGAGGGCGTCGTCCAGGGCGCGCAGACCCGGCGCGTGGCGGGAGGGGGCGGGCAGCGGGCCGGTGGGGGCGCCGTTGCGTACGGCCGCGGCCAGGCGGCGCGGTCCCTCGGAGGCACGGTCCGGCACCTCCTCCCCCGCCCAGGCCAGCGCGGTCGCGGCCTCGGCGAGGGGCAGGGCCGCGGCGTACCGGGCGTGCAGCCGGCGCTCGGCCGCGGAGGAGGGCCGACGGCGCAGCCGGGGTCCGGCGAGCGCGTCCTGTGCCTGGTCGAGGGCCGCGGTGAGCGCGGCCCGCCGTACGGTCGCCCGGCTTGAGCCCGTGGCGTCGAGGAGTGCGGCGATCGCCTCGTAGACCCCGGCGACGGCGGCGCGTTCCCCGTCGAAGCGCAGGCCGGACCGGAGGTCCCCGGCGAGCGAGTGGGAGGTGGGCAGTACGAGCCGCAGCAGGAGCAGCCAGCCCGCGCCCGCGACGAAGGCGAACGCCCGCAGCCATCCCGGCTCGGGCAGCGGCATGCCCGCCCCGACGGCGGCGCCGACCAGCAGCTGGGTGCCGACGGAGGAGCCGACGGGTCCCAGCGCGCTGATCCCGCCGGCGAGCAGGCCGAGGGCGGTGAGGAGCAGGGTGAGCGGCACGGCGGGGGCGTGGTCCCCGGCGAGGGTGCCGGTGAGCAGTCCGGCCGCGCCCGCGAGGGCGGGGGTCCCGATGCGTGCGACGGAGGCGCGGCGGCTGCCGGGCCGGTCGTTGATCCCGGCGAACATGGCGCCGATCGCGGCGACCACCCCGAGGGCGGGCCGCCCGGCGAGGACGGCGGCCAGCAGCAGCGGCCCGCCGCTCAGCGCCCCGCGCAGCAGCGCACTCCAGGAGACCGGCCCGCGCTGGGACCGCAGGGCGTGGGCGAGCCACGGAGGTACGGCGGGGGCGGTGCGGGTCACGGGGCTCCAGTCGTCCGGTCGAGGCGAAGTGGGCCTTCGGGCGACGGTGGCCGAGCGGATTGCCTGCCCCCACGGTAGGCCGTCCCGTGGGACGGAAGCGCACGGGTGTGTTTCCGGCGTGTGACATCACGGGCGGACGGCCCGCCGACGCCCCGGCCGGTCGCGTCCGTACCCCAAGGGCCCGGCATCCCGCGCGACCCCGCAGTATTCGCCGCGGACGCCCCGGCCGCTCCTCGAATTGGGCTGTTGGTGGGAAAGCCCGCTCTCCGCGCGCCCGGCCACCCCGTTGCACCTACGCTGCCGACATGGGGAGGGCAAAGTCCGCGCCATTTCAGTTCGAGGAGAGCCGATGGCTGAACGCATTGCACCTGCGCGCCGACGCGGTTATCGCGAGGGCCTCGGCGGTGAGATGCTCGCTGAATTCCTGGGGACTTTCGTCCTGATTCTGCTGGGTATCGGATCCGTCGCCGTCGCACTCGTGGGTCTGCCCGGTTCCGGGCGCCAGTTCGTGGACTTCGGCCCGGCGAACTGGCTCATCATCTGCTGGGGCTGGGGCTTCGGCGTCATCTTCGGCGTCTACGTGGCGGGCGGCATCAGCGGCGCCCACCTCAACCCGGCGGTGACCCTGGCCTTCACCGTACGCAGGGACTTCCCCCTGAAGAAGGTGCCGGCCTACTGGCTGGCCCAGCTTCTCGGTGCCTTCGTGGCCGCCGCGCTCGTCTACGCCTGCTACCACTGGGCGATCGACGCCGCCGACGCGAAGGCGGGTCTCGCCCGCGACCAGTCGTTGGGCACCTATTCCATCTTCGCCACTTTCCCCGCGGAATACTTCGGGGATTCCTGGTGGGGCCCGCTGCTCGACCAGATCGTGGGTACGGCAATTCTGCTGCTGCTGATCTGCGCGCTCATCGACATGCGCAACACGGCGCCCCTGGCGAATCTCCACCCGTTCCTCATCGGCCTGGTGGTCGTCGCCATCGGTATGACCTTCGGCACGAACGCCGGTTACGCCATCAATCCCGCGCGTGATTTCGGCCCCCGGCTGTTCACCTACTTCGAGGGCTGGGGCGACATCGCCTTGCCGGGCACGTTCGGGTGGTTCAGCGGCTACTGGTGGATCCCCATCGTCGGCCCGCTGATCGGCGCTGTCATCGGCGTGCTGGTGTACGACCTGATCATCAAGCCGGTGATCAACGCCCGGGCCCGGGCGATGGAGGAGCAGGAGGAAGGCCCGGCCACCGAGGAGGTCTAGGCCCCCGGGATCCGTCGTCACTCAGGAAAGGTTTCAGCGATGCCCGAATTCGTCGGCGCGGTGGACCAGGGGACCACCAGCACCCGCTTCATGATCTTCGATCATGCCGGAAACGAGGTGGCCAAGCACCAGCTGGAGCACCAGCAGATCCTGCCCCGTTCCGGCTGGGTCGAGCACGACCCGGTGGAGATCTGGGAGCGCACCAACACGGTGATCCAGAACGCGCTGCGCGACGGCGGCCTGTCGGCCTCCGACCTGCGGGCCATCGGCATCACCAACCAGCGTGAGACGACCGTCGTGTGGGATCCGCGCACCGGCCGTCCGTACTACAACGCGATCGTCTGGCAGGACACCCGCACCGACAGCATCGCCGCCGCCCTCGAACGCGACGGCCACGGGCACACGATCCGCCACAAGGCGGGGCTGCCGCCGGCCACCTACTTCTCCGGCGGCAAGATCAAGTGGCTGCTGGACAACGTGGACGGGCTGCGCGAGGCGGCCGAGGCGGGCAACGCCCTGTTCGGCAACACGGACGCCTGGGTGCTGTGGAACCTCACCGGCGGCCCCAACGGCGGCATCCACGCCACGGACGTCACCAACGCCAGCCGCACCATGCTGATGAACCTGGAGACCCTCGACTGGGACGACGAGCTGCTCGGCATCTTCGGCATCCCGCGGTCGATGCTCCCGGCCATCCACCCCTCGTCGGACGCCGAGGCGTACGGCCAGGCCCGCACCTCCCGCCCGCTGGGCGCCGCCGTGCCGATCACCGGCGTCCTCGGCGACCAGCACGCGGCCACCGTGGGGCAGGTCTGCTTCTCCCCCGGCGAGGCCAAGAACACCTACGGCACCGGCAACTTCCTGGTGCTGAACACCGGCACCGAGCTGGTCCGCTCGCAGAACGGGCTGCTGACGACGGTGGCCTACCAGTTCGCCGGCAGCCCGGCGGTCTACGCGCTGGAGGGTTCCATCGCGGTGACCGGCGCGGCGGTGCAGTGGCTGCGCGACCAGCTGAAGATCATCGGGAGCGCCCCGGACAGCGAGCAGCTGGCGCGGTCGGTGGAGGACAACGGCGGCATGTACTTCGTGCCGGCCTTCTCGGGCCTGTTCGCCCCCTACTGGCGTTCCGACGCCCGGGGCGCCATCGTCGGCCTGTCCCGGTACAACACCGGGGCGCACATCGCGCGGGCCACACTGGAGGCGATCTGCTACCAGAGCCGTGACGTGGTCGAGGCGATGGAGCAGGACTCCGGGGTGCACCTGGACGTGCTCAAGGTGGACGGCGGCGTCACCGCCAACGACCTGTGCATGCAGATCCAGGCGGATGTGCTCGGGGTGCCGGTCAGCCGGCCCGTGGTCGCGGAGACCACCGCGCTGGGCGCCGCGTACGCGGCGGGTCTCGCCACCGGTTTCTGGAGCGACACCGACGAGCTGCGCTCGCACTGGCAGGAGTCGAAGCGCTGGGAGCCGCAGTGGAGCGAGGACCGGCGCCAGCAGGGGTTCCAGGACTGGAAGCGGGCCGTCGAGCGCACCCTGGACTGGGTCACGGTCGACTGAGCCGGCGGCCGGCGCTGCGCGGCCGGCGGGCCGGCGGCCGGCGGATCAGCGATCAGCGGGCCAGCGGTCGGCGGGTCGACGGGTCAGCGGTCGGCTATGTCCTCGCGGAGACCGTCGGAGAACTCCCACCACGACAGCGGGAGCCAGTCGCCGTTGACGAAGGCGTCGACGGAGGCGCCGCGGCCGCGCACGGTCACGGTCGTGCCCGGGGGGTACAGGGTGCCGGACAGCCCGGGCACGGCCACGAGCAGGGTTCCCAGCCTCTGAGCTGCCATTTCCGCTTGTTCCCCTTTCGTCGGGATGCCGGTCGCGGCGCCACGGAAGGGGGTCGGGCGTCGCTCGATATTCGTCGGATATTACCGGCTTGCCCCGGTCGCAAGACCGGAGAATCATGAGATATCGGTCACGCGGACCATCGGGAGGGGCGTCACTGCGGGACACGCACACCAACCGAACGGAGAACGCATCATGAAGGCCGTCGTGTACAAGGGACCGTTCGAGGTCGCCGTCGAGGACGTGGACAACCCCACGATCCAGCATCCGAACGACGTGATCGTCCGGGTCACCTCGACCGCCATCTGCGGCTCCGACCTGCACATGTACGAGGGCCGCACGGCCGCCGAGCCCGGCATCACCTTCGGCCACGAGAACATGGGCACCATCGCCGAGGTCGGCCCGGGCGTCACCTCGCTCAAGGAGGGCGACCGTGTGGTCATGCCCTTCAACGTCGCCTGCGGCTTCTGCCGTAACTGCGTCGAGGGCTTCACCGGCTACTGCCTCACCGTGAACCCGGGCTTCCCGGGCGGCGCCTACGGCTATGTCGCCATGGGCCCCTGGAAGGGCGGACAGGCGGAGTACCTGCGGGTGCCCTACGCCGACTTCAACTGCCTGAAGCTGCCGCCGGGCACCGAGCACGAGAAGGACTTCGTGCTGCTGGCGGACATCTTCCCCACCGGCTACCACGGCTGTGAACTCGCCCAGGTACGCCCCGGTGAGAGCGTCACGGTGTACGGCGCCGGTCCGGTCGGGCTGATGGCCGCGTACTCGGCGCTGCTGCGCGGCGCGAAGAAGGTGTTCGTGGTCGACCGGGTGGCCGAGCGGCTGCAGAAGGCCGAGGAGATCGGCGCCGTGCCGATCAACTTCGCCGAGGGCGACCCGGTCGAGCAGATCCAGGACCAGACCGAGGGCATGGGCACCGACAAGGGCATCGACGCCGTCGGATACCAGGCCTCGGCGGGCGGCGGCACGGACCGCGAGGAGCCGGCGACCGTGCTGAACTCGCTGGTGCGGACGGTCCGCGCCACCGGCATGCTCGGCATCCCCGGGCTGTACGTCCCGTCCGACCCGGGCGCCCCGGACGAGCAGTCCAAGCAAGGCATGCTGCTGGTCGCGGTCGGCAAGCTCTTCGAGAAGGGCCTGAGGCTCGGCACCGGCCAGTGCAACGTCAAGCGCTACAACCGGCAGCTCCGCGACATGATCATCGAGGGCCGGGCCAAGCCCAGCTTCGTGGTCTCGCACGAACTGCCGCTGGACCAGGCGCCGTCGGCGTACGACAAGTTCGACAAGCGCATCGAGGGCTACACCAAGGTGGTGCTGCACCCGTAACGGGCCGACGGGTCCGTCAGGCCGGGCGGCGGGCGTACCGGTCCGTCGCCGCCACCAGTGCGTCGTCGCCGGTCGCGCCCGCGTCGTGGCCGGCGTCGTCGACGACGATCAGCTCGCTGTCCGGCCAGGCGTGGTGCAGCCGCCAGACGATGCCGAGAAGGTTGCCGAAGTCGAGGCTGCCCTGCACCAGGGTGCCGGGGATGCCCTTGAGGAGGTGGGCGTCGCGCAGGACGACGCCCTCCTCTCCCCCGTCGCCGAAGAAGTGGTCGTTGCCCCAGTAGTGGGTGACGGTGCGGGCGAAGCGCAGACGGTACGCGGGATCGCGGAACCGCTCGACGGAACCGGGGGGCGCGGGGATGATCGCCGTCTCCCAGTCCGTCCACGCCTGGGCGGCCCGGGCCCTGACCTCCGGGTCGGGTGATTCCAGCAGCCTGTTGTACGCGGCGGCCAGGTTGCCGTCCCGCTGGTCCTCGGGCAGTCCGGCGAGGAAACGCGCGTGGGCCTCCGGGAAGATCTGGCCGAGGCCCCGCGTCAGCAGGCCGACCTCCGCCGGCGAACCGGTGGCCACGCCGGTCAGGACGAGCTCGGACACCACGCCCGGGTGTGTCTGCGCGTACCGCAGGCCCAGGGCCGAGCCGAAGGACACGCCCCACACCAGCCACCGCTCGATGCCCAGGTGAGCGCGGAGCCGCTCCAGGTCGGCCATGAGGTGCGGGGCCGTGTTGACGCCCATGTCGGTGGCCGGGTCGGCGGCCGAGGGCTCCGACCGCCCCGCGCCGCGCTGGTGGAACAGCACGATGCGGTAGGCGGCGGGGTCGAAGTAGCGCCGCAGACCGGCGCCGGCGCCCGAACCGGGGCCGCCGTGCAGCACCACCGCGGGCTTGCCGCGCGGGTTGCCGCTGGTCTCCCAGTAGAGGCGGTTGCCGTCGCCGACGTCGAGCATGCCGTGGTCGTACGGTTCGATCTCGGGATACCTGGCCATCGGGGCACCGTACCGCCGTCGCGCGGGCCGTCTCATCCCCTTTCCGTGGGGCTCAGTCCGGCCGCTTCGGCCGCCGTGCGCAGGACGTCCCGGAGCATCTCGGGGGTGAGCTTGCCGGTGAAGGTGTTGCGCTGGCTGACGTGGAAGCAGCCGAACAGGCCGAGCGGCGGCCCGTCGGCGGCGTCCAGCACCACGCGGGTGCCGTGTCCGAAGGCGGGCCGGGGCCGGGGCACGGTCCAGCCGGCCTCGGCGAACGCGGGCAGCGCCGCCTGCCAGCCGAAGGCACCGAGGACGACCGCCGCCCGGACCGTCGGCCGCAGCAGGTGCAGTTCCTGCACCAGCCAGGGGCGGCAGGCGTCCCGTTCCGCCGGGGTGGGCTTGTTGGCGGGCGGGGCGCAGTGTACGGGCGCGGTGACACGGACGCCGTACAGCTCCAGTCCGTCGTCGGCGTGCGTGGCGGTGGGCCGGGAGGCGAGCCCCACGTCGTACAGCGCCTGGTAGAGCACGTCACCGGAGCGGTCGCCGGTGAACATCCGGCCGGTGCGGTTGCCACCGTGGGCGGCGGGGGCGAGGCCGATGATCATCAGGCGCGCGTCCGGCGGCCCGAAGCCGGGCACCGGCCTGCCCCAGTACGTCCAGTCCGCGAACGCGGCCCGCTTGGTACGGGCGACCTCCTCGCGCCAGTCGACCAGCCGGGGGCAGGCACGGCAGCCGCTGATGCGCCGGTCCAGCCGGCTCAGGCCACGGGGATCCATGGCTCCACGGTAGGCGGCGGACGGGTCGCACACGGGCGCGGGTGCTTCTCCCTGGCCCGGGGCATCGGGCCCGCGTGGATATCCCGCACGGCCCGCGGACCGCTGGGGCTAAGGTCGGAAGCATGGTTGCGGAGGGTGCGCAGGACGACAAGGTGGCCGGTGCGGCCGGTGACGCGGCGGCGGACGGGCCCGCCGACGGCGCGGGGACGACGCCCGAGCCGACGGATCCGAAGATCGCCGCGGCGGTGGCGGCCGCCGAGGCGGCCGGACCGCAGAACGGCGAGAGTGTGCGGATCGACAGCTGGATCTGGGCGGTACGGCTGGTGAAGACCCGGTCCATGGGGGCAGCCGCCTGCAAGGGCGGGCACGTCCGGGTGAACGGCGAGCGCGTGAAGCCCTCGCACTCCGTGCGCGTCGGTGACGAGGTACGCGTGCGGGTCGAGACACGCGAGCGGGTCGTCTTCGTGAAGCGGCTGATCCGCAAGCGGGTGGGCGCCCCGGTGGCCGTCCAGTGCTACATCGACAACTCGCCGCCGCCCCCGCCCCGCGAGGCCGTCGCCCCCGCCGGTGTCCGCGACCGCGGCGCGGGCCGCCCGACCAAGCGCGACCGCCGGGAGATGGAGCGGCTGCGGGCGCTGGGCGGCCCCGGCCCGTTCGGCGGGTTCGCGGGTCCGGCCGCTCCCGCCACCCCGTCCGCCGGACCCGGCGGAACCGGTGGAACCGGCGGCACCGGCGGATCTGCCGGACCCGGCGGGCGAGGCAAGACCGCGGGCCGCGGCACGGGCGGTGGCAGCCGCCGGGGCCGGAACAGGTGAGCCCGGTGTCCCGCGGTCAGCCGCGGGACACCGGCACCGCCCTCACCCACATCCGGTCCTCGGTGAGGTACCGGTCCACCTTCAGCCCCTCCTCCGCGAGTGCCGCCTCGAACTGCTCCCTGGTCAGCGGGCGCGCCCGGAACGTCTGTGTCCAGGTCGCGTCCGGGAACACGTACTCCGCGCGCACGGAGTCGACGCCGTCACCCACCGGCTCCACCGACGCGATCCGCACCGTGAAGCCCGCCGGGTCGGCCCGCTCGCGCGGCACGTCGGTGTGGTAGTCCTCGCCCTCCCGCTGGATCAGCACGCACCCGTCCTCCGCGAGGTGCCGCACGCAGGTGCGCAGCATGCCCCGCCGTACCTCCGTGTCCCCCGTGTGTACGAGGAACGAGGCGAGCAGCACCACGTCGAACGTCTCACCGAGGTCGAGCCGCTCCACGCGGCCGCATATCGTCCGCGCGCCGCGGACGCGCCGCAGCATCTCGGCGGACTCGTCCACCGCCGTCACCTCGAAGCCGCGCTCCACCAGGGCGTGGGTCATCCGCCCGACACCGCTGCCCAGCTCCAGGATCCGCGCCCCGGCCGGCACCGCGGCGGCGATGATGTCCGGCTCCCTCCCCACGGGCAGCCGCTCGTACAGCTCGACCGCGCAGCCGTCCGGGGTGATCACCCCGGGCCCCGTCCCCTCATGGCCTTCACGCATCGTCGGTTTCATGTCTGTCGAACGGCCCGCGCCCGCACGCCCGTTCCCCTCCCCTCCGATGCCACCCGATCGAGTGAACGTGTGGTCCGGGGGCGATTCCGGGAAGCCGTGAGGAGAGGGACCGCCGGCGTGGACGGAGTGGGGATCACGATGCGTACGGGCAGTGAACCGACGACCGCGCGGAGTCCGCTGCGGATGCGGTTCTGGCTCAGCGTGTGGGGCGTCCTCTGGACGGTGGCCGGGACGGTGGCGTTCGCGCTCGCGGGGTATCCGGGCTGGGCGCTGGCCTGCGGGATGCTGTTCCTGCTCGTCACGGCCGACCTGCTCTTCGTCCTGCGGCACATCCGCCAGGGCCCGCACTACCAGCCGGGCCGGGACGTCCCGCCGTACGAGCCGCCGGCGGGCCGGCGCTGAGCTCTCACGGCGAGGCGATGTCGCCTGACCCGTGCGACGGCGCAGCCAAGATCAGCCGTCCATCAGCCGTCGAAGCGGGCCGCCTTCAGGTACTCGGGGTTGGGGTCCAGCGCGGCCGCCAGCCGGAAGTGGCGCTTGGCCGGGTGGGGGCGGCCCTGCCGCTGGTAGGTGCGGGCCAGCGCGAAGTGCGCGAAGGCGTTGTCCGGCTCCCGCTCCAGGACGAGGGAGAACTCCAGCTCGGCGGGCCGCAGCTGGGCCGCCGCGAAGAAGGCGCGCGCCCGCAGCAGCCGGGCGGCGGTGTTCTCGGGGTGGACGTCGATGACGCCGTCGAGCAGCTTCACCGCGCCTCGCGGGTCCCGGGAGGCGAGCAGGTGCTCGGCGGCACGGAAGTCGATGACGTGCGTCTCCGGCGTACGTCCGGGCGCACCACTGGTCTCGGGCACGGCGGAATCCTTCCCTCGCTGAACGGGATCAACGCCCCGAGCGGTGCCGGCTATTCCGACGGGGACTCTTGCGCGCGCCGGACCAGCTCGGCCCACACCTCCTCGACGCGCCGCCGCAGGGCGTCGAGGGGCACGTCGTTGTCGACGACGATGTCGGCGATCTCCCGGCGCTGCTCGCGGCCTGCCTGGGCGGCCATGCGGGCCCTGGCGTCCTCCTCGCTCATGCCGCGCAGCCGTACCAGCCGGTCGAGCTGGGTCTCGGGGCTCGCGTCGACGACGATCACGAGGTCGTAGAGCGGGGCGAGGCCGTTCTCGGTGAGGAGGGGGACGTCGTGCACCACGACGGCGTCCTCGGGCGCGGCCTCCTCCAGCTCCCGCGAGCGGGCGCCCACCAGGGGGTGCACGATCGCGTTAAGCCGGGCCAGCTTCTCCGGGTCGCCGAAGACGAGGGCGCCGAGGCGGGGCCGGTCCAGGCTGCCGTCCTCGGCGAGGATCTCCTCGCCGAAGGCCTCCACGACGGAGGCGAGGCCCGGGGTGCCCGGTTCGACGACCTCGCGTGCGATGCGGTCGGCGTCGATCAGCACGGCCCCGCACTCCACGAGCAGCCGCGACACCTCGCTCTTGCCGGCTCCGATACCGCCGGTCAGCCCCACTGTCAGCATGGGCAGCAGCCTAGGCCCTGACGCCGGCCGGCGGTCCGGCGGGCGTCAGTTGTCGCCCTCCCGCTCGGCCAGGAACTTCTCGAACTCGCGGCCGATCTCGTCCGCCGACGGGATGTCCACCGGCTCGGCCAGCATGTTGCCCCGGGTCGCGGCGCCCGCCGCGGCGTCGTACTGGTGCTCCAGCCCCTGGACGAGGGCGGTGAGCTCGTCGTCGCCCTCCCGGATCTGGCGGTCGATCTCGGTCTGGGTGCGCTGGGCGTCGGTGCGCAGCGCGTGCGCGACGCCGGGCAGCACCAGTCCGGTGGCGGCCGTGACGGCCTCGAGCGCGGTCAGGGCCGCGTCCGGGTACGGGGAGCGTGCGATGTAGTGCGGCACGTGCGTCGCGACGCCCAGGACGTCGTGTCCGGCCTGCATGAGCCGGTACTCGACCAGGGCCTCGGCGCTGCCGGGGACCTGCGCCTCGTCGAAGGGGCTGCTGCTCACCGGGACGAGGTCGGTGCGGTTGCCGTGCGGGGTGATGCCGACGGGGCGGGTGTGCGGGACGCCCATGGGGATGCCGTGGAAGTTCACCGAGAGGCGCACCCCGAGGCGTTCCACGATCTGGCGCACGGCGGCGGCGAAGCGCTCCCACTCCACGTCCGGTTCGGGGCCGGAGAGCAGCAGGAACGGCGCGCCGGTGGCGTCCTGGACGAGCCGCACGGTGATGTCCGGCTCCTCGTAGTCGGTCCACCGGTCGCGGGTGAAGGTGAGCAGGGGGCGACGCGCCCGGTAGTCGACGAGCCGGTCGTGGTCGAACCGGGCGACGACCTGGTGGGGCAGCGAGTCGAGCAGCCGGTCGACGATCTGGTCCCCGGTCTCCCCCGCGTCGATGTATCCGTCGAAGTGGTAGAGCATGACAAGTCCGGCCGACTCCTGGGCCAGCGCCATGTCGACGACGCTCAGACCCTTCGGCTCCCAGGCGTACAAATCCTGCGGATCAAGCACAGTGACCGCTCCTCCTCGTGTTCCCACCACGACAACGTGGCACGAAGCACAGGCATTCCCAGCAGCGCGGCTGCCCTGAGGGGTACGCCCTGAAGCGGCACGGGGGACTGCCCGCCCCCCCACGGCGCCACAGCCGGCAACGCGCCGCACGGGGGAACGCCTGAGGGGCCGCACCTCGAAAGGTACGGCCCCTCAGTTCAACCACTACGCCTCAGCGGCGAGCGTTCAGCTCTGGCCACCCGCCAGCTTCTCGCGAAGCGCGGCCAGCGCCTCGTCCGAAGCCAGGGCGCCGGACTGGTCGCCACCCTCGGAGGAGTACGAACCGCCGCCACCGCCGGACGCGACCGGAGCGGCAGCCTCGCCACCCTCGGCAGCGGCCTTCTCGTCCGCCTCGCGGGACTTGATGACCTGCGCCTGGTGCTGCTCGAAGCGCTGCTGCGCCTCGGCGTACTGGCGCTCCCACTCCTCGCGCTGCTTCTCGTAGCCCTCGAGCCAGTCGTTGGTCTCGGGGTCGAAGCCCTCGGGGTAGATGTAGTTGCCCTGGTCGTCGTAGGACGCGGCCATGCCGTACAGGGTCGGGTCGAACTCGACCGTCGACGGGTCGGCACCGAAGGCCTCGTTGGCCTGCTTCAGCGAGAGGCTGATGCGACGGCGCTCGAGGTCGATGTCGATGACCTTGACGAAGATCTCGTCGTTGACCTGGACGACCTGCTCCGGGATCTCCACGTGGCGCTCGGCCAGCTCGGAGATGTGGACCAGACCCTCGATGCCCTCGTCCACGCGGACGAACGCACCGAACGGAACCAGCTTCGTGACCTTGCCGGGCACGACCTGGCCGATCTGGTGGGTGCGGGCGAACTGCTGCCACGGGTCTTCCTGGGTCGCCTTCAGCGACAGGGAGACGCGCTCGCGGTCCATGTCGACGTCCAGGACCTCGACCGTGACCTCCTGGCCGACCTCGACGACCTCGGAGGGGTGGTCGATGTGCTTCCAGGACAGTTCGGAGACGTGGACCAGACCGTCGACGCCACCCAGGTCCACGAAGGCACCGAAGTTGACGATCGAGGAGACGACGCCGGAACGGACCTGACCCTTCTGCAGGGTGGTGAGGAACGTCTGACGGACCTCGGACTGGGTCTGCTCCAGCCAGGCACGACGGGACAGGACCACGTTGTTGCGGTTCTTGTCCAGCTCGATGATCTTGGCCTCGAGCTCCTTGCCCACGTAGGGCTGGAGGTCGCGGACACGGCGCATCTCCACGAGGGAGGCCGGAAGGAAGCCACGGAGGCCGATGTCGAGGATGAGACCACCCTTGACGACCTCGATGACGGTACCGGTGACGATCCCGTCCTCTTCCTTGATCTTCTCGATGGTGCCCCAGGCACGCTCGTACTGGGCGCGCTTCTTCGAGAGGATCAGGCGGCCTTCCTTGTCCTCCTTCTGGAGAACAAGGGCCTCGATCTCGTCACCGACGGCGACGACCTCGTTGGGGTCGACGTCGTGCTTGATCGAGAGCTCGCGGCTCGGGATAACGCCTTCGGTCTTGTAACCGATGTCGAGCAGGACCTCGTCCCGGTCGACCTTCACGATGACGCCGTCGACGATGTCGCCGTCGTTGAAGTACTTGATCGTCTCGTCGATCGCGGCGAGGAAGGCTTCCTCGTTACCGATGTCGTTGACCGCTACCTGCGGGGTGGTGGCGGTGGTCTCGGTGCTGCTCGTCATGTGGGAAAGGGCTCCGGTACGGACATTGAAGTCGTAGGTACTGCTACGCCGGAGCCCGTTTCGCTCTGCAGAAGCCGGACAGCCAAGGAAGCGCCACGAGAAACCGGTGACGCCTCGACAACCGAGGGGACATACATACAGATGCGAGCGCAGCCTGCTACGTCTGAGGTGCGCAGGCCCGCAGCGCAACTTGTAGCATACGGGGACGGCCGGGCAGGGTCAATGCGCGAAGCCGCCCACCCGGGGCGGATCGCCGCATAACCGGCACAACTGCCGTCTCCCGAGGCCACGCAGGGGTGAAGAAGACCCCCTCGGCGACACACCGGGGACCCGGCTGGACGGAAGAGTACGACGAGGGAGCCCATCATCCAAGAGCCCGAAGTCCCCGAACCCGAGGCGACCCGGCGGCAGGCCGGGGTCACGGAGAGCTCCCGGGCCAACCGGGGCTGGTGGGACCGCAACGCCGACGAGTACCAGAGCGATCACGGCACCTTCCTCGGCGACGACCGTTTCGTGTGGGGCCCCGAGGGCCTGGACGAGGTGGAGGCGGAGCTGCTCGGCCCGCCGGAGGAGCTGAAGGGGCGCGACGTCCTGGAGCTGGGTGCCGGCGCGGCACAGTGCTCCCGCTGGCTGGCCGCGCAGGGCGCCCGTCCCGTCGCCCTGGACATCTCGCACCGCCAGCTCCAGCACGCGCTGCGCATCGGCGGGGCGTTCCCCCTGGTGTGCGCGGACGCGGTCGCCCTGCCCTTCGCCGACGGCTCCTTCGACCTGGCCTGCTCGGCGTACGGCGCGCTGCCCTTCGTGGCCGATCCGCGGCTGGTGCTGCGTGAGGTGCACCGGGTGCTGCGGCCGGGCGGGCGGCTGGTGTTCTCCGTGACCCATCCGATCCGCTGGGCGTTCCCCGACGAGCCGGGCCCGGAGGGGCTGAGCGTGTCCGGGTCGTACTTCGACCGCACGCCGTACGTCGAGCAGGACGACAGCGGGAACGCGGTGTACGTGGAGCACCACAGGACGCTCGGGGACCGGGTGCGTGACGTGGTCGCCTCCGGTTTCCGGCTGGTGGACCTGGTGGAGCCGGAGTGGCCGGCCTGGAACACCTCCGAGTGGGGCGGCTGGTCGCCGCTGCGGGGCAACCTGATCCCCGGTACGGCGATCTTCGTGTGCGCGCGGGACTGAGCGCGTGATCCGTCAGGACGCCCTGGAGTCCCTTCCCGTCCGCGAGGCCCTGCCCGGGCTCGCCGGCGCCCTCGACGCGCACGGCACGTCCGTGCTGGTCGCCCCGCCGGGCACCGGCAAGACGACCCTGGTGCCGCTGGTGCTGGCCGGTCTGTGGGGCGCTGGCCCCGCGCGGCGGGTGCTGGTCGCCGAGCCGCGGCGGATCGCGGCCCGCGCGGCGGCGCGGCGCATGGCGTGGCTGCTGGGCGAGCGGGCCGGCGGGCCGGTCGGCTTCACGGTGCGCGGGGAGCGGGTCGTGGGCCCGGACACGCGCGTGGAGGTCGTCACCACGGGTGTGCTGCTCCAGCGGCTGCAGCGCGACCAGGAGCTGGCCGGGGTGGACGTCGTGATGCTCGACGAGTGCCACGAGCGGCACCTGGACGCGGACACGGCGGCGGCGTTCCTGTGGGACGTGCGCGAGACGCTGCGGCCCGACCTGCGGCTGGTGGCCGCGTCGGCGACGACGGACGCGCAGGGGTGGGCCCGGCTGCTGGGCGACGCGCCCGTGGTCGAGGCGCGGGGTACCGCGCACCCCGTGGACGTGGTGTGGGCGCCGCCCCCGCGCGCGGTACGGCCGCCGCACGGCATGCGGGTGGACCCGGCGCTGCTCACGCACGTGGCGGCGGTGGTGCGCCGGGCGCTGGCGGAGCGGGACGGCGACGTGCTGGTGTTCCTGCCGGGGGTCGGGGAGATCGCCCGCGTGGCCGGACTGCTGGGCGGCCTGCCCGGGGTGGACGTCCTCCAGGTGCACGGCAGGGCGCCGGCCGCCGTGCAGGACGCGGTGCTGTCGCCCGGGGAGCGGCGCCGGGTGGTGCTGGCGACGTCCGTCGCCGAGTCGTCGCTGACGGTGCCCGGTGTGCGGGTGGTCGTGGACTCGGGCCTCGCCCGTGAGCCCCGTGTCGACCACGCGCGCGGGCTGAGCGCCCTGGCGACGGTACGGGCCTCGCGGGCTGCGGGGCGGCAGCGGGCGGGCCGCGCCGGACGTGAGGCCCCGGGCGCGGTGTACCGCTGCTGGGCGGAGGCGGAGGACGGGCGGCTGCCGTCGTTCCCCTCCCCCGAGATCAGGGTGGCCGACCTGACGGCGTTCGCGCTGCAGGCGGCCTGCTGGGGCGATCCGGACGCCTCGGGGCTGGCGCTGCTGGACGCCCCGCCGGGCGGTGCGATGGCGGCGGCCCGGGACGTCCTGGCGGCGATCGGCGCCGTACGTCCGGACGGGCGCCCCACGGAGCGCGGCACCCGTCTGACCCGCCTCGGCCTGCATCCGCGTCTGGGGCGCGCCCTGATGGACGCCGCGCCCCGGGTGGGTCCCGGTCTCGCGGCCGAGGTCGTCGCCCTGCTCTCCGAGGAGCCCCCGCGGGACTACGGCGACGACCTGGCCGCCGCGCTGCGCGCCGCGCGCCGTGGCGGTGACGGGTACGCGGCCCGCTGGCGCACGGAGGTGCGCCGGCTGCGCCGGGCGGCGTCCGAGGCGGGCGGGACGCCCGGGGACGCCGCGGAAGGCGGCAGGGAGGCATCCGCGTCCGCGGGCGTGGGTGCGGGTGTGGGCGGGGGAAGCGGTGCGGTGCTTGCCGCCGGGGCCGGGGCCGGGGCGGAGGAGCGTGCGGCCGGTGTCGTCGTGGCGCTCGCCTTCCCCGAGCGGGTGGCGCGGGCGGAGGGCGGGTCGTACCTGATGACGGGTGGAACCCGTGCCGAGGTGGGGGCGGCGTCCGCGTTGCGCGGGACCGAGTGGATCGCCGTCGCCGTGGCCGACCGTCCCGTGGGACGCGGGCACGCGCGCGTACTGCTGGGGGCCGCCGTGGACGAGGACGTGGCCCGCTGGGCGGCGGGGGCGCTGACGGAGCGGCGCGAGGAGGTGCACTGGGCCGACGGGGACGTGGTGGCGCGGCGCGTCGAACGGCTCGGGGCGGTGGAGCTGACCGCGCGGCCGCTCACGGACCCCGACCCGTCGCTGGTGCGCGCCGCGCTGCTGGACGGGCTGCGGCGGGAGGGCTTCGGCTTGCTGCGGTGGCCGGCCGGGGCGGACGTCCTGCGGCAGCGTCTGGCGTTCCTGCACGCGCGACGGGGCGCGCCCTGGCCCGACGTGTCCGACGAGGCGCTCCACGCGCGCGTGGACGAGTGGCTGGAACCGGAGCTGAGCCGGGCGCGGCGCCGGGCGGACCTCGCCCGGATCGACGCCGGGCAGGCGCTGGGGCGGCTGCTGCCGTGGGCCTCCGGGGACGCGGCGCGCCTCGACGAGCTGGCGCCCGAGCGGATCACGGTGCCCAGCGGGTCGGCGATACGGATCGACTGGTCCGACCCGGAGCGGCCGGTGCTGGCCGTGAAGCTGCAGGAGATGTTCGGGCTGCAGGAGTCGCCCACGGTCGCCGGGGTGCCGCTGCTGGTCCACCTGCTGTCCCCGGCCGGACGGCCCGCCGCGGTGACCGCCGACCTCGCGTCCTTCTGGCGGGAGGGCTACCAGCAGGTACGCGCCGAACTGCGCGGCCGCTACCCCCGCCATCCCTGGCCCGAGGATCCGACGTCGGCCCCGCCGACCCGCCACACGAACACACGGCTGCGCCGCTGAGAGCCCGCTCAGGTGCGGGGCGGTGAGGGGGGCCGCCACCCCCCGCTCACCTCGGTGAGCGGGCGTCAGGGCGTCAGGGCGTCGGGCTTCCCGTAGGGGCCGGGTCCGGGTCGGCAGAGGAGTCCGGGTCCGGGTCGGAGGAAGGGTCCGGGTCCGGGGACGGGGTGTCGGCCGGGGCCACGGTCAGTTCCACCGTGAGGGTCGCACCGCCCGCCGTGGTGAGGCGGAGCAGGAACGTGCCGGCGGTGTCGTCCGCGTACAGCTTCGGCAGGGTCAGCCGGCCGTCCGCGTCCGTCCTCAGCCCCGTCAGGGTGCGGACCGCCTTGCCGTCGGCGTCCTTGAAGAACGGGCCCTTGTCGTTCTCGGTGAGATCGTCGGCCGAGGTGACGAGGGTGGCGGCGACGGCGACCTTGCCCGCGGCCTCGCCCCGGTAGGTCGCCCTGACCTCGACCGGCTCGGCGAACTCGCCGCCCGGCACGCACGTGAGCGCCTTCTCGCCGGTGCGGACGAGCGCGTCGGCGGCCCGCTCGGTGACCGTGGCCTTGTAGGCGACCCCCTTGACGGAGCGCCCCACGACGGCGGCCTGGACGGCGAACGCGCCGGTCCTCTCCCCCGCCAGCAGCGCGGGCGCCACGGCGACACCCGACGCGTCGGTGACGACGGTCGCCACGCTCTCCCCGCCGGCGAAGGCGGTGTCGGTGTCCCCGACGATCGTGAAGCGGATCCGCACCTTGGCCACCGCCTTGCCCGCGTCGGTCTCCGCGCGGGTACTGATGCGCTCGGCGAAGGTGTGACCCGCCATGGCGGTCAGGCTCGCCGTGCCGGCGTCCTCCAGACGGCCGACCGTGTCGGTGGGCGTCGGAGGGGTGGTCGCCGGCGGCGTGGTGGGCGGCGCGCTCGGGCCGCCGGGGGCGGGCGAGGTGGGGGTGGGCCGGGAACCGGAGGGCTTGCCGGGGCGGGTGCCGGGCCTGGCCGGCGGGGTGGTGCCCGGGGCCGACGGGGTGATGCCGGGGCGCACGCCGTCGTCGCTGCGGTCCACCGGCAGGCTGCCGCTGCCGTCCGGGATCTCGTGCGTGCCCTTGCGGTAGAACTCCAGCCACGACAGGACGGTGTTCAGGTAGTCCGTGGAGTTGTTGTAGCTGAGGATCGCCTTCCTCAGGTCCTTCGGCTCGGACAGGTCCCAGTCGAAGCGGCACAGGTAGTGACCGGCTGCGAGGGCGGCGTCGTAGACGTTGTTGGGGTCCTTGCGGCCGTCGCCGTTGCCGTCGCGGCCCGCCCACTCCCAGGTGGAAGGGATGAACTGCATGGGACCGACGGCCTGGTCGTAGGTGGCGTTTCCGTCGTAGGCGCCGTTGTCGGTGTCCTTGATGAGGGCGAAGCCGTTGCCGTCGAGCTGGGGGCCGAGGATCGGCGAGACGGTGGTGCCGTCGGCAGTGACCCGGCCGCCCCGGGCCTGACCGGACTCCACCTTGCCGATGGCGGCGAGGAGTTGCCAGGGCAGGTTGCAGCCGGGCTTCTTCTCGCGCAGCGCGGCCTCGGCCTTCTTGTAGGCGTCGAGGACGGTCGCGGGTATGCCGGCCTCCGTGGTGCCCCGGGCTCCGGTGCCGGTCTCCGAGCCCGCGGAGGGCGACGGGTTGGGGCTGCTGAGCGGAGGGAGGTCCGTGTAGTACGGCGAGTTGCCGGTGGCGCTGTCGTCGCCGTCGACGGTCGCGTCGGGCGCGGAGGTGGCGTCGCCGGTGTTCTGTCTGCCCTGGTCGTCGACCGTCACGCCGGGAGCCTGGGACGCGGACAGGGCCGCCACCGCTGCCGCGGCCACGGCGGTGGTTGCCGCTCCCTTGCGCAGCCTCCTGCCGAATTGCGCCGCCATAGAGTGAACCCCTCCCGTGGGCGCTGTCGGCGCCCGTCACCGTGTGCTGTGCCCGCCCTGTTGTGACGATCCGTGCGCCCCGCCGGTTGCCCTGTTGTGCGGCACCGGCTCGGCGACCCTCGCGACCCTACGACAACTTGCTTTGCGCGGACACCCGTTGCTGCCCGATATTCACCGGTTGGCCATCTCTTCGACAGGCAGGTCCTCGGGGTGACGGCCGGCGGCGGCGCGTTCTGCCGAATACTGGGTGCGCCGATCACCGGGGCCGCCGGCCGACGCGCCTGTCGGCCGTCCCGGCCAACCCCTGCCGCGAGGAGTCCCGTTGCCGTTCACACTCAGCCACGCGGCGGCGGTCCTGCCCGCCGTCCGCACCGACGGTGGCGGACGCGGCCCGCTGGTCCCGGCCGTGCTGGTCGCGGGCAGCTTCGCGCCCGACATGACCTACTACGCGGCAAGTGTGGTGTCCGGGGCCATGGAGTTCGGTGACGTGACGCACGCGGCCTGGGGCGTGTTCACCGTCGACGTCGTCATCGCCTGGCTGCTGGTGGGGTTGTGGCTGCTGGTGCGGGAGCCGCTGGTGGCGCTGCTGCCGCGGACGGGTCGGGGGCGGGTGGCGGCGCTGACGCGGTGCGGCGCGCCGCGGGCGCGCGTACGGCCCTCCCTGGTGGCGCGCTGGTACGTGTCGGCGGTGCTGGGGGTCGCGACGCACGTGGTCTGGGACGCGTTCACCCATCACGACCGGTGGGGGACGCGGCTCGTCCCGGTGCTGGGCGAGGAGATCGGCGGGTCGCCGGTGTACTGGTACGCGCAGTACGGGAGTTCGGCGGTGGCCGCGGTGGTGGTCGCGCTGTTCGTGGCGCGGGCGGTGCGCCGCGCGGTCCCCGGGGCCGCGGGGCCCTCGGGGGTGCCGGTGCTGTCCGCGGGCGACCGGTGGTGGGCGCTCGCGCTGATCGGCGGCTGCGCGCTGGTGGCGGCGGCGCTGAGGGCTTCGCGGTGGTGGGCCTACTGGGGCTCCGTCGCGAAGCCCTACGAGCTGATTCCGACCGTGTGCTTCGGCGCGGGCGCGGGGCTGGTCCTCGCGCTGCCGGTGTACGCCGTGGCCGTCAGGGTGTGGCGTCCGGTCCCGCCCACGGAGGACCTTGCGGGCGTGGATACGCGGCGGCCGGACCGTACGGCCGCACGCTGAGCGTCTCGCTCGCGGCGACGAACACGGTGACCGTGCGGACCGGGCGGGGCCGCGGCAGCAGGGTGAGGACGAGGGCGAGGTAGGCGCGGGCCAGCTCGGCCCACAGCCGCCACGGCGGCTGCTCGGTCCCCTGGCCGGGGGCGGTGGGGGTGCGGCCGGTTCTCCACCGGCCGTCGGTGAGGCGGCGGCCGAGGCGTGCGGCGGCGTCACGGAGTCCGGTGGTGAGTTCGGCGGGGATGCGGGCGGTACTTGCGGCGGCCGCGAAGACCGGGACCGGCGGAAACGTCTTGGGGATGGGTCCGTCGGATCCGGCCCGCGGGGGTGCCGCTCTGCGGTGAAGCATGCGTATACCCATGCATGGCATGCTGTCCGCCCACCTCACCGACGGCCCCCCTGCGGGGGCCACGCGGGTGAACCACCCCCGTGCCCGGTATACGCCCCGCCGCCCCCACGGAAGCCCTTCCGGCCGGCCGCCCCACGCGGCGGACCAAGCCACACGGTGCCTCTCAGGAGCACGCCCGGAGCAGGCACCCGCCGCCCGCCGGAGAGTCCCGCGCGGTCCCGCCCGGCCGGAGGCCCCGACGCCCACACGGCGCCTCTCAGGACCCCGCCCGGCTCAGGCACCCGCCGCCCGCCGCCCGCCGCCCGCCGGAGAGTCCCGCGCATTCCGCCCGACGACGCCCGCGACGCGCGGCGTCCGAGACGCGAGGTGCTCTGTCGGACCGTCGGTGGCGGCCCCACCGGTCGGACACCCCTCAGCCGCAACGCGCGGCACCCGCAGGCGGCCGACGGCGCACCACTGCCGCCGCGGGCCGAAGCCCGGCGCCCCACCGAAGCCGCTGCGGCCCATGCACAGCCGTCCCCGCGCACCGCACCCCGCGCACCGGCGAGGTGAGCCGATCGGACGTCCGCCCGATCGGGTCACGCTCTCCGCGGCCACGCGGCCGGCCTCAGTGTGCCGCCGACTCCCAGTCCGGGCCGACGCCGACCGAGACGCCCAGGGGGACCCGCAGCTCGACGGCGGACGCCATCTCGCGGCGGACCAGGTCCTCGACCTGCTCACGCTCGCCGGGGGCCAGTTCCAGGACGATTTCGTCGTGGACCTGGAGGAGCATGCGGGAGCGCAGGTCCGCCTCGCGCAGCGCGCGGTCCACGTTCAGCATGGCGATCTTCACGATGTCCGCCGCCGTGCCCTGGATCGGTGCGTTGAGCGCCATCCGCTCCGCCGCCTCGCGGCGCTGACGGTTGTCGCTGTTGAGGTCCGGCAGGTAGCGGCGGCGGCCGAAGAGGGTCGCCGTGTAGCCCGTCGCCCGCGCCTCGTCCACGACGCGGCGCAGGTAGTCCCGTACGCCGCCGAAGCGCTCGAAGTACGCGTCCATCAGCTGGCGCGCCTCCGCCGCCTCGATGTTCAGCTGCTGGGAGAGGCCGAACGCGGACAGTCCGTAGGCCAGGCCGTAGGACATCGCCTTGATCTTGCGGCGCATCTCCGCGTCCACCGCGGACTGCTCGACCGAGAACACCTGGGCCGCGGCGGTGGTGTGCAGGTCCTCGCCGGAGGTGAACGCCTCGGTCAGGCCGGCGTCCTCGGAGAGGTGCGCCATCACGCGCAGCTCGATCTGGCTGTAGTCGGCGGTGAGCAGGGACTCGAAGCCCTCGCCGACCACGAAGCCGCGGCGGATCGCGCGGCCCTCGTCCGTGCGGACCGGGATGTTCTGCAGGTTGGGGTCGGTGGAGGACAGCCGGCCCGTCGCGGCGACGGTCTGGTTGAACGTGGTGTGGATCCGGCCGTCGGCGGCGATCGTCTTGATCAGGCCCTCGACGGTGACCCGCAGCTTCGCCTGCTCACGATGCCGGAGCATGATCACCGGGAGTTCGTTGTCCGTCTGGCCGGCCAGCCAGGCCAGGGCGTCGGCGTCCGTGGTGTAGCCGGTCTTGGTCTTCTTCGTCTTGGGCAGGGCCAGCTCGCCGAAGAGGACCTCCTGGAGCTGCTTGGGCGAGCCCAGGTTGAACTCGTGTCCCGCCGCCGCGTGCGCCTCCTTCACCGCCTGCTGCACCGCACCGGCGAACATCTGCTCCATGGCCTCCAGATGCGCCCGGTCGGCCGCGATGCCGTGCCGCTCCATGCGGGCGAGCAGGGCGGAGGTGGGCAGCTCCATGTCGCGCATCAGGTCGGAGGCGCCCACGTCCGCCAGGTGGCCCTCGAAGGTCTCGCCCAGGTCGAGGATGGCGCGCGCCTGCACCATCAGCGACTGCGCCTGCGCGCCGTCGTCGGCGCCGAAGGCCAGCTGCCCGTCGGGGGCGGCGGCGGGCGCCAGCTCCCGGTGCAGGTACTCCAGGGACAGCGCGTCCAGGTCGAAGGAACGGCGGCCCGGCTTGACCAGGTACGCCGCGAGCGCGGTGTCCATGGTGACGCCCTCGATCTCCCAGCCGTGCTCGGCGAAGACCCGCATGGCGCGCTTGGCGTTGTGGAACACCTTGGGCCGGGCGGCGTCGCCGAGCCAGGCACGCAGCGTCTGCTCGTCGGCCTCGTCCAGCTCGGACGGGTCGAACCAGGCGGCCGGTCCGTCCGCCGTGGCCAGCGCGATCTCGGCGACGGAGCCGGTGCCGAGCGCCCAGGTGTCGACGGCGGCGACGCCGAGGGGGCCGGTGCCGTGCTCCGTCAGCCAGCCGGCCAGCTCGCCGGTGCCCAGGACGGTTCCGTCGACCTCCACGCCGTCCGTGACGACCGGGGTGGTGTCGGCCTCCTCGGCGCCCGGGTCGACGCCGAACAGGCGCTCGCGCAGCGACGGGTTCCTGATCTCCAGGGTGTCGAGGATCATCGCCACGGCCTTGCGGTCGTAGGCGGTGCGCTCCAGGTCGAGTACGCCCTTCGGCAGCTCCACCCGGCGCTCCAGCTCGGTGAGGCGGCGGTTGAGCTTGACGGCCTCCAGGTGGTCGCGGAGGTTCTGTCCGGCCTTGCCCTTGACCTCCTCGACCCGCTCGACCAGCTCGGCGAAGGAACCGAACTGGTTGATCCACTTCGCGGCGGTCTTCTCGCCCACGCCGGGGATGCCGGGCAGGTTGTCCGACGGGTCGCCGCGCAGCGCGGCGAAGTCCGGGTACTGCGCGGGCGTGAGGCCGTACTTCTCGAAGACCTTCTCCGGGGTGAAGCGGGTCAGCTCGGAGACGCCCTTGGTCGGGTACAGCACCGTGACGTGGTCGGAGACCAGCTGGAAGGAGTCCCGGTCGCCGGTGACGATCAGCACGTCGAAGCCCTCGGCCTCGGCCTGGGTGGCGAGGGTGGCGATGACGTCGTCCGCCTCGAAGCCCTCGACGGCGAAGCGCGGCGCGTTCATCGCGTCGAGCAGCTCGCCGATCAGCTCGACCTGGCCCTTGAACTCGTCCGGGGTCTTGGAGCGGTTCGCCTTGTACTCGGTGAACTCCTGGGACCGCCATGTCTTGCGGGACACGTCGAAGGCGACCGCGAAGTGCGTGGGCTCCTCGTCACGCAGGGTGTTGGCGAGCATCGACGCGAAGCCGTAGATCGCGTTCGTCGGCTGGCCCGTCGCGGTGGTGAAGTTCTCCGCGGGCAGCGCGAAGAACGCGCGGTACGCCAGTGAGTGCCCGTCCATGAGCATCAGGCGCGGGCGGCTTCCGCCGGGGGTCTGGTCGGTCTTCTTCGATGCTGTGTCTGCCACGCCTCCGATCCTGCCACGCCGCACTGACACCGAGCCCCGCCCCCGCCCACGGGACAACGAAGCGCCGGTGCCGGTGTGGGCCGGGCGGTGTTCACGCAGCCCGGCGCTTCCGGGGCGCCACCGCGCCCACCCGTGCCGCCCCAGGCGGCACGACTGCCCACAGTTGGCGACACCTGCGCCCACCGCCCGCGTCCTCGCCCACGGGGCAACGGGCGCCGGGTGCCGGTGTGGGCCGGGCGGTGTTCACGCAGCCCGGCGCTTCCGGGGCGCCGCCGCGCCCACCCGTGCCGCCCCAGGCGGCACGACTGCCCACAGTTGGCGACACCTGCGCCCACCGCCCGCCCCCGCCACCGGAGTCGGTGTCGGTGTCGGTGTAGCCGCGTACGGCGGGGAGGGGACGGGGTGGGGGTGGGCGCCCGCAGCGGCTGGCGCGTCCGCGCCCTGTGCCTCCCGGGACGCACTCTCGCGCCAGACCGAGGACGACCGCCCCCCCCCCCGCCCCCCCCCCCCCCCCCCCCCGGGGCGCGACCCCCCCCCCCCCCCCCCCCCCCCCCCCCCCCCCCCCCCCCCCCCCCCCCCGGCCCCGCACCACCCACCGCCCGTGGGCGCTACGCCCGCCCCCACCACACCGCAACCCTGCGCCGCAGGCACGCGACCTCCGCCCCCACCGGACCGCACGACCCTGCGCCGCAGGCACGCGACCCCAGCCCCCACCGGACCGCACCGTAGGCCCGTCCCTCCCCCCGTGCGAGGATCGAAGAGATCCACCTCACACATGTGCGTGAACAGGAGTGCGCGATGGCAACGAAGCCACCCCAGGGTGACCCGGTTCAGGACGCGCCGCAGGTGGCCGAGCGGAAACGGGCGGCCGCCGGACTTCCCGCGGTCGGCCACTCGCTGCGCATGGCCCACCAGCAGATGGGTGTGAGGCGCACGGCGCTGACGCTGCTCAGCGTCAACCAGAAGGACGGCTTCGACTGCCCGGGCTGCGCCTGGCCCGAGCCGGAGCACCGGCACAAGGCGGAGTTCTGCGAGAACGGCGCCAAGGCGGTGGCCGAGGAGGCCACACTCCGCCGGGTCACCCCGGACTTCTTCACCGCGCACCCCGTCTCCGACCTGGCCCGCCGCAGCGGTTACTGGCTGGGGCAGCAGGGCCGGCTGACCCACCCCATGTACCTCCCGGAGGGCGCCGACCACTACGAGCCGGTCAGCTGGGAGCGCGCCTTCGACATCGTCGCCGAGGAACTGACCGCGCTGTCGTCCCCCGACGAGGCCGTCTTCTACACCTCGGGCCGGACCAGCAACGAGGCCGCGTTCCTCTACCAGCTCTTCGCCCGCAAGCTCGGCACCAACAATCTGCCCGACTGCTCCAACATGTGCCACGAGTCGTCCGGCTCGGCCCTGTCGGAGACGATCGGCGTCGGCAAGGGCAGCGTCCTGCTGGAGGACCTGTACCAGGCCGACCTCATCGTCGTCGCCGGACAGAACCCGGGCACCAACCACCCCCGCATGCTGTCGGCCCTGGAGAAAGCCAAGCGGAACGGCGCGCGCGTGGTGAGCGTCAACCCGCTGCCCGAGGCGGGCCTGGAGCGCTTCAAGAACCCGCAGACGCCCAAGGGCCTGACCGCCGGCACCACGCTGACCGACCTGTTCCTGCAGATCCGCATCGGCGGCGACCAGGCCCTCTTCCGTCTCCTCAACAAGCTGATCCTGGACACCCCGGGCGCGGTCGACGAGGAGTTCGTCCGCGATCACACCCACGGTTTCCACGCGTTCGCCGAGGCCGCCCGCGCCGCCGACTGGGACGAGACGCTCACCGCGACCGGCCTGGCACGCGAGGACGTCGAACGCTTCCTGCGCATGGTGCTGGACTCGGAACGCATCGTCGTCTGCTGGGCGATGGGCCTGACCCAGCACAAGCACTCGGTGCCGATGATCCGCGAGATCGTCAACTTCCTGCTGCTGCGCGGCAACATCGGCCGTCCGGGCGCGGGCGTGTGCCCGGTGCGCGGTCACTCCAACGTGCAGGGCGACCGCACGATGGGCATCTTCGAGCGGCCCGCGCCGGCGTTCCTGGACGCCCTGGAGCGGGAGTTCGGCTTCGCGCCACCCCGTGCGCACGGCTACGACGTCGTACGGGCGATCCGCGCGCTGCGTGACGGCGAGGCGAAGGTGTTCTTCGCGATGGGCGGCAACTTCGTCTCCGCCTCCCCCGACACGGAGGTCACCGAGGCCGCGATGCGCCGGGCGCGGCTGACCGTGCACGTGTCGACGAAGCTGAACCGCTCGCACGCGGTCACGGGCGCGCGCGCCCTGATCCTGCCGACGCTGGGCCGCACCGAGCGCGATGTGCAGGCGAGCGGCGAGCAGTTCGTGACGGTGGAGGACTCGATGGGGATGGTGCACGCCTCGCGCGGGCGCCTGGATCCGGCGAGCTCGCACCTGCTGTCGGAGCCGGCCATCGTGTGCCGGCTGGCCCGCCGGGTCCTGGGCCCGCAGGACGACGTGCCGTGGGAGGAGTTCGAGAAGGACTACGCGACGGTCCGCGACCGCATCGCGCGCGTGGTGCCCGGCTTCGAGGACTTCAACGCGCGCGTGGCGCGTCCCGGCGGCTTCGCCCTGCCGCACGCCCCGCGCGACGAGCGCCGCTTCCCCACCGCCACGGGCAAGGCCAACTTCACCGCGGCGCCGGTGGAGTACCCGCACCTGCCCGAGGGGCGGCTGCTGCTGCAGACGCTGCGCTCGCACGACCAGTACAACACCACGATCTACGGTCTGGACGACCGTTACCGGGGCATCAGGAACGGCCGCCGGGTGGTGCTGGTCAACCCGGAGGACGCGCGGGAGCTGAAGCTGGCGGACGGCGCCTACGTCGACCTGGTCGGCGAGTGGAAGGACGGTGTGGAGCGCAGGGCGCCCGGTTTCCGCGTCGTGCACTACCCGACGGCCCGGGGCTGTGCCGCCGCGTACTACCCCGAGACCAACGTGCTGGTGCCGCTGGACGCCACCGCGGACACCTCCAACACCCCGGCCAGCAAGTCGGTCGTGGTGCGTCTGGAACAATCGGCGACCGACTGAGCGTTCGCTCAGCACACAGACGTACCGACGTACCGACGCACGACGATTGGAGCCGGGCCCATGGGAGAGTCGCAGCAGGTGAGGTTCCCGCAGGAGGTCATCGACGAGTACGCCGCGCTCGGTGTGGACCTGCGGGCGCTGTTCTCGGCGGGCCACCTGGGCACGCGGATGGGCGTGCAGATCACGGAGGCGTCGGCGGAGCGCGTCGTCGGGACGATGCCGGTGGAGGGCAACACCCAGCCCTACGGCCTGCTGCACGGCGGCGCGTCCGCCGTGCTGGCGGAGACGCTGGGCTCCGTCGGCTCGATGCTGCACGGCGGCGTGCACAAGATCGCGGTCGGGGTGGACCTCAACTGCACGCACCACCGCGGGGCGCGCTCCGGCCTCGTCACCGGCGTCGCCACCCCGGTGCACCGGGGGCGTTCCACGGCGACGTACGAGATCGTGATCACCGACGAGGCGGACAAGCGGGTGTGCACCGCCCGGCTGACCTGCCTGCTGCGGGACGCGCGGCCCGGCGACGCGGAGAAGGCCGCGGGCTGACGACGGTTGGCGGTGCGGGGAGCGCAGCGCCCCGCACCGCGCCCTCTGTCACCACGCGCCCCCCCTTGACCACCCCCACCGCCCTGCACCCCCCGGACCACCCCCACCGCCCTGCGCCCCTGATCGCCCCGCATCCCCGCACTCCCGACCGCCCCGTACCGCTCGCGCGCCCCCCGCGCCCCGCCCGGGCCACCTCGACACACCGCCTCCGGGCCGCCGCGCGCGCACCACTCCCCCGTTTCCCCGGCGACACCGTGCCCGTCACCGCCATTGCCTGCGGTCCGCAGGCGCCTTAGCGTTTCGGGGCATGGGACGGGGCAGCACCTCTTGGCCGGGGGCGTTCGGTGTGCCTCTGCTGGCCGCGCTCGCGGCGGGCCTGACGGTGACCGTGGCCGGGTGCGGCGCGGTCGGTTCGGGCCAGGCGCGCGGCGCCCCCTCGACGACGCCTGTCCCCGCGTCACCGTCACCCCGGGTGACCTCCGACGTGGACCTGTGCGTGAGCATCGTCGGCCACTGGTCGCGTGAGGTGCTCGACGGGCGCGGGTACGGCGACTACCAGTCCATGGGGATGTCCGGCGGCCAGTACGAGATCCTGCGTGAGGTGGTGGACGCCGCCCGGGCCGCCCGACGCCAAGGGAAGTACGACGTCGACACGTTGATCGACCGTCAGGCGCGCGAGGGGTGCGAGGCGTGGTACCGGGGCGGCGGGCCCGGAGAGGGGCCCTGGCGATGAGCGGGGGCGGGGTCGGTCCGGTGGAGCCGGAGGGGGACACGCACGTCCAGGACACGGACCCCGCCCCCGGCCCCCGGCGCGCGCTCCTCCCACAGTGGTCGCCCCGCCGTCGCAGGACCGCGGCCGGCGCCCTTGTCGCCGTGGCCGTCCTGGCCGGCGGCGCGTCCCTGTACCTCACACGGCCCCGCCCTGAACCACCTCCCGAGCCTCCGTTCCCGAGCCAGGTGACCGCCTTCGCGTACCTGGACATGCAGGTCAGAGGCTCACAAGGGGCTTTGCGAACTTTTGAATTCACAATACAAGCATTTATGGAATCCGGCCCTCCGGTGACCGTTCTGCACATTTCCCAGCCCTACGCGGGCCTGTCCCTCACCTCCACCCCAGCCGTCCCTTTCGGGGTGAAAAGCGGATCGCCACGCAAGATCACCGTGACTGCAGAGGTGACGGAATGCGGGAAAGTGCCACGGAACGCCGGGCTCCCTTTCCTGGATGTAACACTGCGTAACACGCGTGCAAAGGAGGTGCACAGCTTCATCCTGGGAGCCCGGTACGCACAAGACCTGTCGCAGGCCCTGCAGGTAGCCTGCAGCAACGAATTCCGGTAATCAGCAAAACGCCTGATACACCTGAACCACCCCCGCCGAGTCCTGCGGTTTCTCACGATGCGGACAGGGCAAAACGGCGGGAATTCTGCTCTTCCCCCCACTCAGTACCGCTCTGCAATACGTCGTGTCATAACAAGAGCGTCACAGCCTTGGCCAGAGTCTCCTCCGCATTCCCCACACACGCTTAGAGTCACGGCCAGTCACCGCGCCGCCTGATTCTCACTCGGCCCAGCGCTCGACTCGGCCGTCTCCACCGGGAAACGGCTGTCAGGGGAAAGGACTGGATCGTGCGTCAACGTTCGCTCATCGCCATCACCGCCGCCCTGGCGGCGGGTGCACTCACCCTCACCGCCTGCGGCTCACGCGACGACGACGGCGGCGGCAGCTCGGACTCCGGCAACGGTGGCACCACCGTGATCATCGGCGTCGACGCGCCGCTGACCGGCGACCTCTCCGCGCTCGGCCTCGGCATCAAGAACTCCGTGGACCTCGCCGCGAAGACCGCCAACAAGGAGAAGTACGTCGAGGGCGTCACCTTCAAGATCGAGGCCCTCGACGACCAGGGCCAGGCCTCCGTCGGCCAGCAGAACGCCACCAAGCTCGTCGCCAACAAGGACGTGCTCGGTGTCGTCGGCCCGCTGAACTCCTCCGTCGGCGAGGCGATGCAGAAGGTCTTCGACACCGCCAAGCTCGTCGAGGTCTCCCCGGCCAACACCAACCCCGCCCTCACCCAGGGCGTCAACTGGGCCAAGGAGAAGGTCCGGCCGTACAAGTCGTACTTCCGTACCGCGACCACGGACGCCATCCAGGGCCCGTTCGCCGCGCAGTACGTCTACAACGACGCCAAGAAGAAGAAGGTCTTCGTCATCGACGACAAGAAGACCTACGGCGCCGGTCTGGCCGCCACCTTCACCGAGGAGTTCAAGAAGCTCGGCGGCCAGGTGGTCGGCACCGAGCACATCAACCCGGAGAGCAAGGACTTCAGCGCGGTCGCGACGAAGGTCAAGAACTCCGGCGCCGACGTCGTCTACTACGGCGGCGAATACCCGCAGGCCGGCCCGCTGAGCAAGCAGATCAAGGAAGCCGGCGCCAAGATCCCGCTGGTCGGCGGTGACGGCATCTACAGCGCCGACTTCATCAAGCTGTCCGGCGCCTCGGGCGTCGGCGACCTCGCCACCTCCGTCGGCGCGCCCGTCGAGACACTGCCGTCCGCCAAGGAGTTCGTCGCGAACTACAAGGCCGAGGGCTACAAGGAGGCCTTCGAGGCCTACGGCGGCTACTCCTACGACTCCGCCTGGGCGATCATCGAGGCCGTCAAGAAGGTCGTCGAGGACAACGACGGCAAGCTCCCCGACGACGCCCGCTCCAAGGTCGTCGACACCATGCAGAACGTCTCCTTCGACGGCGTGACCGGCAAGGTCTCCTTCGACGAGTTCGGTGACGCGACCAACAAGCAGCTCACCGTCTACACCGTCAAGGGCGGCGACTGGGCCACGGTCAAGTCCGGCACCTTCACCGGCTGATCACCCCCGTACCACTCACACGGGCCGCGCGGGGCGCTGTTCCACTGGCGCCCCGCGCGGACCCGGGGCCGGGCCCACCCGCGCACATTACCCAAGGCAGGGAGGCCCATCGGTGTACGAAAAGCCGCCCCCGCTGGGGCAACGCCGGCTACAG
>NZ_JBITSH010000023.1:0-84606 GCF_044540535.1 Streptomyces sp. NPDC085937 | reverse complement strand
GGGGGCCCCGCGCCCGGGGGGGCGGCCTGGGGCCGTCCGGGGGCCCCCCCGGGGCGGGCGCCCGGGCGCGGCGGGGGGGGCCGCCCCGGGGGGGGGGGGGGGGGGGGGTGGGGGGGGGCCCCCCCCCCCCACGACCAGTGGACCACCAGTGTCAGAGCTCTGCCCCACACCCGCGAAGGCCGTCGGGTGGGACGAGGTGGGTCAGCGGGTGGTGGCGAGGGCGCGGGCGTCCTCGACGATGAGCGCCGCCCGCTCCTTGCTCAGGGACTTGCCCGACTGCACCTTCGCCCACGTCGCCAGCAGCGAGTACTGCTTGAGCCCGAGCATGGCCGTCATCGAGCTGACGGCGGAGTCCTTGGCGCCCGAGGTGAGGATGAGGTGGGCCAGGCCGGTCGGTGTGGCCTTGAGGGTGAAGGTCATCGTGTCCTCGGCGGTGCCGCCCTCGCCTGACGCCACGGCGCGCAGGGTGTGCGCTCCGGCCGCGAGGGTGGCCAGCTCCAGGGGCTTGCCGGCCGGGACGGAACGGCCGTCCAGAGTGAGCGTCACCGACGTGCTGCGGTCGCTCTGCACCGTCGGCACCGGCGACTGCGCGCGGTCCAGCACGGCGTCGGCGGCGGGGGAGGTTATGCGGACCGCGGGCTTGGCCGGGGGCACCGCCTGACTCTGCCGGAACGCGCTGTTCCATCCGTTCAGCTCGGTCGGCCGGTTGGTGATGACGCCGTCAACACCCGCGCTCTCCAACGCCTTCCAGCGGTCGGCGGAGTCCACGGTCCACACCATCACGGCCACACCGGCCTTGTGCAGGTCGGCGATGACGGACGGCTTCTTGCTGAGCGCGCCGTCCTCCGGGTTGTACGCGGCCAGGTGCAATTCCTTCGCGATGGCGACCGGGTCGGCGTCGAGGGTGCTGCGCAGCAGGCCGAGCGGCAGATCGGGAGCGAGTTCGTGGGTGTAGCGCAGGGCGTCCACCTCGAAGCTCTGCACGAACACGCGTCCGGTCATGCCGTGGTCGCGGATGGTGTCCACGATGGTGGCCACCTCATCCTTCGTGTGCGCGCCCTTGATCTCCAGCAGAAGGTCGCCGCCACGCGTGCGCAGGTCGTCCAGCTGAGCCGCCAGCGTCGGGACGCGCGCCCCCTTGTAGTGCGGCGCGAACCAGGAGCCCGCGTCGAGCGCGTCGATCTGCGCGGACGTCAGCGACCGGACGGCACCGCTGCCGTCGGTGGTGCGGTCCACGGTGCCGTCGTGGATGACGTACGGCACGCCGTCCTTGCTGGGCTGGACGTCGTTCTCGATGAAGTCGGCACCGCCCCGGCGGGCGATCTCCTGCGACGCGAGGGTGTTCTCGGGGGCGGCCGAGGAGGCACCGCGATGGGCGACGACGGTCAGCGGTGCCCCGGCCGCACGGATGTAGCTCTGCGGCGGAAGCTCGGTCACCGTGAGATCGTCGTAGGAGACCGAGGCCCCGTTGACGAGCAGGCCCTGGACGCCGTCGGCGGAGCGGGTGACCTTGGAGGTCCGCATGACCTCCTTGCCGTCGAAGTACCAGACGGCCTTGGTGCCATGGACTTCGGCGGCTATCTTCACGTCCTTGCCCGTGCCCGCTGCGGCCGGCGCCGCGTGGGTGTCGGTGACGTTCCAGGCGTTCGCCGGGGTGCGCTGGGCGAACTCCAGGCCGTTGGCCGCGGTGGTCCCGGACCGCATGGTGGCGACGGACCACGGGACGGCTCCGCTCGCCGGTAGGTCGAGCCCCATGGCGGTCCAGCGCGCGGCGTCGACGACCGACTCGAAGCGGGCGGTGACCTCGATCCGGAAGTCGTTGAGGTGTTCGCCGAAGGTGATCCGGCTCAGCTGCGAGGCGTTCGCGGAACTGCCGTACAGCCGACCGTCCTTGACCTGCCAGACACCCTCCACGGCCTTGAAGCCCTGAGGCAGCGAGGCCCCGGAGAAGTCGGTGGAGAGGACCACCCGGCCTGCCGGCGTGTCGGCTTCGGCGGATGGGGTCGAGTCCTCGGCGCTGGCGATCGTGGGAAGGGACACGGCGAGCAGTACGGAGGTGAGGAGCGCGACGCGAGAGCGCCGAGCATGCCGTGGTCGCGCGGTGCGGGCCGACGGGGAGATGAGTGAAGTACGTGGCATGGCGGGGACGTTAGGGACCGTCGGCGATCATGCCGGGCCGGGCGGATGAACACCAGGAGACGGCTCGTGGTCCGAACGGTCGTGTCGCGGACGATCTCCTTCTGGAGCCGGCCGCACGCGCCCCTCGACACGATGGAGGAGGGCATCGCGGTGGGGGAGGGCCAGGGCGGCGGCCCGAACGACAGCACGAGCAACCGGTGGGATGTGTTCGACTCGGCTCACCGGTTGTCGCGTTGGCTGTACACACATGCCGTCGAGTAGGCCGTAACAACAGCCGAAACAGTGAGGGTCCCCGCTCCGCCTGGGCGCCACCTGGCTGGAGTTGCCGGAACTCGGCAGCAACGCCCACTTCCAACCTGCCGTTCGGCCTTCTGGTCTGCCTGCTCGCCGCTGATGAAAGCTGAGGCCGAGGAGGCACATGATGACGACACGGGCGAGGGCCCCCCGTGGTGCGGCTGGCCAAACCCCGTGACGTGGAGCCCTTCACCTG
This sequence comes from Streptomyces sp. NPDC085937, assembly GCF_044540535.1. Lineage (NCBI taxonomy): Bacteria > Bacillati > Actinomycetota > Actinomycetes > Kitasatosporales > Streptomycetaceae > Streptomyces > Streptomyces sp. NPDC085937. Next base: position 81,977 of record NZ_JBITSH010000023.1, on the reverse strand, counting down.
GGAGCCGTACGGCAGGCGGCTGCTGTTCACCGCCATCGGGGTGTGTTTCGGCACGGGGCTGCCGGCCGTGTGGAGCGGCATCCCGTGGTGGACCGTGCCCGTCGTCGCCGTACCTGTCATGGTGTGCGCGGCGTGGTCGATGCGTCCCCGTCCGCCCCGCACCGCCTTCGGCGCCCTCTTGCGGTGATGCCCCGCGGTGACCGTGGCATCCGCCCCGAAAGATCTCGTCCTGGACCTGATGGGTTCAGCGTTCGGGGGTACACGGGGGCGCATGGCACCGAAGACCGAACGCATTCAGTTCCTGCGGGCAGTGCGGCAGCTGCGTCGTATCCGTTCCTTCTACGCTGCGGCGATGCTGTTGTGGGCAGGTTCCGCCGCCTGGAGCGGCTGGCAGGCTCCCGGCGGCCGGCAGATGTGGGTCTCCGTCCTTCTCCTGGCCGTCTTCACCGCTCTGTTCGTCACGGCGACTGTCTCCCTGCGACGCGTCGCGGTCCCGGCCACCGGCCGTCCTGTCCACCACGCCGCCCCGCACGCCGTGTCGAGCACCCGCCGCCACGCCCCTGCCTGAGACAGTGGTTCATTTCTGCGTGTGCCGGTACGGTGCCGTACTGCCGTCCCGTTGTCGCATCCCCTGACGTGATCGTCATCGCGTCAGGGGAATTTCGACCTGCCCAACCGAATGGGACGAGCTCTTAGTCGAGTGACCAATTCGTCAGCTTCGTCGGGTTCAGCATCAGCCACACATGCGTGACGCACTCATCACTGACGTCGAAGGTAGCCAGCCCGTGTCGGCGCTCCTCATCTCGAATGACGTAACCGAGGCCGTCAGCTGTCTCGCGTCGCTCAAGGCGGAGGGCTGGCTGTTTGCGCAACACTCCCATGAACCATCGGGCGACATGATCCGACCCACGGATGACCTGTGGTGCGGCATTGACGAAGCCACCGCCGTCCACCCGTAGTTCGACATGTGGAGCCAACACGCGGAGCAGGTCCTCGATGTGCCCTCCGACTGCGGCATCACGGAACGCCCGAACGACCTCGTCATGCTGGTGCGGAGAAACCTGCGCGCGCCTTCCTCGTCGAACGTGGCGGCGTGCGGACGTGGCCAATTGCCTTGTCGCCGCGGCCGAGCGACCTACGATTCCAGCGATTTCGTCGAACGGGACGCCGAACACATCATGCAGTACGAACGTCACACGCTCCGCAGGGGTCATGGCCTCGAGGACTGTCAGCAATGCCATGCTGACGGCGTCATCGAGGGTGACACGGTCGAGAGGATCAATAGCCAGATTGCTGGAGTTCAGTAGCGGTTTCGCCGTGTCGGAAAAGAGGTCAGCCGGTACTGGCTCCGGCAGCCACTGCCCGACGTACGTCTCACGCCGCGCCCGCGCGGAACCCAGCAGGTCGAGTGAGATGCGGCTCGCGACGCGCATGAGCCATGCCGCAGGCACGGCGATCTCGTCGCGTTCCTCGGGCTCAAGGCGATACCACCTCACATACGTCTCCTGCACGACGTCCTCGGCGTCGGCCAGGGTGCCCATCATGCGAAACGCTAGCGACAGCAGGCGATGTCGCTCCGCCATGACCGAATCGAGATCCTGTGATTCATCATGCCCGGATCCTCCGAACTTCGCTGATTCGGCAGGGACATCTTCCGACATGGGGCACCCTTTCCCAGTGGAGCGCGGCACGCCTGGCCTATCGCCGACAGGCAGACGGCCGTCTCCCATTTTCGCATTCAGACGGTGGGAATTCCCGAAATCGGGTACCGGACGCCGCCTGTCCGGTGCGCGCCGCGCGGAACCATGGCATCAAGAGGCCCCTGTCCGTCCACGGTCACAACCTCACGATCGTCCCCGCGATGGGCCAGAGTGGCACGGAAAAGGTCGTCGTGGTAAAAGCGATCGGGTCCAGCGATCTCGACCACACTTCCCGGCTCCAGCGTCGTGACGGCCTCGACGAGCAGGTCGATGACCTCGTCCAGCTCGACGGGCTGGATGAACGACCTCGGAGCGAGGACCTTCCCGTCCACAGTGTGCTGGTCGATGAGGATTGGAATGTAGCTCTGGAACTGAGTGGCCCGAATGATGGTGGCGGGGATGGAAGCGGATCGCACCGCCTTCTCCTGCGCCACCTTGCCGAGGTAGTACCCGATGTCGGACGCGTCCCCTTCCCCGACGCCGACGATGGAGAGCACGATGTGATGACGTACACCTGCCTGCTCGCCCTCCGCGGTCAGGTTGCTGATCGCTCCCTCGAAGAACGAGATCGCCCCCTCCGCATCGAAGCGGGGGGTGTTGAGGACGTTCACGACGGTGTCGACCCCGACGAGGGCCTCGGCGAGCCCCCGACCCGAGATCACATCGATTCCGTCCTCCAGCCCGCCTGAGACCACCTCGATGTCCTTGGCCTCCAGGCGGTCAGCGAGGCGGGACCCCACACGGCCGCGCCCACCAGCGATGAAAACCTTCATTTCCTCACTCCGTTCCGGGGCGCCAGTCGCTGCCCTCGCCAACATGACGACGCAGGCCGGAAAAGTGTGAGGCGAACTCCTGATCGTCGATCCTGGTCGTGTGGTGGGGGACGTGTGTCGTGCGGCGACCAGAGGCTCACGGGTCTTTCATGGGCCTCGACGATCAGTCGACGGTGGGGAATCGCGAGGCCAGGGCGGTCTCCAGGACGTCGGTATTGGCGTCGTCCGCTGCCCAGGCGACGTAACCGTCGGGGCGGACGAGCACGGCGGTACGACGGTCGCCGGCCCAGTGCTCGACGACCGGCAGGGAGTCGCCGTCAGCGTCCGGGGCCGCGCCGGGCCGAGGGTGCGGGGAGCGCGGGGTGATGAGGACGAAGCGGCCACCACGCAGCGTCTCGTACAGGCGCTGACCGCTGCCGAGGCCGACATCCGGGGCCCTGGTTCCGACGAGGCGGTGGGCGCCACGCGGGGCGGGGTAGCGGTAACCGATGCCGGTGAGCTGGGCCAGCGCCTTGGCCCGGGCGGGCGCGGCGGCGTTGACGAAGGCCGAGACGACGGCGCGTACCGCGCGCAGAGCCGGGTTCTGCGCCCGGGCCAGCCGGACGAGACCGCCGCTGCTGCGCAGAACCGCCTTGCCGACCGGGTGTCGTTCGGCCTGGTAGGTGTCGAGGAGGCTGTCGGACGCCTGCCCCGTGACGACGGCCGCGAGCTTCCAGCCGAGGTTGGCCGCGTCCTGCAGGCCGGTGTTCATGCCCTGCCCGCCGGCCGGCGAGTGGATGTGCGCGGCGTCGCCGGCGAGGAAGACCCGCCCGACCCGGTACGCGGGTGCCTGGCGTTCGTCGCTGTGGAAGCGGGAGAGCCAGCGGGCGCCGTGCATGCCGTAGTCGGTGCCCAGGGCGCGTCGGGTGACGTCCTTGACCTCGGCGAGATCGAGCGGTGCGTCGTCGGGGACCTCGTGGCGGCGGTCCCAGCCCATCACCCGGTACCAGCCGTCGCCGAACGAGACGATCATCGCGAACACGTCGCCCGCCCCGTCGACGGTCAGCACGGTCTCGGGCTTCTCGGCGAGCCGGACGTCCGCGAGGAACAGGGAGGTGATGACGGAGACGCCGGGGAAGGGCTGGCCGACCGCCCGGCGCACGGCGCTGTGGTGGCCGTCCGTGCCGACGACGTAGGCGGCACGGTGGGTGACGGTCGATCCGTCTCCGTTGCGGACGTCGATGTCGACGCCGTCGGCGTCCTGCCGCAGCGCGAGGAGCTCGTTCTCGTACTGGAACCGGACACCGAGCCGCTGCGCCCGGCGCTCCAGCAGGCGCTCGACCTCGTACTGGGGAGTGATCAGGAGGAACGGGAAGCGGGAGGGGAGCGTGCTCAGGTCGAGGGAAAGGCGGCGGAAGAGGCGGAGCCGGGTGATGGTGCTGCCGGTGGCGAGCAGGTCGTCGGCGAGCCCGCGGGCGTCGAGCTGCTCAAGGGTGCGGGCGTGCACGCCGAAGGCGCGGGAGAGGTTGCTGATCTTGCGCGGGCGCTTCTCCAGCAGGGTGACGGCGACGCCTGATTCAGCGAGGTCACCTGCCAGGAGGAGTCCGGTGGGGCCGGCGCCGACGACGACCACCTGATGCGTGTGGCTCCCCGCCTGGCTGGTGCCCTCGCCGGTGTCGGTGCCGTTCATGGTGACCTCCCCATCGCCAACGGTCGTGGGTCAACGCATGTGGGTCAACATCTGTGGGCCTGGCGCTCACCCGCTACGTGCTGCGCTTCCCGCCTGCCGCGGAACTGCACCCCGAGGAAATCACGGCCTGGCTCGCACCCACCGTGCAGCACTACCCGTGCGAGTTGATCGTCACCCTGGACGTTCCCGTGGAGGAGCAGGTACGGCGGCTGACTGCCCGCATCCCGGCGGACGACCCACGGAAGACCGCCGAAGCGGGCTGCTGAGCACCGTGACATTTCGCCGGCTCGCCTGCCTGGCCGACTCCTTCGTCCGCCGCCCAAGGGGGAAAGGCGCCGTCTCCGTCGTCGCGCAGTGCGCTACCCCTCCCGCCCGTCGACGAACGCCCCGCCCGCCGCGGCCAGCGCCACGCCACGCGCCGCCTGTCGGGCGAGGAGGGGATCGTTGCCACCCCGCATGAGCAGGATCTGCTGATAGACCGGTGCCGTGGACGCGACGAGCACCCTCCGCGAACACGTCCCCACAGGGCACTCGCCCCGCGCCACACTCCGTTCCACCACGACCGCGCACCGCGCGTACCGGTCCTCCCAGAACCGCTGAAGAGCCGAAGCCGCCTCGGGGGAGCGGAAGGAAGCGGCGATCAGCGCGGCGGTGACAGGTTCATCGGTGAGGCCGGCCTCCACCTCGGCGTTGAGGGCGGCCAGGTCGTCTTCGAGGGAGCCGGTGTCGGGCGGCTGCCAGCCGTCGCTGCCGGCGGCGTCGAGGACGTCGGCGAGGAGTCCGCCCACGTCGCGCCAGCGCCGGTAGACGGTCGTGCGGTGCACGGCGGCCTGCTCGGCGACCGCGTCCACACTCAACGCGTCGAACCCCTGCTCGACCAGCAACTCGCGTACCGCACCCAGCACGTGCTCCCGGATCCGCGCACTACGCCCGCCAGGCCGCCGCACCACGGTCCCGCCGACCCGGCCGATCCTCCCGGCCCCGTCGGCGGCCCCATCAGCGGTCTCGTCGGCCGTTCCGAATTTTGCGCTTGCCGCGCCCCCTGCCGTCATGACAGCATCTTAATGCAACTGTTGTCGCAGTAAGGATGTGGAGATGCTCTTCCCGGACGCTCACCCGACCCGCCGGCCCGCCACGGCGGCCGTCCGTCCCCCGAACGTCCAGGAGACCTCCCTTGCCCACGCAGATCACCGCCCGTTCCGTCTCGAAGTCGTACAACGGCCGCCTCGTCCTTGACGCGGTCACCTGCACCCTCACCACAGGCGAACGCACCGGCATCATCGGGGAGAACGGCTCCGGCAAGACCACGCTCCTCCGCGTGCTGGCCGGCGCCGAACAGCCCGACAGCGGCACCGTCACCGTGCAGGCGGACGGCGGTATCGGCCACCTCCCGCAGGACGCACGCCTGCCCGCCCACCACACCGTCCAGCAGGCCGTCGACGACGCCTTGAGCGACCTGCGCGCCATGCAGGCCCGCATGCGCCACCTGGAGGCCGTCATGGCCACCCACGACAGCCCCGGCGACGACACCCCGAGCGGCGTCTCCCGCGTGATGGCCGAGTACGGCGACCTGCTCACCGCATTCGAACTGCGCGGCGGCTACGAGGCCGACGCCCGTGTCGACCGCGCCCTGCACGGCCTGGGCCTGGGCCACCTGCCCCGCGACCGCGCCATCGGCGACCTCTCCGGCGGCGAACAGGTCCGCCTCCGCCTGGCCGCACTCCTGGCCGCGTCCCCCGAGGTGCTGCTGCTGGACGAGCCGACCAACCACCTCGACGACCACGCCCTGACCTGGCTCGAGGACCACCTGCGCACCCGACCCGGCACCACGGTCGCGGTGTCCCACGACCGCACCTTCCTCGACCGCGTCACGACCACCCTCCTCGAGGTCGACGCCGACCGCCGCACCGTCACCCGCTACGGCAACGGCTACACCGGCTACCTCGCCGAGAAGGCCGCCGCCCGCCGGCGCTGGGAACAGGACCACGCCGACTGGGAGGCGGACGTGGCCGCACAACGGGAAGCTGCCGCGGTCACCGCCCGCCGGGTCGCCCCCGGGCGCGCGATGAAGGACGGCAACAAGATGGCGTACGACCGTGCCGCCGGCCGCGTCCAGCAGTCCGTGGCCGGCAGGATCCGCAACGCGGAGGAACGCCTGCGCCGCCTGCTCGCCGACCCGGTGCCGAAGCCGCCCGAGCCACTGCGCTTCACCCCCACCCCACCCGCGGCAGGCCGTCGCTTTCCCGGCACCGTCCTGGAGGCGTCCGGCGTCACCGTCACCGGCCGTCTCGCCCGCACCGACCTCACCGTCAAGGCCGGGGACCGCCTCCTGATCACCGGAGCCAACGGCACCGGCAAGAGCACCTTGCTGCGAGTCCTGGTCGGCCGGCTCACCCCGGACACCGGCCAGATCACCCGCCGAGGCCGGATCGGCCACCTCCCGCAGGAGCCGGCACCGGGCAGGCCGGGGGAGACGGTACTGGGGGCCTACGCCCGCGGCCTCCCCGGCCACCCCGACGATCACGCCGAACGCCTCCTCGCACTCGGCCTGTTCACCTCCGAACGCCTCACGGCCTGCGTCACCGAACTGTCCACCGGCCAGCGCCGGCGCCTCGCACTCGCCCGCCTGCTCAGCCGCCCCAGCGACGTCCTCCTCCTGGACGAACCCACCAACCACCTCTCCCCGGCCCTCGTCGAGGACCTGGAACAAGCCCTGGCCGACTATCCCGGCACGATCCTGCTCGTCTCCCACGACCGCCGCCTCCGCAGCAGTTGGACAGGCACCCGTCTGACCCTGCCCGCACGCGACACAACCGCACCACCGACCGGCTGACCCCGACGACGCGTGACGGGACCTGCTCACCACGAGGGTGCGCCGCACGTTCTGCCTGGCCCGCGCCTCACTCTGCGAGCGCCGGCCGGCGGGCGGTGGTGCGGCGCAGTGCTCTGTGCACCCACCACCCCCCGGCGTACGCCAGGACCGCGCAGGCCAGAGCGGCGCCGCCGCCCGTCACCCAGTCCGACAGGACCGCCTCCGTCACGTCCCGTGTGCCGTTCCGGTCGGCCGGGCCAGGACCTCCCCGGTAGTCGGAGAAGGGAGCCGTGTTGACCGCGGCACCGGCCAGAACGGCGACGGACAGGGCGGCGGCCAAAGCGCGGCGGGTGGTCCTGGACAGGGTGTCCCGCCCGACGCCGCGCCCCGTCGAGGCGCCGCGCGACCTGCGCCACAGGAAGAGCGCGACGGCCAGGAGACCCACGGCGGTGCTCAGGTGCTGCAGGGCGCGAGCCACCGTGACGTCGCCGGCCAGATCGGATCGCAGGACGCCGAGGTGAGTCACCAGATACCCGTCGGCGTGGGTGAAGGAGTCCCATACGAGGTGGGTGATGATGCCGGTCACGAGCGACAACAGGACCCGGACCACCCGCCCTACGCCCCCGACGCGCCCATGTCCGTGTCCGTACCCGTCGGCGGGGGAAAGCCCCGTCGGCAGCAGGGCTGCCATCGGCCGTCGCACCAGCGCGTACGCCGTCAACAGCAGCGCTCCGAACACCGTCGGCACGCCGATGCCGGACACCTGGTGGGACGTGGTGGCGTTGAGGAGCGGCTCGTACCAGGACTGCGCGCTGACCGGAATACCGGCCGTGCCGAGGAAGTACGGCACGTCCGGAGCCAGGGACCCGCAGACCAGGGCGGCCGGTGAGAACGGGAGGCGGAGCAACGGCAGTACGGCGGCCGGGTGGGAGAGCGTGAACGGCATCGAGTGATCACCCCGGTGTCGGCGCGTCCGGGTGGCGGGCACGCGAGCTGGACGTCCCGGATTCTGACAGGACGCTCAAGAGTATATGTCGTTCAACTGACTATGCGGGCAGTGCAGGGTCCGGAGCACGTGGAGCGGTGGCGTTCCGGACCCGTGGGGGAGGGGCGCTCAGGGGCCGACCGTGTGGGCGTAGGCGAGGAACAGTGGGCAGGCGACGGCTGTCGCGGCCGTGGCGGTGAGACTGAGTGACCGGTGCCGCAGGGCGCGTCCGACACCGGAGGCCGCGAGGACCAGCAGCGGCCACAGGCCGTAGTCCGTGCTCACCGGCAGGAAGCCGGCGTACAGCAAGGTGACGGGCAGCCACACCACGGCGGCCACGACCCCCGCCGTGGCCCGGGCCCGCGCGTCGGGCGGCAGGTCGGGAGGGGCGGACGCCAGGGCCAGCGCCGCGAGCAGCGCCATGACGGGCGTGACCACGGGATCGCCGAAGTCGGGCCCGCTGACGACGGTCGCGACCGCCAGAACCACCAGTCCGACGGCCGTCGCGCACGCCCCCGCGCGCCACGTGCTCGTCAGTGCGGTGACGGCACCGACGGCCACCAGCGCGGACGCGAACAGCCGCACGGTCCAGGTATCGGCCTCGAAGGGCGGGAAGGCGGGCGACAGGGACCCCGCCACGTACCAGCGACTCACGTGCAGTCCGCAGTAGGCCGCCGCCACACCGGCGACCTGCGGGGCCGCCTCCGCCAGCAGGCGTCCGGCGCCGGTCGCGGAACTCACCCCGAGCCGCATCCGCAGGGCGTGCCCGGCGATGTCGGCAACCTCCCTGACGCGCTCCACGGCGCCGGCGCCGGCCACCGACTCCCGGTACACGGCGAGGATCTCCTCCCCGGCCTCGAGCCGGTACCGCCGCGGATACAGACGCAGGACCGGACCGATCACCCCTGTGGCACCGTGCGGCCGGAGATCCCGAGCCGGCGGGTGGCCTCGCGGGCCGTCGCCGCCATCCGCTCGGCCGCCGCCGACAGGGTCTCCCGCCCGGGCGGCGCGAGGGCGTAGACCTTCCGGGCCCGCCCGTCGACGATCTCCTCGCGGTGCACTTCGATCAGGCCGTCCTTCAGGAGACGGTCGAGGGCGCCGTAGAGCGTGCCGGTGCGCAGGACGACACGGCCCTCGGACAGCGCCTTCACCTCCTGCGTGACGGCGTAGCCGTGGCGGGGCCGGTCGGCCAGTGCCGTGAGGATCAGCAGGGTCGGCTCCTGCAGCGGGCGCTCGCTCATCCGGCCAACATATGCCGCTCCGCGTCCCATGGACAACGAGCTCGGACCGGTCCCCGGAACAATCGAGGCGTGGACTAGTTGCCGGCCAGGTGTGAGGCGAGCCGTGACAGCAGAGGCAACGCCGCCTCCAGCGTCCTGCGTTCACCCGGACTGAGGGCACCGTCGATCGCGGTGCCGAGCCAGTCGGCACGCCGTTGGCGCTCTTCGGCCAGACGGTCACGTCCCGTGGACGTCAGGTGGAGCAGCACCTTGCGCCCGTCGCTGGGGTGTGCCTCGGCGCGCACAAGGCCCCGGGCCAGCAGCTCTTTGACCGCCTTGGCAGCCGACTGGTGACTGACCCCACGCTGTTGTGCGACGTCCGCGGTGGTCAGCGGGCCGCTGCGGTCCAGGTAGCCCAGGATGGCGGCCTCGCCGGGCGGCATCGTGTCGGCAGCGCGCACGCTGCGTACGAGCTGCCCGATCGTCAGACGCAGTTCCTCAGCCAGCTGCTTGTCATCCACAAGGCCAGAGCATATCTGGATTGATCAACCGAACTGTACAGCTTGGCTGCATGTCGGACGGGGGTCTCCGGGGTCGGCTGTCTACAGCCGTACTGTACAGTTTGGTTGTAGAACGTTGTCGGAGCTCGGAAAGAACCCACCATGAAGCTCACCAAGCACGCCCACGCCTGCGTCGCCCTGGACAAGGACGGCACCCGCCTGGTCATCGACCCCGGCACCCTCACGCCGGACGCGGCGGAGGCCGTCAGCCAGGCTCACGCCGTCCTGATCACCCACGAACACTTCGACCACTTCGACGAGAAACTCGTCGCCGCGGCCCTCGAGGCCCAGCCCGGCCTGCAGGTCTACGGCACGGCCACGGTCGCGGCCACCCTCGGCAGCCACGACGGGCGCGTCCACGCCGTCAGCGCAGGTGACACCTTCGGCGTCGGTTCCCTCACCGTCACCGTCCACGGCCACCGCCACGCGCAGATCCATGCCGACATCCCGTGCCCCGACAACGTCGGTTACCTCATCGACGACGGAGCCGTCTATCACCCCGGCGACGCCTACTTCGCGCCCGACGCCTCGGTGCGCACGCTGTTGCTGCCGACCAGCGGCCCCTGGACGAAGCTCGGCGAAGCCGCCGACTTCGTCCGCACGGTCAAGCCCGAGCGGGTCATCCAGATCCACGAACTCATGCTCAGCGACCTCGGCCGGCACTCCACCGCCACGCTTCTCGGAGAGAAGGGCCTGACCGGCATCCCGGTCGAGCGCGTCGAGCCCGGTACCACCGTCCAGCTGCACGACGTCTGATCAGCACCCCGCGGGCAAAGACGCCGGCCCATGACCGCACGCGCAGACGTCATGGCCTACCTTCACCGCAGCGCGGTGTGCGGCGTCAGGTGCCCCGCGGAGTCACCAGCCCGCTTTGATAGGCAAGGACCACGAGTTGGGCGCGGTCGCGGGCGTGGAGCTTGGCCATGGCTCGGTTGATGTGGGTCTTGGCGGTTGCCGGGCTGATGACCAGGCGGCCGGCGATCTCGTCGTTGGACAGACCGTGCGCGGCCAGGGCGACCGCCTCGCGTTCACGGGCGGTCAGACTCACCAGGGCGCTGCCGATGCGGGCGGGCGGATGCTGGGTGACGTAACGGCCGATGAGCCGGCGGGTGAGGGAGGGCGCGAGCAAGGCGTCACCGCGGGCGGCGACGCGTACGGCGTGCAGGAAGTCCTCCGGCAGGATGTCCTTGACCAGGAAGCCGGCGGCACCGGCGCGCAGCGCCTCGAAGACGTACTCGTCCATGCCGTAGTTGGTCAGCATGACGACATGGACGCCAGCCAGGGCCGGATCCGCGGCAATGCGCCGGGTCGCCTCGATGCCGTCCATGACGGGCATCTGGATGTCGACGAGAGCGACGTCAGGTTGGTGCTCCTCGACGAGTGCCAAGCACTCCCGGCCGTCGGCGGCCTCCGCCACCACCTCGATGTCGTCCTCGAGGTCGAGCAGCGCGCGGAAGCCGCTGCGGATGAGCGGCTGGTCGTCGACAAGCAGGACCCGGATCACTGAGCTCCGTCCGTGGGCAGTTCGGCCTGGACGGTGAAGCCGCCCGTGTCACGCGGCTCGGCGCGCAGACGGCCCCCCAGCGCTGTGACCCGTTCGCGCATGCCGAGCAGCCCGAGACCGGGCGTCGGTACGGGGCGCGCGGCGGCCTTCCCGTTGTCGTCGACGCGGATGGCGAGCACGCCCGGTGTCCGATGGTCGATGAGCACCGAGGCAGTGGTCGCCGCGGCGTGCCTGGTGACGTTGGTGAGCGACTCCTGAACGATCCGGTAAGCGGCTCGGCCCACCGCGGCCGGCACCTCGTGCGGACGTCCCTCGACCGTGAGGGTCGTCTCCAAGTCGGGTCCGTGGAAGCGTTTGACCAGGTCGTTCACATGGTCGAGTCCGTGCGGCGGGGCGGTGTCGTCGTCGCGCAGCACCTCAAGGGTCGCCCGCAGCTCCCGGCTCGCTTCCCGGCCGGCTTCCTGGATCGCGAGCAGCGCCTCCGGCACCTGCTCGCCGCGACGCCTGGCCACATGGACGGCGACCTCGGACTGCACCTTGATGACGGAGATCTGGTGGGTGAGGGAGTCGTGCAGTTCCCGGGCGATGCGCAGCCGCTCGTCGTCGGCCCGGCGGCGCGCGGTCTCCTCACGTGTGCGTTCGGCTTCGTCGGCCCGCCGTTCGGCTTGCCGCACCGCTTCCCCGGCGGCGATGGCGGCGATCAGCCAGGCGATCTCCAGGGTGCTCCGGGCCTGCCCCATGATCTCGCGCAGGTTCCCGTCGTGGAAGGCCAGGGCGGTGAGGTGGAGTGCGACGAGGAGGCCTGCGGAGACGGCCAGCGTGACGGTGCGGTGCCCGGCACGTACCGCGCTGTGGACCGCCACCAGGTAGGAGACGGCGAGCGCGTGGAACCCCGATGCCAGCCAGCCCACCGCGCACAGCCCGGTGACGGCCAGGACCACGAGCGGCGCCCGTCGGCGCGCGGCCAGGACCAGCCCACCGGCCGCCAGCAGTGCCGAGCCGAGCAGTTCGCGCACTCCCGACGGGTGGGGCGCGGACAGCCCCGTGCCCAGCAGCAGCGCCGCCACGCCCAACGCGGTCGCCCATTGGGTGACTTCGGCCGGGACAGCGAACCGTCCTTTGTCCATGGGCGCACCGTAGCGGGACGCCGCTGTGGGGGAGTCCGGCTCAAGGACGAGCGGTCGGCTACCGCGTGTGCGGTAGGGGGCCTCCCCTCGTGCCACCGCTGCGGTATCCGGATGCCGCAGCGGCGGGGGTGCGAAGTGCCTCCGTCTGCTGGACGACCGGAAGGAAGGCCGACGCGCATGCTCGGACTGCATCGATCGTCGGAAGCGGCGACCGAGGATCTGAAGAGCAGGGAGGGGAGCGACATGGGTGCTTCAGCGGCACTGGTGGCGGCCGCCGAGGGCGGGATCATCGGTGACGGGAGGACAGGGGCGAACTTGGCTCTCGCAGTCGGCGCGATCGGGCTGGCCGTCGGCTGGCTTGCCCTGACCCGCGCCGGCCGCCGCGTCAGTGGCGGCAACGTGCGCGCGGGCGGGATGGCGGCCATCGCGATGGGAGCGCTCGGCACGGTTCTGGCGGTGCTGCACCTGGCCACCGCGAGCGGCGGTCCCGGTACCGGTAACGGACTCGTCGGCGCCGTCGTGGCCGTGCCGCTGGGGCTGGGCGCCGTATTCGTCGGTCGGCGGGCCCTGATCCGCTGCCGCTCAGGGGCGACGACGTAGGGTGCGAACCCATGTCGTGGACTCGCGTGCACGGAGGCGAAATGCTCGCTCACTCGTCGGTGTTGGCGGCCGGGAGGCGTCATTCGGTCGGACGGCGCGGTGACGGAACCGTTCTCGCGGTGGGCAACTCCGCGGCCGCCGAATGCCGTGTCGGGCAGTGGCAAGACGTCGTCGCGGTGGCAGCCGGCAACGTTCATACCGCGTCGAACACCGGCAAGTCGCACACGGTGGGTCTCCGGTCGGACGGCACCGTGCTGGCGACGGGGTGGGACGGCGACGGGCAGTGCGATGTCGCCCGGTGGCGAGGGGTCGTGGCTGTGGCCGCGGGCTGGCGCCGCACGCTCGGACTTCTGGAGAACGGTCGTGTGCTGGCAGTCGGCCGACCTACGGAAGGCCAGTGCGACGTGCGGTCGTGGACCGAGGTGGTCGCCGTGTCGTGTGGTGACTGGCACTCGGTCGGTGTCACGGCGGACGGTTCCGCACTGGCCGCCGGGAACAACCGACGCGGGCAATGTGCCGTCGAGGGGTGGCGTGACCTGACCGCCGTCGCGGCCGGATGTCTCCATACCGTCGGGCTCCGGGCCGACGGGCGGGCGGTGGCGACCGGAGAGCGGGCAAGCGGGGCGTGTGCGGTCGACGACTGGGAGGACGTGGTGGCACTCGACGCGGGCAGTCACCACACCGTCGGGGTCACCGCGTCCGGGGGAGTCCTCGCAGTGGGCCACAACCATGACGGCCAGTGCGAGGTCGGCGGTTGGTCCGACGTCGTGGCTGTGACGGCCGGTTCCACGCACACCCTCGGCCTGCGCGCCGACGGCACAGTGGTGAGCGCGGGGAACAATGCCGACGGACAGTGCGACGTCGACGCCTGGTCCGAAATCCGCCTCCCGTGACGGCCGTGGCCACACGGGGCAAGGCCGTTGTCGGAGCCGTCCCCTAGAGTCCGCCCGTGAACACTGAACTGCGAGACCGTTTGCGCCCCTTCAGTGACAAGGCGCTGGCGCAAGGCATACCGGCCGACGACGTGGAGCGGTGGCTGGCAACCGCTCGCCCGTGCGTGACCCTGACACGCGAGGACGGGCCGGAACCCGTTGTGGGCCGGTTCGGCGGCCCGCTCGAACTCCCCGCCGACATGCCCACCCCCGGGGCCCCCTTCGTCGCCTCCATCGACCTCGCGGCCCTTCCGGCCGACGGGACGGACCTGCCCCTGCCACGCGACGGGCGCTTGCTCTTCTTCGCCTGGCCCGAGAGCGAATACCCCGAGTCCGCGGGCCAGGTGGTGTACGTGCCCGAGGGCGCGCCCGTCACGGAGCGGGACAAGCACGAGTCCTGGAATCCGGGAGACGTCGACGAGTACCGGGCCATGTTCGACAGTTACCCTCAGGGGCCGCTGCGCGCGCGGGTCGACGTGTCGCTCCCGTACCACACGCACCTCACCCCTCCCGGGCAGCGGCGCTCTGTGCTTGTCCCGGGACACCCCCGTGCCGAAGAGCTCGTCAGCGTCTGGGAGGACACGCAGGACGACATCGCCACCGACGGGCCGATGCAGCTCGGCGGTTACGCGGACGAGGAGGCCGTTTACGTCGACCCGGTGGAGGTCGCCGTGTCAACCGTCACGCAGGCGGTGGAGTCGGGCAGTTGGGAGGGACCGGTCTCGGCCGACCCCGCGGACTGGGTGCTGCTCGCCGACTGGTTCGCCGGTGAGGACGTGGCGCGGTACGAGGGTTCCACCGTCCACTGGGTGATCCAGCGCGAGGACCTGGCGGCACGACGCTTCGACCGGGCCTTCGTCACGGTCTACTGGAACCCCTGACGGCGCGACGTGCCGCCCGTCCTGCCGACCGCGTCCGCGTCCGTCGGCAGGAACCGTCGCCCGACGCACCGGCACCTGCCTCGACGCTGTCGCAGGACCCGGTGGCCCGACTGCCGTCCGGCCCGCGTCCCGGGAAGCGGGCCGGACGGCCGGGGCCGCGCGGTGGCCGCACGATCAACGAGCTTCCACGATCTGGCTCGACGCCGCAGCGGCCTCGCCCCGCCGGCCGATGCCGCGGTCGAGCGGAACCAGTTCGATGTGTGACTCGCTTCGTCCCAGTGCTGTCCGGAAGTCAGGCGCGGGTACTACCGGAGAGGGTGTCGGCCGGCCCGCGCGTCCACAGGGAGAGGTCGCTGCTCGTCGCCACGGCGATGGTGCGTCCGGAAGGCGAGAAGCCGGCTGTGCGGAATGTGGAGTAGTCCGAGTGGAAGATGTGCCACCACCGCTCTCCGTGCGGACCCGCGTGGGGCAGTCCGCCGTCGAGGGACAGCAGGACACGCTCGTTCGGCCAGGCCGGGGTGACGACCTCCAGCGACCATCCGTCCCCGGTGGTGGTGTGCAGCCCTCCACCGAAGAGCCCCGCGATGCGCACGCGGCTCCCGGCTATCGGCCCCAGCCCTGGGCAGGACAGATCGGCGGCCCCGTCGGGGGTGCTGTCCTCGGGGCCGGGGTCGCGGTCCCTGGCGATCTTCTCCCCCGTGACGGCGTCGAAGAGACCGTGACCGTCGTGAGAGACGACCATCACCAGATCGTGGCCGCTGTCGGGATGCGTCGCGAAGCCGATCCCGATCAGTCCGCCGATTGGAACGCCGTATGCGCACTCGAAGACGGGCCGCCAGGGTTCGGGCGCGGGCACCACGGGAGCCGCGAGAAGCCGGTCCCGCATCGCTCGCTGGTACGCCGAAAGCTCGGGCTCACGCTCCGACTGCTCGAGCGGAGCCGCCTTCTTCGTCCACTTCGTCACGGCTCCATGATCCATACTCCGGTCGAATTGCCCAACGGAGTTGATGCAGCCAAGCACTCAAGCACGCGCCCTTGTCGTCTGTGAACGCGGCTTGGTGCCCCACGTCCGTCAGTCCCGCTGCCACTCCGCCGCGAATCGGCCGCATGCGGCCGTCGGGGTCGGCGACGGCGGACACGTGCAGCACCGCCCGACGGTCCGCAGGAGGGCACCGCGGACGACGTCGCGGGCGACGCGGGCGGTTGCCGTGCCGACAGCCTCCGGGTCGCAGCCGGCCACCTGCAGACGCCCCTTGTCCGACGTCGACTCGTACGCCGGCTGCTTCTCCGGAGACACGGCACGGACGACGTCTGCGGAAGCCTCACGCGACAGCAGGAGCTGAGGTCAGGCGGTGGTGACGATGGTGCCCGCGTCCTCGAGTGCCGCCACCTCGTCGGCGGGTGCGGTGTCGTCGGTGACGAGGGTGTGCAGGAGGGTCGAGGGGCCGACGTAGGCGAAGGCGGTGTGGCCCACCTTGCTGCCGTCCGACGCGACCAGGGTGCGGCGGGCGGAGGCGATGCCCGCCTTCTTCACCGCGGCGTCGTCGAGGTCGTAGGCGGTCAGACCGTCGGCCGCGCTCAGACCGCAGCAGCCGATGACGGCGGTGTCGAAACGCAGTGCGGCCAAGGAGGCGAGAGTGAGGGGGCCGGTGAGGGCTCCTTCGGCGGCGCGAGGCTGACCGCCGGGCAGCACCAGAGTGGCCGGACCGGGCGTCGCCCCGAACAGGTGGATGGCCTGGAGGGACAGCGGCATCACGGTCACGGGCCGCTCACGCAGGAGCCGGGCGACCTCCAGACACGTCGTGCCGCTGTCCAGCAGGACGCTCTCGCCGTCGGCGATGAGGGCGGAGACCTTGGCGGCGATCCGGCGCTTGCTGTCGACCGCGTCGTGGGCGCGCAGGGCGAACGGGGGCTCCTCGCCCCTGAGCAGCAGGCTCCGTGCCCCGCCTCGGACGCGTTCGAGGACGCCCTGGGCGGCCAGGGTGTCGAGGTCGCGCCGGATGGTCATCTCCGAGGCTCCGGTCAGCTCCGCGAGCTGCTGGACCGTGGCACCACCGGAGTCCCTGACGACCTTCGTGATCAACCCGTGCCGGTCTGCGTTGCTCATGCCGGAATTGAACACCACTCGGGAACGAACACTCAAGATGTTCGTTAACTGATCTACCGAACATGCGCCGTGTTCGTTACGGTGAGCGGTATGGAACGCTCGCTTCTCGGCGCCCGTGTGGCGACGTATGTCTATTTCGTGTTGTGCGGCACCCTGATGGGCGCCTGGGTGGTGCACATCCCGGCCGTCGAGGAGCGGGTCGGCATCAGCCACGCGACGCTGGGCGGCCTGCTCGTCCTGCTCGGGCTCGGCGCCTTCGCCGGGATGCAGGTGGCCGGTCCTCTGACCGACCGCCTCGGCGCGCGCGTCGTGGTCCCGGCCACCGCCGTGCTGTGCGGCGCGTCCCTCGTGCTGCCGGGCCTCGCCCACGATCCGTGGACCCT
This sequence comes from Streptomyces sp. NPDC085937, assembly GCF_044540535.1. Taxonomy (NCBI): domain Bacteria; kingdom Bacillati; phylum Actinomycetota; class Actinomycetes; order Kitasatosporales; family Streptomycetaceae; genus Streptomyces; species Streptomyces sp. NPDC085937. The sequence continues at coordinate 64,724 of NZ_JBITSH010000023.1, read as the reverse complement.
GGCGGGTTCTCTGCTGCTCTTCGGCGCCTGCAACGGCGGCCTGGACGTGAGCCTGAACGCCCACGCCGTGCACGTGGAGAAGGCGTACGGCCGGCCCGTCATGTCGGGCTTCCACGCCACGTTCTCCGTCGGCGGAGTCGTCGCCGCGCTCGTCGCGGCGGGGGCGACGAGCGCCGGCGTGAGCCCGGTCGCCACCATGGCCGCGATCGGAGCCGTGAGCATCGTGATCGCCCTGGTCTCGGTACGCGCCCTGATGCCCGCCGCCCCCGCGACGACCGAGAAGACCAGCTCCGAAGAGGAGACGCACGTGTCACCGGCCGTCGAAGGACGCAGCGCCGGACGACGCGTCTGGCTCCTCGCCGTCCTGGCGCTGATGGTCATGCTGTGCGAGGGCGCGGCCAACGACTGGAGCGCGCTGCACCTGCGGGACGTCCTCGGCGCGTCCACCAGCACCGCCGCCTTCGCCTACGGCACCTTCGCGGCGGCCATGACCATCGGCCGTCTGCTTGCCGATCGTGTCGTCACCCGGTTCGGATCCATGGCGGTCCTGCGCCACGGCGCGATCACGGCCGCCGTCGGCATCACGCTCGTGGCCCTCGGGCCGTGGATGTGGACCGCGTTCGCCGGCTGGGCGCTGTTCGGTCTGGGCCTGTCCGGCACTGTCCCGCAGCTGTTCAGCGCGGCCGGGCACGCCGACCCCGCGGCAGCCGGTGCGAACGTCTCCCGCGTCGCCGGACTCGGCTACGTCGGCATGCTCGCCGGCCCCGCCGTCATCGGCTGGCTGACCCACGTCGTCGCCCTCAACCACACCTTCATCCTGCTGACCCTGCTGTGCGTGACCACCGCCGTGGGCGCCGGGGTCCTGCGCACGACATCCGACGCCGTGCCACGGAACGAGACGGCAGGCGTCGGCCACTGACCGCTTGTGCGGCACGGCCTGACCCCGTGCCGCACAAGCCCCTGCCGCAGTCAACTGATCGTGAAGGACGCCGCCGTGTTCCCGCCGGTCACCACGACCAGGGCCTCGGCACTCAGCGCGGGTGGTGCAGGTCGCGCCAGACGCGGGGCGACATCCCGTACGCGCGCTTGAACACCTTGCTGAAGTGGGTCGCGTCCACGAAGCCCCACCGCCGGCCCGTCGCGGCGATGGTCCGCGACCGGCCGTGCGGACCGGCCAGTTCGCGTCTGCACTCGGCCAGGCGCCGTGCGCGGACATGGTCGCCGAGGCTGATGCCCGACCGGGAGAGCACGGCGTAGAGGTGTCGTACGGAGATGCCGTGCGCGGCGGCGATCCGCGCCGCCGACAGATCGCGCTCCGCCAGGTGCTCGCGGATGTACCGGGTGATCCGCAGGCTCAGTGTCGCCTCCATCGGCTCCCGGGCCAGGCCCGTCTCACCCCGCTGGGAGGTCAGGACGGCACGAAGGAGTTCGACGCTCGGTCCGACGACGGCCTCGGCGTGCGCGCCCTGGTGCAGCGCGTCGTCCGTCGCGAGCCGGGAGAAGTAGTCGAAGGCGATGCGAGCGACGGGGTTGCCGGGGCCCAGGGCCAGCGCGCCGGTGTCCCGCAGCAGCCGGTCGGGCAGCGCGAGCGCCGAGCGGGGGAACCGCAGGAAGTGGTGGTCCACCCCCTCCTCGAAGAGCAGCGTGTACGGTGCGACCGACTCGTAGACGGCGAACTCGCCCTCCCTCAGCACGCATTCGCGGCCCCTCTGCGCCACCAGGCTGGTGCCCGAGACCTGGAGACCGAGGAAGACAGCCGGTTCCTCGTCGTCCCGCCGGGCTTGCGGAGCCGTACGGCGGATGGTCACCGCGGTCGCCCGCGCCGAGCAGATCCGCAGCGGGCCGACGGTACCCAGTCCGATGCGCACGGACATGTCCTCGGCCGGCGGCCCGTGGTCGATGTCGACCGCCACCACGGATTCCCACACCGCGTGCCGGACCACTTCCTCCCGGTCACGCGGCGGCACGAAGGCCGTGTCCAGAACAGGGCTCATGCCGCTGACCCCCGCCCGCTCCGGTGACGCGCCCGCACCGGCACCGTCGCGGTCCTTGCTCCCATCCGTCCCCCTCGCACCCACGGCTCGCGAAACCGCACGCACAGATCACCCTGCCCGCAGCGGTACCGATGTGCCCGGCCGTGCACGACCGACAAGCTTCCCTGCACGAACAACACAGCCCGCCGCCCCCGGCGAACCTAAGGTCCATGGCCGGACCAGTCGCTGAGACGACGTCACCGAACAGAAAGGTTGCACCGTGCGACGAGAAATGACCACACGTCATGCCCGGTTCGGCGTGTTGGGGGCGGTGGCACTCCTCTCCGCCGTCGGCATGACGGCCAGCCCGATGATGACCGCGCCGGCCCACGCCGCCTACGGCCCCTGCAACACGACCTCGTGGCGCGATGTGCCGACGCTCGGCGCCGGCAACGACTACAGGATCCCCGCCCGCTCGGGCAACGGCCTCAACTGCTACCTGGGTTACCTCGTCGGCGCCGAGTCGGCGGTGGAGGCACTGCAACAGGCCATCACCATCTGCTACCCCGGCACCTGGGCCTCCCAGCGCATCCACAACTCCGGTGGCATCGACGGCGACTACGGCACCGGCACGGTCGAGGCCGTCAGATGGCTCCAGAAGAACCGGCTCGGGCTCTCCGCCGAGGCCGACGGCGTCTACGGTCCTCAGACCCGCAAGAAGATGAAGTGGCCCCACTACTACGACCGGGGCGCCCTCCTGAACCAGTGCACCAACCCGTCGACACTCTGACCGCGACGGGCTGAACGCCGTCCGCCGACACGCGGCGCGCCCGGCGCACGGGCGCGCCGCACCCATGTCCGGAACACGACGACGCCGACGGTACGAGCCCGCCTCGTGCCGACCTGGCGCGCGGAACCAGGCGCCGGGCGGGGACGTCGCCCAAGGAAAGGCCGTCGGCCGCTCCGACCGGGAAGGCGTCGTGCTGGACGACCCGCGCCCGGGAACCGGCCGGAGTGAACCCAGAGCCGACCGGAGCCTGGCGAAGCGCTACGGGGCCGGGTGCGCCGGCCGGAGGACCTCGTCCATGGACGTCTCCCGCCGCCGCGCGAGGAGTTCGTGGAAGGCGAACGCGCCGTGGGGGTAGGCACTCGGGCTGTCCCGACGACCGCGTCCTTCCGTCCAGGACGTGGGTGAAGTTGACGCTGGGGGCGCTCTGTGTGCCGCCCAGTCGCAGCAGGTTGGGGAACCCGTTGCAGGTGAAGCCGTTCAGGGTGCGTGGCCCTTGCGCGGCCCACACGTCCTGCAGGCGCGTGCCGCCCCGGCCATCCGGCGCACGTCAGCCCTCGCACCGGTGCCGGCCGGATGGACAGCCGGCCGGCGCACCGGCCACTTTTGCCGCCGCCCGCGTCAGGCCAGCAACAGCGGCATGTCCCAGTCGGCCGGTGTGCCGTCCACCGCGTACGAGTCCAGGGCTAGCGCCGCGCCCGCCGCACCGTCCAGGTAGCCGGAGACGTCGGAACCGAACGGCACCTTCGTCATCGTGAACCTCAGTCCGAACGGCAGCGCCGGATCGAAGGCGGAGACGAGTCCGGCGGCGATGTCGTCCCGCAGGGCGCCGATCCGCGGGTCCTGCCACTCCTCGTTGAGCCGGCCGAGCTGGTGCAGGGCCCCGGCCCAGCCGTGGCACAGGGCATGGTCGTCGACACCCCAGTCCGGCCGGGGGAGGACGAGCAGCCGTTCCACCGAGGCGCGGGCGAGGTCCGAGAGATCCGTCCGGCCGAGGGCGCGCCCAGCCAGTTGCAGGGCACGGGACACACCGGGCGCCCCGTAGCACCAGCCCGGCCACTTGGCCGTTCCGTCGAAGGCGGCAGGCCCCCGCCGCCACTCGGCGAAGGAGAGGTAACCGGGCCAGAAGAGGCCGTGCCGGTCCGGCACCGCCCACGTCCGCAGCACGTCGGCCGTCGCCTCCATCGCCTCCCGCTGTCCCGCCACCCGCACACCCTGCTCCCACGCCAGGGCCATCAACGCGAGCGGCCCCGCCACGCCGTGCGACAGACCCAGGTTGAGGTGACCGCCGGGGAACGCCGCCTCCGAACCGATCCGGGGCGCGTCCAGAGCCCACCAGCGCGGCACCCGCGCCCCCTGATGCTCCACGGTGCCGAGCGACAGGCGCACAAGGTAGCCGAGCACCGCCCGCAGCGGCTCCTCACAGGTCTCCGCCCGCGCCAGCAGATAGCGGCCCACGCCGGTCAGACCACGGACCACCTCGTACCGCCCGATGGTGGGCAGCGGCCGGTCCTCGACGGGCGGCAGGACGGTCCGTACGAGATCACGCTGGTAGGCGTCGAACCGCTGCACCGCGGAGACGTACCCGCCGGTGGTGCGGTGGGCGACCAGCACGGCGAACGCCAGCGCCCCGGGCCCCTTGAAGATGCCGCTCGCGGCGACGGACCCACCGGACACCGCGCGGGTGCCCGCCGTGAGATACGCGTGGGCGCGCGGCACCTGCCGCGCCGCGTCGCGGGCGGTCCCCGCGAAGGCGAGCGCCAGCCCGGGACTGCCGCTGCCCAGCGTCAGCTCCGCCCAGACCGGCTCGGCGCGCCCGTCGTCAGCGGCCTCGGCGGGGATGCGCGTGGCCGCGATCGTGGCGGCGGGGTCGGCGAGCCGGTCCAGGATCTCGCCGGACACGGCGCCGGCACGCTCTCGGAGACTTCTCGTCGTCATACCGACCGGGCGTACCCGGGTTCCGCCGCCGGAGGTCACGTCTGCCCCGCTCATCGTGCGCTTCCGCCTCCGCTGCCGTGTCGCCGTCGCCCGAGATGACTCCGCACCGCACCCCGCAGCACCGCGTACCCGCGCGCCTCCGCCGACCGGTCGATACCGAACTGACGGTTGTGCCGCATGTGCAGCAGCGACAGCAGGGCCTCGTCGCGGTCGGCCTCCGGGGCCGACAGGATCAGCTGCCCGTACGCGCGCGGCTCGGGCCCCTCGGACCACAGCGCACCCAGCGCGGGTGCCGCCAGTGCTTGCGCGGCGGACGCCACCATGCTGCCCGGCCGGATCAGCCGGTCGGCGAGGGCCCGGTGCCGCTGGTAGACCTCGTGCTCCCCGGTCTTGGTGAACATCCGGTCGACCCAGCCGCACCAGTCCCAGTCCCCGAGGGACTCGAGAAGCACCGCGTGCCCGAGCCCGGCCCGCACGTCGGCGGGGAGCGCCCGCGCGGCGCCCCGTCCGGCACGCACCTGCACGATCGCGGACAGACTGTCCGTGCGGAAGAGACGCTCGGCGGCCTCCTGAAGGGCCTCGCCTCCGTACCGGTCGCTCTCGGGCCGGTAGGTGTCGAGGGACATCGACCGCAGCGCGCCGCTCTCCACGAGCACCCGCGACGCACGGCTGAGCGCGGGCAGCACCCGGCCGTTCAGCGCCCCGGGTTCGCCGTGGAAGCGCAGACGCAGATGCGGTTCCGGATCCTGGTACCGGACGAAGAACCAGCGGTCGACGTCGTCCTCGACCTCGGTGAGCACCGCGGGAAGATGATCGGCGAGCAAGGCGGCGTGGGCCGGCGGCTCCGCGTACCACTTGACGAACAGCCAGTCCTCACCCGGCAGATGGAACCGGGAGGGAGCGGCCCGGACCGGCGGTTCGGTGTGGGCTCGCTCGTCACCGGCCGCCGCCGAACGCCGGCCGGACGGCCGCGCCCCCGCGAGGGGCACCACGATCTCCGTGCTGTGTCCGCCGTTCCAGCCGAGCCCCACCCCGTCGGCCGTCAAGTCCTCGTGGAGCACGAACCGCGGGTGCGGTGCCGTCAGTTCCGCGCGCAGCAGGTCCCGGTCCCACCGGTCGCGCAGGTCGACGGGGTACATCTGGTCGTTGCGCGCGATCTGCAGCCGGTCCGGTACGGCGAGCCGCCGGCGCCAGGCGTCGAGGCCCTCTTCCCACACCCCGGTGTCCTTGGCCCGCGCGGCGTCGCGCAGCCGGCGTCCCGGCAGCCACCGCTTGGGCATGGCCACCACCCGGCCGTACCGGACGCGCGGCAGATACGGCAGGGCGTCGTGCCCCGCCCAGTCCCAGCCCGACCACACCCGCGGTCGCGCCGTCGCGAGATCCATCAGGAACCGCGCCACGGGCGGGGCCTGCGTGTCCAGGGCCAGCATGTGCGGCAGCACCGGACGGACCGGGCGGCCGCTTTCGGGGTGCAGCAGCCGCAGGCCGTCGGAGCCGGCGGCGACGAGCAGCGAGCGCCAGTCCAGACAGCGGGGGTCGTCGCGGTCGTCGGGCACACCGACGGGGATGCGGTACGGCAGCAGCCGGGGCACCTGGACGATGTTGAGGCCGCGCGGCTCACGGGGCAGCAACTCGACCTGCGCGGCGATCACTTCACCGTCCGAGGCGCCGGACGTCTCGGTGGCCAGCCGGGACAGTTCACCGGTGAGGCCCGTAGCCTCCGCGAACCGTCCCGCGGTGGCGCCGGCCGCCCAGGCACCGATGTGCGGGCTGCCGAGCAGCCGGAAGTCGCCGCGGTCCAGAGCGGCCGTGCTGTCGGCGAGCACCTGGAAGCAGAGTTCGAGGCCGCGTGGCGGCGCGGCCTCGGGATCGTACCGGGCGACGTCGGCGAGTCGCCGTACGACGTCGTCGGTCAGCACCAGGTCACCGCCGGACAGGACGGCCTCCTGGATCAGCTCCCCGACGAGCGCCCGCCGGGGACCGTCCGCCTCGTCACCGGGACCGGTGCGCGCGTACGTGGGCTCCGAGCCGTACTCCGGTGGCAGACCGAGACCCCGGTGCGGGTCCGCCAGCTCACCCAGCGGAACGGCGCAGGCGGTGCCGTACCGCTCGATGAAACGGTCACGGTAGTCCCGCATGTACGACAGCGTGGTCCACTCCGGAGTGATCGCCCAGATCGCGCCCGCGTACCGGCACACCTCCTGGCCGACCGTCTCCGGAACGACGAACTCGCCGGGGACGCGCAGGTCCACGTGTACGGGCGGCCTGCCCTGCGTGTCGCCGTCCGCGCCGGGAACGTCCAGACGCCGCACCGTGTCCAGCAGCCGGTGCCAGGAGTCGCCCCCCAGCCCGGGGGCGTCCTGTTGATGCCGCGCACAAGCGGCCCGGATCTCCCGCAGCGCACGGGCGTCGTCGGGCAGCGCTCCGTCGAGAACGGCCTCGATGCCGTCGAGCAGCGCGGTGTCGATACGGTGCGGGGTGATCGAGGTGAGCAGGAAGCCGTGCCGCACGAGCTCCGCCAGCTGACGGTCGAGCCGCTCGACGTCCAGCGAGGGGAAGCGCTCGGTCAGCGAGGTGAGCAGACCGGCGTACGGCACCAACGTCCGGGCCTGCTCGCGCACGGCGCCGACCAGCGCGTTGTCCCGCACCGACTGCTCCTGCCCGCCGGTCCGCAGATGCAGCCGCCCGTCCCGCAGGAAGCACAGGTCGTTGAGGACGACGTCCACGCGCCGCCGTACCGAGGGCTCGGCGAGCCAGGCCAGCACCCGGCGCCGCATCCACGCCCCGTCGAGCCGGACCGCGACCTCACCGGTACCCGGCTCCGCCTTGGCCGCAGACCCGAACCGGGCCCTGCCGACACCCGCGAACAGTCCGAACGGCGTCGGACGCGCCGCGGCGCGACGGGCGTACCGCGTCAGGGTCCGCGCGGCGCTCACGGTCCGCTTGCGGCCCAGTGCGGCCACGCCCTCGTCGGTCGTCAGACGGTCCAGACTGTGGGCCGGCGAGCCGCTCGCCACCCGGACCGCCTGGCCGAGCAGGGGATCGGAGGCGAGCCGCCGTGCCCCGGGCACCGGATCGGCGGCGTCGACGCCCGCCAGGACGGTGCCGCGCGGCCGGCTCGCCATACGGACGAGCACGGGCTCCCGTACCTCGAATGCTGCAAACGCCCGGTGGGCTTCGGACTCCGCCGCCACGTGTGTGCTCCTCGCCGCCGTCGTACGGAAGAGCGGGGCGGTACCGGCACCGCCCCGCTCGGAAGAGCCCCCAAGGGGCCTCAGCCCGTCAGCAGCACACGGGGCAGCGCGTGCCGATCGCGTAGCTGCTCGGCGAGGTGTAGGTGCCCTGCCCGAACGACTCGGCCTGCTCCGGCAGATCGGAGACACGCAGATCCAGGTCGAGGTCGAGCTCGGGGGCGTCCTGGGACAGAACGATTTCGGTACGCATGCTTCTCCCTTGGGTGGTGGGACTGCACGGACTCGAACGTTCCGGGCCGCGGTCGAGGCCCGGACATGCGTATCCTTCGTGGCCGCCGCTGATAGGTGGTAGATGAAATCAAGCCATTGATCACGGCACCGGTGGACCCACGCCGCCCGCTCAAGAGGGTGTGCCGTTCACGCGCCGCTGCTGAACGGGGTGTCGTGGCCCGCCGGGTGGCGATCAGGGCGTGGCCGTCTCCGCCCTCCAGAGAGGGCTGGCGTAGTAGTGGTTGTCGAACCGCTCGGAACTGTTCTTGACACGCGTGCCGCCGCCCGGCAACGCGTCGCCGTGGACCCGCTCGCCGTATTCCGGCACCCGGCCGCCACCACGCCCGCACACGACGGCTTGGCCGTCGGCCACGCCGCACCCCCGACCACCGTCTCGAAGCAGCACTCGACGCCCTGTGCGGCATCCTCCCTCCTCCGCGGTGACGGGACTGACGGCAAGGGCCGCTCGGGCACCAGGGGTCCGACGGCTGGGTGCTGCCTGATCGAGTGGTCGAAAACGCGGGTCCGAGGTGGCGCCACTCGGCCCGCCACCAGCCCTGACCGACGTGCCAGTCCCTCACCCAGTGGAGGAAATCGCCCGCAGGCTGATCGGACAGGGAGCTGGCATGCGGGGCAGCAACATCCGTCTCTGAGCCACCACACTTGACCGCGTTGTGGCCCGGTCACCACCAGCGTCCAGTCGCACCGACTGCCCAGCACGGCGAGGGCGCGGAATATTAGTCGGTTATTAGTCGTCCCGGGCGCCTTGACCGTCCTTCCGGGCGGGGGCACTGTTGCTCACTAATCCGCATTAGCGCACCCGGGGTATCGCCCGACACCCCGCTAATACGCATTAGTTACGACCCGTCCGGAGGTGTGAGCATGGCTGAGAAGGTGCCGCCACGGCGTCGTGGCCGGCCCCGTCAGGCTGAGGTGGCCCGGCTCGCCGGCGTGTCCCAGACGACGGTGTCGCTGGTGCTCGGCGGGAACAAGCAGGGCATCGCCCTGCACGAGGACACCCGCGCCCGGGTGTTGGCCGCCGCGCGGGAACTGGGCTACGTGCCCGACCCCGCGGCCCGGCGGCTCGCGGCCGCCCGCAACAACCTGCTGGGCGTGTTCAGCTTCACCGCGACCTTCCCGACCGCGGTGGAACACTCCTACTACCCGTTCCTGGTCGGTGTGGAGCAGGAGGCCGCCGCCCAGGGGTACGACCTGGTGCTGTTCACCGGCTCCAGCTCCGGGGGCGCCCAGGCGCACGAGCCGGGAGCGCTGGACCGGGTGCGGCTCGCGGACGGATGCCTCTTCCTCGGCCGGCACGTCCCCGACGACCAGTTGGGCAAGCTCGTCGCCGACGGCTACCCGGCGGTGCACATCGGCCGCCGTGACGAGCCGCGGGACCTCGCCTGGGTCGGCGCCGACTACGTCGCCGCGTCCGCCCAAGTCGTCCGGCATCTCACCGAACTCGGGCACACCCGCGTCCTGCTCGTCCGCGAGGACGACGACGCCCTGGCGTCCACCGACCGTGAGCGAGGCTTCCGCGCCGGGCTCGCCCGGTACGGCCACCAGGATCGTGCCGACGACCCGGCCGTCGTGGTGCGCACCTCGCACCCCGAGGCCGACATCACACCCGAGTGGGTGCGCACGCGGCTGCACGAGGGCGTCACCGCCTTCGTCGCCGAGGAGACGGACAGCGGAGCGGTCTGGCGAGCACTGCAGGCCGCCGTCACCGGGGCCGGTCTCGACGTGCCCGGTGACCTGTCCCTCGCCCTGCTCGGGTCCCCGCCCGCCGATCTGGCCACCGCCCGGTCACCGACAGGCTTCGACGTGCCCCGTGCCGACCTGGGTGCCGCAGCGGTCCGCCTGCTCATCGCCCAGATGTCCCGACAGGATCACGACGAGCCCTTGGTGCCCTGTGCCTTCCGGCCCGGACCCACCACCGGCCCGCCACCCGCCCGCGCACCCCGATAGAACGCGGAGGCCGGTAGGCGACGGCCCCCCGGATCACCGACGGCCCCCCGGATCACCGAGCGGCCCCTCCGCCCGACACACCCGCCGACATCGCCCCCTCACCCACTGACACCCCGCTGCCACGCCGACGACGGACCTTCCCCACCCCGACGAAACCGTCGCCACGCCACCGGCGGACCACCGCTGCCCACGTCACCCCCCGGCCCGTTCCACCGCCCTCGGATCACGCCCGCCCCACGGCGTCCCACCGCACGCCGTTCACCCCGCGAGGAGCCAGCACCGTATGCCCATCCCCACCGGAACCCCCACCGACACCGACGTCCTCGTCACCGGCGGCGGCACGGGCGGCGTCGCCGCCGCGCTGGCCGCCTGCCGCGCCGGACGCTCCGTCGTCCTCACCGAGGAGACCGACTGGATCGGCGGACAGCTCACCGCGCAGGCCGTCCCGCCCGACGAGCACCCGTGGGTCGAGCAGTTCGGTGTCACGGCCGCCTACCGGGCGCTGCGCGAGGGGATCCGCGCGCACTACCGGCAGTGGTACCCGCTACGCGCCGAGGCCCGGGACCTGCCCCAGCTCAACCCCGGCGCCGGCCGGGTCAGCAAGCTCTGCCACGAACCGCGGGTGGCCCTCACCGTCCTGGAGTCGATGCTCGCCCCGCACATCGCGGCCGGCCGGCTCACCGTGCTGACCCACACCCGGCCGGTCGCCGCAGACACGGACGGCGACGTCCTGCGCGCCGTCACCGTGGAGGACGTCCGCGACGGAGCCCGGCACACCGTCGCCGCCCCCTACGTCCTGGACGCGACGGAGACCGGCGAACTGCTCGAACTCGCCGGTGTGGAGCACGCCGTGGGCGCCGAAGCCCGCTCCGAGTACGACGAGCCGCACGCCCCGGACACCGCCGACCCGCTCAACCAGCAGGGCATCACCGTCTGTTTCGCCCTCTCCCACCACGAGGGCGAGGACCACACCGTCGACCGCCCGGCCGACTACGGCTTCTGGCGTTCCTACCGGCCCGACTTCTGGCCGGGCCCGCTCCTCGGCTTCCTCGCCCCGGACCCCCGCTCCCTCGCCCCGGTGCCGCGCACCTTCGTACCCAACCCGGACGTGGACCCCCTGCGCGTGGACGCCGACCAGAGCGCCGACGCCGGTGACAAGGAACTGTGGGGGTTCCGCCGCATCCTGGCCCGCGCCCTGCACCGCCCAGGCGCCTTCGACTCCGACATCACGCTCGTCAACTGGCCGCTGAACGACTACTGGCTCAAGCCGCTGATCGGCGCCGGCGAGGAGACGTCACGCGCTGCCGTGGCGGAAGCCCGGCAGCTCTCCCTGTCCGTCCTGTACTGGCTCCAGACCGAGGCGCCCAGGACCGACGGAGGCACCGGCTTCCCCGGCCTGCGGCTGCGTCCCGACGTGACCGGCACCGCCGACGGTCTCGCCAAGGCGCCCTACGTCCGTGAGTCACGCCGTATCAAGGCCGTCACCACCGTCACCGAGCACGATGTCGCCATCGACCTCGTCGGCCCCTACGGGGGCACACGCCACCGTGACTCCGTGGGCGTCGGCGGCTACCGCATCGACCTGCACCCCTCCACCGGCGGCGACAACTACATCGACATCGGTTCGGTGCCGTTCGAGATCCCCCTCGGCGCCCTGCTGCCCCGCCGCATGCGCAACCTGCTGCCCGCCGGCAAGAACATCGGCACCACCCACGTCACCAACGGCTGCTACCGCCTCCACCCGGTCGAATGGAACATCGGCGAGGTCGCCGGCGCGCTCGCCGCGCACTGCCTGGAGGAGGGCGTCCGCCCGCACCAGGTCCAGGAGGAGGACAAGCGGCTGGAGGAGTTCGCCCGCGTGCTGGACCGGGCCGGCGTGCAGCGCCACTGGCCCGACGTGCGCGGCTACTGAGCCCCGCACCGGCCCACCGCACCGATCCGCACCGTCGTCGCCGTGCGCACGAACACAAGGAGGTGTTTCCCCATGGCCCCGACCCCCACCCCGACCCCGGCCCCCGCCCCGAGCCCCAATCCGCACCGCATCCGCGTCGGCATCGACGTCGGAGGAACCTTCACCGACGCCGTGGCCGTCGACTCCGCCACCCTGGACCTGGTGGCCCAGGTGAAGGTTCCCACCACCCACCACCACGAGGACGGCGTCGCCCACGGCATCGTCGAGGCACTCGACCGGCTGCTGAAGGACGTCGGCCGCACCCCCGAGGACGTCGCGTTCCTCGCCCACGGCACGACCCAGGCGACCAACGCGCTCCTGGAGGGCGACGTCGCACCCGTCGGCCTCATCGGGATCGGCTCCGGTCCCGGCGCCCTGCCCACCCGGCGGCTCGCCGGGCTAGCCTCCCTCGAACTCACTCCGGGCAAGTCGCTCCCGCTGCACTACGTCCACGTCGCCGACCCCGACAACACCGCGGCCGTCCGCACGGCCGTCGACACGGTCATCGCCGCGGGGGCCGAAGTGCTCGTCGCCACCGAGCCGTTCGGTGTCGACGACCCGGACGGCGAACGCGCCGTGCGGGACGTGGCACGCGAGCGGGGACTGCCGGTGACCGCCGCGCACGAGATCACCTCCCTCTACGGGCTGCGCAAGCGTACCCGCACCGCCGTGGTCAACGCGGCCATCCTGCCGAGGATGCTCGCCACCGCCGACCTGGTGGACCGCGGCATCACCGCCGCCGGGGTGACGGCGCCGCTGATGGTGATGCGCTGCGACGGAGGCGTGATGTCGCTGGACGAGATGCGCCGGCGCCCCCTCCTCACCGTGCTGTCGGGCCCCGCGGCCGGGGTCGCCGGCGCGCTGATGCGGGCACGGGTCAGCGACGGCGTCTTCCTGGAGACCGGAGGCACCTCGACGGACATCAGCGTCGTCCGCCGCGGCAAGGTCGCCGTACGGCACGCCACGATCCTCGGCAGACCGTCGTACCTGTCCGCGCTCGACGTGCGCACCGTCGGCGTCGGAGGCGGCTCCATGGCCCGCGTCACGGACGGCCGCCTGCACGCCGTCGGGCCGCGCAGCGCCCACATCGCCGGCCTGCCGTACGCCTGCTTCGCCACCCTGGACGACCTGGCCGGCGCCACCCTGGCCACCGTGTCCCCCCTCGACGGCGACCCGGACGACTACGTGGTCGTCGAGGCGGCCGGCGGGCGCTTCGCCCTCACCCTGACCTGCGCGGCCAACGCCCTGGGCCGGGTCCCCGCCGGCGACTTCGCCGCCTGCGACCCCGAGGTCGCCCGCGCCGCCCTCCAGCCGCTCGCCGACGCCCTCGGTACCGACGTCGACGGAGCCGCCGCCCGGTTCCTCGACGCAGGCGTACGGCAGGTTCGGCAGGTCACCGAGACGATGATGGGCGACTACGGACTCGACCGGGACACCGCCGTACTGGTCGGCGGGGGAGGCGGCGCCGCCTCGGTCACCCCGCACCTGGCCGCCGACACCGGCCTGCCCGGCCGCATCGCCCGGCACAACGAGGTCATCAGCCCCATCGGGGTGGCCCTCGCCCTCGTCCGCGAGCAGGTCGAGCGGATCGTCCCCGGCGCGACCCAGGAGCAGATCCTCGGCGTGCGGGCCGAGGCCGAGGCCGCCGTCGTCGCCCAGGGTGCCGATCCCGCCGCCGTGGAGGTGGAGGTCACCGTCGACCCGCAGACCAACACCGTGCGGGCCGTCGCCACCGGAGCCACCGAACTGCGCACCCAGGACCTGGCCCACCGCGCCGACGACACCGAACGGCTCGAACGGGCCGCCGCCAGCCTGCGCACCGCCCCGGCCGCCGTCGAGGTGCTCGCCACCACGCCCGCGCACACCGTGTACGGCACCGTCCGGCGCCGCCGCTTCCGCAAGGCCCTACACCCGGTGCGGGTGCTGGACGCCGACGGCGTGGTGCGGCTGCACGCGGCCGACGCCACGGTCGCCTCGACCACCGTCGGCGAGGCTCCGGAACTTCTCGCGGGCCTGGTGCGGGACACCACCTCCTACGGCGACGGGGGAGTGCGGGCCCCCGCGCTGCGGCTGTTGTTCGGCTCCCGCATCGCCGACCTCTCCGGCGTCCTGGAGGCGGGCCCGCTGCTGGCCCTCGCCCGCAGCGAACTGCGGTCCCGCGCCGCCGACGAGCCGGTCGTCGCGGTCCTGGAGGTCCGCACATGAGCGCTCGCGCACCCCAGGTACCGGCCCCGGCCGGCTCCCCGCTCGACACCCTGACCCCACCCCGCCGAGAGGAACTGCGCGCCGCCTGCGCGCACCTCGCGACCCTCGACGACACGGAGTTCGGCGTACGCCTGCTCGCCAACACCCCGGGACACGAGACACGCGACGAGACACTGCTGCGCGCATGGGCGCGGACGGCGGCCGAGTTCGGCACCGAGCTGTCCGCCGGCACACCGGACGACACCGGTCCCGGCGCCCCGCGGACGCGCGTCGTCGAGACCACCGGCGGCACGGACCGGCTGCTCCTCGCCCGGTACCGCTCCCGGCCCGTACCCACCGTCGAACTGTTCACCGACACCCTCGCCCTCGGCGAGCACCTGGTGGACCTCCTCGGCTGGCAGGACCTGTACCCCGCCGGCTCCCTGCGTGCCGCGGCCCTCGCCCACGAGCGGGCCCACCTCCTGCTGCACGAGGACACCGTCGCGCGCCGGGCACTGCGCGACCGGCTCGGACACACCGCCCTGCGGATCGGCCCGCTGCGCGTCCCCGGGCACGTCGCCGGAGCCGGCGAACTCGTGGCGCACGCCTACGCGGGCGCCGTCTGCGGCCTGCGCCGCACCCCGCTCCTGCTCACCGCCGCGCTGATGGGCGCGGTCCAGGCCCTCCGAGAGGACTGAGGCCCGCCATGGGAATAGTCATCCTGCTGCTCATGCTCGCCGGTGTCGCGCTCATGCTGGCCCGCGTGCTCCCCACCGCCTTCGCGCTGGTCCTCCTCGGCGTCGCCATCGCGGTCGCCGCCGGGGCGCCGCTCACCGGGGAGAACAGCATCCTCGACACGGTCCTCCAGGAAGGTGCCCCGGCCCTCGCCGCGACCATGCTGGCCGTGCTGATCGGTTCCTGGCTCGGGAAGCTGATGGAGGAGACCGGCATCGCGGGCACCCTGGTCCGCAAGATCGTCGAGTTCGGCGGTGACCGACCCACCGTCGTCGCCCTGGGTGTCCTCACGGTCTCCGCCCTCGTCGGCACCGTCACCGGCTCCGCGCCCGCGGCGATGATGGCGGGCATCATCGGCATCCCCGCGATGATCGCGGTGGGCGTCCCGAAGACCACCGCCGCCGGCACGATCCTCATGGGCATCGCCGCCGGCATGCCCTTCGAGCTGCCCGTCTGGCAGTTCTTCTCCACCGCGCTGGAACTGCCCGTCGACACGGTGAAGGGCTTCATGCTCAAGCTGTTCCCGTTCGCGGCCTTCTTCGCGGTGCTGTTCGTGCTCGTGGAGTCCCGCCGCAAGGGCGTCGAACACGCCTGGTCGCTTGCGTCGGCCGCCGAGCGCTCCGGCGGCGGAAGCCCGCGCGAGCGGCGGCGGGGCCGCGCCCGCCGGATGGGCGACGCCCCCTGGTACGCGCTGCTCGCCCCCCTCGTTCCGCTGGTCCTGGCGCTCGGCTTCGACGTGGCCGTCATCCCGTCGATGCTGGCCGGTGTGCTGTGGGCCCTGCTGACCACGACCCGGCCCGGACAGCTCAACAAGCGGCTCCTGCGTACCCTTTACGGCGGCTTCGAGATCGCCGCCCCGCCCATCGCGCTCTTCGTCGCGATCGGCGTCCTGCTCGCCGCGGTGAAGCTCCCCGGCGCCGTCGAGGCCCTGAACCCGCTCGTCGAAGCCGTCGCGCCGGGCAACCCCGTCGTCTTCGTCCTGGTGTTCACGCTGCTGGTGCCGCTGTGCCTGTACCGCGGGCCGCTCAACGTGTACGGCCTCGGCGCGGGGATCGCCGGCGTCCTCATCGCCGCCGGCATCTACCCGGCCGTGGCCGTGCTCGGCCTGACCGCCTCCTACAACCAGGTGTTCGGCGTCAGCGACCCGACGAGCACCCAGACCGTGTGGGCGGCGCAGTACTCCGGCGTCGGACCCCAGCAGGTGATGCTGCGCACCCTGCCCTACGTGTGGTGCGTCGCCCTCGGCGGTCTGGTCGTCACCGCCGCCACCCAGCTCTGAGCCGCACGCGATCCGCCCTGTCCCGCGTCGCCCGTCCGAAGGAGCCGTGAGCCATGACGTTCGACCGCCGTACCTTCCTGCGCACCGCCACCGCCGGCGGCGCCCTGTTCGCCCTCGGCGCGCAGGGCGCCGGCCCGGCGACCGCCGCCCCCGGCGGCTTCCCCGACTACCGTCACGTCCGCACCCTGCTCACCCCCGGACAGCTCTCCTACAACCCCACCGGTGAGATCATCTTCCCGTGCGTGCGCGGGGTCTACGACAAGCTGAGCGCGCCGCTCGGCCGGTACTACCTGTACTACGCCCCGCACGACGCGCCGGGCGGCATCTGCCTCGCCCACGGCGACTCGCTGGAAGGCCCGTTCACGGAGTACCCGGGCAACCCGATCGTGCGCAACGACTGGTCCCCGCACTACAAGGTCAGTCACGTCTCCTCACCGCACGTGCTGTGGAACGCCGACGCCCGTGAGCTGTGGCTGTACTTCCACGGCGAGAACACCACCACCCGCCTCGCCCGGTCCAAGGACGGCGTGCACTTCACCTACGACAGGACCGTCCTCAGCACGTCGATGATGCCGGCGGGCACCACCGAGACCTCCTACGCCCGGGTCTTCCGGCACGACCTGCCCGCCCGTGGCGCCCGCTACGTGATGCTGTTCATGTGGAACACCACCGCCGACCACCGGGACATCGGCTGGGGCTGGTCACCGGACGGCCGCACCTGGGAGTTCTCCGAGCGGCCCCTGATCGACCACGCCGCGGTCGGCGCGGTGAACGTCGGCGGTCCGCACCTGCTCACCCGCGGCGGCAGCGCGTACGTCGTCTACAACACCGACAAGGGCAGCGGCGGCGACATCCTGATCACCGAGGTGGGCAACGACTTCTCCCGCCGCGCCCACCTCGGCGTGTTCTACGCCTCGGGCGGCGCGGCGCCGGAGAACGGACGTGCGGCCTCACCCTCGTTCGGTACGGACGGCGGCGTGCCCTACATGGTGTACGAGGCGGGGGAGCGGCTGTCGGGCGCCATCGCCCTGGCCCGCGGCACGGCGCTTTGACCCGGCCGACGGTCCGTATGCGCAGGTCCTGTCCGGCCCTCGCCCGCACCGCCGTGGGTGGGCCAGCAAGGCAGATGCCGCCCCGCACGACGCGCTACCTTCTGGCCGTCGCGGCCGTTGGTGAGGATGACGGTCGGACGGCAGTGGTCGGACGGCTCCGGCCGGAAGAACCACACCGGCAGGGCGGTGTCGCCGTATGGAACCTGCGCGCGCACCGGTTCCGGGTCGCACAGGTCGCAGAACCGCTCCCAGGCCCGCCGGCCCGCCCGGTACAGGTCCTCCTCGCTGCCCGGGTCGTCCGAGCCGGGGACGAAGAACAGGGACTGGCCGTAGTACTGGGCGGCGCAGTGCGCGGGAGCGCCTGGTGGCGTCGTCGGGCCTGCTGCCCGGGGGCGGGCCCATGAGACGGTCGCCGAGCTCGCGGAACGTCCGGACGTACGTCTGCGAGGAGAGGCCGGCCCGGTTGATGGCGCTCACGGCGGTGAGGACCTCGCCCACCTCGGTGCTGCCGGAACCGGCTCCGCCGAGCGCCAGGAGCCCGTTGAAGTTGAAGGCGGGGTCGTCGAAGAGGGTCATGGCCCCGGGGGTCGGGGTGCCGTCGGGGACAGTGGGCCGGGGGGTGCCGCCACGGCCGGGCGCGGCCACGGGTCTCGCCCCTCCGGGGCGGCGCAACCGGCCAGGACGGCCGCCCCGGCCCCGCCTATCAGGCCGGTCAGGGCGGCGCGGCGGCTGGGCGCGGACGCGCGGTCGGTCGATGCGTTCGTCATGTCTGTGAACGTAAGCGGGGTGTGGGGGGCCCTCCACCGGCCGGATCGGCCGTTGCTCCGATCGGCGGATCGGGCGGACCACGGCCCTGGGCGCTTACGGCGACGGCGGGAGAGGCGCCGTTCCGCGGTGTCGTGCGCGTCGCATGTCCACTCGTGTGCCGCGCATCGGCGTTCCCTCCTCGGCCAGCAGCCGGGGCGCCTGGCCCTGGTGGCACGTCGCGGGCGTACCGTCGGCGTGGACCACGCGCCACCAGGGCACGCCTTCGTCGAGCAGGCCCATCGCCCGCCCCACCTGCCGAGGGCCCGTTCCGATCAGTTCCGCGATGTCGCCGTAGGAAGCGACGCTTCCTGACGGGATGGCCGCCACTGCCTCGCGGACCTCCGCGACGATCTCCGTACTCATCTCACGCACCTCAGGGCGCAGGGTAGGTGATGCGGCCGTCGTGGACGACCGCGTTCTCGTTCAGGGACGCCGGTTTCGCCACCGTGGCCGACATGATGTGGACGACGTCCGTACCGGCGACGATCAGCGCGTCAGTGATCAGTCTGCGGTGGCAGCGCCACGGCACCGCCTCACTGCACATGATCACCGGCCGCCCGTGCGCGGCGAGCCCGAGCAGCTCACCCAGCCCCTTCTCGAACTCCGTGCTCGTCATGTGATCGGCATAGTCGCGGAACGCCTTCACCCGCCACGCCGTGTTGACGCTCTCGACGCCCTTGGGGGTGTGCCGCCTGCCGCCCAGCTCCCGGATCCACCGGTACCGGATGGCCGTGGGGAGAGCGTCGACGATCGCGTCCTGATTCCACTGCGGGAACGTGCGCGATGCCGGAAAGGAACGGACATCCACCAGGTGGGTGATCTCATGTTCCCGCAGCATCGACAGGACCTCGTCGAAGGTACGGGTCGAGTGCCCGATGGTGTACACGCGGTTCGCCATCACATCTCCGTGTCTCGCCGCCGGCATCAGCTCCCCTCCAGTGTGCGTCCCTGCTGCGACGCAAGGTGATCCCACGATCTCTCCGTATCGGTTCCGGCTGCTGTGAGGCGCCTCACCTGCACCTTGGCCCGCTACTCACGGGTAGGGGCAGGCGGCGTATGCGGTGCGTCAAGAAGCGACGCGATGCCGTCAGGGAGCCGTCAACGCATGCCCCGATTCCGCCACAGAGGCGCTTTCCTCTCCTTGTCCGTTCCGTTCGACCGACTTCAGGAGTGCGCGATGGCCGATCTGGCCTTCGTGGTCACCACGCTCGCGGGTTTCGCGCTGGTGGCCTTCATCGCCAAGGGGGTGACGAAGCTGTGACCGCCGAAAACGTCGTCGGCCTGGTCGTGGCCGTCGCCCTGCTGGGCTGTCTCGTCCTCGCTCTGCTCTTCCCGGAGAGGTTCTGAGCCACAGCATGGGTCCCGTAACCGCCGGCGTGCTCCAACTGCTCGCCGTAACAGGCGCGCTGGCGCTCGTCCACATCCCCCTCGGCACCTATATGGCCAGGGTCTACTCCTCGAAGACGCACCTACGCGTCGAGAGATGGATCTACAAGGGCATCGGTGCCGACCCGGACACAGAGATGCGCTGGCCCGCGTATCTGCGTGGTGTCCTCGTCTTCTCCCTGGCCGGCGTTCTCTTCCTCTACGCCCTTCAGCGGCTCCAGGGTGTGCTGCCCGGCTCGCTCGGATTCGCCTCGATCGATCCGGACCAGGCGTTCAACACGGCCGTGTCGTTCGTGACGAACACGAACTGGCAGTCCTACTACGGCGAGCAGGCCATGGGCCACGTCGTGCAGACCGCCGGTCTGGCCGTGCAGAACTTCGTCTCCGCGGCCGTCGGCATGGCCGTCGCGGTGGCACTGGTGCGAGGCTTCGCGCGCTCCCGCTCCGGTGAGCTGGGCAACTTCTGGGCCGACCTGGTGCGTGGCGTCGTGCGCGTCCTGCTGCCGCTGGCGTTCGTCGCCGCGATCGTGCTGGTCGCCTGTGGCGTCATCCAGAACTTCTCCGGCATCCATGAGGTCGGCCAGTTCATGGGCGGCTCGCAGGAGTGGAACGGAGGTGCGGTCGCCTCGCAGGAGGCGATCAAAGAACTCGGCACCAACGGCGGCGGCTACTTCAACGCCAACTCCGCCCACCCCTTCGAGAACCCCACCCCGTTCTCCAACCTGTTCGAGATCTTCCTGATCCTCGTCATCCCGTTCTCCCTGACCCGCACCTTCGGCGTCATGGTGGGCTCGGTGAAGCAGGGATACGCGATCCTCGCCGCGATGGGCACGATCTGGCTGGGCTTCGTCTCCCTGATGATGTGGGCCGAGTTCTCCGGTCACGGCCCGGCCTTCGAGCTGGCGAACGGGGCGATGGAGGGCAAGGAGCTCCGGTTCGGGATCGGCGGATCCTCCCTTTTCGCGGTGTCGACCACGCTCACGTCCACCGGCGCGGTGGACTCCTTCCACTCCTCCTTCACCGGCCTGGGGGGTGGCATCACCCTGCTCGGCATGATGCTGGGCGAGATCGCACCCGGCGGTGTGGGCTCCGGCCTCTACGGCATGCTGATCCTGGCGGTCATCGCGGTGTTCATCGCCGGCCTGATGGTCGGCCGCACCCCCGAGTACCTGGGCAAGAAGATCGGTACCCGCGAGATCAAGCAGGCGGCCCTGTACATCCTGGTCACTCCGGCGCTCGTGCTGGTCCTCACCGCCGCGGCGATGGCTCTGCCCACTCCCGGCGACTCGATGACCAACAGCGGGGCGCACGGATTCTCCGAGATCCTGTACGCATACACATCGGCCTCGAACAACAACGGCTCGGCCTTCGCCGGCCTGAACGCGGACACCCAGTGGTTCAACACCACGCTCGGCATCGCGATGCTGCTGGGCCGCTTCCTGCCGATGGTCTTCGTCCTCGCGCTGGCCGGCTCGCTGGCCCGGCAAACTCCGGTGCCCGTCACCGCGGGCACGCTGCGCACGGAGAAGCCCCTGTTCGCCGGGCTGCTGGTGGGCGCCGTCCTGATCATCACCGGCCTCACCTACTTCCCCGCCCTCGCACTGGGTCCGCTCGCCGAAGGGCTGGCGTGATGACCGTCCGCAGGCAGAAATCAGAGGACTCCATGTCCACTCCCGCTGTGGCGCCCCACCATGGTGCGCCGACGAGCCAGAAGGCCCGTGAACGCCGCACCGGCGCAGGTCTGTTCGACCCGGGGCAGCTGCTGAGGTCGCTGCCGGACGCGTTCCGCAAGCTCGACCCGCGGGTGATGGTCAAGTCGCCCGTGATGTTCGTGGTCCTCGTCGGATCGGTCCTGACGACGGTGTTCTCCTTCACGGACCCGGGCGACTGGTTCGGCTGGGCGATCAGCGCCTGGCTGTGGCTGACCGTGATCTTCGCGAATCTTGCGGAGGCGGTCGCCGAGGGCCGCGGCAAGGCACAGGCCGACACCTTGCGCAGGGCCAGGACCGACACCGTGGCGCGTCGCCTGGGCGAAGACGGGGGGTCCGAGGAGCGCGTGCCCGGTACCCGGCTGGCGATCGGCGACCTGGTCGTCTGCGAGACCGGCGACGTGATACCCGGCGACGGCGACGTCGTGGAGGGGGTCGCGAGCGTGGACGAGTCGGCGATCACCGGTGAGTCGGCGCCCGTCATCCGCGAGTCCGGCGGTGACCGCAGCGCTGTCACCGGAGGCACGAAGGTGCTGTCCGACCGGATCGTCGTCAGGATCACGACGAAGCCGGGGGAGACCTTCATCGACCGGATGATCAACCTGGTGGAGGGGGCGGCCCGGCAGAAGACGCCCAACGAGATCGCGCTCAACATCCTGCTCGCGTCCCTGTCGATCGCCTTCCTGCTGGCGGTGGCGACCCTGCCGCCGTTCGCCGACTACGCGGGCTCAGCACTGAGCATGGTCGTGCTGGTGGCTCTGCTGGTCTGCCTGATCCCGACCACGATCGGAGCCCTGCTCTCCGCGATCGGCATCGCGGGCATGGACCGTCTGGTCCAGCGCAACGTACTGGCGATGTCGGGCCGTGCGGTCGAGGCCGCCGGTGACGTCTCCACGCTGCTGCTCGACAAGACCGGCACCATCACCCTCGGCAACCGGCAGGCGTCCGAGTTCGTGCCGGTGCGCGGAACGACCGAGGCCGAGGTCGCCGAGGCCGCGCACCTGTCGTCGCTGGCCGACGAGACGCCTGAGGGCCGCTCGGTCGTCGCGCTCGCCAAGGAGAGGCACGGGCTGCGCGAGCGGCGCGAGGGCGAGTTGCTGGACGCCCGGTGGATCGAGTTCAGCGCCCAGACCCGCATGTCGGGTGTGGACCTCGACGGCCGCAGCATCCGCAAGGGCGCGGCCGGCGCGGTCATCTCCTGGGTCGAGGAACGCGGCGGCCAGGTCACCGAGGACGCCGCCGCTGTCGCCGTCCGTATCTCGGAGGCCGGCGGCACCCCGCTGATGGTCGCTGCCGAGGACACCGACGGGGTCCGGGTCCTGGGCGTCATCCACCTCAAGGACGTCGTCAAGCACGGCATGCGGGAGCGGTTCGACGAGCTGCGCCGCATGGGCATCAAGACCGTCATGATCACCGGCGACAACCCGCTGACGGCCAAGGCGATCGCCGAGGAGGCGGGTGTCGACGACGTCCTCGCGGAGGCGACCCCCGAGGACAAGATGGCGCTGATCAAGCGGGAGCAGGCCGGCGGCAAACTGGTCGCGATGACCGGTGACGGCACGAACGACGCTCCGGCCCTCGCCCAGGCGGACGTCGGCGTCGCGATGAACACCGGTACGTCGGCCGCCAAGGAGGCCGGCAACATGGTCGACCTCGACTCCGACCCGACCAAACTCATCGAGATCGTCGAGATCGGCAAGCAGCTGCTGATCACGCGCGGCGCGCTGACGACGTTCTCCGTCGCCAACGACGTCGCGAAGTACTTCGCGATCATCCCGGCGCTGTTCGCGGCCGTCCACCCGGGCCTGGACAAGCTCAACATCATGCGTCTGTCCTCGCCGGACTCCGCGATCCTGTCCGCGGTGATCTTCAACGCGCTGATCATCCTCGCGCTGGTCCCGCTGGCCCTCAAGGGCGTGAGGTACCGGCCGGGCAGTGCCGACACCTTGCTGCGCCGCAACCTCGCCGTCTATGGCCTTGGCGGCCTGATCGCGCCGTTCGTCGGCATCAAGATCATTGACCTGCTCATCTCCCTCATCCCCGGGATCGGCTGATCGCCATGACCAACTCCCTCACGAACACCGCCCGGTTGCTCGGGGCGGGCCTGCGGGCCCTGCTCGTGCTGACCCTGGTGACCGGTGTCGTCTACCCGCTGGTGATCACCGGCATCGCGCAAGGGCTGTTCAACGGCAAGGCGAACGGCTCGGAAATCAAGGCGGACGGCAGGGTCGTCGGATCGTCCCTCGTCGGACAGCCCTACACCCTGCCGCTGGACAAGGGTGAGGAGACCCCGGCGCCCGACCTCAAGTGGTTCCAGGGCCGTCCGCAGAACGGCCTGGGCACCAACAGCGTGAACACCCAGTACGAGCTCGTCCTGTCCGGCGCCACCAACCGGTCCGGCGACAACGAAGAGCTCATCCAATGGGTGAAGGACGCCAAGGCCGCGGTCGTCAAGGTCAACTCCACCGCCGGCCACACGGTGCAGCCGTCCGAGGTGCCCGCCGACGCCGTCACCTCCTCCGGCTCCGGACTGGATCCGCACATCTCCCCGCAGTACGCGGACCTCCAGGTCCACAGGATCGCCGAGAGGAACGGCCTGCCCGTCGCCGACGTCCGGTCGCTCGTCGACGAGCACACCGAGGGCCGCACGCTCGGCTTCATGGGCGAGCCCCGCGTGAACGTCCTGGAGCTCAACCTCGCCCTCAAGGAACTCCTCGCCAAGAGCTGACGGCTCACCGGAGCCGACGGCGCGGGACACCTCTGTCCCGCCGGCTCCGACAGTGCCGTGCGCGCCGGCCCTCCCGCCGGCGCGCACGGCTCGACGTACGACAGGAGAGATCACCTCCATGACCAGGATGCTCGTGGTGGAGGACGACCCGCAGCTCCCGACGCGAGCCCTGGTGATCAACTTGCGGGCGCGTCACCACGGCGTGGACGCCGTACCCGACGGGGGCCGGGGCGTCGCACAGCATGACAAGACCAACCACCTGCGCGTCCACACGGCCCAGTTGCGTCGCAGACTGGAGAAGAACCCCTCCCACCCCCATCTGATCACCGAGCGCGGCATGGGCTGTCGCTTCGAAGCCTGACCGAGGGACGACATGGCACGTGGCAAGCTCCGGATCTACCTCGGCGCCGCACCCGGCGTCGGCAAGACCTACGCGATGCTGTCGGAGGCGCACCGCCGTACCGAGCGCGGCACCGACTGCGTGGTCGCCTTCGTCGAGCACCACGGCAGGCCGCGCACCGAGGTGATGCTGCACGGCCTGGAACAGGTGCCCCGCCAGGACATCGCCTACCGGGGCAGCACCTTCACCGAGATGGACGTGGACGCCGTTCTGCTGCGCGCCCCGGCCGTGGCCCTGGTCGACGAGCTGGCCCACACCAACGTGCCGGGCTCCCGCAACGCCAAGCGCTGGCAGGACGTCGAGGAACTGCTCGCCGCCGGCATCGACGTGGTGTCGACCGTCAACATCCAGCACCTGGAGTCGCTGGGCGACGTGGTCGAGTCGATCACGGGAGTGCGCCAGCGTGAAACCGTCCCCGACGAGGTCGTCCGGCGCGCCGACCAGATAGAGCTGGTCGACATGTCGCCGCAGGCGCTGCGCCGCCGGATGGCGCACGGCAACATCTACACGCCGGGCAAGGTCGACGCGGCCCTGTCCAACTACTTCCGCCCCGGCAACCTCACCGCCTTGCGCGAACTCGCCCTCCTCTGGGTGGCCGACCGGGTCGACGCCTACCTGACCGCATACCGCAGCGAACATCACGTCTCGGCCATCTGGGGCTCCCGGGAACGGATCGTCGTCGGCCTGACCGGCGGCCCGGAGGGACACACCCTGATCCGGCGGGCCGTGCGGCTGGCCGGGAAGGGCGCCGGCGGCCAGGTCATGGCCGTCTACATATCCCGCAGCGACGGACTCACCGCAGCCTCCCCGAAGGAACTGGCCGTCCAACGCACCCTGGTCGAGGACCTCGGCGGCACCTTCCACCACGTCGTCGGGGACGACATACCGGCCGCCCTCCTCGACTTCGCCCGAGGCGTGAACGCCACGCAGCTCGTCCTCGGCGCCTCCCGGCGCAAGAGCTGGCAGTACGTCCTCGGGCCGGGCGTCGGCGCCACGGTCGCCCGCGAGTCCGGCCCCGACCTCGACGTCCACCTCGTCACGCACGACGAGATGGGCAAGGGCCGCGGACTGCCGGTGGCACGCCGAGCCCATCTGGGGCGACCCCGGGTACTCGGTGCCTGGCTGGTCGGCGTGCTCGGCCCCGTCCTGCTCACCCTTCTCCTCACCGGCGCCGCACCCGACGCCGGCCTCGCCAACGACATGCTGCTGCTCCTGACGCTGACGGTGGCGGCGGCCCTGCTGGGCGGGCTCTGGCCGGCTCTGGCCTCCGCGGTAGCCGGTTCGCTGCTGCTCAACTGGTACTTCACCCCGCCCCTACGCACCCTGACCGTCGCCGACCCCGAGAACATCCTCGCCATCCTGGTCTTCGTCGGGGTGGCCGTGTCCGTGGCGTCCGTGGTGGACCTCGCGGCACGCCGCACCCACCAGGCCGCCCGGCTGCGTGCCGAGTCGGAGATCCTCTCCTTTCTCGCGGGCAGCGTCCTGCGCGGCGAGACGAGTCTCGACGAGCTGCTGCAACGGGTCCGCGAGACCTTCGGCATGGAGTCGGTGGCGCTGCTGGAGCGGGAGAGCGACGTGGCGCCCTGGACCTGCGCCGGCAGCGTCGGCCCACGCCCCTGCGCCACACCCGACCAGGCGGACGTCGACGTGCCGGTCGGCGACCACATGGCCCTGGCCTTGTCCGGCCGTGTCCTGCCGGCCGAGGACCGCCGGGTGCTGGCCGCCTTCGCCGCCCAGGCGGCGGTGGCCGTGGACCGCCGGCGCCTGCGGCAGGAGGCCGACCGGGCCAAGCAGCTCGCCGAGGGCAACCGCATACGCACCGCCCTCCTCGCGGCCGTCAGCCATGACCTGCGCACCCCACTGGCCGGCATCAAGGCCGCCGTCACCTCGCTGCGTTCCGACGACGTCGCATGGTCCGAGGCGGACGAGGCGGAACTGCTGCAAGCCATCGAGGAGGGTGCCGACCGCCTCGATCACCTGGTCGGCAATCTGCTCGACATGTCCCGTCTGCAGACCGGCACCGTCGTCCCGATCATCCGGGAGACGGACCTGGACGAGGTCATCCCCATAGCCCTCGGCGGCGTCCCCGAGGACAGCGTGGAGTTGGACGTCCCGGAGTCCCTGCCCATGGTGGACGTCGACCGCGGCCTGCTGGAACGCTCGGTCGCCAACGTCGTCGAGAACGCGGTGAAGTACGCCCCGGCGGGGGAGCGCGTCCTGGTCGCCGCCAGTGCCATGGCCGACCGGGTGGAGGTCCGGGTCGTCGACCGCGGCCCCGGAGTCGCGGACGAGAACAAGACCCGGATCTTCGAACCCTTCCAGCGCTGCGGCGACACCCCTCGCGGCAACGGTGTCGGCCTCGGCCTGGCGGTCGCACGCGGCTTCGCCGAGGCCATGGGCGGCAGCCTGCACGCCGAGGACACACCAGGTGGGGGCCTGACCATGGTCCTCGCCCTGCCGACGGCATCACAGCGACGTGCTCAACAGCCGGGCCTGTCGCAGACGCCGACCTGAACGGAGCCGGTTGTCGCGGCCGTCTTGATCAGGGCGCGTCGACCAGGGTCCGGCCGTCGGTGACGACAGAGGTGGCGAAGGCGCTCGCGTAGTTGGACTGCACGCGGGAGCGTTCGGTGGCGTTGGGGACGGCGTTGGTGCAGGCGGTGCCGGCGCTGGAGCCGGACATCAGCTGGGAGCAGGGACCGGGCTTGGTGTCCCGCAGACCGAGGCTGTGCCCCAGTTCGTGGGCGGCGATCCGGGTCTTGTTGTAACCGTCGCTCACGGCCTGACTGCCGAGTTCGACGCGGACCTGACGGCCGGGACGGACGGGGCCGAGGGTGGCCTGCGGCCAGCCCGTCGTCGCGACGATCACGATCTCGGCGGCGCCGCCAGGTGCCGCTTCCACCAGCCTCACGTTGCTGACGTTGGCGTTCCACGAGGCGACCCCGGCGGCGATGGCGGCTTCCCAGCCCGCGGCACGACTGTCGTCGTAGCGGAGGGTCACCACCGCTGCCTGGGCGTCGGGTTGTTCGACGGCGGGGGCGGCCGACGCGGCGCCCGCCGTCGCGAGGACGAGCGCGGTCGCGGACGTGCCTGCCTTGATCCATGTGGCGAGGGGCATTGCTGCTCCTGTTCCGTGGGGAGAGTCCGGCCCCGGCGGCGCCGGGTGCGCGAAGGAGCGGCTGAGCTGTCCGGTGGGGCCGGACGCAGGGTCGACCACCCCTCCAGGGCCATGCGATCGTACGCCGAGCAACCTTGATCAGTCATGTACCTGTCATATCAATTTCGCGCCATGTTCGGTGACGTGCGCGGCGACGTGACCCACCGTTGCACCGGCCTGCCGCTCGGGGCACGCCAGTGCGTGCGGGTCGCCCTTGTGCATGCGTCTTGGTCCTGACCGGTCGGAACCGCAGAAGCACGGGCGCGTATCCGTCAGACGTCCCGCATCCTGGTCCACCACCACCAGCCGCCCGTCGTCACCTCGCTCAGGGCGGGATCCGGCAAGGTCCGGTGCTCGAGCTCCGCGTCTATGCGTGTGAGCAGCCGCGCCAAGTCCCTTCGTGCTCCGGTAGGAAGGTGCCGCATTGCCCACTCGAGATCGTCACGAGCATCTGCCAGTCCCGGAGAGTCGAACACGGAGGCGTCCAGGTAGCGTCCGGGCTGCCGGAAAGCCCACTCGGCGTTCAGAAGCGCGTGGGCAACCGCGTTGGGCCACATGTGCTGGTGTTCCACCCGGCGGATCGCTGCACGGGTTCGCGCGGAGACACCGCGCACCTTCAGGACCGGATACTGCCACTGTGGCCGCCACCGCTGCGCACGGAGGGCCGCGGGACGCCTACGCGGCATCGCCCTTTCGCATCAGCATGCGACCATCTTGCCACGGCTGAGCAGCACTTGCTGTGCAGCTGCCTGGAAGTGGGGCTACGACGAGCCCCCAGGCACTCACTCTCCCGCCGGCCGAGGCCGTCAGCTGACTGCCGTAGCCACCAAGTCCCGCGACGGCTGCCCCGGCAAGCCTTGATGAGACGGACAGCGGCAGCGTCATGTGTCCGTATCCTCGACGCCCGAACCGAGTACCGTGCTGAGAGCTCGCAGAGCGTCATCGTAGTGTCGGCGGCCGAACTGGAACGGACCGAATGCCGCGTAGTCCCGTGTCTTGCGGTGAGGTTGCTCAAAGCCTTCCCAGGTCACGAGATCCGCTGTCGCGGTGATGCGGGCCATGAGCGGCCAGCACCCCAACTCGCCGCATTCACAACCGAGGACGGGGGTCTTCGGCCCCATCGCGTTGGTGGACAGACCGAGGAAGTGGTCCTGCATCGGGCCGAACCGGAAGAACTCCGGGATCAGACCTCCGTAGGCATCACCCGCGGGCCGCATCCCGGCCGTGATCTCGTACGCATCGATCAGCTCGGTGAGCGGCGCTCCGTCGATGCGGGCGACGACCACGATCGGACCACCGTCGCCACGGAGCCGGCAGTCGAACCGGATGTCATTGCTGACCATCCCGCGATTGTCTCAGCCGCGATGCGCCCTGTCTGTGCCGGACCCCGAGCCCGCCGCGATCGTCTTCCTTCCTGTGTCGCGGCTCAGACTCGATGTCGCCGGGTGGTCTCCTTGTATTCGTCCACTGTGGCCTTGGGAACCTGTGTGTCCGGCCCGTAGAAGCCACGGCTGAGTTTGACGCGCATGCGCTGGACAAGGGCGGTCGCGTGACGGCCGGTGTTCTGTACGGGTGCGGCAGGCAAGGGGGGGTACTGCTCGTGCGCCGTCAAGGCATGGAGACGCGCCTGGCTGAGCGGCTCGTGAACCTCGACGTACTCGCCGTTCCCGAGGCGCTTGATGACGCCGCTCTCGCGACCGTGCAGGACCGTGTCCCGGTCGCGGCGCTGCAGTCCCAGCGCCCACCGTTTGGTGATCACGAAGGCTGACAGCGGTGCGACGAACAGCCCGACGCGCACAGCCCAGGTGACGGCGTTCACGGAGACGTGCAAATGGGTGGCGATCACGTCGTTGGCCGCCCCGATCAGGGCCACCGTGTAGACGCTGACCCAGGCCACTCCCAAGGCGGTACGTACCGGCCGGTTCCGTGGGCGGTCCAGGAGATGCTGGTCGCGGTCGTCGCCCGTGACCCAGGCCTCCAGGAAGGGATAGGCCCCCATGGCGAGGAAGAGCAGCACTCCGACCAGCAGGGGAAGGAAGTTGTCCAGCGCCAGGGTATGACCCCAGAAGTCGATCTCCCAGCCGGGCATCACGCGCAGGAAGCCGTCGGCGACGCCCATGTACCAGTCGGGCTGCGACCCGGCGGACACGTGGTCAGGGCGGAAGGGGCCATAGCTCCAGATCGGATTGATCTGCGCGACGGCGGCGAGGAAGAAGATCACACCGGATACGAGGAAGAAGTATGCGCTCGCCTTGACCCCGTACACCCGCAGCGGCATACCGACGAGGTTCGAGTTGGTCCGGCCCGGCCCGGGATACTGAGTGTGCCGGTGGCGTACGGCCAGGATGAGATGCGCGACGATCAAGGCGACTATCAGCCCGGGGATGACCAGGATGTGAATGGTGTTGAAGCGGGCGATCAGGTCGTCACCGGGGAACTCACCGCCGAAAAGGAAGAACGAAAGGTACGTGCCGACCACGGGAATCGAGAGGAGCGTGCCATTCACGACCTGTAGCCCGGTCCCCGACAACAGGTCGTCAGGCAGGTCATAGCCGGTCAGACCGGCGAACATGGCCAGCACAAGCAGTAGGAATCCCACGACCCAGTTCAGCTCACGCGGCTTGCGGAACGCGCCGGTGAAGAAGACCCGCAGCATGTGCACGAAGACTGCGGCGACGAGGATCAACGCGGCCCAATGGTGTGCTTGGCGTATGAGCAGGCCGCCGCGAACGTCGAAGGAGAGGTGCAGCGTCGAGTCGAACGCCTCCGACACGAGCAGGCCCTGCAGGGGGACGTAGCTGCCCTGATAGACCACCAGGTCGGAGGAGGGGTGAAAGTACAAGCTCAGATAGACGCCGGTGAGCAGAAGGACGACGAAGCTGTAGAGGGCGATTTCCCCGAGCATGAAGGACCAGTGGTCGGGGAAGACGAGACGTCGAGCGGAGCCGACGATGCGGCGGTGACCCAGTCTGCCGTCGACCCAGTGGGCGAGTCTCTCGCCGGCACCGCTGTGCATCGGCCCGGCCGCCGGCCGGTAGTGATCGCCCATCTCTTCACCATTCATCCATGCACCAACGGCGGGTCAGCCCGACGCCACTGTCCGGCCCGGGGCCGCGGGGCCGTGGCCGGAGGCGAGGGATCCAGTCGGTTCGCAGCTGACGCCGTGGGTACGAGAGCTCAGGCGCTCCCCGCCACAGAACCCTGGGTCCGCGTCCATTCTGTGTCGCCGAGATTCACGGCGCGCGTTTCGATGCGCCGCACGAGTCGCGAGCGTGGGCGCTTCAGACGTTTCCGGATCCGCACCTGCAAGATGTTGATGCCGCTGGAGTCCAGGAACGTGACCTCGCTGAGGTCCGCCACGATCCGGGGCCGGACATCGTCCCCGACGGACAGCGCTTGACCGAGTATGTCCTTCACGTCGTGGTCGATCTCACCGGCCAGTCCCCGTTCGCGACCTTCCCAGCCGCGCCTCGTCTCCGTCCGCACGGGGCACTGTTTGGCTCCGTCCCCTTTGGACACGCGTGCAGGGCGCTGCCTACTGGTGGCGGGAGAAGCACACCCGAGCGGGAAGGGACTTGTTCGATGCCGCAGGAGAATGCCACGGGCCGGGCGCCGGACGAGCGGCCGGCGATGCCGCAGGAGGAGACAGAGATCACGCCTCCTTACCGGTTCCAGCGTCAGGAGCGCCCCGGTCTGGAGGCGGAGATGGAAGTGCGCCCGCGCTACCTGGCTCCGCACTACCGTGGCTCAGGCAAGCTCCAAGGGAAGGTCGCACTGGTCACGGGCGGCGACTCCGGTATCGGGCGTTCTGTTGCCGTGGTCTACGCCCGCGAGGGGGCCGATGTGGCCATCGTTTACCTCCCGGAGGAGGAACAGGACGCCGCAGAGACTCGCGAAGCCGTGGAGAAGGAGGGCCGCAGTTGCCTGCTGTTGCCCGGTGACCTGTGCGACTCCTCGTTCTGCGCCGAAGTGGTGGAGCGAACCGTCGCCGAACTGGGCGGCCTGAACGTCCTGGTGAGCAACGCTGCCTACCTCAACAGCCAGAACGACGTCACAGACCTGACGGCCGAAGACTTCGACCGCGTCTTCAAGACAAACGTGTACGCCTACTTCCACCTGGTCATGGCCGCGTTGCCGCACCTCTCCCACGGTGATGCGGTGATCGCCACGGCTTCCGAGGAGGCACTCAAGGGCAGCGCGATGATGATGGACTACGCGGCTTCCAAGGCAGCCATGGTCGTCTTCACCAAGTCCATCGCTTCGCATCTGGCCGCAAGGGGTATCCGGGCCAACGTCGTGTCACCCGGCCCGACCTGGACCGTGCTGAATGTGGCGGGCCAGCGCTTCCCCGACGACTACCTGACCAACCTGGGCAGTTCGGCTCCGATGGGCCGCGTCGCACAGCCGGAGGAAGTGGCTCCCGCCTACGTCTACCTGGCCTCGGACGCGGACTCCAGCTTCACGGTCGGAGAGGTGATCGCCGTCACCGGCGGCCTGACCGACACTCGCTGAGCCGACCGGAACGGCCGCGCAGCTCGAGGGCCGGCCGCGCGGGCCGTGGAACCAGCGGAACGTGTCGCACGGTCGACTCCGTGCGGTCGGGTCCGGCGAGGCGGACGTGAGAGCTGAGCGTTGCTGCTCGCAGTGCGAGAGTATGGCTCGTTCGCCTGATTCTGTCCGCAGCGGCGGCGTCCGGCTGGCGGGTGTCCGGCCCGGTCGGCAGCCACCGCACCGATGACAGAGCCGACCGACGCGCGGAATCTGGCTCTGCTCGTTGGTAAGCCCTGCTCGCTGCTACCGCTACGTCAGGCTGTCGCGTGCGTAGCGGACAGACGGACGCCTTCGCGGCAAAGGCAGCGCACAGCGTGCTGAAACTCCGGCGAAGGCGGACTTTGATGCGCGCAGGGAGCCTGTTCGCGACTGAGTGGAACGGCCGCTGGTTCGTCGGCCGCTGGAGCAGCCGAGGTGCCTGCGGCGTGCTCCGAGCCGCAGGCCGAGCGCGGCTCGCATCACGCCGCCCATCAGCCACCTGGCGTTGCCGCCGGGCGACCGAGGGCGGCAGCCCGGTGTGCCGGTCCAGCAGCTCGGACTCACCGAGGACGGCCACCGCGCCGACGCGCTCGACGATCCCGGCGACCTCGGGCTTGGCCAAACTGTGGTTCAGCGGCACGAACAGCGCGCCCAGCCTGGCCAGCGCGAAATAGCTCTCCAGTACCTCGATCAGGTCCTTGGACAGCACGGCCGCCCGGTCGCCCCGGCGGATCCCAAGTCGGCCAGGCCGTGCGCGAGTTGCAGCGTGCGGTTACGCAGTTCGGCCCACGTGACGCTGCGTTCCTCGTCCATCAGCGCGGTCCGGTCGGGTCGGCAATGGCGGTTGCGCTCCAGCAGTTGCGTCAGCCACATCACACACCGCCGCTCGCCCTGGCGGCCGTGCGCTCGGCCACGCAACGCTCTCGGTCGCCTATGGTGCGCAACTCCTCCATGTTCTCGGCGGTGATCTCAGCGCCGAGCTGCTGCTCGACCAGCAGGACGAGATGCACCAGGTCCCCGTCTCTCCGACTCGCGGTAACAGCTGTTACCATTTGGGTATGGCCAAGACGCAACTGGGTGCACGTGTGGACGAGGACGTCGCGGAACTCGCGAAGAAGCGCGCCGCCGACCTGGGCTTGAGTATCGGGGACTACCTCGCCCGGCTGGTGCAGGACGACGCCAGCGGCCTGCGCGAACGCGCGGTGGACGCCGCCGCCCGCTTCCTGGCCGAGCACCAGACGATCTTCGACGAAGCCGAAGATGCCGAGCAGTCGAGGAGCGCTCGGGGAGCGCACGCCGCCTGATGGACCTGAATATTGACGTTCCCTGGATCTTGCAGGTCGCCGAGGCCGCCGGCGTGAACGATCCGGCCCCCGAGGACTACGGCGTCCCTGTGTCGGCGGTCGCCCGCCACCGCGCCGTGCTGTTCGAGCGATCCGTCTACGACGGCCCCTACGCCAAGGCCGCTGCCCTGGTACACACCCTGGGCCGCTGCCGCTGGCTGGAACGCTCCAACATGGCCGTCGCGGCCGCCACCGGTGTCATGTACCTCGAGGCCGCCGGGATCACGGTCAAACCCACTCGGGAGAATGCCATGGACCTCAAGGACCTCCTCCTGGATTCGGCCTGCACCGCCGGGAAGATCGCTGCCCTGCTGCGGACCTGGCCCACCGCCACCTGACGAGACCCGGTGATCCACACCGCGCCCCGGTGCGGGCGCAATGCGGCAGGGCGCGCCACATGGGCGGCCGGGATGCCGGTGCCGGACGGCCGTGGGCCCCGGCCGCCTCGTAGGGCATCCGCGTCATCGGAGTGCTGTCCAGTGCGAACGACAGCGCACCCGCGCACGGAATGCTGTCTTCGCCTCCACGCGCGGTGGATCGGCACGGTCGTCCTGCGGATGCGGTCGAGGGCCGGGCGGCCGAGGCTGGGGAGGTACGGCGTTCGTGGCGGAGGAGCGAGACATGGCACAGGCAGACACCGGCGTGGAGGACGTGGACCTGCTCGTCGTCGGCGGCGGCAAGGGGGGCAAGACGCTCGCCATGGACCTGGCCCGCAGCGGCCAGCGGGTGGCCATGGTGGAGCGCGGCATGATCGGCGGCACCTGCATCAACGTGGCATGCATCCCCACCAAGACCCTGGTGACCAGTGCCAGGCTCCTCGACAGTCTGAGCCGTGCGGAACAGGTCGGTGTCCGCGCCGGCAAGCCCGTGGCCGATCTGACACTCCTCCGTGAGCACAAGGACGGCGTGGTGGCCGGCATGGTGGACCTCAACCACCGCCAGTTCCTCGACAGCGGTATGGACTTCATCCTGGGAACCGCCCGATTCACCGGTGAACGCACCGTGCGGGTCGAAGTGAACGACGGAAGCACCCGAGTCCTGCGAGGCAAGGACGTGGTGATCAACACCGGCACGACACCCGCGATGCCCGACATCCCCGGGCTCGCCGAGGCCGGTCCCCTCACCAGTGAGACGCTCCTGCACCTGGACCGCATCCCCGAACACCTCGTCGTGATCGGCGGTGGGTACGTCGGACTCGAGTTCGCCCACATGTTCGCCGCTTTCGGCAGCCGGGTCACGATGCTGCACCGCGGTGAGCGGGTGCTGCCCCGGGAGGACCCGGACGTCTCCGAGACGGTGGCAGGGTTCCTCGAGGATGCCGGCGTGCGTCTTCACACGCGCGTCACCATCACCGACGTCTCGCGCGGGCCGTCCGGTACGACCGTCCGGATGAGCGACGGAACGGAGGTGACCGGAACGGACGTGCTGGTGGCCGTCGGCCGGGAGCCGGTGACCAGGGAACTCGACCTCGACGCGGCAGGCGTACGCGCGGACGCTCGCGGTTTCGTGAAGGTCGACGACCGGCTGGCGACATCGGCGCCGCGTACGTGGGCGGTGGGCGACGTCGCAGGCAGCCCTCAATTCACGCACGTCTCCCTCGACGACTACCGCATCGTGAAGGCGAACATCGCCGGCGCCGACCGGCGGACCACGGGGCGGCTGGTGCCCTGGAACGTCTTCACGACCCCCGAACTGGCCCGGGTCGGCATGACCGAGACCGAGGCCCGGGCAGCAGGCCACGACGTGCGCGTCGCGCGCATGCCGGTCGCCGCCGTTCCACGCGCTCGCACGCTGCGGGACACCCGGGGTGTGTGGAAGGCCGTCGTCGACCGGGACAGCGACCGGATCCTGGGTGTGGCGCTGATTGGCCCGGACTCCTCGGAGGTGCTGACCGTGGTGCAGACCGCCATGCTCACGGGCGCCCCGTACACGCTGCTCAGGGACTCGATCATCGCCCATCCCACCATGGCGGAGGGGCTGAACATGCTGTTCAACGCCCTGACCGACTGATCCTGCCCGGCGCCCGGCGCCCGGCGCCCGGCGCCCGGTGTCCGGTGCGGGGTGCAGTGCCTGGTCCCGGTAGCCGTGGGCACAGTCGCCCGAGAGCGCACCGGACGGCGCGAGGCGCGCGTCGAGGGCGGCCTGGCCCTTGCCGACGGCCGAGAGGTGGCGTCTCTGGATTACTGCGACTGTGCCGTCGGGGCATGCAGACGCTGACTGAGCGGCTCGCAAACCTCGACGTACTCGCCGTTCCGGACCCGCTCAACTCGCCGTGTCCAAGGCGCAACCGCGGCGCGCTCCCGTTCGGTGACGTGCCCCAGACGAGCACCTCAATATCCGGTCCAGGCCGGTGATCTCGGCCGGGTGGTGGTCGGCCGTGCGGCCGATCCTCAAAGTTGTTGCCAGAATCGGGCCAGCGCCGATGTGGTGAGGACCTGGTCCGGATGCCCTCTTCCGGCGATACGGCCGTCCCGTAGCAGGAGGCACGCATCCGCCGTCCGTGTGACCTCGAGGTCGTGCGTGGCCTGGACGACCGTCACCCCGTCGGCGACGAGTGCCCTCAACAGTATTCCGATCCGCTCCCTCGCTTCCGGGTCCAGACCGGTGGTCGGCTCGTCGAGGAGCAGCAGGTCGGCCTCCTGTGCCAATCCCTGCGCGATGAGGACGCGTTGACGCTGTCCACCCGACAGCTCGCCCAGCTGACGTGAGGCGAGGTCCCGGATCTCGAGCCGGTCGAGGGCCGCGTCCACGGTCGCGTGATCCCGGCGGGTCAGCCGACGCCACGTGCCGCGCTCGCCCCAACGTCCCATTTCCACGGCCTGCCGGACGGTGAGCGGCAGGGTGTCGCCGACGGCTCCGCGCTGCGGTACGAACGCGGGTGGCCGGTCCCCGCCGCGATGGAGATCACCGGCTGTCGGCTGGATCACACCGGCGAGCACGCCGAGCAGGGTCGACTTGCCGCTGCCGTTCGGTCCCACGAGCACCGTCGTGGCCAACTTCGGTATCTCCGCGTTGATTTCACGGAGCACCGGGCGGCCCGGGTAGCCGGCGCACACCCCGGTGAGGGAGAGGCGAGCAGTCCGCTCCGAGGGCGAGGCGGGCGAGGGGCGGGGTTTGTTGAACATGATTGTCATTGTAGTGTTCCCGGCATGGAATGGCTGACGGCCCCCTTCGAAGTGACCTTCGTGCAACGAGCCCTGTGGGGCGGGATACTCGTGTGCGCGATCTGCGCGCTGGCGGGCACCTGGGTGGTGCTCAGAGGGATGGCCTTCCTCGGTGACGCCATGTCGCACGGGTTGCTGCCGGGGGTCGCGCTGGCCGCGCTGCTCGGCGGAAACCTGATGGTGGGGGCCGTGGCCAGCGCCGCCGTCATGACGGCCGGCGTCACCGCGCTCAGCCGCACACCGAGGCTGTCCCAGGACACCGCCATCGGCCTGCTGTTCGTGGGCATGCTCTCGCTCGGCGTGATCATCGTCTCGCGCTCGCAGTCCTTCGCGGTCGACCTGACCGGCTTCCTCTTCGGCGACGTCCTCGCCGTCCGGCAGCAGGACCTCCTCCTGCTCGCGGCGGCGTTGCTGGCGGCGCTGTCGGTGTCGGTGCTCGGCCACCGCGCCTTCCTGGCGCTGGCGTTCGACGAGCGCAAGGCCCAAACCCTCGGACTGCGGCCGCGCCTCGCCCACGCCGTGCTGCTCGGCCTGCTCGGTCTGGCGATCGTGGCCTCGTTCCACATCGTGGGAACGCTGCTCGTGCTCGGACTGCTCATCGCACCGCCGGCGGCCGCTCTGCCCTGGGTCCGCAGCGTGCGCGGGGTCATGGCACTTGCCGCCCTGCTCGGCGCCACCGCCATGTTCGGCGGGCTGCTTCTGTCCTGGCACCTGAGCACCGCCGCCGGCGCGACCGTCGCGGCCCTCGCGGTGAGCCTGTTCTTCCTCTCCCACATGCTGTCGGGCCTGCGCGGCCGCCGTGCGCGCCACGCCTTCGTCCCGGCCCCCGCAACCGAAGTCGACTGAAAGAAGTCAGAGGCGATCGCCATGACCGTCCGCAGAAACGTCACCCCGTGGGCATCGGCCACACTGGTGCTCACCGCGCTGCTCACCACGAGTTGCGGGGGAGCGGGAAGCAACACCGCGACGCCCGGGGCTGGTTCCCCCGCCGCAGCCCCACACGGGTACGTCGAGGGAGCGCGGGAAGCCGCCGAGCAGCAGTCCCGGCTCATCCTGAACGACCCCGGCACCGGCAACACCAGGATCCTCGACCTCATCACAGGCCAGGTGCACACGACGGCACAGGTGAAGGACGCCGTTCGGCTGGAGACCGACGGCAGGTTCGGCTACCTCCACACACCCGGTGGCATTCACGTACTCGACAGCGGCGTGTGGATGGTGGACCACGGCGACCACGTCCACTACTACAGCACCGCGACACGAGACGTGGGTGAGCTGCCCGCCGGCGGCCGGGCCCAGGTGCGCAGCGACGCCGCCGTCACCGCGGTGACCGACGAGGACGGGCTCACCCTCCTCTACGACCGCGGCAAGCTGGAGAAGGGGGAGATCGCATCCCCTCGGACGCTGCCGGGCACGCACACCGGCGCCGTCGTCCCGTACGAGGAGCACCTGCTCGCGTTCACGAACGAGGGCGGCGCAACGGGACTTGTCATCCTCGACCGCGAGGGGCGGCGCGTCGCCTCACCGGACGTGACGTGCGAGGAGCCTCGGGGGGACGCCGTGACCAGGCGCGGCGTGATCATCGGCTGCGCCGACGGCGCCCTGCTCGTCCGCGCACGGAACGGCGTCTTCACCGCCGAGGAGATTCCGTACGGAGAAACAGACGTCCCCACGGAGGAAAGGGCCACCGCCTTCCGCCGGCGGCCCGGCAGTGACACCCTCACCGCCGCGGCCGGAGACGAAGCCGTCTGGGTCCTCGACGTCACCGAGCGGACCTGGACACGCGTGAACACCGGACAGGCCGTCGCGGTCAACACCGCCGGAGAGGGATCCCCGCTGCTCGTCCTGGAGACCGACGGCGCTCTGCACGTCTATGACAGCGCAACCGGAGAACAGACGGCGCAGACCAAGCCGCTGCTGGCAGACGGCCGATGGGCCGGCCCCGACGGCAGCGCCCCCGTCATCGAAGTCGACCGCAGCCGCGCCTACGTCAACGATCCGGAAGGCAAGAAGGTGTTCGAGATCGACTACAACGACGGCCTGCGCATCGCGCGCTCCTTCGACCTGGACGTCAGGCCCGTCCTCATGGCGGAGACCGGACGATGAGCCGCACCCACGCGAAGCAGCGGGCGCGGGTGGGCATCGCCCGCCTGCGCAGTCTGATCGTGAGCCTGCTCGCCCTCGTCACGGCCGCCACCGCCACCGCCTGCACCACCGACGAGAACCGGCCCGACATCGTCGTCACCACCAACATCCTCGGCGACGTCGTCCGGGAGATCGTGGGTGACGAAGCCGACGTCACCGTCCTGATGAAGCCCGACGCCGACCCGCACTCCTTCGGCCTCTCGGCGGTACAGGCCGCCGAGCTGGAACAGGCCGACCTGATCGTCCACAACGGCCTGGGACTCGAGGAGAACGTACTGCGCCACGTGGACGCCGTCCGCGAGTCCGGCGTCGCCACCTTCGCGGCCGGCGAGGCGGCCGATCCTCTCACCTTCCACACCGATGGCGACAACGGTCCCGACGGCGAAGCAGGACAGCCCGACCCGCACTTCTGGACCGACCCCGACCGGGTGCGCACGGTCGCCGGCCTGATCGCCGGCCAGGTCGTCGAGCACGTCGACGGGGTGGACGCCGACACGATACGCGCCAACGCCGACCGCTATGCGAAGCAACTCACGGCCCTCACCGCTTGGATGGAGGAGTCCTTCGGCCGCGTCCCCGCCGACCGGCGGGCCCTCGTCACCAACCACCACGTCTTCGGCTACCTCGCCGACCGCTTCGGCTTCCGCGTGATCGGTGCGGTCATCCCCAGCGGCACCACGCTGGCCTCACCCAGTTCCTCCGACCTGCGCTCCCTCGCCGAGGCGATGGACAAGGCCGGCGTACGCACCGTCTTCGCCGACTCCTCCCAGCCCACACGGCTCGCGGAGGTACTGCGAACCGAGCTGGGCCCCGGGGTTCGCGTGGTCGAGCTGTACTCCGAGTCCCTGACCTCCAAGGGCGGGGGCGCCGACACCTACCTGCGGATGATGCGCGCCAACACCACCGCCATGGTCACCGGTCTGACCGGCCCCTGACCCCGCGAGCCTCCCGGCACACCGGCCATGGGCGCCGGCACCTCACACCTCCATGCCGCCGTCGGCGGTGCAGAAAGGAACACACTGATGAACAAGTCGACACGCGTCAGAGCTCTCACGGGCACGGCACTGGCCCTGGCGGTCTCCACCGTCCTGACCGCCTGCGGCGGAGAGGACACCTCCGCCGCCGGTGCCACGTCCGACGAGACCGCGAGCGCCAGGTCCCAGACGGCGGTCAAGGATCCGTTGGTCGCCACCTTCGACGGCGGTCTGTACATACTCGACGGCACGAGCCTGAAGCTCGCCGCGACCATCGACCTCCCCGGCTTCAACCGGGTCAACCCCGCGGGCGACGAGGACCACGTCGTCGTCTCCACCGACAGCGGGTTCCGCGTCCTGAACGCCACCGACCAAGCCCTCACCGACATCGAGTACCGGGGCGCCAAACCCGGCCACGTGGTCCGCCATGCAGGGCGGACCACGCTCTTCACCGACGGCACCGGAGAGGTCAACGTCTTCGACCCCGCGGCCCTGAGCCGCGGCAAGAAGCCACAAGGCCGCACCTACACCTCCGCCCAGGCACACCACGGGGTCGCCATCGAACTGGCCGACGGCAAGCTCGTGAGCACTCTGGGCACCGAGGAGCAGCGCATCGGCGCGCTGGTGCTGGACGAGGACAACAAGGAGATCGCGCGCAACGAGAACTGCCCCGGCGTTCACGGAGAGGCGGCAGCCAAGAACGAGGCCGTCGGTCTCGGTTGCGAGGACGGCATCCTGATCTACGAGAACGGGCGGTTCACCAAGATCGACGCCCCCGACGACTACGGCCGCATCGGCAACCAGGCCGGCAGCGACGTATCGCCGATCTTGCTGGGCGACTACAAGACCGACCCCGAGGCCGAGTTGGAGCGGCCCACCCGCGTTTCCCTGATCGACACCGAGAAGAAGAAGCTGCGCCTGGTCGACCTGGGCGTGAGCTACTCCTTCCGTTCGCTGGGCCGTGGTCCGCACGGTGAGGCCCTGGTCCTGGGCACTGACGGCTCCTTGCACGTCATCGACCCGGACACCGGCAGGATGGAGAAGAAGATCCCGGTCGTGGGCGAGTGGCAGGAGCCGCTGGACTGGCAGCAGGCCCGGCCCACCCTGTTCGTCCGCGGGCACGTGGCGTATGTGTCCGAGCCCGGAAAGAAGGCGCTGCACGCGGTCGACCTGGAGACGGGGAAGAAGATCAGCTCCGTCACCCTGCCGAGGAGCACCAACGAACTGTCGGGCGTCGTCGCCGGACACTGACTCGGCACCGTGTCTTCGCCGCAGCGGCCGGCCACAGGCCGGCCGCTGTGGCCGCTCTCCGCCCGACGATGCTCACCCTCTGTAACTGCGGCGCGCGCGGCGGCCCTCCCGGCAACTGGCCCGTCGCGACCGGACCGGGCGTCCCTCGCCCCCGATCACCCGTCGCCGCAGGCGGAGACCTGAGGGCGCAGCGGCACACCGTTGGTGCGCAGCACCTCACGCACGTCCAGGATCAAGGGAAACACCTCGTGGTTGCGGTCCCCGCCCTGTTCGTCCCACGCCCGCTGTTCGGCCTCTACGGCCATGCGATCCTCGGCGAACACGCGTTCGGCGAAGCGCTTGATGAGCGGCCAGGCCAGGTGCAGGGCGCCCGGGATTCCGGGCTTCTCGATCATGAGGAGGCCGTAGGCGTGACAGCGGCGCTGCTCGGCGTCTTCGGGCACGTACGCAGTCCAGAGGCGGAAGGCCGGGCGTTCGGCGTTCTCCGGTACCAGGTCGAGCGTCTGATACGGGTAGTCCGTGCGGATCGTCATCACGTCGGGGGAGTCGCTCCTCCCGATGCCCTCCCCGGCCAGCAAGCCGGCGCCACGGTTCCGCTTACCTCCGGCGTGGGTGAACAGATATTTCGCCTCCACCGACCGCTCATCGGTGCGGTACTCCAGCAGTTCGGGGTGGAGTCTGCCGACCACGCCCCGGTGCAGGAACTGGTGGTTCATGTCGAGCAGGTTCTCGTGCATGAACGAGTAGTGGCAGCGCACCGTACGGGAGAAGGTCATGGTCCGGTACCCGGGTGAGCCGAACGCCGGCAGTTCGGGCAGCGGAGTGATCGCCGCCTTCTGCGGATCACCGGGAAAGACGAAGACCAGACCGTAGGCCTCGCGGAGGGGGTAGCCACGCACGCCGCGGGGCGGACGGGCGTCACCCTTGGACAGGTACGGGATCTGTGAGATGCGGCCGTCGCCGCGGTATGCCCAGGCGTGATAGCAGCAGCGCAGAAGCTCGCCCTCCACGACGCCCATGCTCAGCGGAACCTGGCGGTGGGCACACCGGTCCTCCAGGGCGTGGACGGCGCCACTCCGCCCCCGGTAAAGGGCGATCCGCTCGCCGGCGAACGAGGTGGCGATCACCTGGCCCCTGCGCACCTTCCCGGACCGCGCGACCGGGTACCAGAAGTCCGGGTTCAGCCCGACCCGCCTCAAGTCCGCGAAGCCAGGGCTCCGCTCGCCACGATGCTCGGGCCGACCCCTCCCGTAGGCGTCGGAGATGGCCTCGCTCATATCTCTCCCTTGGAGGTGGGGCAGCATGCCCCATAGTGGCGGCCGCCCCACGCCACGCCACTCGGTCGCGTGCGAACGGGGGAGTGGAGCGCGGTGGTCTCGACATGAGCGCCGTGCATGCCCTGCGCCGGCCTGCGGCTGCTACCGGTCCGCACGTCGAGTGGGCGGCTGCCACCGCCCGGTCCCAGCGACCTCATCGGCAGTAGTACGGGCGCAGCCCGGGCTGCTGTCCGAGGCCCACCGGCTTCCCATATGGGCGCCTTTTTCCGTTAAGTCCGATTGGTCTACTGTGGGAGGGGAGAGTACGTCTCGCCATCTCCCTCCGAGAGCCCGAGGTGATCGTTATGTCAGAGGCCGCGGACCGCACCGGCACCCACGCAGCGACGAGGTCTCGCAACCAAACGGGCGAGAAGGGAACGACGCTGAAAGGCCGCAGCGGCGTCGATGCTCCTCCGGGTATACGCGGAGACACCACGGTCGCCGACCGGGTCGTAGCCAAGATCGCAGGCATGGCGGCCCGTGAGATCCCCGAGGTCCACAATCTCGGCGCGGGAATGGCCCGGGCGCTCGGGGCAGTGAAGGAACGCGTTCCCGGCAGTGGCAGCGACGTCACCCGAGGGGTCGCCGTCGAGGTCGGTGAGCGTCAGACGGCTGTGGACCTGGACCTCGTCATAGAGTACGGCGCCTCCATCGTCGACACCGCCGGGGACGTACGCGCCAACGTCATCCAGGCAGTGGAGAGGATGACCGGCCTGGAGGTCGTGGAGGTCAACATCGCGGTCCACGACGTCCACCTGCCGGACGAAGAGGACGACTCCGAGCAGGGCGGCGGACGCGTGGCCTGATCGTCGCCCTTCCGGCTCCCGGGAGTCCACGACCTCCAGGCTGCCGCTAGCCGCTGCGATCTCCTCAGCCGCCCGCCGACGCCGGTACCGCACTCCCACCGCCCCCTCGCGTCCACACCGCGGCGGCGACCGCAGCCAGGTGAGGCACCCGACGGCCGGCGACGGCTCCTCGGGGCTGCCCCGTTCACCGCAACTGAACTCCGCGGGGGTGGTACACCTCCGCGTCGGTCACCTCCCCGGCAAAGGGGGAAGCGGTAGTCGGCGTGGTCCGGTCAACTCCTCAGGGTGCCCACCGCTTGAGCATGTCCTTCATCGCGTCCGCCATGGCGAATTGCAGCAGCGGGCCGTAGGTGATCCGGCCTACACCGAGACGGCGGAAACGCTCAAGATCGTGCCTGACGGGATGGGCCGTGGCATTCACAGGGACGGTGACGGCGCCGACCACCGCCGTGAGCAAATCATCAGCGTCCTGAATACCCACTGGGTAGAGGCTGTCGGCGCCGGCCTCTTCCAGGGCCCGCAGTCGCTCGATCGCCTCGTCGAGAACGGCGGAAGCATCCTGCGCGTGCATGAAGAGGTCGGTGCGCCCGTTGACCCAGACCGGAACACCCGCGTCGTCAGCCGCTGTACGCAGGCCGGCGACGTAGCTCGCGTGCTCCTGCGTGCTGCGTACGCGGCCACCCTCCGAGTGGACGGTGTCTTCGATGTTGAGACCGACGCCGCCGACCTCGATGAGTCCGGCGACGAGGTCTGCGGGCCTCTGCCCGTACCCGGCCTCCAGGTCCACGGAGACGGGGACGTCGACTGCGGCGATGATCGGCTTGACGGCGGCGAGTACCTCTTCGAAGGTCTGCCCCTCGTTGTCGTCGGCTCCCCGGGAGTCGGCGAGGGGATGACTGCCGACGGTGAGCGCGGGGTAGCCGGAGGCGACTGCCGTGCGCGCGGACCAGACATCCCAGACGGTCGGCAGTACGAGCGGCTTGTGCTGGGCGTGCAACTGCGTGAGGCGTTGAGCGCGCTCAACGGTGCTGTGAGAGACCATGCCAGGGACGCTACCCCGGGACTGCCGCGGACAATGCGCTGACAGGCGCCGCCCGGTGACGGAAGGACGAACTTCTGGTGGCCGATCGGGCCGGGGAACCGGACGGGCCGTAGGACTGAAGCAGTGATGCGCTCCCTGGATCGGCCCCTCGTCCATTTCCCGCTGCTGCCCTGCCCGCACAGCCCCGCGCGTCGTGGACGGGGCAACGAGATCCGCAATCCGGATGACGACGGCCGGCTTGGCGACAGCCGATGTACGCCTTGGCGATCGTGACGCTGCGGTGCGGTCGTTCAAGGGCCTGCCGGTTGCTCATCCTGTCCGCCAAGGTGCGAGCGGCGGCGCTTTTCCCTTCGGCCCGCGCAGACAGCTTCAGCCGAGCCGGCTCGCGCGACGAGTCGCGGACGTCGGACGCGGACCGATGGCTACCGCGGGCCAGGCATGGCGGGACCAGGCCCGTGTCCGTGGTGCCGACCGGGCGCCGTCACACCATGCGCCTCCCAGGGGGACCCGAGGCGTCGCCGCGGTGTGATTGTCGCCGCCCGGGGCGGCGGATTACGGGTGAGGCCCTTTCCTTCGGCAGGATGGGGGCATGACCGAGATCCGCACGCCCCGTCTTCTCCTCCGTAGCTGGCACGACGACGACCTTGTTCCGATGGCGGAAATCAACGCGGACCCACGGGTCATGCGCTGGGTCGATGACGGTTCGGTGCGCGGCCTGGATGACACGGCCGAGGAGATCGAACGCTGGGAGGAGGCATGGGACGAGGAGGGCTTCGGACT
The DNA here is from genome assembly GCF_044540535.1 of Streptomyces sp. NPDC085937. Taxonomy (NCBI): domain Bacteria; kingdom Bacillati; phylum Actinomycetota; class Actinomycetes; order Kitasatosporales; family Streptomycetaceae; genus Streptomyces; species Streptomyces sp. NPDC085937. Next base: position 19,855 of record NZ_JBITSH010000023.1, on the reverse strand, counting down.
CTTCGCCGTCGAACTGTTGGCTTCGGGCGAACTGATCGGCTTCACGGGCCTGTCGGTGCCGGAGTTCTTGCCGGAGGTGATGCCCGCCGTGGCCATCAGTTGGCGTCTGGGCTCGCAGTTCTGGGGTCAGGGATACGCCTCCGAAGCCGCGCACGCCACATTGGAGTTCGCGCTCCAGGACCGCGGCCTGGACCGCGTCATCAGTATCAGCCGGGTTGGGGACAATGCCTCTGAGAACGTCATCCGCAAGCTCGGCATGTTGCCCGAGCGGGAGACGGCGCACCCGCTGTACGGCTATCCACTGCGCGTTCACGCTATCGACCTGACCGAGTTCCAGGCATAGCTGATCATTTCGCAATGACACCCTGGCCGCGCTCCGCGTCGCTGCTGCGGGCTGCCACCGCATGTGAAGGCAGTCGGCGTCTGGAACTCGCGTGCTTGTGGCTCATGCCGTGCTCCGGCAGCCTCATGAGTGACCGATCGATTTCCCCCGCCTGGCCGGCCTCGTCTGCACTGCGCCCAGCCCCGCGTCGCCCGAGTGCACGTGCGTGCCTCGCGCACCTGCCGCCGCCGCCCGTGTCGGCCTTGCCGAACATCTCGTCAGCCGAGAGCGCATCTCCTGTGAGCAGCTCGGGCACATCTCGCGGCCGTCACCGCACGGCTCCTCGCTCCGCGCACCGCGCCGGGCCGAGGGACCGGCTCAGTCCTTCAACGCAGACGGCAGGCGAGTGAGGCTGCGGTCGTGTACGCGGCTGAGGAGCAGCAGTGAGCAGGTGGCGCCGATCAGCGCGCAGAACATGTCCCACTGGGTGTCCCAGACGTCGCCCTGAGTGGCCAGGAACGCGTCTGCGGCCTGTCCGCCGATCACTGCCGCCGCCCACTCCAGCATCTCGAAGACGGCGCTGAAGGCGAGGCAGGCGCAGACGGTCAGCGGGGCGAGCCAGCGGCTGCCGCGCAACGGTGAGGTGCGGACCAGGAGTTCCCGGACCAGGATCGCCGGGACGAAGCCCTGCATGAGGTGGCCGAAGCGGTCGTAGGGATTGCGCTCCAGGCCGAACCAATCGCGCACCCAGTCACCGGCCGGGACTTCCGCGTAGGTGTAGTGCCCACCCACGATCAGGACCAGCGCGTGAACGGCGAGCAGACCACACAGCAGGCCGCTCAGCGGGAACCGTCGCCGCAGCAGGATCGCCAGGGGCAGGCCCACCATCACCCAGACGGTCTCCAGCAGCCAGGTGGTCGGGTCCTTGGCACCCCACGCCGACGCCATGAGCGCTGCGGCGACGACGGCCACGAGAGCGGCGGGCAGGCGACGACCTGTACCGCCGGGGTCTGGCGCTACACCCGACGGCGACGGGGCGACGGACGTGTTGGTGGCGGACATCGTGCGCTCCTCTTGTCTGTGTGTTGCCGTCATCCTCGTGGTCGTCGCGAAGCCCGGCATGAGTGCGCCTACTCATCTGCCGCGTGGGGAAGGCGGGTTGGGGTCTCAGCGTTGGACCCAGGAAGGAACTCGGGAAGTGAGCGGCGGTGCGGCCGGAATCAGGTGGTGGCCGTCATCCTTCGTTCTGGTGTCCCGGGGGCCGGCGTGTGGCGGACAACGGGCTCCGGCATACCGATCGGCGTCCACTACCCGCCCGACCACCTCCAGCCGGCCTTCGCTGCCTGTCGCCGCGCACCTTGCCGGTCACTGAGCGGGGGCTGGGGAACGGATACTGAGCCCGCCCTTCCACCAGCACCTGACCGAACCGGACATCGAGCACGTTGTCGCCGCTCTCGGTAGGACCCTCAAGTCTGCTGGAGGAGCGCGGGTGCAACCTGCTCACCGTGTGCGCGGCGGCAACCTATTGACGTATCGACTGGCGGGCCGAAGAATTCACGCCATTGCCTGACAACGTTGTCTGACTGCGAGGTGCCGCACGTGCTGCCGAGATCTCCCATGGACCGTCGCCGCTTCATCCAACTCCTCGGCGCCACGGGTGCGCTGGCCTCCCTGCCTCTCGCGATCGGCAGCGGCGCGGCACAGGCCCACGGACAAGACCGGAGCCGCACGGCGTCCGACCCGGTGGCGGACATCTATCACCGCGTCCTGCTGAACCACACCCGCTGGACGGAAACCCAGTGGGACGCGGCCCGCGGCCACTACACGGACAAGGATTTCAGCTTCGCCGTCGTGCTCGGCCATGCGGTCCTGCTCACCCGCGGCAGCTACGACGAAGTCCGAGCGGGGACCAAGAAGCAGGTCCTCAAGGCTCGGACGATAGCGACCATCAAGCACTTCGCCGCGTCCAACAGGTTGACGGGCGGCACCCAATGGGGAAGGACACTGTTCTTCGACACCACGTTCCAGCTGTACTTCGTTCTCGCCGCGCGGCTGCTGTGGGACGACCTCGACGAGACCACTCGCTCCCACGTCGACATCATCGCCCGTGAACAGGCCGCGTACACCACGGCGTTGGGCACGGGGAACGACCCGGCCTCGGGCAGCTGGACCCCTCGCGGCCTGCTCGGCGGCCACGAAGGAGACACCAAGCTCGAGGAGATGGGTGTCTACGCGCAGTCCCTGGCCCCGGGGCTGGCCTGGGCCGTGGACGACCCACGGCACGGTGACTGGGCCACAGCCTTCGGTGCGTGGTCGCGCAACGAGGCCGGACTGCCCCAGGCGGACCTGGCGAACCCGGCGCGCGTGGACGGGGCTCCCGTCTCGGACAACACCGCCCGCAACCTCTACGACACCTTCATCGTCGAGAACCACGGCTCGTTCGGCCCCCACTACCAGGAGGAACTGTGGCGCACCTCGGGCCGTAACGCCGCCCACTTCATCGCCGCGGGCCGGCCGCTGCCCCAGGTGCTCACCAACCAGCCGAACGCCGATCAGCTGTGGAGCACCCTCCTCGGCGTCATGAGCGACGCCGGTGAGCCGCTGATGCCGATGGTCAACGACCGTGAGCACCTCTACGGCCGTGACGTCATCCCGCTCACGTTCCTCGCCCAGGTGGTGGGGGACAGGGCTGCCGCCCGCGCGGAAGTCGCCTTGGCCGAGCGACTGGAGGCGTACCAGAGCTACCCGCCGGAGTTCCGGATCGCGAAGTTCTCGGGCGAACCGAAGTACGAGCCGGAGGCCCGCGCAGAAGTCGCCATCAGCTACCTCCTGCACCTGTGGGCGAACGAACAGGGCCGTACGGTCCGCCCCCTCTCCACGGACGAACTGTTCGAACACGCTGCGGGCGTCACCGACTTCGGTCCCGGACCCGGCCTGGTGTCGCACCAGTCGCCCGGGGCATGGGCGGGTGCCGTGACCAAGCCCGGCTTCGTGAAGTTCGCCTGGCAACCCGGCCACGACGACTGGCTCTTCAAGCTCAGCGGGTCCACGCCGATGTTCCTCCCGACGACATCCCTCAAGGCGACGCGACGCCAGGTGCGGACCTACCGCAGGAGCCGGGACGGATTCGACGGCAGCGCCACGATGCTCCAGGTGGGGTCCGGGTATGCCGGATTCACCACGCTTCCCACCGGTGCCGTCGTGTACGCGACGTCGGGCGTCGCCGCGGGGGAGGGGCGCCTGGAGATCCACAATCTGACGATGCCGGGCGTGCCCGGCCTCACCGGGGCGCGGACCTACCGCTTCGCCGAGGGAAGCGCCACCGTGGCCTCGGCCGACTCCCGGCCGGCCACGTCGGCAGCGCGCGTCGACGAGGTGACGTTCGCGCGCACCGAGGTGCGGCATCTGCGCATGCTCGGTGTGCGACCCGACCCGACCTACGGATACTCGCTCTTCGCGTTCGAAGCGCGTGATGGCGCGGACGGCCCCGATCTGGCCCGGACCGGTACAGCCACCGCCTCCTCCTACGACACCGGCAGGGAGCCGTCACTGGCGGTGGACGGCAACACGGCCACCCGGTGGGCGGTGTCACGGGGCGACCGCCCCCGGGCGGACAGCTGGCTGGCTGTCGACCTCGGGGCTCCGCGCGGGGTGGACCGGGTCACCCTGCGCTGGGAGGCCGCCGCGGGGCGCGCCTATACGGTGCAGGGGTCGGCGGACGGACTCCAGTGGAAGGACCTCGCCTCCTGGCCGGTGCCCGACGTCACCAGCCGGGGCGGATGGCTGGACGTCGACGGCCGCGCAGGCCTGGTGGTGCGGGGCGCCGCCTCCGGCCTGACGGTTGTGCAGGACGAGATCATCCTGGCCGACGGACCCGCCGCACCCCTCCTCGTCGAAGGACTCCCCGGCGCCTCGCCCCGTAACCTGCGCGAGCGGGCCGCGACACCCCTGCCGCGAACGGACGCCGAAGCCGTCCGCGCCGCCCTCACCGACGATCACCTCAGCCTGTTCAACCTGTCGGACAAGCCCGTCACGACGCGCGTCGACATACCGCAGACCGGGCCCGCGAGGCTGCTGTTCGAGGGACTCCAGACCCTCACCGACGGCGGCACCGCCTACGACGCCGAACTCGACGCGGCGGAAGCCCGGCTGCTGCCGCCACGGCTGACCGTCCGCCCGCTCAACAGCCGTCCTCTGCCGGCGGCTCTGCGGGCGCGCGTGGTCGACGGCACGACGGTCGAACTCACGGGGCCCGCCTGCCGCGTGAAGGTGACCGCCCAAGGACGCAGCACGGTGGCGGTGGTCAGCGCGGGCCGCACCACGACGGTCACCGTGAAGCGGGCCACTGCCTACCCCCTGCGTGATCTGGCACTGGGTTGCACGGTGTTCCCGACCAGCCCATTGCCGCCGGGCATGTCGGACCCGTCCGCCGCAGTCGACGGCGATCCGGCGACGGCGTGGACGCCCGGCCCGAACGGCCGCCTGGTCGTCGACCTCGGCGCCCGGCTCCGTGTCCGCGACATCCGGACGGAATGGACGAACGGCCACGTACCGGGACTACGCGTCGAGTTCAGCAGTGACGGCCTCACCTACACCCCGGCCGGTCAGCTCACGGGCCGTGGCCGCGACCGGCACCTCAGCACGGACATCACCGCCCGCTACGTGGCGCTGGCGACCGACGCGGGACACGAGGGCGGTGGCCGCCTGATCCACCTGTCTGTGCAGTGACACCAGGCCCGCTTCCGGACCGATGGCTCACCCACGACGCCGTGCAGCCCTCCCTTCCCCGACACCCTGCTGTCGGGGAAGGGAGGGCCCTCGTGCGGGTGGGCCCGCCGGCCGGCCATCACCCCAGACGCTCGAGGGGATCGGGCCAGGACTTCGGGGGTGCCCCCGGGATCGCCGTCGGGTACTGGGAGACCCGTGCGTCGCGGAGCCTTCCGTGTGACCTGATCAAGGTGGAGCGAGACGGCATCGCGTACCGCCCCGCCGGTCATCCCGGGCCGTGACCCGGGTGTGGCGCGCTGTCACAGCCGTCCGTCACTGAGCAGGCGGGTCCAGGACGGTCCGCTTCCACTGCTCCGGATTCCTGTGGATGTCCAGCAGCAGCTGTGCGAAGGTGTCGCCGTCGAACAACAGGCCGTTGTACTCGAGCGGGATCCGCTCGCCGTTGATCACGGCAGTGGGCGTTCCAGGTCCCTCAGGTGCGGACTTTCCGCCCGCGCTCTCGTACGCCTTCTGGGAGGCGGTCATGAAGGAGCGGTACTTCATCGTCTTGACGGCCGAGTCGAACGCGGGGCCGCGCAGGCCTTCCACCCTGTCGGCCAGGTCCAGCAGGCCGGCGTCCGGTGAAACCGTCGACGCTCTCCTCCGGCTGGTTGGCGTACAGCACCTCGTGGTACTCGACGAACTTGCGCTGCTCCAGCGCGGCGCGCAGGGCGTTGACCGCCTTCTTCGATCCAGTGCCGCCGACCCGGTCGTCCAAGAAGGAGGCCAAGGTGTACTCGGTCCTGGCCTGACGCGCGAGCATCCCCTCCTGCAACGCCGGAGCACCGCCGGTGGTCTTGAACTCCGCGCAGTACGGGCAGCGCTGATCCTCGTACAGCCGCACCCTCGTCGTTGCGTCCGGATCGCCGACCAGGATGGTGACACCGTCCTCGGCGAGCTCTTCCGGCAGTTCCTGGAAACCCGCCAAGTCAGGCCGTGCCCCTACCCCGTCGCCGCCGCCATTCATACGCGATTCGTACGTGAAACGTACGGGTCCCGTACGTTTCACGGGTATGGTGTCGATCAGGAGGTCTCCCATGTCTGAGCTGTTCGACGCTGTCGACGCACTGCTCGCGTCCCGAGCCGTGCTGCCGCCACCGGCGGAGCGCAAGCGGCTGCGTGCCGCGCATGGCCTGACGATCGATGAAGTGGCCACCGCGCTGAAAGTGCGCCGGGCCACGGTGTCCGGCTGGGAGAACGGCAAGACCGAGCCCCGCCCGCCCGAGCGCGATGCCTACGCACGGCTGCTGGACAAGCTCGCGGAGCTCTACCCCGCGCAGGAGGAGCCGGCCGCCCCGGTGTCCGCAACGCGGCTCGGCACGCCCGACCCGGCCGAAGCCGGGACTCGGTCCGCGGACCACGCCCCCGAGCCTGCGGCCATGACCGCACCTAAGAATGCCCAGGCCCCTGTCCCCGCTCCCGATGCCGCTGCTCCGGCGGCCGCCCCCCGCCCGGCGCGCACCACCAGGACGTCGTCGACGTCGCGCCACCCGGGTGCCAGAAGGGCGGCCCCGGCGCCCACCCCGGCGGGCTCCGCCGACTCGCGGTTCGAGAACGGCCCGCTGGCGGTCGTCGACGTCGAGGACGGGCAGGCGCTGGCGTACTGCACCGGCGGCCTGGTCCTGGACGTGCCCGCCAAGAGCATCCCGGCCCTGGTCGACTGGACGCTGCGCGAGGCGAAGCTCGGGGCTCCGAAGCTCGCCGGCCCGGGCAAGGACGCCGACCCGCTGATCGTGCTCACGGGGGCCGCGCTGGAGCGCTACGGCCTGCCCGTCACGCTCTCGGAGGGGGAGAAGCACGCCGGGCGCCTGCCGGAGGGCCACAAGGTCATCAAGCAGCTCGCGCGCGCGGAGTGGAAGCTGACCAAGCGGGGCTTCGGCCCGTGGGCCAGGATCTACCGCCCCGCGACCGGTTCGGAGCGGGCCTGCGTGCAGCTGTGCATCCCGTCGTGGAACGCGCTGGACACCCGCCACTGGGGCGAGGCCGGGCACCTCCCGCCGGCCGAGCTCGCCCGCGTCCTGGGTGTGTACGCCTCGTGCGTGATGACGCCGCGCGGCTCCACGGCCGTGACCGGCCTGGAGCTGATGACCGCGCTGCACCCGCCCACGCGCGCCTCCGAGCCGGACGCCGCCGGCCGCCGGCACTCCGAGCACAACCCCGGCTCGCTGGGGAAGGACGCCATCGACCCGATGAACTGGCCGCCGTGCGAGGTCCCCGACGGCCACCCGGTCCTCAAGGATTTGCCCCGTTTCCACGTGCGCGGTCCCGGCGAGAAGCTGTTCGAGGAGGCGTACGACTGGGCGCGGCCGATGACCGACGCGGAGTGCACCTTGCGGCACCTGGTCGGCATCGACGTCAACATGGCCTTCGCCGCCGGCGCCAACGGTCTGACCGTCGGCCTGGGCGAGGCGACACACGTCAAGGCCCCGGCGTTCGACGCGAAGCTGCCCGGCTCGTGGCTGGTCGACCTGTCCCACGTCGACCTGTCACAGGTGAAGGTCGGCAAGGAGTGGGTGGAGCTGGACGGCTCACTGCTGCCGTCCCCGTTCACGCCGAAGGGCGAGCGGCCTGAGGGGCCGGCCTGGTATGCGACGCCCACCGTCGCCTACGCGGCGGAGCTCGGCTACGAGGTACGCCCGCTGGAGGCGTGGGTCCGGTACGACAACGGCCGCTACCTGGACGGCTGGTACCAGCGGCTGCGCGACGCCTACCTCGCCACGATGGCCGACCTCGGCGTCGACGCCGACCTGACCCCGGCCGACTTCCTCGCCGCCATGGACGGCTACAAGGACCGCGACCCGGACCTGGCGATCGTCGTCTCGGCGATCAAGGCGACGGTGAAGGGCGGCCTGGGCAAGTTGCGCGAGCGCCCGCGTGGGGAGGGCTGGAAGCCCGGGCAGCCGTGGCGGGCCCTGTCCCGGCCGACGTGGCGGCCGGACATCCGCGCCGCGGTCATCGCCCGCACCCGGATCAACCTGCACCGCAAGATCGTCAAGCACGCGGCGTTCACCGGCCAGTACCCCGTCGCGATCCTTTCCGACTGCGTCGTCTACGCCTCCGACGGACCCTCGCCGCTGGACTTCCTGCCCTACCGCGACGGCAAGCCCCTGCCCGGCGGCTTCAAGCTCGGCATCAACCCCGGCCTGGTCAAGCACGAGGGCACCCAGACCGTCCTGTGGGGCGAAGAGGTCCGCGAGCGGTTCCACGCGCCCGACCTCAACCTCGCCCGCTACATCAAGGACGGCACCGTTACCGACACCGACAACGGCGAATAGGAACACGCCCTCATGAGCCTGTTCGGAGACGGCCTGGAGACCGCGGTGCAGAAGGCGTTCACCCGCCCTGCACCCAAAAGCGCACCCGCGCAGATGCGTTACCTGGTCAGGAAACTCAAGAGCACCAAAGCGGTGGCCCAGATGCTGCGCATCTCCCAGCGCACCGTCGAACGCTACGTGAAGGACCAGATCAAAAGACCCCGCCCGGACCTCGCCGCACGCCTCGAACGCGAGGTGAAGAGGCGCTGGCAGCCGCAGATCCGGGCCAAGGCCCGGCAGAAGGCGGCCACCACCGACGGCATCGTCATCGACACCCGCGCCCGCCTCGGCTACACCGCCCCCATCGGGACGACGGACCAGGACCGCATCCGCCACCTCACCGTCGCCCTGCCCCCGCAGTACGCCGCCCGCCTCTTCGACGCCCAGGAAACCGGCGCCACCGACCAGCAACTCCAGGAGATCGCAGCCGAAGCACTCAAGGAGGTCTACTTCCAGGACGGCGGCCGCCGCGCCGGCAGCCTGGAGGAGGTCCGTTTCACGGACATCGAGCACGTCGAGTTCGAGCTGTAGCAGCCCCCGGAAACAGCCATTGAGCCCGGTGCGATGAGCTGAAGCACGACAATCGTCATCAAGGCAGGCGTGTTGTCACCAGGGCCACCTGGCGGCGAGTGCTGGGCAGAGACCTGGACCGCGGTGCAGTCTCAGGCGTCCACCCCGGCTTCCCACGTGCGCCGGCGCAGCACGTGATCGCTGAAAAGACGTCGGCTCCGGTCGAGCAGTGCACCCACCTCTGCGTCGCCGCGCCGCCCGTCCGGGGACGGATGCCAACGCTGCACCGATTGTGCGGCCCAGGTGCGCAGCTTCACATCGGGGTCCTCGAGCAGATCGACCGCCGCCCGTAGCGCCACGATGCCGCCGCGCGCGTCGAGCAACCGGAACGCGCCGACGCGGACGTGCCGCGGCCGCTCGGACCTGGTGCGCTCCAGTAGCCAGTCGGCGGGCAGTTGCTTGGCCGAGGGCAGCAGTGCGGCGGCGGTCTCGCGGACGACTCCGGCGGCAGGGTCGTCGAGGAGCGGCCGCATCTGCTTCACATCCACGCAGTCCAGCGCCCGCAACCCTGCTACCGCTCGCGCCCGCACCTGGGCCGCCCGGTGCGCGAGCAGCGGCTGCAGCAGTTCGGCGTCCGCGCGGTTCCCGCACTCGGCCAGCCCGATGACCGCACCCGGCGGCAACTCGGAGTCGTTGGGTGCCGTGAACCGCTCCCGGTACCAGGCCACCGGGTCACCACCCTGCTGTCGTACGACATACCGGGCACAAGCCCGCACGAGCGCGGAACGGTCGCTGAGATACGGCTCCGCCTGTTTCGATCGCCCTGCCCGTCTCAGCGCGGTGACGCCGGCCGAACGGACACGCGGGTTGCGAGCGGACAGCAGTGGAGGCACCACACTCTCGTGAACATCCTCATCCTTCATAGCCGTGAGTGCCGCTGTGGCACACAGGTCCTGGACCACGGTGTCCTCGTCCCTGGCGGCTGCGCGGGCCAGCTCAGCGGGATGGAGCAGTCGGCCCTCGATGGCGAGCCGGTACGCGAACCGCCGGACGATGAGGTCGGGGTCAGCGAAAAGAACAGCAAGCTGCCCGTGCGATGCATGGCGCAGGATCTGCCCGAGCACATCGACGCCGAAAGCACCTCTGTCACGGCGGCCGACGCGGAGGATGAGCGGCCCGAGATCGAGGGCCGAGTCCACGTTCAGGGACTCGCTCAGTAGCCGGCGCGCGTGCTCGCGCACCGGGGCGACCCAGTCGGCGCAACGGATCACGACCAACGGCAGCAGACCGGGGTACCGGACCGACTGACGCACCGCCTCCTGACGGATCCGCCCGTCGCGGTGGCAGAGAGCGAGTGCGAGCCGGGACTCGCCGAGTTGAGTCAGGTCGGCGGGCAGTGGGGCGAAGTGCTCCCACCCCGGCAGGTACTGCGGGCGCTGCCAGGCCACCTTACGTACTCCTGCGTCCAGCGCGAGCCAGTCAGCGGGGTGTGCGACATCAAGCGTGCTACGAAGCGGCGCACCATCCGCGAGCCGCGATGCGGCCGCTGTCCCGTCCTCAACGTCCTCAAGCATTTCCACCCCTCCAGCAGTCGTAGCAGGTGATCGTAGGAGGCGGGGTTCGCGTAAGGCGCGGGAAATATGACCCGCGATCCCCGAGGGTCGCCGCTCGGCACCCCGCGCACCGGAAGCCGAGCGCGGTGACATCGCCCCTGCTTCGCTTGCCGCTGGTGACAGGTGGCGCGCCGCAGCGGTGACAACCACCAGGCTTCTACCCTGTTGTCGCTGCGGGCCGACGGATGCCGATGGTGACGACTACCGTGCTTCGGCACAGGTGACGGAGCGTAAGATTCGGCGAGTTGGCGCATGGACTGGCGAGCTGAGCCCTTCGAGTCGTTGGTGCTGTGACTGAGCACTGCATCAGCAGTGGGCTCGGACCTTTTAGGCCCGCTTCATTGGTGAAGAAGCAGTATTCCAACCGTGCACGCTGCGCTCGTGGAACGCCCTGAGGCGGGCGCCACATGAGCCGGACGCAGCACGGCATGCTGCACCACGTCGAGCTTTGGGTACCAGACCTCGATCGCGCTCGCCTCACTCGGCTGGCTACTGGAAGAGCTCGGGTACGCCCTCCTTCAGAGCTGGGCTGGTGGGCGCAGCTGGCGTCTCGGGCCGGCCTGTTTCGGCGACGTACGGCGCACGTTCACGGTCACCTGTAACTCCTCACCTGCACCCGGGGGATACGGCTACGCCCGGATCACTGTCAGGCTCGGTGATGACGCGCCATGACGTTCTTGGTTGTGGTCGAGGGTGATGTGGGTGGGTGGCACGTCGATCGGGGTGCGTTGACGGAGGCGGTCCGTGTCCGGTGGCCGGAGGTGGCTGTTGATACGTCGGGCCGCAGCGAAGTGCGCGCCGTGGTTTGGAAGTTCGACACCGACAACGATCCGGGTGAGGCGTATCTGCACGAGGACGGGTCCTGTCTGTACGTGGATGCCTCGGAGGACGACGCGATCTGGCTGGCGACCGCCTTCCGCAGGCTGACCCCCTTCGACCTCGACGTGGTGTTCTGCGATGACGGCTACACCTTCGACGTGCGTCTCCGAGCCGGTACGACGGAGGCCGAACTGACGGCGCTCGTGCGTGCTGCGAGCTGAGTTCGGGGGCGTTGACGGGGCACGTGGGGTTGATGTCGGTGGCATCTGGGACCGTATGAGCCGTGGATGAACTGGTTGAACGTGTCGACTCTCAGGACCGAGTGCTCGGAGTGGTCAGCCGGCCGGAAGCGGTCCGGAACGGCTGGCTGCATCGAGTCGGCGTCGTGGTGTGCCGTGATGGGCGAGGCCGCTTCCTCGTCCATCGGCGAGCCGAGCAACTGTCCCGTTTCCCGGGACTACGAACTCGGTGTCGGAGGCGCTGCCGGGGCCGGCGAGTCCTACGCGCAGGCGGCCTCCCGAGAGCTGTGGGAGGAGCTGGGGGTGCGGGCGACCGTGCGTCCCAGGTTCACCTTGCTCAATCGGGCCGGACTCAGCCCGCACTGGCTCGGCGTGTGCGATGCCGTGCTGCTGGAGCCCGTCGTCTCCGATCCGGGTGAGGTGGCCTGGCATGGGTGGCTGAACGAGTCTGAGCTGCGCCAGGCGCTGGCGCAGTGGAATTTCACCCCCGACAGCTGGGAGATCTTCGATCGGTACCTCGCAGGTTGCGCTCGCCCGGCTGCTTCGCCAGAAAGAGGGCAATCGTGAGAGACCGTGCCAAACAGCGGCGGGTCAGGAAGGAGGACCGACTGGCGAGCCGTCCTCGACGCAGACCTTCGACGCGCCGGCGTGCTCCTCGGCATGGGCTGTGGCCGGGCCGCCCATCTCCCGCACCTGCCGCATGGTGCTGGAGAGGACGCCGCTCCGGACAACATGCGGCTGCGCTGCCAGGTATGCGCCGGGCCCGCGCTGACCCCACTCGGCTGAATCTTCTTCGCAGGCCCGAACACTGTGGGCCCCGGTGCCGAACCGATCCCCACCAACCAGCCGTCCGTGTCCCCGGGGCACGCCCGCACCGCCGAGGAGCTGTGCCCGCATCTCACCGGCGACCCGATGGTGTTCCTCGCCCGCAGCGCCCCGCTGTACGGCGTGAACTGCGTCGGCTACGGCCTCCGCGACGGGAACGTGCAGGTCGTAGAGCGCCCCGCAGGGCCGCTGCCGTACGGCCATCCGCTGATGCCGACCGTGCTGGTCTCGAAGATGGTGCGCAGGCTCGGCGTGTTCAGGCTGCTCAGCCTTGGCGAGCTCCTCCCTAAGTTGTAAAGCACCGCTTGAAGCCCTGCTGGGACCTGTCTGGTAATTGATCTTGTGGTGGGTCGTGGAGAGCTGACGGATGCGGCGTGGGAGCGGATAGCGCCCCTGCTGCCGGGTGTTGACGGGCGGGGTCGTCCGTGGCGGGATCACCGGCAGGTGATCAACGGGGTGTTGTGGCGGTCGCGGACGGGTGCTCCGTGGCGGGACCTGCCGGAGCGGTTCGGGCCGTGGCAGACGGTCTACTAGCGGTTCGCCCGGTGGGAGGCGGACGGAACCAGGGCCCGTCTGCTCGAGGAGGTCCAGGTCCGCGACGACTCGGTCGGGGCAGTGGCGTGGACCGTGTCGGTCGGCTCCACCGTCAACCGTGCTCACCAGCACTCAGCCGGAGCCCGGGAAAAGGGGCGGCTCCGGGGGACGAACTGGAATCCGGAACGCGCGACGGCTGGTCAGGCGCTCGGCCGGTCCCGCGGCGGGCTGACCACCGAGGTCCACCTCGCCTGCGACGGCCGGTGCCTGCCCCTGGCCGTCCTCGTCACGCCGGGCAACGTCAACGACTCCGCTGCCTTCAACGTGGTCCTGGACGCGGTGCGAATTCCCAGGCGCGGCGTCGGGTGTCCGCGCCGCAGGCCCGACGCAGTCATCGCCGAGCCGGGCCTCTCCATCTGGCCGGGCTCGCGACGCAGCGCGGCTGCCTTCTCCAGCCACATGCGTTCGTCGTCGGTACGCCGGCATCTTCGCCGAGCTACTCGCCCGGGTCGAAGCGCAGACCACGCCGCAGCCCGCGCCCGCTCCGCAGCCGGCCGCCGCGGCGGTGCGCCCCCCTGAGCACACACCCGGCTTCGAGCAGCCCCGCAACCCGCCACGGCGTTGAACCGCCCACGCCCGGCGGGGACGGGGCGTCCGCCCGGGGCGAGCGGGGGATGCCCCGTGACCTCGTTCACCCCGCCCCGCGTCGGCGCTGCCTGGGCGAGGCGGCACGCGCTGCGAGCACTGCCCCGCCCCGCGCCGCGCCGGCCGAGCGTACGAGGCGTCCTTACACGTGGGTCGAGCGGTTCGTCCCGGCCCGGTAGATGGCGCTGCGGATACGGGGGTCGGCCCGCCCCAGCAGCTCGCGCTCCGCCGGACGCTACTCGGTGCGCAGCGCCGTGGCTGTACGCGCTCTGGCTGCCCAGCCTGCCGGGAGCAGCGCGCCCAGCACCGCGATCACGACCCCGCCCAGCCCCAGCAGGAGCAGCTGAACAGGCTCGTACACATCGAGGACCGGTGCCGGCAGACTGGTGCCCACGGCACGCCCCATCAGCGGCATGACGACGTGGTGCAGCGCGTACCCCGCCGGCACGCCGAGCAGCCCGCCGATCACGCCGATCACGGCCGTCGAGGCGAGCACGAGACTCATGATCTGCCGTGGCGTCATCCCGATCGCCTTGCAGACACCCAGGTCGTGGATGCGTTCCCGGGTGTCGAGGACGACGGAGTTGAGCACGCCGAGACCGGCCACGGAGATCAGCAGGAGGGTGAGCAGAACAGCCGTTGCGGCCATGACGAGGATGATGCCGTCCCACCCCGACTCGGACTCGGTCGTGGCGTCACCTCCCAGCGGCTGTACGACTGCGGCGACCTTCCGGGCGTAATCGTCGGCGGAGACGCCGGGCCTCGTTTCGACGAGAAAGGTGCTGGGTTCGGCCGACTCGAAGTCGGCCATGTCCGCGTGGATCTCCAGCTGGCTGCCCGAGGTGTCGAAGGACTCGCCCACGATCCGCAGGTCCGCGGTCTCCTTCTCGTAGGTCACCCGCACCGTGTCACCGATCTTGGTGCTGGTCCGTTGCAGGAAGCGCGAGGGCACCACGACCTGTCCCTTGCCGGTGATCCAGTGCCCGGAAAGCATCTCGTAGCTGCCGGAGCGCGAATCGCCCTCGTAGAGGCTGGCCTGGATCGATCCTGAGATGCCGGCCACGGCGACCTCGGTCCGGACCTTGCCGTAGTACGACTCCGTATCTGACTGTGACGTGACAGCGGATCGTACCTTCGCCGGATCGGCGACCTTGGGCTTCTGGGACGTGCTCGCCGCGCTGTCCTCCACGGGAGGCGGATCTCCCGCGTCGCCCCCCACAGGAGGCGGCGCTGGGGGAGCGACTTCGATCGCCTTGGTCGTGGTGACCGTGACCGCGGAACGGTTCTCGGGGTTCTGCGAGGTGCCGATCGCGTTCAGGGACGAGGTCAGTCCCACCGCGAACGTCGCCGCGACCGTGCCGAACGCCACTGCGAGCAGCATCGCGAGGGTACGGACCGGATGCGTGAAGGGGGCGGCGAGACCGTAGGTCACCGGCCGCGGTAGCGGCAGCAGCCCGATCGCCCGGTGTGCCCATTGGCCGCGCCCTGTGCGCGGCGCCCGGCCGACCGTGATGGCTTCGACCGTGCGCAGTCTTCCGGCCCGCAGTGCGGGAATCAGCGCGGCGAGGCCCACGATGACCAGGGCAGCGGCCGGTACGGCGATGTCCACCCACCAGGCCACCGAAAGCGAGACGCCGCCGTACACCGACTCGGTGTCGGACAGCAGGGGCACGGCAAGGAGGTTGCCCAGGACGACACCCAGGGCGATGCCTACGACGGCCGGGATCAGCGCCTGGGCCACGTAGGCGCATACGACCTCGCGCGGAGTGAAGCCGATGGCCTTGAGGATGCCGATCCTGCGCAGACCGGTGCCGACCGCGCCACTGATCACACTGCTGACGATGATCACCGACATCACGATGCCGAGCGCGCCGAAAGCCATCACGAACGGGACGGTCGCCGCGGCACCCTGATCAGCGGCGCGCTTGGTGTCCAGCCAGGATTGGGTACCCAGCAGTGCCCCGGAGCTCACGGAGTCGGCGAGCTTCTTCCGGTGGGCGAGGATCTGCTGCTTCGTGCTCGCGGAGTCGAAGCGGTAGAGCATCTGAGTCGTGACCGGGCTGCCCTCCGACGCCAGCGCGTCGACCTGCGCGGGGGTTGCCCAGGAGTCGGCCGTCTTGCTGGCCGACACAGCGAAGCCGACGATCGAAAGGGTCGGGGCGCCCTCGGCGTCCGAAGCCTTCACGGGGGCGCCGATCTCGATGGCGGGCCCCTCGAACGACGCGTCGAGCACGATCTCGCCCCGCTTCTGCGACCACCGGCCGGACTTCAATTCCACCCGGTCCACGGCGCCGTCCGGACCGGACCGCCCGACCAGGGTCAGCGTCGGCAGGCGGAAGCCCGCCCGGGCCACCGGGCGGACCGACGTGGACGGGTATGGTCCCGCGCTCGCGGCGACGCCGGGCAGTTTTCCGGTCTTCGCCAACTGCGCCGCATTCGCCTTGGCCGGATCGAACTGGGCGGTGATGTGCGAGCCCTGCTGCTTCTTGAAAGCGTTGTCGAAGGGCGCGGCCGCGGCGACCATCAGCGACCCGGCGACCACCGCCGAGGCCACGGCCATCATCGTGGCCACGGTGATCACCACTGTCTGCACCCGCCGTCGGCCAACGCCGGAGCGTACGACCCGGCCCATCGCGCCGGTACCGAACAGGCTCATCGGACAACCTGTGCGTACGTGTCTAGGGCGAGGTGACCGTCGACCAGGTGAATCGTGCGGCTCGCGCACGTCTCCGCCAGCGAAAGGTCGTGCGTCACCAGCACGATGGTCTGTCCGGCGCGGTGCAGATCCATCAGCAGATTGCGGACGTCGTGGCCCGAGGCGGTGTCGAGCGCACCGGTGGGCTCGTCGGCGAGCAGCAGCGCGGGCCGGTTGACTAAGGCCCGGGCGACCGCGACCCGTTGGCGTTCACCTCCGGACAGTCGGCCCGGGTAGGCGCGGGCGTGCTTCTGGATGCCCAGCATCTCCATGAGCTCACCCGCGCGGGCCGTGGCCTTGCGCCGACTGGCCCCGGTCAGCTGGGCCGGGAGCTGGATATTGTCCGTGACGGTGAGGTCGTCGAGAAGATTGAAGAACTGGAAGGCCATGCCGATGTGCTCGCGACGGAACTTGGCGAGGGCGTGCTCGCTCAACTGGTCGATCCGTCGCCCGGCCACCGTCACGGCGCCATCGGTCGGCTTGTCCAGGCCGGCGACGATGTTCAGCAGCGTGGACTTGCCGCTGCCGGAAGGGCCCGTCACGGCAAGGGCCTCGCCCTTGGAGACGCTGAGCGTGAGCGGTCCGAGCGCCGGCGTGCCGGCGCTGTCATAGCGCTTCGCCACACCCTCCAGTTCGATCACTTGGTGCATACGAGTTGTCCGTCCTTACGGTCGCGAGAGGCACATGCCGTTGCCGGTCCTGCGAACCTAGAGGCGCCGCGTACGGGACGCGTCGGCCCCAGAACCGACATCAGGCCCTTCCCGCGGAGGATTCGGCCGCGGAGTCATCCGTGAGAAGTAGACCTCTGGGACAACACCCTGGCCGGACAGGCGGACGCGGGCGAGCGGAGAGCACAGCACAATGCACGGGTGGAGACGGAAGACCGGCGCAGCCGGCACCAGCAACTCATCGACGCGCTACGCCCGGAGGCGAAGGGCGCCCCGCTGTCCCGGCGAGCGGAGCGCGCCGATGTGGTGCTGGCGTTCGTACTGACCGTCATTGCCCTGTTCGTTGCGGTGCGCTATCCCGGCGACGGGCTGGTGAACATCAACCCGCCTGTGGACGTCGGGACCGGGGTCCCGGCCCCACCCTCGCCGCCCGACCCTGGTCAGGCGCCCGTGGAGGAAGAGCCCTCCGCCGTGCCCTGGGCCCTGGTCGTCCTGTCGACGCTGCCACTGGCCGCCCGGCGCCGGTATCCGCTGACCGTGTTCGTGGTGGTGCTGGGAGCAGCACTGGCCATCGGCAGCTCCGCCTCCTGGATCACCGTCCTGGCCTGTGTCATGGGAGCCTATGGCGCCGTCGTATACAGCCGTTACCGGATAACGGCGATCGCCGTCTTGGTGATCGCCGCCGCGCTGTCCGGCTTCGCTTTCCGCAACGCGGAACCCGTGCTCCCCGGCTGGTCCAGCCCGGGATTCGTGCTCCTGGTGGCCGGGATGCTGGCCAGCCTCGTCCGCCTTCTGCAACTGAGGCTGGCGTCCAGTCGGGACCGGGTGACAGAACTGCAGGCCGCTCAGGAGGAGGCCATGCGCCGCGCCGTCGAGGAGGAGCGTGCCCGCATTGCCGCCGAACTGCACGACGTCGTGACCCACAATGTGAGCGTGATGGTGATCCAGGCCGGCGCGGCCCGCAAAGTGATGGACATGGCGCCCGAGCAGTCCAAGGAGGCACTGCTGGCCGTCGAGGCGGGCGGCCGGGCCGCCATGGCCGAACTCCGCCACGTGATGGGCCTGCTGGCCGCCCCGGACCACGAGAGGCCCGACGGCCTGGAGCCCCAGCCCGGGCTAGCGCAGCTCGACGCGCTCGTCGCACGAGTACGCGCCGCCGGTACGCCCGTGAGTATGGGGGTGTCGCTGCCGCCGGATCCGCTGCCACCGGGGGTGGACCTCGCGGCGTATCGCGTCGTACAGGAGGCGCTGACCAACACGATCAAACATGCGCGCGGCGCGCAGGCATCCGTCGGCATTGGTTACACCGACGACTGTCTGGAGATCGAGATCACGGACACCGGCGGCGCCAAGGATTCCCGGCCGGTGCAGAGCAACGGCCGTGGTCACATGGGGCTGCGCGAGCGGTTGGCCGTCTACAAGGGCGAGCTGACGGCCGGACCGACGCCGACCGGCGGTTACCGGGTGACGGCTCGCATCCCGCGGAGCGCGGTATGACCGCGGACCGGCCGCCTCTGCGCGCCGTCATCGCCGACGATCAGGCCCTCGTACGCACCGGTTTCAAGATGATTCTGGCTGCGGACGGCATCGACGTGACGGCCGAGGCCGCCGACGGGGCCGAGGCTGTCGCAGCGGTTCGCCGTACGCGGCCCGACGTCGTCCTCATGGACATCCGGATGCCGGAGATGGACGGCATCGAGGCCACCCGGCACATCATCGGCGACGCCGGCCCGGCCGGAACGCGAGTCATCATCCTCACCACATACGACCTGGACCACTACGTCTACGCCGCGCTCACGGCCGGTGCCAGCGGCTTTCTGCTCAAGGACGTCACCCCCGAACATCTGGTTGCCGCCTTACGCCTGGTGCAGACCGGCGACGCTCTACTCGCGCCCACGATCACTCGTCGGCTGATCGAGCGCTTCGCCCATTCCGACGAACCGCAGACCATCGCCCCGCACCGCGATCTGTCCGGCCTGACCCCGCGCGAGCTGGAGGTGCTCCGCCTACTCGCGACGGGCCTCAGCAATGCCGAACTCGCCTCCCGGCTGTTCCTCAGCCCGACCACGGTCAAAAGCCACGTCGGCCGCATCCTGTCGAAGCTGGACCTGCGCGACCGCGTCCAGGCCGTCGTCTTCGCCTACGAGACGGGGCTGATCACCCCGGGCGGGGCACCTAGCTGAATCTGGTGCCTTGCCCGGGAAGGTTCGCCGGGGCGGTAGCTTCGTCGCGATCAGCATCTCCGGCAGGTCGAGGGCGTCATCGACCGCCCGGGACGTCAGGTAGACCGCAGTGGCCAGCAACGTGGCCACGCGCCGGGAGTCACAGTGCCGCCGCAGCAGCCACGCCTTGCCCCCGACCCCGCACCGTGACAGCTCCGTCAGTAGCCTCGTCGATATCTTCGGCACGTTCACGTTGCGCGTTTCGAGGGTGGTGATTTGCTCTGTTCGCTTCGACGTTTACTTTGTGTGCGGCTGGGGGGTCCGTGCCGGGCTCTGTCGTGGTGGGTGTGGTTCCGACGTCCGGGCGCTCGGCGGTACGGTCAGCGGGGAGTCGGGGGCGGTCTGTTGACCGGTGTTCAGCAGTTGCGTGGAGGGTGTTCTGCAGCGGTTGGTTCGCCGCCTGCTTCACCGCTGCGACCAGCCGGGCCGGCGTTGTCACCCTGGGCGGCGGGTGAGTGGGGGGTTGTTGTTTGGCGGTTCTGCCTGCGGGTGTTCCGTGGGGGTTGTTGTTTTGGTCGGCCTCAAAGAACCGTCCGGGCGGTCTATTCTTCGTGTGGGTTGGCTGGTGTTGGTGTTGCTGGTCGGGTGGGGGGGCGGTGGTTGGTGAGTTGGTGGGGCGTGCGGTTGTTGGTGGTGGGCCCGCAGTGCGGGTTCTGGCACGCCGGGCGCCGTTGTCGGGTGG
>NZ_JBITSH010000022.1:0-93392 GCF_044540535.1 Streptomyces sp. NPDC085937 | reverse complement strand
GCCTCGTGCAGGTCCGCGCCGTCCACGTTGGAGACGAACCGGAACGTCAACTCCCGAGCGGTGAAGGCGCGCAGCGCCTCGTACGCCATCGCCGGACCGAGGTCCGAGCCGCCGATGCCGATGTTGACGACGTTGCGGATACGCCGGCCCGTGTGACCGGTCCACTCACCGGAGCGGACCCGGTCCGCGAAGCCGGCCATCCGGTCGAGGACCGCGTGCACGGCCGGGACGACGTTCTCCCCGTCCACCTCGATCACCGCGTCCCGCGGCGCCCGCAGCGCGGTGTGCAGCACCGCCCGGTCCTCGGTGGTGTTGATCCGCTCCCCGCGGAACATCGCGTCCCGCAGCCCGGACACATCGGTGGCCGCGGCCAGTTCACGCAGCAGCCGCAGCGTCTCGTCGGTCACCAGATGCTTGGAGTAGTCGATGCGCAGGTCGCCCACGCGCACGACGTACCGCTCCGCGCGGGACGGGTCGTCGGCGAACAGTTCGCGCAGGCCCGGGAGCGCATCCGCGCGGTGCTGCTCCAGGGCGGCCCACTCGGGGCGACGGGTCGGTTCGGGGACGTCAGACATGGGCGGGGGTCTCCTCGGTGGCCTCGCCGCGCAGGGCGACGGCGTACATCTCGTCCGCGTCGAGGCGCCTGAGCTCCTCGGCGATGAGTTCGGAGGTGGAACGGACCTTCAGCGCCAGCCGGCGCGGGGGCTGTCCGGGCAGGGTGAGCGTGGCCAGGGGGCCCTCGGGGCGGTCGATGACGATCTCGCCGCCCTCGGTGCCCAGCCGGACCGCCGTGACCACCGGGCCGGCGGTCACCACCCGGTCGACGGAGACCCGCAGCCGGGCCTCCAGCCAGCGCGCCAGCAGCTCGGCGGCCGGGTTGTCGGCCTCGGCCTCGACGGTCGCCGACGTGACGGTGGTCCGGGCCTGGTCGAGGGCCGCGGCCAGCATGGAGCGCCACAGGGTCAGCCGGGTCCAGGCGAGGTCGGTGTCGCCGGGCGCGTAGGCGCGCTGCCGGGCGCGCAGCGCCTCCATCGGGTTCTCCACCGCGTACAGGTCGGTGATCCGGCGCTGGCCGAGCGCGCCCAGCGGGTCCTGGGAGGGGTTGTCGGGCGCGTCCGCCGGCCACCACACCACCACCGGGGCGTCGGGCAGCAGCAGCGGCAGCACCACCGAGTCGGCGTGCTCGGACACCTCGCCGTAGGTGCGCAGCACCACGGTCTCCCCGGTGCCGGCCTCCGAGCCCACACGGACCTCGGCGTCCAGCCGCGACCGGGTGCGCTCGCGCGGGTTGCGGGCGTGCCGCTTGATCACCACCAGGGTGCGCGAGGGGTGCTCGTGCGAGGCCTCCTCGGCCGCCTTGAACGAGTCGTAGGCGTTCTCCTCGTCCGTGACGATCACCATCGTCAGGACCATGCCCACGGCCGGTGTGCCGATGGCGCGGCGGCCCTGCACCAACGCCTTGTTGATCTTGCTTGCCGTGGTGTCGGTCAGGTCGATCTTCATGGCCTGCGCCAGCTCCGTCCGTCTCGTGCGAGCATCTCGTCGGCTTCCGCGGGTCCCCAGCTGCCCGAGGTGTACTGCGCCGGCCGACCGTGCGACGCCCAGTACTCCTCGATCGGATCGAGGATCTTCCAGGACTCTTCCACTTCCTGGTGACGGGGGAACAGGTTGGCGTCCCCCAGGAGGACGTCCAGGATGAGCCGTTCGTAGGCCTCGGGGCTGGACTCGGTGAACGACTCGCCGTAGGCGAAGTCCATGGTCACGTCCCGCAGCTCCATCGAGGTGCCCGGCACCTTGGAGCCGAACCGCACGGTCATGCCCTCGTCCGGCTGCACCCGGATCACGACGGCGTTCTGGCCGAGCTCCTCGGTCGCCGAGGTGTCGAAGGGGGAGTGCGGCGCCCGCTGGAAGACCACGGCGATCTCGGTGACCCGGCGGCCGAGGCGCTTGCCGGTGCGCAGGTAGAAGGGCACACCCGCCCAGCGGCGGTTGTCCACCCCGAGCTTGATCGCCGCGTACGTGTCGGTCTTGGAGGACTGGTCGATGCCCTCCTCCTCCAGGTAGCCGCGCACCTTGGCGCCACCCTGCCAGGCCGCCGCGTACTGCCCGCGTACGGTGTGCCGGCCCAGGTCGTCGGGGAGGCGCACGGCCCGGAACACCTTCAGCTTCTCGGTCAGCAGCGACGCCGCGTCGAAGGAGGCGGGTTCCTCCATCGCGGTGAGGGCCAGCAGCTGGAGCAGGTGGTTCTGGATGACGTCGCGGGCGGCGCCGATGCCGTCGTAGTAGCCGGCCCGGCCGCCGATGCCGATGTCCTCGGCCATGGTGATCTGCACGTGGTCCACGAAGGACCGGTTCCAGATCGGCTCGAACATGGTGTTGGCGAAGCGCAGCGCCAGGATGTTCTGGACGGTCTCCTTGCCCAGGTAGTGGTCGATGCGGAAGACCTGCTCGGGGTCGAACACCTCATGGACGATGGCGTTCAGGTCCTGGGCGGACCTCAGGTCGTGCCCGAACGGCTTCTCGATGACCGCGCGCCGCCAGGAACCCTCGGGGGCGTCGGCGAGTCCGTGCTTCTTGAGCTGCTGGACCACCTTGGGGAAGAACTTCGGCGGCACGGAGAGGTAGAAGGCGTAGTTGCCGCTGGTGCCCCGGGAGGTGTCCAGTTCGTCGACCGCCTTCCGCAGCTGGTCGAAGGCGTGGTCGTCGTCGAAGTCGCCGGGGACGAAGCGCATGCCCTCGGACAGCTGCTGCCAGACCTCCTCACGGAACGGGGTGCGCGCGTGCTCCTTGACCGCGTCGTGCACCACCTCGGCGAAGTCCTGGTCCTCCCAGTCGCGGCGGGCGAAGCCCACCAGGGAGAAGCCCGGCGGCAGCAGCCCCCGGTTGGCGAGGTCGTACACGGCCGGCATCAGCTTCCTGCGGGACAGGTCGCCGGTCACCCCGAAGATGACCAGACCGGAGGGGCCCGCGATCCGGGGCAGCCGGCGGTCCCGGGGGTCGCGCAGCGGGTTCGCCCAGCCGGGCGGGGGCGCGGTGAGGGCGGCCGCGGTGTCCGCCCGCTCGCCGTGCTCCGCCTGCGGGGCGTCCACCGCCGGTTCGGTGGTCTCGTCGGTCATTCCGCGTCAACTCCCTTGCTGTCGGACGCCGCCGTCACCGCGTCGAGCGGCCGGGGCCCGGCGTCCACGAACCTCGCGATGCCCTCGTTCTCCAGTTGCCGCACCACCTCGTCGTACGCCCCGCCGGGCCGCCCCGTGGGGGACGGGGCGAGCCGCGCCCGGGCGCGACCGCCGGGCCCGACGTGGTCCTTCCCATACAGGGTGTCCTCGTCCGCGGGGTCCTTCACCCCGGTGGGCGTCCACGGGGGCCGCGGTGCGCCGGCCACGGACCCGCCGCCCGGATCGAACACCTCTTCGCGTGCCGCACAGGTCACGGTGATCATCTTCTTTCTCGCGGTCGCGTCAACCGCGTACGGCGGCCGGTGATTCCCCGCCGGGTCCGGCCGGGCCGGCCGGCCGTGCGTGTGCTCGTCTCCACGTGGTCCTCGTCCCGGACGTAAAGAACTCTGCAGCGTGTTCAAAAGTAAAAGTCTGACTTATTCACAAGAAGGTTCCGGTGTGCCAGCCTGTGGTGAAAGTGGGACACCGGGCACGCCCACGAGGGGTGCCCGACGGACGTGTGACGGACATGGGAGACATGGCGGGCAGATTCGCCCAGGGGAGTGACGGCGGCGCCCGGAAGGCGGGCGTCGGCGACGGCGGCGGAATCAGAAGCTTCCCCTTCCCGGTCGAGCGGAGCGTGTGCGGTGTCGGCATGCGGATCGCCCCGATGGGCCCCGACCGCACCTGGCGTGCCGACGCGCCGCCGGACCGGGTGCACCGCATCGAGTTCCACATCGTGATGCTGCTCGACGGCGGACCGCTCCGTCACATGATCGACTTCACCGAGTACGAGGCCACGGCGGGCGATGTGCTGTGGATCCGCCCGGGGCAGGTCCACCGCTTCTCCCGGGGGAGCGAGTACCGCGGAACCGTCCTGACCATGCAGCCCGGCTTCCTGCCCCGTGCCACCGTCGAGGCCACCGGTCTCTACCGCTACGACCGCCCGCCGCTGACGCGCCCCGGCCCCGCGCAGTTCGCCGCCCTCAAGGCCGCGTCGGACCAACTGCGCCGTGAGTACGAGGACACGGCCACCCTGCCGTTGAGTCTGCACACGGCCGTGCTCCGCCACTCCCTCACCGCGTTCCTGCTGCGGCTGGCCCATCTCACCGCCGGTGCGGGCGAATCGGCCCGGCCGGCCGACGACAGCACCTTCATCCTGTTCCGGGAGGCGGTGGAGCGGGACTTCGCCACCAACCACAGCGTCAGCGCGTACGCCGACGCCCTCGGCTACTCCCGGCGCACCCTGGCACGGGCGGTGGGTGCCGCCACGGGGGAGACGCCCAAGGCGTTCATCGACAAACGGGTGGTGCTGGAGGCCAAGCGGCTCCTCGCGCACACCGATCTGCCCATAGGGCGGGTGGGGGCCGCCGTCGGGTTCCCGGACCCGGCGAACTTCTCCAAGTTCTTCCAGCAGCACACCGGGACCGCCCCGGCCGCGTTCCGCGCGGAACACCGCTGAGCGACGGGGCGGGTACCGACGAGGGCCCCACGCGGGGTGGCGTGGGGCCCTCGTCGCCGGCCAGGAGGGCCGGGTGTGGGGGGTGGGGCCGTCGGGTCAGGAGGAGGTCAGCACCTGCACGTAGTCCACGAGCATCGAGTGGCCGGGCTCGGTGCCCGCGTCGGGGCCGCCGCCGAACGCGTCGGGGAAGCCGCCGCCCATGGCCACGTTGAGGATGACGAAGAAGCCGTGGTCCGTGGCGTTCGCCCAGGTCGTCGCGTCGACCTGGTCCTCCCGGACGGTGTGGAAGGTGTCGTCGTCGAGGGAGAAACGGATCTCCTCCACGTCCGGGGAGCGGTCCCACTCCATCCGGTAGGTGTGGAAGCCGGCCTGGCAGGTCGTGCCCTGACAGGTGGTCTCGCCGCCGATGCCGCCGGTCTCGTTGCACGGGCCGCCCGGGGAGGTTCCGCAGTGCATCGTGGCGAACACCGTGTTCATGCCCTGGGTGTTCTCCATGATGTCCAGCTCGCCGACGGCGGGCCAGTTCCAGTAGTCGCCCCGGTAGGGGGCGCCGAGCATCCAGAACGCGGGCCAGTAGCCCTTGGCGGCGTCACCGGTGACGTTCGGCACCTGGATGCGGGCCTCGACCCGCAGTGTGCCGCCGGCCGGGGGCTGGAAGTCGTCGCGGTTGGTCTCGACGCGCCCCGACGTCCAGGCGCCCGCGCCGTCGCGGCGCGGCGTGATGCGGAGGTTGCCGCTGCCGTCGAGCGAGACGTTGTCCGGGCTGGACGTCATCGTCTCGATCTCGCCGGTGCCCCAGTTGGCGGGGCCGCCCGGGTAGCCGGTGCCGGTCGCGTACCGCCAGTTGTCGGTGTTGACGCCGCTGCCCTCGGCGCCCTCGAAGTCGTCGGCGAAAACCTGGGTCCAGCCCGACGGCGGGGGCGGTACGGAGGCGCTGGCGGAGGGACCGGTGAGGGTGGCGGCGCCCGCCCCGAGCGCCAGCACGCCGGCTACGGCGACCAGCGTGCGGCGCAGGCGCCGGCGTTTGTGGGAGGACCGGGCGGTGCCGGAGGTGACGGTCATGGGGGGAACCTCTCGGTGCGGGGTGCTGTGGGGGTCCGTGCTCCGAGCGCCCCGAACCGCTTGTGAGAGCGCTCTCACGGTCACGCCAATGTGCTCCGGGGTGTCGTCGGCGTCAAGAGGTGTAGACCCGAAAGGGCATGTCCCGTCCGGGAGTTCAGCTCTCGAAAGCGTGCGAATAGGGGGAAGCGGGGCGGGTGGAGCCGCACCCGGGGGGTGCTCGGGAGCCGAACTCCCGGGCGGCCCCTCGGGGAGGTGTGGGGAGGGATGGGGGCGTGCGGGTTCTCGTGGGTGCGGGGTGGTGGGGGCCGGGTGCGCGGTTCCCCGCGCCCCTTTGGGGTGCTGTGTGTTGCGCTTCTTGCGGGGCGTGGGGTGTGTTTGTCGCGTTGCGGGTGCGGGTGCGGGTGCGGGTGCGGGTGCGGGTGGTGGGGGCTGGGGGCTGGGTGCGCGGTTCCCCGCGCCCCTTTGGGGTGCTGTGTGCTGAGCCGTGCCCCGTTGGGCGCCGTGTGCTGCGCTTGTCGTGGTGTGAGGGGTGGGTGGGGCGCGAGTAGGGTCGGGAGGGGGTCGGAGCTGCGGAAAGGTGCGGATGTGAGGCTGACGATTCTCGGTGGCGGTGGCTTCCGCGTGCCGCTCGTGTACGGCGCGCTGCTCACCGACCACGCCGAGGGCAGGGTGACCCGGGTCGTCCTGCACGACGTGGACGCCGGCCGGCTGCGCGCGATCGCCCGCGTGCTGGCCGAGCAGGCGGCCGCCGTTCCCGACGCCCCCGAGGTGACCACGACCATCGACCTCGACGAGGCCCTGCGCGGCGCGGACTTCGTCTTCTCCGCGATCCGCGTCGGCGGTCCGGAGGGCAGGGCGCACGACGAGCGGGTCGCCCTCGCCGAGGGGGTGCTGGGACAGGAGACGGTCGGCGCGGGCGGCATCGCCTACGGTCTGCGCACGGTCCCCGTCGCCGTCGACATCGCCCGTCGGGTGGCCCGCCTCGCCCCCGACGCCTGGGTCATCAACTTCACCAATCCGGCGGGCCTGGTCACCGAGGCCATGTCCCGGCATCTCGGCGACCGCGTCATCGGCATCTGCGACTCACCCGTCGGCCTCGGCCGCCGCATCGCCCGGGTGCTCGGCGCGCGTCCGCAGGAGGCGTGGATCGACTACGTCGGCCTCAACCATCTCGGCTGGGTGCGCGGTCTGCGGGTGGCGGGCCGGGACCAACTGCCCCGCCTGCTCGGCGACTCCGCCCTGCTCGGCTCGTTCGAGGAGGGCCGGCTCTTCGGCGCCGACTGGCTGCGTTCCCTGGGCGCCGTCCCCAACGAGTACCTGCACTACTACTACTTCAACCGCGAGGCCGTGCGGGCGTACCAGCAGGCGGAGCGGACCCGTGGCGCCTTCCTGCGCGACCAGCAGGGCAGCTTCTACGCCGGCGCCGGCGATCCGGACGTCTCCGCCCTGGACCTGTGGGACCGTACCCGCGCCGAGCGCGAGGCCACCTACATGAGCGAGAACCGGGAGGCGGCGGGCGCGGGCGAACGGGAGGCGGACGACCTGTCCGGCGGCTACGAAAAGGTGGCGCTCGCGCTGATGCGGGCGATCGCCCGGGACGAGCGCACCACCCTGATCCTCAACGTCCGCAACGGAAGCACGCTGTCGCCGCTGGACGCGGAGGCCGTGATCGAGGTGCCCTGCCTGGTGGACGCGAGCGGCGCCCACCCCGTCTCCGTCGATCCGCTGCCCGACCACGCCACCGGACTGGTGTGCGCCGTCAAGGCCGTGGAACGGGAGGTGCTCGAGGCCGCCCGGTCGGGGTCCCGCGCCACGGCCGTCAAGGCGTTCGCCCTGCATCCGCTGGTGGATTCCGTCAGCGTGGCCCGCCGGCTCGTCGACGGCTACACCGCCGTCCATCCCGGCCTCGCCTACCTCGGCTGACGCGGGGGAGACGGGCCTCGGGCCGGCCGGTCGCCCCCCGTGACAGCGGCCGACCGACCCGAGCTCCCCCCCGGTCCCCCGTGCTCCCCCCGGCGGCTTCCCCAGTCGCCGTTCCTCATCAAGAGCACGAAGACCGGGGCCTGATACACCCTGGCGGAAATTTTCTTCGAGGAACTTCCGGAGCGCCCGCGCCGGCCCTCGCCGTCCGTCTACGGCAGCGCGCCGGACGCCGTCCTCGGCTCGGCCGGTGCCGCGGGGGCCGGCAGGGCGTCCAGCGTGCCCGGGGCCGCGGGCGACCCGGTCCGCTGCCGGGGCACCGTCACGGACAGCAGCGGACGCGGACCCGACACGACCGTGTAGTCGTGGCCCAGGAACGGCGGGGTGATCTCCCCCGGGTCGTCGCCGAGCGCCAGCCGCACCGCGGCCCAGGGCGCGTTCACCCCGCACAGCGACAGCTGGTGCAGCCCGCCCGCCGGACGGGTGTTGACGTCCATCAGCACCGGACGGTCACCCAGCATCCGGAACTGGATGTTGGACAGGTGGTGCAGCCCGAAGCCCTCCGCGATCCGCCGGGCCGGCTCCAGCCACCGCTCGTGCAGCGTGAAGCCCCGGCGCCGCCCGGTCTTGGTACGGCCGACGGCCAGCCGGACACGGTTGTCCGGGCCGGTCAGGCAGTCCACCGACACCTCGGGCTGTTCCAGGCGCGGCATCACCAGCCAGTCGACCGGCTCCTCGGCCCGCCCCAGGGCATCCAGCACCAGGTCGAGCGGCACGTGGGGGCTGGGGAAGCCGTTCAGCTGGGCGAGCGAGAAGGGCTCGCGGGTGATCACCCGGAAACCGACCCCGCCCGCGCCGGCCGCGGGCTTGAAGCAGGCCCGGTACCCGAGACGCTCCAACTCCTCCACGGCCACGACGAGTTCGTCCGCGTCGCGGACCCGCCACCACGGTGGCACCGGCACACCGATCGCCTGGACCGCCTGGTAGGCGACCACCTTGTCCTCGAACACGGCGACCGCCTGGGGCGGTGGCGCCAGCAGCGCCGTGCCGGCCGCCTCGAACTCGGCCCGGTGCGCGACGACGGCCGCCTGGTGCAGCCGGGGCACGAACACGTCGATACCGCGCCGCTCGCACTGGGTGAGCGCGTACTCGACGTACGCCGCGGGGGACAGACCCTCCGGCTCCAGCTCGGCGGTGTCGGCCGCGGCGAGCACGGGGGAGTCGGGGTCGCCGTGGGTGGCATGGATCTCGACGGCCCGGTCGTCGGGATTTCGCCGCAGCTGATCCATGAAGAACACGTTCTCCGCGTACGTGCGGTTGAGCCAGACGCGTACGCGAGAGACCATGCGGGCCGCCTTTCGGGGGTGCGGGCAGGGCGAAGCGGCCCGTGCCCGGGCATGACGTAGGGAGGGTCACCGAACCGCCGTTCGTGAGGGACGTGTCCATGGCGGTGGTGTCGGGCAGATCATACGACCTGGATGGTGCGTCCTGATACCACGTACGGCGGCCGGTGCGCGGTTGTTCCGGCGGGGCGGATGTGATCTCGTGGTCGAGGTCCGGCGGCTGCTGAAAGGGCGACGGTGATGGCGACGGGTGGTGGCGGCGCACAGGTGTGGGCCATCAGCGATCTGCACATCGGCTATGCCGAGAACCGCGACCTGGTCGAGGGCATGCGGCCCGAGTCCGACGAGGACTGGCTGCTGGTGGCCGGTGACGTCGCGGAGACGGTCGAGGACGTCCGCTGGGCGCTCAAGACCCTCGCCGGGCGGTTCGCCCGCGTGATCTGGACGCCCGGCAACCACGAGCTGTGGACCCACCCGAGTGACGCGGTCACCCTGCGCGGAGTCGCCCGCTACGACCATCTGGTCGAGCAGTGCCGTGAACTCGGCGTCGTCACGCCCGAGGACCCGTACCCGGTGTGGGAGGGGCCCGGCGGACCGGTGGCCGTCGCCCCCCTCTTCCTGCTGTACGACTACACGTTCCTGCCGCCCGGGTGCACCACCAAGGAGGAAGGGCTGGAGTACGCGCACGGCACCGGGGTGGTCTGCACCGACGAGCACCTGCTGCACCCCGACCCGTACCCGAGCCGCGAGGAGTGGTGCCGGGCCCGGGTCACCGAGACCGAACGGCGGCTCGCGGAACTCCCGGACGGTCTGCCCCTGATCCCCGTCACCCACTGGCCGCTGCACCGCCATCCGACCGAGGTGCTGTGGTACCCGGAGTTCGCCATGTGGTGCGGCACCGTGCTGACGGACGACTGGCACCGTACGTACCCCGTGCACACGGCCGTCTACGGCCATCTGCACATCCCCCGGACGACCTCGCAGGACGGCGTCCGCTTCGAGGAGGTCTCGGTGGGATACCCGCGCGAGTGGCGCAAACGGCAGGAGCCGCCGGGGCGGCTGCGCCGGATCCTGCCCGCCGAGGAGCGGGCCCGGTGATCGGGGAACTGCTCCCGCCGACGGCGGCCGTCGTCGAGGCCTACGGTGACGAGGGCATCGACGCCCCGCTGTTCCCCGAGGAGGAGGCGATGATCAGCCGGGCGGTCCTCAAGCGCCGCCGCGAGTTCACCGCCGTGCGGTCCTGCGCCCGGCGCGCGATGGAGAAGCTCGGCGTGCCGGAGCGGGCCGTGGTCTCCGGTGAGCGGGGCGCACCCGTCTGGCCCGACGGGCTGGTCGGCAGCATGACCCACTGCGAGGGCTATTGCGCGGCCGCGCTGGTCCGCGCCGGCGACCTGGCGTCCGTCGGTATCGACGCGGAGGCCCACGGCCCGCTGCCCGAGGGCGTGCTGGCGACGGTGTCCCTGCCCCAGGAGGCGCAGCGGATCGCACGCCTGACCGCCCAGCGACCGGACGTGCACTGGGACAGGCTGCTGTTCAGCGCCAAGGAGTCCGTCTACAAGGCGTGGTTCCCGCTCACGGGGAAGTGGCTGGACTTCTCGCAGGCGGACATCACGATCCACCTCGACGGCACCTTCCACGCGGCGCTTCTGGTCCCCGGCCCCGTGGTCTCAGGCCGCCGCCTGACCCACTTCACCGGCCACTGGACCACCCACCCCACCCTCCTGGCCACAGCAGTCCCCGTCCCCCCCACATGAACGCCGGCCTCACTGCCGCCCCCAAAGGGGCGCGGGGAACTGCGCGCCCAGCCCCCCACGCCCCCGCACCCGCGGACACCCCCCCGTTCGGGCCGCCCCACACCGGCCACCTCCCACACGCGGAGTGGCGAGGCGCCCCCAAGGGGCGCGGGGAACTGCGCGCCCAGCCCCCACCACCCCGCAGCCGCCAGGCCGCCCCCCAGGCCCAGGCCCACCCCCGGCGCACCGCCCGATGAAAAGCGTGCCGCCCCGGCGGCGCCTACCCCTCGGGACACCACTCCCGCACCAGACGGAAGAACGACTCCTCGTTCCCCGCCAACCCCGCCCGCTCCAGCGCCACCTCCGCCTCCGCGAGGACGGAAGGCGGCACGACCGGCAGCACAGCCGGCCCCGGCGGCGCGGACCGGCCCTCGTCGAAGGCGGCCCGCACCGTGTGCAGCAGTCTGAGATAGGCCTGGACGGCGGTGCGCTCGCGGTCGGTCAGTACGGCGGTGGGCATCGCTCGGCTCTCCCCGTGTCGTGGTCGTCGGTCCCCACGCCCCCGGCACGAACAGGGGCGCTCCACCAGCTTGCCGCCCACCACTGACAATCACCCCGAGCCGCACCCTCGTTACCCCGCCGCACAACCCGCGACCCGCCCGGAGGGACTCAGTTCTGCGGCCCGAGGTACCCGAGCGAAGCCCCGATCCGCCCCGCGAGGTGATCCCGCTGCACCGGCCCCCGCAGCGAGGAACCGTCCAGCCACGTACGGCACTTGCTGGCGAGCAGCAGACCGAACGCCTCGGCATCCTTCTCGTCCGCCTGGTCGAACCGGGTGCGGGCGGCGACCCGCAGCACGGTCGCCCGCAGGGCCTCGTCGTCCATGGCCTCACCGAATAAACGGGTGGCGACCTCGGCGCCGGCGACATGGTGGCCGCAGTGGCCCGCCTTCATGTGCCACAGCTCATGGCCGAGGATCACCAACTGGTGGTCGGGCGCCGTGCGTTCCTCGACCACCACGAGGTCCTGGTCCGCCATGTCGAGCCAGAGCCCGCTCGCGGTCCCCGGCGGGAAGACGGCCGTGCGGAACAGCACGGGCCGCCCGCGCCGCCGGCTCATCGCCTCGCACAGGGCGGCGTACAGATCGGCGGGCCGCGCCGGGACGGGAAGCGTCAGCTCCGTGACCAACTCGCCGCACAGACGGCGCATTTTCCTACCGATGCCCACAGTTCTCCCCGGGTCACGACTTGGGCCGCTGGACGCTCTCCAGGAGCATGTCCAGCCATTCCGCGACCTTGTCGCGGTGCTGGTCGGTGGGCAGCTGCGCGGCCCGCCAGGCGATGCCCCGCACCCCGTGGTCCTGCAGCAGCCGCTCCAGCGGATCGTCGGCCGTCGCGGCGGACTCCCGCTCGGCCAGCTTCTGCAGCAGCTCCTGCTCGGTGTGCTGGAGGGCGTTCGCCAGCGCCTCCGGGTCCTCGGCGGTGAGAAAACCGGCGTGCACCCGGAAGAACCGCTGGAGGGCGTCGCAGTGCTCCATGGTGGGCCGCCGGTCGCCGTTGATCAGCGCGCCGGCCTGTTGCCGGGACATGCCCGCCCCGTCGGCGATCTCCTGTTGCGTGTACTTGCGTCCGTTCGGCTTCAGCCGGGTACGGCGCAGCAGGTCCAGCCGCTGCAGGAACCGTGCCTGCACATCGGGCTCACCCGCGGGCCGGCCGCTCAGCAGCGCCTTGACCACGGGCTCCGGCACACCGGACGCCACGGACAGCCGGTCCACGTCGAAGACCTCGGTGTGCGCCACGCCGAGCCGGTCGGCGAGTGCGGTGACGCGGGCGACGACGGCCGACAGCGCGTTCGTCGGCGCGGTGCCCGGTCCCTCGAAGCCACCCGTCACCGAAAGATCTCCTACGTCTCTCACAGGCTTCTCACAAGCGATTGCCGTGAACTTCACGGAGACTAGCCGGTGTTTCGAACTCCCATCCAGGTGTCGCCACAACTGTGGCCAATTCCGGCCGTCAACCGTCGCGGAATGCCACGATAGTTGACACGTCATATCCCGGCGCAGCAGGATCGGGGCGCCGCGTCAGGGCCGCACAGGCAAGAGGGGTGACCTCCCGATGGCATATCAGGCAGGAGGGCAGCGGCCGGCACCGCGGCCCGGCCCCGGAACGTCCGAGGCCCAGGCCTATCTGCAGGACTACGCCGTCCTGCTGGACGCCGTTCCCTTCCCCTCGCTGGTGGTGGACCACCGCTGGGACGTGCTGCTCACCAACGGCGCTTTCCGGACACTTTTCCAGGGCGTGGAGCCGCATCCGACGGCCCACCCCGGCGTCAACTTCCAGCGGTTCGTCCTCTTCCACCCGGACGCCGCGACCGTCCTGGGCGACCACGAGGCGAGCTGGTGCCTGCCCATGCTGGCAGACCACGCGGCGACGGCCGAGCGCCACCCCCACGACCCCGTGCTGCACGCCGTACGGCGCGACATCGCCCAGGACCCGATCATGGACGCCGCCTACCGTCAGGGCGTGCCGCACTGGCTGCGCGCCGTGGGTGAGCGGGCCGCCCGGCACGACGGCGCCGTACGGCCGTTGCTGCACCCGGACCCGCGGTGGGGTGCCACGGACTGCCGCCTCGTCGTGGAGACCGCCTCCGTCCTCGAGGAGATGGAGTGCCGCCGGCTGACGTTCGTCCTGCGAGAGGCGCCCCGTGCCACCGGCCGGGACCGCAGGGCCCGCCGGGCCGCCGGCCATCTGCGCGTGGTCCCCGCCGCCGACTGACCCGTCCGTCCAACGGCCGCCCGTTTCCGCCCTGTTCCCGCGCAATGGCGTGAGCGAGTCGCTGACCTGCGATGTCGTGGTGGTGGGCGCCGGGATGACGGGCGCCGCCTGCGCCCTGTACGCGGCTCGCGCCGGTCTGGACGTCACCGCCGGCGGTCCCGCCCTGCCCGCGCTCGGCGGACGCGGGCCCAGTTACCGCGAACGGGTCGCGGACGCCCCGCGGGCCGCGCTGATCGCCGGTGAACTGCGCCCCGGCGAGGTGTACTCGGCGCCGGGGCTCGCCGCCCGCTTCGGCGTCTCCGCCACCCCGGTGCGCGAGGCGCTGCTCGACCTCGCCAAGGAGGGGCTGGTCGACGTGGTGCCCAACAAGGGGTACCGGGTCACTGCCGTCTCCGAACGACAGCTGGACGAGTACACGCACGTGCGCGCCCTCGTCGAGATCGCCACGACGGCCGCGCTGGCCGGCACGGCCGACCCGGTCGCGCTCGCCGGACTCCGGCCGCTCGCCGAGGAGATCGTCGCCGCCGCCGCGGCCGGCGACCTCATCGCGTACGTCGACGCCGACCGGCGCTTCCACCTCGGTCTGCTGGCGCTCGCCGGCAACGGGCACCTCGTCGAGGTGGCCCGCGACCTGCGCCACCGCTCCCGGCTCTACGGACTGACCGCGCTGGCGGAACAGGGGAGGCTGCGGGCGTCGGCGGAGGAGCACCTCGAACTCCTCGACGCACTGCTCGCCCGTGACACCGAGGCCGTACGCGCGGTGATGACACGTCATCTCGGTCATGTGAGGGGAGTTGGGCAGCGCCTGACTGCGGATTTTGCGTGAATATGCAAAGAGCTTGCGTATCTTGCGCTACGCTTGCGGCCATGACGCGACGACTTGCTGTGGTGGCGAAGAAGGTCGGGGTCAGCGAGGCCACGGTCAGCCGGGTGCTCAACGGCAAGCCGGGAGTCTCCGAGGCCACCCGGCAGGCGGTGCTCTCCGCCCTCGACGTGCTCGGCTACGAGCGCCCGACCCAGCTGCGCGGCGAGCGCGCCCGGCTGGTCGGCCTGGTCCTGCCCGAGCTGCAGAACCCGATCTTCCCCGCCTTCGCCGAGGTCATCGGCGGCGCGCTGGCCCAGCTCGGTCTCACGCCGGTGCTGTGCACCCAGACCCGGGGCGGGGTCTCCGAGGCGGACTACGTCACCCTGCTGCTGCAACAGCAGGTGTCCGGCGTGGTGTTCGCCGGCGGTCTCTACGCCCAAGCCGACGCGCCGCACGACCACTACCGGCAGCTCGCCGAGCGCAACATCCCCGTCGTCCTCGTCAACGCGGCCATCGAGCACCTCGGCTTCCCCGCCGTGTCCTGCGACGACGCCGTGGCGGTGGAGCAGGCCTGGCGCCACCTCGCCTCGCTGGGGCACGAGCGCATCGGTCTGGTGCTCGGCCCCGGCGACCACGTGCCCTCGGCGCGCAAACTGGCGGCCGCGCGGGCGGTGGCCGGCGAGGTGCCCGAGGAGCACGTGGCCCGCGCCATGTTCTCCATCGAGGGCGGCCACGCCGCCGCCACCCGGCTCATCGACCGGGGCGTCACCGGCTTCATCTGCGCCAGCGACCCTCTCGCCCTCGGAGTGGTGCGCGCCGCGCGGCGCAAGGGGCTCGACGTGCCCGGGCAGATCTCCGTCGTCGGCTACGACGACTCCGCGCTGATGAACTGCACCGAACCCCCGCTCACCACGGTCCGGCAGCCCATCGAGGCGATGGGCAGGGCGGTGGTGGAACTGCTGAACGCGCAGATCAGCGGCAGCACGGTGGCCCCTGAAGAGCTCCTGTTCGAACCGGAGTTGGTGGTGCGCGGCTCGACAGCGCAGGCGCCCCGCACCTGAGACGCCCTCAGCTGTCGAATAATTTCAAAGTCTGCGCGACATCTTGCGGACCGATGTCGTCGGTGCTTGAGTGTGCCCCGCCCACCGCTCCTGTTCCGAGGGGTTCACTCGCTCCTGTCCCTTAAGGGGTCCACCGATGAGAAGCACCGGGATCCGCCGTACCCTCGTCGCGCTGAGCGTCGGCGCGCTCACGCTGACGGCCTGCGGCTCCGGCGGCGACGAGGCCGCCGACGGCAAGACGCGCATCACCGTCAACTGCATGCCGCCCAAGAGCGCCAAGGTCGACCGCCAGTTCTTCGAGGAGGACGTCGCCGCCTTCGAGAAGAAGAACCCGGACATCGACGTCGTCCCGCACGACGCGTTCCCCTGCCAGGACCCCAAGACCTTCGACGCCAAGCTCGCCGGCGGGCAGATGGAGGACGTCTTCTACACGTACTTCACCGACGCCCGGCACGTCGTCGACATCAACCAGGCCGCCGATCTCACCCCGTACGTGAAGGAGTTGAAGAGCTACGACACCATCCAGCAGCAGCTGCGCGACATCTACACCGTCGACGGCAAGATCTACGGCATTCCGCGCACCGGCTACTCGATGGGCCTGATCTACAACCGGGCCCTGTTCGAGAAGGCCGGCCTCGACCCCGATGACCCGCCCGCCACCTGGGACGAGGTCCGCACCGCCGCGAAGAGGATCGCCGCGCTCGGCGACGGCACCGTCGGCTACGCCGACTACAGCGCCCAGAACCAGGGCGGCTGGCACTTCACCGCCGAGCTCTACTCCCAGGGCGGCGACGTGGTGAGCGCCGACGGCAAGAAGGCAACCGTCGACACCCCCGAGGGACGCGCCGTCCTGCGAACCCTCCACGACATGCGGTGGACGGACGAGTCGATGGGCAGCAAGCAGCTGCTCGTCATCAACGACGCCCAGCAGATGATGGGTTCCGGCAAGCTCGGCATGTACCTCGCCGCCCCCGACAACATCCCGATCCTCGTCAAGGAGAAGGGCGCCGCGTACGAGGACATCGCCATCGCCCCCATGCCCGGCGGCAAGGCCACCCTCGTCGGCGGCGACGGCTACATGTTCAGCAAGAAGGCCACCCCGGAGCAGATCAGGGCCGGCCTCAAGTGGCTCGACCACATGTTCCTCACCCCCGGTGACGGCTTCCTCGGCGACTACGCCCGCGCCAAGCAGAACGACGCCCCCGTCGGCCTGCCCGAACCCCGTCTGTTCAGCGGCGCGGCCGACGCCAGGGACCAGCAGGCCAAGAAGGCCAACGCCAACGTCCCGGTGGAGAACTACCAGGCCTTCCTGGACGGCAACCAGAAGCTCGAGATGAAGATCGAGCCGCCGCACGCCCAGCAGCTCTACTCCGTCCTCGACGGCGTGGTCTCCGCCGTCCTCACCAAGGAGGACGCGGACATCGACCAGCTGCTCGAGGACGCCACCGGCAAGATCGACGGCATCCTGGCACGGAGCTGACCGGTGACGAAGACGGTCGAACGGCCGCCCGCCGTGCGGGTCCGGCCGGTGAAGGCGCCGTCCCCGGCGGGGGTCCGGAGGCGGCGCCGCCTCACCGACCACCTGCGCGCGTACGGCTTCCTCCTCGGCGGACTGATCTGCTTCGCGCTGTTCTCCTGGTACCCCGCGATCCGCGCCGTCGTGATCGCCTTCCAGAAGTACACGCCCGGCTCCGACCCCGAATGGGTCGGCACCGCCAACTTCACCCGCGTCTGGCAGGACCCCGAGTTCGCCGCCGCCTGGCGCAACACGCTCACCTTCACCCTTCTGGCCCTGCTGATCGGCTTCGCGATCCCCTTCGTGCTCGCCCTCGTGCTCAACGAACTCCGGCACGCCAAGGCGTTCTTCCGGGTCGTCGTCTACCTGCCGGTCATGATCCCGCCCGTGGTGAGCGCCCTGCTGTGGAAGTGGTTCTACGACCCGGGCGCCGGCCTCGCCAACGAGGCGCTGCGCTTCCTGCACCTGCCCACCTCGAACTGGTCCAACGGCGCCGACACGGCCCTGGTGTCCCTGGTGATCGTCGCCACCTGGGCCAACATGGGCGGCACCGTGCTCATCTACCTCGCCGCGCTCCAGTCCATCCCCGGCGAGCTGTACGAGGCCGCCGAGCTCGACGGCGCGAACCTGCTCCAACGCGTCCGGCACGTCACGGTCCCGCAGACCCGGTTCGTGATCCTCATGCTGATGCTGCTGCAGATCATCGCCACCATGCAGGTGTTCACCGAACCGTTCGTGATCACCGGAGGCGGCCCGGAGAACGCCACCGTCACCGTGCTCTACCTCATCTACAAGTACGCCTTCCTCTACAACGACTTCGGCGGCGCCTGCGCGCTCAGCGTGATGCTGCTCGCCCTGCTCGGCGCGTTCTCCGCCGTCTACCTCCGCCTCACCCGCTCCGGAGAGGAGGCCGCATGAGCAGCGGCACCCGCACCCTGGTCTCCCCGGCGGTCCTGGCCCGACCGCGCGGCAGGGCCGTCTACTGGACCGTCTTCACCGGAGTCGTCCTGTTGTTCGCCCTGGCGTTCCTGTTCCCCGTGTACTGGATGGCGACCGGCGCGATGAAGTCACCGGACGAGGTGGCCCGCACCCCTCCCACCCTCGTCCCCGAGAGCTGGAGCACCACCGGGTACGCGGACGCCTGGGAGCTGATGCAGCTGCCCACGCACCTGTGGAACACGGTGGTGCAGGCAGCCGGCGCCTGGATCTTCCAGTTGGTGTTCTGCACGGCCGCCGCCTACGCCCTGTCCAAGCTCCGCCCCGCCTTCGGCACCCTGATCCTCGGCGGCATCCTAGCCACGCTGATGGTCCCCGCCCAGGCCCTGGTCGTACCGAAGTACCTGACCGTCGCGGACCTCGGCCTGCTCAACGACCCGCTCGCCATCTGGCTGCCGGCCGTCGCCAACGCCTTCAACCTGTACCTGCTCAAGCGGTTCTTCGACCAACTGCCCAGGGACGTCCTGGAGGCCGCCGAGATCGACGGCGCGGGCAAGCTGCGCACCCTGTGGTCGATCGTGCTGCCCATGTCCCGACCGGTGCTCGGCGTGGTGTCGATCTTCGCGCTGGTCGCCGTCTGGCAGGACTTCCTGTGGCCGCTGATGGTGTTCTCCGACACCGACAAGCAGCCCATCAGCGTGGCCCTGGTGCAGCTGTCGCAGAACATCCAGCTGACCGTGCTGATCGCCGCGATGGTGATCGCCAGCATCCCCATGGTCGCGCTGTTCCTCGTCTTCCAGCGGCACATCATCGCCGGGATCAGCGCGGGCAGCACCAAGGGCTGACGCCGCACCCCCGTCCACAGAAGAGAGAAAGGCACCCACGTGGGACAGCCCACCCCTGCCACCGCCGACGCCTGGTGGCGCTCCGCCGTCATCTACCAGGTGTACGTCCGCAGCTTCGCCGACGGTGACGGCGACGGCACCGGCGACCTGGCCGGCGTCCGCGCCCGGCTGCCGTACCTCGCCGAACTGGGCATCGACGCCCTGTGGTTCAACCCCTGGTACCGGTCCCCGATGAAGGACGGCGGCTACGACGTCGCCGACTACCGCGCGATCGACCCCGCCTTCGGCACCCTGGCCGAGGCGGAGAAACTCATCGCCGAGGCACGGGAACTGGGCATCCGCACCATCGTCGACATCGTCCCCAACCACGTCTCCGACCAGCACCCCTGGTTCCGTGCGGCCCTCGCGGGCGGCCCCGAACGGGAACTGTTCCACTTCCGCCCCGGCCGTGGCGCCCACGGCGAACTCCCGCCCAACGACTGGCAGTCCGAGTTCGGCGGCCCCGCCTGGACCAGGCTGCCCGACGGTGACTGGTACCTGCACCTGTTCGCCCCCGAGCAGCCCGACCTCAACTGGGCGCACCCCGCCGTCCGCCAGGAGCACGAGGACATCCTGCGCTTCTGGTTCGAGCGGGGCGTCGCCGGCGTCCGCATCGACTCCGCCGCGCTGCTCGCCAAGGACCCCGAGCTGCCCGACTTCACCGAGGGCCGCGACCCGCACCCCTACGTCGACCGCGACGAGCTCCACGACGTCTACCGCGCCTGGCGGGCCGTCGCCGACGAGTACGGAGCCGTCTTCGTCGGCGAGGTCTGGCTCCCCGACACCGAACGCTTCGCCCGCTATCTGCGCCCCGACGAACTGCACACCGCGTTCAACTTCTCCTTCATGACCTGCCCCTGGGACGCCCCCCGGCTGCGCGCCTCCATCGACGAGACGCTGGCCGAGCACGCCCCGATCGGCGCCCCCGCCACCTGGGTGCTGTGCAACCACGACGTCACCCGCACCGTCACCCGCTACGGCCGCGCCGACACCGGTTTCGACTTCGCCACCAAGGCCTTCGGCACCCCCACCGACCTGACTCTGGGCACCCGCCGCGCCCGGGCGGCCGCCCTGCTGTCCCTCGCCCTGCCCGGCGCGGTCTACGTCTACCAGGGCGAGGAACTGGGGCTGCCCGAGGCCGACATCCCGCTCGACCGCATCGAGGACCCCATGCACGCCCGCTCCGGCGGCACCGACCCCGGACGCGACGGATGCAGGGTGCCACTGCCCTGGACCGCCGACGCCCCGCACGCCGGGTTCGGCGGCGAGCCCTGGCTGCCGCAGCCCGCCGGCTGGCCCGCGTACGCGGCCGACCGGCAGGCCCACGACCCCGGCTCCGTGCTCAGCCTCTACCGCGAGGCGATCCGCCTGCGGCCCGGGTTCGGCGACGAGCCCCTGACCTGGCTCCCCGCACCGGACGGCGTGCTCGCCTTCGCCCGCTCCGGCGCCTTGTGCGTCGTCAACCTCTCCGCCCGGTCCGTCGGCCTCCCCGCCCACACCGCGCTGCTCCTGGCCAGCGGCCCGCTCGACACCGCCGGGAGGCTGCCCCGCGACACCGCGGTCTGGCTGCGCGCCTGAACCGCGCCCCGTCTGTTCCCCGCCCCCACCATGAAGGGACCAGCACCATGACCACCCCCACCGTCAGAAGCGTGCCGGCGGCGGCCACGGCCGTCGCCCTCGCCGCCGGCCTGCTCGTCGCCCTCGCCCCCGCGCCCGCCCACGCCGCGGCCGGCGCCACC
The DNA here is from genome assembly GCF_044540535.1 of Streptomyces sp. NPDC085937. Taxonomy (NCBI): domain Bacteria; kingdom Bacillati; phylum Actinomycetota; class Actinomycetes; order Kitasatosporales; family Streptomycetaceae; genus Streptomyces; species Streptomyces sp. NPDC085937. The sequence continues at coordinate 73,002 of NZ_JBITSH010000022.1, read as the reverse complement.
CTCCCGTTCACCTCCGTCGAGGCCGAGTCCGCCACCCACACCGGCGCTCGCATCGGCCCCGATCACACACAGGGCACCCTCGCCTCCGAGGCGTCCGGCCGCCAGGCGGTGCGGCTCGACGCGGGACAGCGGGTGGAGTTCACCGTGCCGCGCGCGGCCAACGCCGTGACCGTGGCGTACAGCGTCCCCGACGGCCGGGCCGGCTCGCTCGACGTGTACGTCAACGGGCAGCGGCTCGACCGGGCCCTGCCCGTCACCTCCAAGTACAGCTACGTCGACACCCCGTGGATCCCGGGCGCCCGCACCCACCACCTCTACGCCAACGCGCGCATGCTGCTCGGCCGGGACATCCGGGCCGGCGACACCGTCGCCTTCCAGGCCACGAACGTCCCTGTCACCGTGGACGTGGCCGACTTCGAGCAGGCGCCCGGCGCAGCCGCCCGCCCCTCCGGTTCCGTCTCCGTGACCGACAAGGGCGCCGACCCGACCGGGCAGGGCGACTCCACCCAGGCGTTCCGCGAGGCCATAGCCACCGCGCAGGGCGGGACCGTGTGGATCCCGCCGGGGGAGTACCGGCTGACCTCCTCGCTGAGCGGCGTCCAGAACGTCACCCTCCAGGGCGCCGGCCACTGGCACTCGGTGGTGCGCACCTCCCGCTTCGTCGACCAGGGCTCCTCGGCCGGTAACGTGCACATCAGGAACTTCGCGGTCATCGGCGAGGTCACCGAACGCGTCGACTCCAGCCCCGACAACTTCGTCAACGGCTCGCTCGGCCCGAACTCCACCGTCTCCGGCATGTGGCTCCAGCACCTCAAGGTGGGCCTCTGGCTGACCGGGAACAACGACAACCTGGTCGTCGAGAACAACCGCTTCCTCGACATGACCGCCGACGGCCTCAACCTCAACGGCAACGCCCGCGGTGTGAAGGTCCGCAACAACTTCCTGCGCAACCAGGGCGACGACGCCCTCGCCATGTGGTCGCTCAACGCGCCGGACGTCGGCAGCAGCTTCGAGAACAACACGATCACCCAGCCGAACCTCGCCAACGGCATCGCGATCTACGGCGGCACCGACATCACCGTCCGCGACAACCTCATCTCCGACACCAACGCCCTCGGCAGCGGCATCGCGATCTCCAACCAGAAGTTCCTCGACCCCTTCCACCCGCTGTCCGGCACCATCACCGTCGACGGCAACACCCTGGTGCGCACGGGCGCGATGAACCCCAACTGGAACCACCCGATGGGCGCCCTGCGCGTCGACTCCTACGACAGCGCCATCGACGCGCAGGTGCGGATCACGAACACCACGATCACCGACAGCCCTTACAGCGCCTTCGAGTTCGTCTCCGGCGGCGGGCGCGGTCTCGCGGCGCGGAACATCACCGTCGACGGCGCCACCGTGAACCGGGTGGGGACGGTCGTCGTGCAGGCGGAGACGCAGGGCGCGGCCACCTTCCGGAACGTCACCGCGACCGGCGTCGGCTCGGCCGGGATCTACAACTGCCCCTACCCGGCCGGCTCCGGCATCTTCACCGTCACCGACGGCGGCGGCAACTCCGGGTGGAACAGCACCTGGTCGGACTGCGCGAGCTGGCCGCGCCCCGGCGAGCAGAACCCCCAGCCCGACCCGGACCGCAACCTCGCCCTGGGCCGCCCGGCGACCGCCACCGGCTCCCAGGACGTGTACACCCCCGGCAAGGCGGTCGACGGGGACGCGAACACGTACTGGGAGTCGGCCAACCACGCCTTCCCGCAGTCCCTGACGGTCGACCTCGGCGCCGCCCGGACCGTGCGGCGGGTGGTGCTGAAGCTGCCGCCGCAGGCCGCGTGGCAGGCCCGCACCCAGACCCTGTCCGTGCAGGGCAGCACGGACGGCTCCGCGTACACGACGCTGGCCGCCGCGCGCGAGTACCGCTTCGACCCCGCGACCGGCAACACGGTGACCGTCCCGGTCGACGGCACCCTGCGCCACCTGCGGCTGCACGTCACCGGCAACAGCGGCTGGCCGGCCGCCCAGTTCGGCGAGGTGGAGGTCTACGTGTCCTGACCCCCGGGGCAGGCGGGCGGGGTCAGCGGCTGACCAGCAACCCCCGCCCGCGCAGCACCCGCCGCTCCAGCGGGCTGAAGATCAGCAGGTCGATGGCGATGCCGACGAGCAGGATCAGCAGGATGGCCAGGAACACCTGCGGCATGCTGCTGTTGTTGCGCCCGTTCTCCAGCAACTGCCCGAGACCCACGCCGAGATCGGGGGAGGAGGCGATGATCTCGGCGGCCATCAGCGAGCGCCAGGAGAACGCCCAGCCCTGTTTGAGTCCGGCCAGGTAACCGGGGAGCGCGGCGGGCATCACGATGTACCGGGCCCCGCGCAGCCCGGTCGCGCCCAGGGTGCGACCGGCGCGCAGGAACAGCGGCGGGATCTGGTCGATGCCCGCCACCAGGCCGTTGGCGATGGACGGGACGGCGCCGAGCAGGATGACGGCGAACATCATCGAGTCGTTCAGGCCCAGCCAGATCACCGCGGGCGGCACCCAGGCGACCGAGGGCAGCGACTGCAGCCCCGACAGGACTGGGCCGATGGCCGCCCGGACGAAACTCACCCGGGCCACCAGCAGCCCCAGCGGGGTGCCGATGGCCAGCGCCAGCAGGAAGCCGAGCAGGCCGCGTGAGACGGACGTCCAGATGTAGTCGAGCAGCTTCCCCCGCAGCCAGGCGGTGCGCAGCTCGGCCCACACGTCGGAGGGGGAGGCGAGTTTGTACGCGGGCGCGACCTCCGCCCACACCAGGACCTGCCACACCACCAGCACCAGGAGGACGGCGGTGACCGGCGGCAGCACCTTGCGGAGCAGGGTCTGGCGCAGCGGTGTGCGGACGGTCCGAGCGGAGTCCAGCGCGTCGAGACCGGCCTCGAGACCCGCGAGGTCGTCCGGGTCCTGGGGTGCGGCGGCGTCCTTGGTGAGGCCGGTCTTCTCAGTGCTGGCCATGGCGGCGGATCTCCCCACGCAGTTCTTCGGTGATCTCGGCGGACAGCTCGGCGACGGCGCCGTCCTCGAGGCGGCGCGGCTGCGGCAGGTCCACCGTCCACTGCCGGGCGATGCGGCCCGGCCGCGACGACAGCAGCACGACGCGCTGGGCGAGCCGCACCGCCTCGCGCACGTTGTGGGTGACGAACAGCACCGACAGGCCCGTCTCGCGCCAGATCCGGGTGAGTTCGTCGTGCAGGACGTCCCGGGTGATGGCGTCGAGCGCGGCGAACGGCTCGTCCATCAGCAGCAGCCGGCTGTCCTGGGCGAGCGCGCGGGCCAGCGCCACGCGCTGGCGCATGCCGCCGGACAGCTCGTGCACCCGTTTGCCGTGCGCGTCCTTCAGGCGCACCAGCTCCAGCAGCCGCTCCGCCTCCTGACGGCGCTCCGGCTTGCCCACCCCGCGCAGTTTCAGGGCGAGTTCGATGTTCTTGCCCGCGGTCAGCCACGGGAACAGGGCGTGCTCCTGGAACATCAGGGCCGGCCTGCCGTCGGTGCCGATGGTGCCGGCGGACGGCCGGTCCAGTCCCGCGACCAGGTTGAGCAGGGTGGACTTGCCGCAGCCGGAGGCACCCAGGAGGGTGACGAACTCGCCGGGGGCGACATCGAGGGTGATGTCGTCCAGCACGAGCTGCCGTCCGCCGGGCGTGCCCGGTGCGGGAAAGGACTTCGAGACGTGCTCGACCCGTGCGGCGTACCGCGCCGCCTTGATGTCCTCGGCCGTCCCGGCCATCGTGGTGGCCATGGTCGTCACCTCCTGGGGTCTCGTCGGGTGCGGGGTCGTCAGCGGACGCCGAGCCCGGCGTCGTCGACCGCGGGCCTGCCCTCGGCCCTGAGGACCTTGTTGAGCGGCGCGAGGTCGTAGATGCCCTTCAGGTCGGGCTTCTCCAGCAGACCGGCCGACACCGCGTGCTCCGCCTGGGCGTCGAGGGTCGAGGCCAGCGGGTCGTCGAGGAAGGCGATGGACTTCCACGCCGGGTCGATCACCTCGGCCGGCAGGGCCTTGCCGGACAGCTTCTCCAGCGCCTTGTTCGCGGAGGCCTTGGCCTGGTCCGGATGGGCGTTGATCCACTCGTTGGTCTTCACCGAGCCGCGCAGCACGGCCTCGACGACGTCCGGGTGCTCCTTCAGGAAGGTCTGCGACACGATGATGTTGGTGATCACGAACTTCTTGTCCGGCCAGATGTCGGACTCGTCGAGCAACACCTTCGCGCCGTCCGCGACGAGCTTGGACGCGGTGGGCTCGGGCACCCAGGCGCCGTCGAGGGAGCCGGACTTGTAGGCGTCCGGGGTGATCTTGTTGTCGCTGCGGACGACGGAGACGTCACCCTTGCCGCTCTGCGCGTCGACCTTCCAGCCCTTCTCGGCGATCCAGTGCAGGAACGCGACGTCCTGGGTGTTGCCGAGCTGCGGGGTGGCGATCTTCTTGCCCTTGAGGTCGTCCAGGGTCTTGATCTTGTCCGGGTTCACCACGAGCTTCACGCCGCCGGACGCGGAACCGCTGATGATGCGCAGGTTCTTGCCCTGGGACTTGGTGTAGCCGTTGATGGACGGCGAGGGGCCGATCCAGCCGATGTCGATGGACCCGGCGTTCAGCGCCTCGATCTCGGACGGCCCGGCGTTGAACGTCGACGCCTTGATCTTGGTGCCGCCCAGCTCCTTCTGGAGCAGGCCCTCCTGGACGCCGACCAGGGCGGTGGCGTGCGTGAGGTTGGGGAAGTAGCCGATCTTCACCTCGGAGGCGGACAGCTTCTCGGCGCCGGCCGCGACCTCCGCCTTCGGGGCGTCGTCGGCGGCGTCGGATCCGTAGCCGCAGGCGGTGAGCAGGAGCGGGAGGGCCGCTGCGGCGGCGACGGTGCGCAGGATGGTGAGCGGTCGTGCGGCAGACACGGAGGTGTCCTCTCGGAGGAAGAAGGATCGGGACGTTGCCGGCGTACGGGCGTGGGCCCAGGGGCGTGCGCCCGCGCGACCGTCGGGCCGGCCTCCGGACGGGGGAGGCGGGCGCGGGTTCGGTGTGCGGGTGCCGGTGCGGGCGCAGGGAGCGGGTGGAGGGGCGGAGCCGGTCGCGGATGCGGTACCGGCGCGGCCTCAGGCCGGCCGACAGATGGCGCTGGACGTGCGGCCGAAGTCGATGTGGCGGCGGGAGGTCAGCAGGAGCAGCGCGACGACGGCGTACGGACGCGTGGTCATGGCCTCCCCCTACGGAACCCTAGTTTTCCTACCTGGCTGATAGGGATCGTGGCAGAAAGCAGTCCCCACCCCAAGAGGCAGCTCATATGACGGACGCCGGCTTCTCACATGGCGAGAAACTCCTGGTCGGACGGCTGGGTCAGGGGTTCACCCAGGCCGTGGGAGCGTCCGCCAACTCGGCGACCCCGGCGGGAAGCTGCGCGGACGCCACATCGGCGAGGGACACGCCTTCCAGGATCTGGCGCACATTGGACCGCAGCGCGATCCACAGCGGGAGCAGCGACTCGGCGGGACCCGTATAGGACAGCTCCGGCGGACGGACACCGCGCACCGAGACCAGCGGCCCCTCCACGACGCGGATGACGTCGGCGATGCTGATCGAGTCCGCGGGCTTCGCCAGCCGGTACCCGCCGTTGCCGCCGCGCTGGCTGACCACGAGGCCGCCCCGGCGCATGTCGTTCAGGATGCTCTCGAGGAACTTGTGCGGAATCTCCTGCGCGTCGGCGATCGCCTCGGCCTTGAGCGGCCCGTCGTCCCCGGACGACGCGAGTTGCAGCGCGGCACGTACCGCGTAGTCCGCCCTGGCTGAGATCCGCATGCGGTCATTATCCCGTACGGCCTCCGCCGCACTCCACCCGCCGTCCGCCGCGCGCGGCCGGGACGTCAGCCGAGCGCCTGCACTGCGTACAGGGTGCCCACGGCGGTGGCCAGCCCGCCCAGCAGCAGGCGCAGGCCGGTCTCGGGCAGCCGCGGCTGCAGAACGGCCCCCAGGTACCCGCCGGCCAGGCCCCCGAGCCCGCAGGCCAGGCCGAGGTACCAGTCCGGCGCCACGTCGCCCGTGCCCGCCAGGGACAGCAGGGCGAACACGGCGGCGCCGGCCACGGAGGTGACGAACGTCGAGGCCAGCGCGGCCGGCGCCACCCGCGCCACGGACATGCCCCGCCCCACCAGCAGGGGCCCGAGCAGTGAGCCGCCGCCGATGCCGTAGATCCCGCCGACCACCCCGACCGCCAGGGCCAGTCCGGTCACCGTCCGCGGCGAGGGCTCCGCCTCCGCCACCGGACGGGAGGGGCGGAGGGTGCGCCGCACGAGCCAGAGGCCCAGCGGCACCAGCAGCACGGCGATCAGCAGCCGGAACACGGTGGCCCCCGGGACCGCGAACACCCGTACGGCTGCGCCGGCCGCCACACCGGGCAGGGTGCCGCTCACCAGACGGCGGGTCAGCGGGTCGCGCAGCAGCCCCGCCCGGTGGTGCCGCAGCAGCGCCCCCGGCCCGGCCACCACGTTGAACAGCAGATTGGTGGGGGTGACCGCCGGACTCGGCACGCCGAGCACGCTCAGCTGCACCGGCAGCAGGAACACCGCGCCCGACACGCCCGCCGGCGTGGTCATCACCGAGATGACCAGGCCCGCGGCCAGCCCGGCGAGTCCGGTGGACCAGTTCACGAGACGTCCTGGAGCAGGGCCCCCGGCTCACCCGGGGGGGTCAGGCGGGCAGCACGAACGGAGGGTGGGCGCCGTTGAGGAAGTAGTCCCCGACGTCGCGCAGCCGGTGGGCGACGGGCTCGTACAGCGTATGCGTGCGGGCGTTGCGCCAGAAGCGGTCGAAGCCCAGCCGGGCGGACGCGGAGCGCGGACCGATGATGTCCAGCGCGCGGGTGGTCGACTCCTGCGCCGCCCGGGAGGCCGCGGTCTCGGCCATGGACACCAGCGCGGACACGTCCGCGTACTCGTCGTAGGTCAGCTCCTCGCCGCGCTCCAGCCCGTGCCGTACGGCGTCCAGCGCCTGGTCGCACAGCGCGGACGCGGAGCGGGTGAGGACGGTGAGCTCGCCGTACGCGGTCAGCACCTGCGGGTCGTCGGGCGAACCGGCCGACGGGACGGGCTGCCAGGGCCGGTGGCCGGCCCTGCTGTAGTCACGCACCTCTGCCAGCACCCCTTCGGCCATGCCGAGCAGCAACTGCGCGGAGAAGAGCCGGCCGACGGGCGCGGCCAGGGCGGCCCGGGGGACCAGGTGGTCCTCGTCCGCGGACAGCGAGCCGAGGATGTCGTCGCCGCCCACCGGCACGTCGTCGAACTCCACGCTGCCGCCGGCCGCGAGCCGCTGCCCGAAGGTGTCACCGGCCGCGTCGACCACGACACCCGGGCGGGCCGGGTCCACCACGACGGCCAGCGGCTCACCCGTGTCCCCGCGCACCGCGCGCACGGCGACGCGGTCGGCCACCAGCACCCCGGTCGGGTAGCTCTGACGGCCGCCGAGCACGAGGCCCCGGGACGTCCGGGACAGCGTCAGCGGCGGCTCCTGCGGGGCGAACCCGCCGCCCCAGCACCACTGCTCGGCCGCGGAACGCTCCGCCGTCCGCAGGGCCACCTCGGGGTCCGCGAAGAACCGGGCGCTCCATGACAGGAAGTAGTGCGAGCCGAGGAGCTGCCCTATGGCGCCGTCGGCCGTGGAGATCTCCCGGACGACCGCGTACGCCGTGGCCCAGTCCGCGCCGCCCCCGCCCGGCCCGGCCGGCGCCGGCAGGGTCAGCAGCCCCGCCTCCCGCAGCCGGGACACCTCGTCGAGGGGTGCCTTGCCTGCCTGTTCCCTGATCACGGTGTCCGTGGCCAGGTCGTCCGCCGCCTCGCGCGCCACACGCAGCCAGTGCGCCCGTCCGGTCGGGGCGGGTTCGGCCGGGGGTGCGGGGCGGGTCGGCGCGGCGGCAGGGCACATGGCGGTGCTCTCCTCAGGATCGGCCGCGGGATGCGGCGTGGGGGCTTTCCTGCTGATCGGGGACGTACTTGTAGCCGATGCTCCGGACGGTGACGATGCGGCGCCGGTGCGCCGCGCCCAGCTTGCGGCGCAGCCGCGCGACGTGGACGTCCACCGTCCGGCCGTCGCCGACGTGGTCGTAGCCCCAGACGGCCGCGACCAGCCGCTCCCGCGACTGCACCAGGTGGGGGCGCCGCACCAGGTGCGCCAGCAGCTCGAACTCCAGGTATGTCAGGTCGAGTTCGCGTCCGTCGACCTCGGCGACGCGGCGAGCGGTGTCGACGCGGACGGCGTCGTCGGCCGGCTGCCGCACGGGCGTCGCGTCGTCGGCGGCCACGAGGCGGAACTCCGGACGCGGCCGGTCCTTGACGAAGAGTTCGGTGGGGTCGGTGCCCCGGGGGACCAGCAGGAGGTAGCCGACGAGCGGGGCGGACGCGGTCTCCTCGACGTCCTGCCGCACGGCGTCGGCCACCAGGTGGAGGTGGCGCGCGTCGGGCAGCGAGGCGCGGAGCGGGGCGGTCGGGTGCGGAAGAGCCGTGGTCATGGCGGTGGTCCCTCGGAGAAGGTGTCGGGGCCCCGGTGGACGCGGGGGGTGGTGCGTGCGGCCGGGGAGGGGTGGGCCGGAGGGCACGGGCGGCGGTGCGGGCCGTGCCTTACGCGCGACAGCAGGCGGCGCTGACGACGTGACCGAAGTCGACATGCCGACGACGTACGAGTCGTAGCTGCGTGAGGGACATGGTCCTCATGCTGCGCACCCCCCGAGGACACCGTCAAGCTTTCCCTAGTAATTCTGTAGGAAAAGGGGGGAACGTCTCACATGCTGAGCGGACGAGCCCGCTCCCCGGGACCCCGAGTCCGGTCCGAGCGGCGGCCGAGTGGACCTGACGGTCCGTTGACACTGTCGAACGGTGCGTGTTTGCATCCCGCCATGCCACCGCTGGAACCCCTGACGCGCCGCCGCACCGTGGACCTGGTCCGCGTGGCCTCGGCGCTCTGTCGGCTCCCCGGCTGAACCGGCGCGCTCCCGCATCCCTCGTCCCTGCCGCTCCCGCCGTTGCGTCGGGGTCGGCGGACGCCTGCTCCCGCCGGTCCGCCGGGCTGGGCCGTCACCTGCTCCCGCCGGTCCGCCGGACTCGGCGGGCGCCTCCCGCTGCTCCGGCCCGCCACGCCCCGTCACCTCCCGGCCCTACGACGACCAGGACCCCGCCATGCCCACATCCGCCGCGTCTTCCTCCCACCCCGACGAAACCGCCTACGACCGGCACCGGCTGCGCCAGTGGCTCGCCGGGGAGGCGAGGGCGGACGGGGTGAGCCGACGCCGTCTGCTCACCCTGCTCGCCGCCACCGGTGCCGCCGGCGCGCAGCCCCTGTCCGCGCCGGCCCACGCCGCCGCCGGCGACACCATCGTCAAGCCGCTGCCGCCCGAGAAGTTCGTCCGCCGCGGCACCAACGCCGAGACCCGCTGGGAGGCCCTGCGCGGAACCGGCCACCACACCCCCAACGACCTGTTCTTCGTACGCAACCACACGGCCACGCCCGCCCTTCGGGCGCACGACTGGCGGCTGCGGCTGTGGGGGAGCGGGCTGCGAGGCGGGCCCGCCGAGGACAGGGCGATCGAGTTCGGGTACGACGACCTGCGCAGGCTGCCGTCCGTCACCCGCACCGCGTTCGTCGAGTGCGCCGGCAACGGACGCAGCGGCTACACCACCCAGCAGGGTGAGACGGTCGGCGGCACGGCCTGGACACAGGGCGCGATCGGTGTCGCCCGCTGGCGGGGCGTGCCCCTGTCGACCGTCCTGCGCCGGGCGGGCCTGTCGCCGTACGCCGTGGACGTGCAGCCGCGCGGACTGGACGCCGAGTACGTCAGCGGCGGGGAGAACCTCGGCCGGGTGCGCCGGCCGCTGCCGCTGTCCAAGGCGCTGCACGACGTCCTGCTCGCCTACGAGATGAACGGCGAGCCGCTGCCACCGGACCACGGCCACCCGGTGCGGGTGCTGGTGCCCTCCTGGGTGGGGATCGCGTCGATCAAGTGGGTCGGCGACATCGAGGTGTCCCGGCAGCCGCTCTTCTCGCCCTGGAACACCACCTTCTACCGGCTGTTCGGCCCCGCCCACCCCGAGGGCGGCAGCGCGCCGCTGACCCGGCAGACCCTCAAGAGTGCCTTCGAACTGGCGAGCGGCGCCACGTTCCCGGCGGGCCGGAGCCAGGTGCTGCGCGGCCGCTCGTGGTCGGGAGCCGGTCCCGTCGCGCGGGTCGACGTCAGTACCGACGGCGGGGCGAGCTGGCGGCCGGCCCGGCTGGACGAACGGCCGCGTCCCGACACCTGGACTCGGTGGTCCGTCGACTGGAAGCCCCGCACCCGGGGGACGACCCAGCTGCTGGCCCGCGCCACCGACACGGCCGGCCGCACCCAGCCGGACGTCTCCGTGTTCAACACCGAGGGCTACCTGTTCGACGCGGTGGTACGGCACGAGGTGACCGTGGTCTGACCCGCGCGCCGCGCGCGCCTTCCCGATGCGGGCCCCCGCACCCCCTCTCACGTGTTGAGACGTCCGGTGCGGGGGCCTGCGGCCCTCTTGACGCGGGCGGTGTCCGCCCCGAGACTCCTGTACGGGAATCCTAGTGAATCAGTAGGGAATCGCGATGGGTCATGCTGCTCCGGACCTCGGCGGGGACACCGTGCGTGTCGCCCTCGGGCAGCTGCCCCTGCTGACGTCCCGTCGCCACATCGACCTCGTGCGGGTGTGCGGCGCGACGGGCGCCCCGGACGACACCGCCCCCGCGCGCCGCTGAGCCCCCTTTCCTCGCGCCCTTCCCGCCCTCACGCTCCGACACCGCATCCCGGCCGGGCCCGACGGCCCCCGCGTGCGCCACGCCACGCCCGTACGCCCCGTCACCGAGCACCCTGGGAGACGCATGTCCGCCACATCCCCGACCGCCGTGCCGCCGTTCCGGGGCCGGATCGGCGACGACCCGCACAGCGGGTACTACGCCGCTCCGTACCGCTACCGGCTCCACCTTTCGCCCGCCTGCCCGCACTGTCTGCAGATCGCGGTCACCCACAGCCTGCTCGGCCTCGACGACGTCCTTCCCGTGACGCCGCTGCCCGCCGTGCCCGACACGCCCGACGGCGGACACCGGGCGCTGCGGCCGCTGTACGAGGCCGGTGCGCACCTGTACCCGGGCCCTGCGCTGGCGCCGGTCCTCCACGACAACTGGACCGGCACGATCGTCAGCACCCACGCCCCCGACATCCTGCGCGACCTGGCCCGGCGGTTCGGCGGTCACGGACCCGCGCTGTACCCGCGGGGCACCGACGAGGCCCTGGCGGCCGTCGAACGGCTCTGCGAGCGGGGCGTGGACGCGACCGCCCAGCGGGCCGGCCTGCACGGCGGCGACCGGGCGGAGCGTGACACCGCGTCGGCCACCCTGCTGCGGGCGCTGGACGTGCTGGAGCTGCGGCTCACCTCCCGGCGGTACGTCCTCGGCGACGACCTCACGCTCGCCGACGTCCGGCTGTGGGTGACGCTGGTGCAGCTGGACACCGTGCACCGTCACCACCTCGACGCGGCGGCGGTGCACCGGATCACCGAACACCCGCGTCTGTGGGCGTACGCCCGGCGACTGACCGCACACCCCGCCTTCGGCCGCCACCTCGACCTGGACGGCATCGCCCGCAGGCACCACGCCCACTGCCGGGGCACGGAGGCGGCCGGCGCGGCGGTGCCGATCATGGACTGGGCGGCGTACGTCTGTCTGGAGGCGGCGGAGCCGACGCGCAGGTCCGGCTGACACCGGTCGGCCGGGGTCGCCGCGCCGGCCGGGGCCCGGACCCTCGGCGGCCCGGCCCTTCAGGCGGCCCGGCGCCGCCCGGCGTCCCGCCCCCGGCACGCGTGCCGCATCCGCCGCCCGCCCCGCAGCCGACGGCGGTCCCGCCTCCGGACCCCGCCTTCGGCCGGCTCGGGGGAAGACGGTGCCGGTTCGCCCGAGCCGGGCAGATCACCGGCCGGACCGACCACGGGGGCGGTGACCGCGCGCCCCGACGGCCGCCCGACCCGCCGACGCGGAAACCGTCGTCCCGTCCCGTCGGCGGCACCGGCCGCCGACTCCCGCGCCCGCCGCACGGCGACTGTCGCTCCCGTCCCCCCGGGACCCGGCGCCTGCACCCTCACGGCCTCGGACGCCTGCGCACCCACCACAACCCGAGCCGACTCCCGCACCTGCGCCGCCGCGGCACCCGGCACCCGCGACCCCACCGCCACACCGACCCGCGCTCCTGCCGACTCCCGCTTCCGCACGTCCACCGAGCCGGCCGCCGGCGTCCGTCCGGGCGCCGTCACCCGCGAGTCGGCCGGGGCCGCCGTCCACGCATCCGCCGCGACCGCCGTCTGCGGGCCCGCCGTGTCAGCGGCAGCCGCCTCGGCCCGGTCCGCCGGCTCCTGGGTCACACGTGACAGCACCACCACTCCCCACGAAGCGAACCCCGCCCCGGTCAGCCCCAGAAGGATGCCCGTCGCGCCGCCGCGCAGCTGTTCGCCGAGGAGGCCGAGGCCGATGACCGCCGCCGCGAGGGGGTTGGCCAGGGTGACCACCGCGAGCGGCGCTCCGAGGCCGCCCCGGTAGGCGGTCTGGGCGAGCAGCAGGCCGCCCGCCGCGAACACGGCCACCAGCAGGGCCACGCCGATCACGCGGACGTCGAGGAGCGGTCCGGTCCGGTCGGTCGCCGCGACCGTCACCGTCTGGGTCAGCGCGGACGCGACCCCCGACGCGATGCCGGACGCGGTCGCGTGACGCAGGCCTGGCCGGGTGCCCGGCCAGGACAGCAGGCCGATCAACGACGTCGTACCGCCCGCGACGGCCAGCGCCTCCGGCACGCTCAGCACGTCGTCGGGCGCGGGACCGGACGCCGTGGCCAGGATCGCCGCGAGTCCGGCCAGGGTGAGGGCCGTGCCCCGCCACTCAGCGACGCTCACCCGCCGCCCCGCCATCCGCGCCCCCAGCGGCACCGCGGCGACCAGGGTGAGCGCGCCGAGCGGCTGCACCACGGTCAGCGGGCCGTACTTGAGGGCGACGACGTGCAGCAGCGCGGCCAGGGCGTTCAGCGTGACCGCGCCCCACCAGGCGCCGCTGCCCAGCAGCCGCAAGGCGCCGGCGCCGGCGCTGCGCGAGGCCAGCCGGACCTGGGCCACGGCGGCGACGGCGTAGGCGACGGCGGAGACGAGGGACAGCAGAACGGCCACCAACAGGGCGCTCATCGGCCCGCTCCCACCAAGGAGTGGCGGCGTACCGGCCGGCGGGGCCGGATCCGGGTCGCGGCGAGGACGGGCCGCGGACGGCGCAGCACCGCGAGGGCGAGGCCCAGCAGCGCCGCCGCCGCGAGCGCGTCCAGCCAGAAGTGGTTGGCGGTGCCCACGATCACCAGCAGGGTCAGCAGCGGGTGCAGCAGCCACAGCCACCGCCACACCGACCGGGTGGCGGCGATCAGTCCGACGGCCACCATCAGCGCCCAGCCGAAGTGCAGCGAGGGCATCGCGGCGAACTGGTTCGACACCTGGTCCGCGCCCGGCGGGCCGTAGACCGACGGCCCGTACAGCCGCGCGGTGTCCACGAGACCGGTGGCCGGGAGCATGCGCGGCGGCGCCAGCGGATACGTCAGGTGCAGCGCCAGCGCCGCCGCGGTGAGCGCCGCCAGCACCCGCCGGGCCCAGACGTAGTGGCCGGGCCGGCGCAGATAGAGCCACACCAGGAAGGCCACCGTGGCGGGGAAGTGCACGGCCGCGTAGTAGGTGTTCGCGATCTGCGCGAGGGTGTCGCCGTGCAGCAGCGGGGACTGGAGGGCCCCCTCGCCGGGCAGGCCGAGGGCGCGCTCCAGGTCCCAGACCTCACGGCCGTTGCGGAAGGCTTCGGCGGTGTGGCCCGCCGCCAGCTGCCGGCCGAGCTTGTAGACGAGGAACAACCCCGCCACCAGCAGCAGTTCACGGATCACGGGCGGGCGCCCGCGGGTACCCGGTTCCGGCGGTTCGGACTCCTCGCGCGCGTGCATTCCCCCGGCCCCTTCGCTGACGGTGGTGCTGTCTGGTGCAGTCGGAGCTGCTGACTCGGGGACCGGGTCCAGCTCATCGGTGCCGACCGTATCGAGACGCGAACGTACCGATACGGCTGAGTACCGATACGCCAGTGTACCGATACGTTCGCGTACCGGTACACTCGTGTTCCGATCGCGTACGACACACCCCGACGTACGACACACCCCGAGGCACGACACACTCCGTCGAGGGAGAGGGAGCCGATGACGTCGCAGGACGCGGACCGGCCCGGACCGGTCGGAACCTCGCGCCGCTCCAAGATCACGCCCGAGCGTGAGCGGGAGTTCTTCGACGCCGTGCTGAACCAGATCCGCGAGTGCGGCTACGACGCGGTCACCATGGAGGGCGTCGCCGCCAGCACACGCTGCAGCAAGTCGACGCTCTACCGGCAGTGGCGGACCAAGCCGCAGTTCGTCGCCGCCGCCCTGCGCTCCAGCCGGCAGGCGCGGTTCGCCCGGATCGACACCGGCAGCCTCGCCGGGGACCTGCGGGAGACGGCCCGCCGCGCGGGGGAGTGGTCACCGAAGGACGCCACGCTGCTCCAGGCCCTCGGCCACGCGGTCGTCCAGGACCGGGAGCTGGCGCAGGCGCTGCGGGAGGCGCTGGTCGACCCGGAGATCGCCGCGCTGCGGGAGATCCTCGGGCGCGGGGTCGAGCGCGGCGAGGTCGCCGCGGACAACGCGGCGCTGGAGTACATCCCGGCGCAGATCTTCGGGGTGCTGCGGGTCCGGCCCATGCTGGAGGGCCGCAACGCCGACCCGGAGTACGTGGTGCGCTTCGTCGAAGCCGCCGTGCTGCCGGCCCTCGGGCTGGAATGAGACCCGGGCCCCGCCGGTCAAGGGGACGACCGGACGGAGGCCCGAGACGCGCCGCACCGTGGGGACGGGGGCGGCGCCACCCGGCCGGGTGGGACACCTCTTGAGCGGAGGGGTGCCCCACCCGGCCGTCGTTGTGAGGGACGGTCAGACGTCCTGGCCGCTGCCGCCGCCCTTCGACACCGCGATGCCCTCGGTGATCTCGTCGAGGACCTTCTGCCCCTGATCGGTGTCGACGCCGCAACGCACCACGACGATCTGCCGCGGTTGGGCCGGGGACGGGAAGGCGAGGGACTGCACGTAGCCGTCGGAGCCCTTGCTGGTGACCGCCTTCCAGCGGACCAGGTACCCCTTCTGCCCGGCCACCGTCACCGCCTTGGAGGCGAGGACGTCGTGCGAGGCGATCCGCCCGTACGAGTCGCCGCCGTAGCTCTCCTCGGCGTTCGCCGCGATGTCCGCCTTGGCGACCTCCTCGGCGCCGGCACCGCGGGTGCCCAGCGCCACGGCCGGCGCCGAGTACGCCCCGCCCTTCGTGCAGGTGCTCGACGTGTCGCCGGGGCAGTCGTAGGTGTCCTTCGACGTCACCGCCGCGCCCACCTGGAGCTCCTCGCCGTACCAGCCCTCGGGGACGGGCAGGCTGATCCCGCTCAGCGCGTCGGTCACCGACCCGCTCTCGACCCGCGGCGGCTCGTCGCCGTCCGCCCCCGGCTCGTCGCCCTCGGGGCCGTCCGGGGCACCCTCGGGCGGCGCGCCCCGGTCGCCGTCCTGTCCGCGCTGCTGCGAGGTGGAGGTGGTCCGGTCCCCGCCGTCGTCGGTCAGCGCGTACACGCCGACACCGATGCTCGCCAGGACGGCGGCGGCCACCACGACGGCTATCCCGGTGCGCACCCCGCGCCCCCGCCCGGGCGGCGGCGCGGCCGGGTACGCCGGGTAGGGGGGATACCCCGCGGTGGCCTCGGCCCCCGGCCCCGGCGGAGCCCAGGCGGTGGTCTCGTCCGCCGCGTCGTCACGGGCCGCCGGCCGGATCCGGTCCGTCCAGGCCGCGCCGTCCCACCAGCGCTCGGTGGCCGGTCCGTCTTGCGTCTGCCCGGGGTCGGGATACCACCCGGGAGGAGTCACCTGCGTCATGCCCCCACCGTATGAGGCGACGGTGAAAGCCGGATGAGAGAGTCCCCGCGCGCCCGGCGCCGCCCCCTTACCCGTTCGGCGCCGCCCGCGTCAACGGGCCGTCCGGGAACAGCTGTTGACCGACGGGTCCCTGGTGAGAGGCTGCCCGCGTCGACTCCCCGTACCCGGTGTCACTCGTCACGGCAACACGTGCGTCGAGCGGGCTCCGCTCGGCCGGACGGAGGACTACGCTCGGGTCCCGTACGTCATTCGGGCGACTCGGGGAGGTAGCGGGATGACGGAGGTACGGCCCCCGGCGGCACCCTCGGCCGCCCTGTGGGAGCGGGACGAGGAACTCGCCGCCATCGCGGAGGCCGTCGACGTCCTGTGCGCCGACCGCTCCTCGCCGGGCACGCTGATGGTGCTGCGCGGCGAGGCGGGACTCGGCAAGACCGCCCTGCTCGCCGAGACCCGGCGCATCGCCGAACGGCGCGGCTGCACCGTCTGGTCCGCCCGCGGCGGCGAGACCCTGCGCACGGTGCCGTTCAACGTGGTGCGCCAACTCCTGCAGCCCGCACTGGTGTCGCTGCTGCCCGAGGAGGCCCGCGAGTACCTCGGCGACTGGTACGGCATAGCCGGCCCCGCCCTCGGCATCACGGACCCGGGCGACGGGCACGCCGACCCGCAGGGCGTGTGCGAGGGTCTGGTCGCCGCCGTGCGCCGGCTCGCGCGCCGGGACTGGCCGCTGGTCCTCCTCGTCGACGACGCCCACTGGGCCGACCAGGAGACCCTGTACTGGCTCGCCGCCTTCGCCGAGCGCCTCGCCGACCTGTCCGTGCTCGTGGTGGTGGCCCGCAGGCCCGGCGAGATCTCCGGCGTCAGCGCCCGTCACCTGGACGCGGTCGCCGCCGCGGCCGACCGCCCGGTCACCAACCTCAGCGCCCTCACCCCCGAGGCGGCGGCCGGACTCACCCGCGCCACCCTGGGGGAGAACGCCGACGCCGCGTTCTGCCGCGAGGTGTGGGCCGTCACCGGCGGCAACCCCTACGAGACCGTCGAACTCCTCGCCAAGGTCCAGGACAGCGAGCTGGAGCCGGTCGAGGCGCACGCGGGCGAGCTGCGCGAACTCAACCGCTCCGCCCGCGGCGGCGGCCTCGTCGCCCGCCTGGAGGAACTCGGCATAGACGCCACCCGGTTCGCCTGGGCCGCCGCGATCCTCGGCGACGGCATCACCGTCGACCTGGTGGCCCGGCTCGCCACCCTCGTCCCCGACGACGCCGTCCGCTGCGCCGAACGTCTGCGCAGCGCCCGCATCCTCACCGTCCCCGACCCGGCCGCCGCCGGCCGCACCGGGCAGGCCGAGCTGGAGTTCGTGCACCCGCTGATCGCCACCGCCGTCTACAACTCCATCCCCGACGCCCTGCGCCGGGCCATGCACGGCATCGCCGCCCGGATCGTCACCGACTCCGGGCGCGGCGCCGCAGCGGCCGCCCGCCACCTCCTCGAAGTGCACCCGGACGACGACGAGGAACTCGTCTGGCAGTTGCGTGAGGCAGCCCGCGAGCACCTCGCCGTCGGCGCCCCGGACGCCGCCCGCCGCTGCCTGGAGCGCGCCCTGGAGGAGCCGCCCCGGCCCGAGGTGCACGCGCACGTCCTGTACGAACTGGGCAGCGCCACCTTCCTGACCGCACCCGCCCGCACCATCGGCCATCTGCGCACCGCCCTCGGCATGCCCGGCCTGGACGGCGACCGCCGGCTGGACGCCGTGATCCGCCTCTCCCAGGCCCTGCTCCACAACGACCAGATGGAGGAGGCCGTCCGCACCGTCGAGGCGGAGGCCGCCCGGCTGCCCGCCGGACCCGCCCGGATGCGGCTCCAGGCCGTGCAGTTCATGTGGGAAGGGGTGCACGCGGGCGAGACCATCACACCGGGCCGCTCCGAACGCCTGGCCGAGCTCGCCGCCACCTGCACCGGCCGCGACAACTCCGAGCGCGCGCTGCTGATCCTGCGCGGCTTCGACGGCATGATGCGCGGGGAGAACGCCGAGGAGATCGTCGAGATCTGTGACCGAGCCCTGGTCAACGGCCGGCTCGCACCGGGCCTCGGCTGGACCGACTCCGAGTGGGGCGTCGAACTGCTGCTGATGCTGGCCAGCAGCTACGCCTACACCGACCGCCTCGACCGCGCCGAGAGCTTCTTCAGCGAGGCCCTGCAGGCCTACGACACGGCGGGCTGGAGCGGCGGCCACCTGGTCCTCGCCCACGCCTACGTGGGTCTCGCGCACCGCAGGCGGGGCCGGCTGGAGGCCGCGGAGACCTCCCTGCGCGAATCGCTGCGCCACGCCGAACGCGTCGGCCGCGGACTGCCGTTGTACTGGACGGCCACCTGCAACCTGGTCGACACCCTGCTCGCCCGCGGCCACGTCGACGAGGCATGGGCCGTGGCGGAACGGCACGGCTTCGCGCCGCCCTACCCGTCCACCGTCGTACTGCCCGACCCGCGCTCGGTGCGCGGCAGGCTGCTGCTGGCCGTGGGCCGCACCAAGGACGGCGTCAACGAACTGGAGGCGGCGGAGAAGGCCGCCGCCGCGCGCGGCCACCAGAACCCGGTGCACGTCTTCGGCGCCGCCGACCTCGCCCGCGCGCTCGCCGCCGAGGACCCCGCCCGGGCGGCCCGGCTCGCCGTCGACGTACGCCGCCGCGCCGAACGCCTCGGCACCGACACCGCGATAGGGGAGGCCCTGCGGGTCGCCGCCGCCCTGGAGACCGGCCAGCGCGCGGTGCGGCTCGCCGCCCGGGCGGTCACCTACCTGGAGTCCTCGCCCTGCCAGTACGAACACGCCGCGGCCCGCATCGAGCACGGCACCCTCGCCCGCTCCGTGCCCGACCTGGAGCGGGGCCTGGCACTGGCCCGCTCCTGCGGCGCGGACGGCCTGGTGGAACAGGCCCGCACCGAACTGGCCACGTACGCCGGCCTCCGGTAACCGTCCATCCCTCGCGTCCTTCCCCGCCGGCGCCCGACGGGCCGTGGTGCAGGCCGAGTCGGCCGCCGGGCCGCCCCTGCGTAGAGGGCCGGATCGTCGTGGTGGCCGTGCGCCACCAGCACGCTCCTCGCGCCGGGGGACCCCGAGCGACCCGGAGCGGACGTCCGTCACCCGGTGAGCGCGCTCGCTCAGCGTCCCGATGCCAACACCACCCACACCGGACCGGACGCGAAGTTCAGCGGCTCGCCGTCCCCGGTGGTGAACGACGTGCCGTCCTCGGCGGCCGCCCGGTCCCAGGCGGCCGGGTAGGCACGCCCGTCACGCAGCACGGTGGCCTTCCCCGAGCCGACCGTCTCGGTGTACGGGGTGTTGTTGCCGAGGAAGTCCCGGAAACCCGAGCGGCGCACGGTCACGTCCTGCACGACCACCGTGGACGCCGTCAGCCGGTCGCCGTCGCTGTCGGTCGCGGGGGTGCCGTCCATCGACACCTTCCAGGCCCGGTCGGCGTCCGACCAGGTGAAGGTGAAGCGGGCCGCCGGGAAGCGCACGGTGACCTCGTCCTCGGGCGTGCCGCCCGCGGGCGCCGGGCCGTGCCGGAAGCCGGTGGACAGCGCGTCCTCGCCGGGCGCGTCGTCCAGCAGCCGGTGCGGGCGGACGTAAAGGTTGTGCGGTGCCGCGCGTGCGGAGTCCCGGGTGAAGGCGTCGTCCTCCGACCCGGGCTCCACGGGCGTGAGCGGCGCCCGGTCGATCAGCGGCAGCAGCTTGCTCTGGGCCCCGGAGAAGGCGAGCAGCGGCTGGTCGAACTGGCGCAGCAGTTCCAGGTCGGACTCGCGGGCGCTGCGCACCGGGCCGACCGACTCGGGGAGCTCTGTGGCGTACACGGCCATCAGCCGGCTCAGCCCGCCCTCCACCTGCTCGACGTACACCACGTCGGCCTCGTCGAGACCCGTCTGGGGCCGGGCCTCGGGCGCGTTGTCGATCTTCACGGCGAGGACGGGAGGCAGCGGCCGGCCGTCCGGACCCGTCGCGGTCGGCGACTCCTGGGGTGAGCCGCGTCCGTCGTCACCGGACCCGCCCGACGTGCAGCCCGCCGCCAGACCTGCCGCCAGCAGGGCGGCGACGAGCACTCCGGCCCTCCTGCCGCCGCGCCGCCGGCGCGTCCCTCGTTCTGTGCCCACCGTCGCCACCGGCCATCCTCGTGTCATCCGCTGTTTCGATTGTGCGCTTTTCCGATCGTCTCCGCCCCTGTCCGGTCAGACGGCGTCCCGCGCGGTGGGTTCCGCCGATCGGCCCAGCGATCGGCGGTTCGGCGTCCGGCCACTCGGGTACCCGGAGCCGACCGCACGAGCGACACACGGGCGCGTACGGCGTCACACACCGGTCGGCACGGAGGGAGCAGGCGGCGATGAAGGCTTTGACCTGGCAGGGGAAGCGGGACGTACGGATCGAGAACGTGCCGGATCCCAGGATCGAGGAGCCGACGGACGCGATCATCCGCGTCACCTCCACCGGACTGTGCGGATCCGACCTCCACCTGTACGAGGTGCTCACCCCGTTCATGACCCCGGGCGACATCCTCGGGCACGAGCCGATGGGCATCGTGGAGGAGGTCGGCGCGGCGGTCCCCGACCTCCAGGTCGGCGACCGGGTCGTGGTGCCCTTCCAGATCGCCTGCGGCAACTGCTGGATGTGCCTGACCGGGCTGCCCACCCAGTGCGAGACCACCCAGGTCAGCTCCGAGGGCATGGGCGCCGCCCTGTTCGGCTACACCCGGCTGTACGGCGCGGTCCCCGGCGCGCAGGCCGAGTACCTGCGGGTGCCGCAGGCCCAGTACGGCCCGATCAAGGTGCCCGAGGGCCCGGCGGACGACCGCTTCGTCTACCTCTCCGACGTCCTGCCGACCGCCTGGCAGGCCGTCGCCTACGCGGACGTCCCCAAGGGCGGCAGCGTCGCCGTGCTCGGCCTCGGCCCGATCGGTGACATGGCCTGCCGGGTCGCCCAGGCCAAGGGCGCCGGACGGGTGTTCGGCGTGGACCTCGTCCCCGAACGGCTGCGCCGGGCGAAGGAACGCGGCGTGGAGACCTTCGACCTGCGCTCCTTCGACGACGAGAAGGAACTCGTCGCGGCGATCCGCGACCAGACCGACGGCCGCGGCCCCGACGCGGTGATCGACGCCGTCGGCACCGAGGCACACGGCAGCGCGGCGGCCCGCATGGTGCAGAACGCCTCGGCGATGCTCCCCCGCAAGATCAGCGGACCGATGGCCGAACGCTTCAGCGTCGACCGGCTCGCCGCCCTCTACACCGCCATCGACCTGGTGCGCCGCGGCGGCACCATCTCGATCAGCGGCGTCTACGGCGGCATGGCCGACCCGATGCCCATGCTGACCCTGTTCGACAAGCAGATCCAGATGCGCATGGGGCAGGCGAACGTGCGCCGCTGGAGCGACGAGATCATCCCGTTCCTCACCGACGAGGACCCGCTCGGCGTCGACGACTTCGCCACCCACCGCGTACCGCTCGACGAGGCACCGCAGGCGTACGACATGTTCCAGAACAAGCGGGACGGCTCGGTCAAGGTGCTGATCAAGCCATGACCCGGGCCGCCGGGGATCACGGCCCGCCGAGGATCTCCGCGAGGTCGTAGCGCACGGGCTCCTCCAGCTGCCCGTACGTGCAGCTCTCCGGGGTGCGGTCGGGGCGCCACCGGCGGAAACGGGCGGTGTGCCGGAAGCGCTGCCCGTTCTCCATGTGGTCGTAGGCGACCTCGGCCACCCGCTCCGGTCTGAGCGGTACCCACGACAGGTCCTTCTTCCCCGACCAGCGGCTGGGCGCCCCGGGCAGCCGCGCCGAGGCGTGCGCCGCCTCGTCCGCCCAGGCCCCCCACGGGTGGTCCGACACGTCGTCCATCCGCAGCGGCTCCAGCTCCTCGATCAGCTCCGCCCGCCGCTTCATGCTGAACGCGGCCGACACCCCGACGTGCTGGAGGGCGCCGCTCCGGTCGTACAGGCCGAGCAGCAGCGACCCGACCACCGGCCCGCTCTTGTGCAGCCGGTACCCGGCGACCACCACGTCCGCCGTGCGCTCGTGCTTGATCTTGAACATGGCCCGCTCGTCCTGGTGGTAGCGCAGGTTCGGCGGCTTGGCGATCACACCGTCCAGACCGGCGCCCTCGTACTGCTCGAACCAGCCCCGGGCCACCTCGATGTCGGTGGTCGCCGGCGCCACGTGCACCGGCGGGGTGACGTCGCGCAGCGCCCGTACGAGCAGCTCCCGGCGGTCGGTCAGCGGCACGTCCAGCAGCGACTCGTCCGCCAGCGCCAGCAGGTCGAAGGCGACGAAGGAGGCCGGGGTCCGCTCGGCGAGCGTCCGCACCCGGGAGTCCGCCGGATGGATGCGTTCGGTCAGCGCGTCGAAGTCGAGGTGCCCGTCCCGGGCGATGACGATCTCCCCGTCCACCACGCACCGCCCGGGCAGCCGCTCCCGCAGCGCCTCGACCAGCTCGGGGAAGTACCGGGTGAGCGGCTTGCCGGTGCGGCTGCCCAGCTCCACCTCGTCGCCGTCACGGAACACGATCGCCCGGAAGCCGTCCCACTTCGCCTCGTACTGCATGTCCGGCGGGATCCTCGCCACCGACTTGGCGAGCATCGGCTTGACGGGCGGCATCACCGGGAGGTCCATGGCACGACTGTAAGGACGCCGGCGGTGCTCCGCGCTTCGAGGAAGGCTCCCGCAGCCTGCGGGCATTCGTGCTTCCCCCAGTGCCTCAAGGGCCTGGGAGGTACCCCCAGGGGCGGCACGGGTGGGCGCAGGCGTCACCCTCTCGGCGGGCCTCGCCGTCAGCGCCGTACCTGCGGCTAACGGGGTTCCCCGCGTTGTCGTACGCCGAGTGCGGCCCGGCGGGGGCTGGTCGCGCAGTTCCCCGCGCCCCTGGGGGCGTGCGGCCGCCGCGGCGGGTGCGGCCGGTGTGCGGGGAGCGGCGCCCGCGCCTACCGTGGCCGCATGGGTGATGCGGTGGAACTGGAGGTCGGCGGCCGGACCGTACGGCTGTCCAGCCCGGACAAGGTCTTCTTCCCGGAGCGTGGCTACACCAAGCTGGACGTCGCCCGCTACTACCAGGCCGTCGCCCCCGGCATCCTGCGCGCCCTCCGTGACCGGCCCACCACCCTGCAGCGCTACCCCGACGGCATCACGGGCGAGTGGTTCTACCAGAAGCGCGCGCCCAAGAGCATGCCGGACTGGATTCCCACCGCGCACATCACCTTCCCCAGCGGCCGAAGCGCCGACGAGATGTGCCCCACCGAGGAGGCCGCCGTGGTGTGGGCGGCCCAGTACGGCACGCTCGTCTTCCATCCCTGGCCGGTGCGCCGCACGGACGTCGACCACCCCGACGAACTGCGCATCGACCTCGACCCCCAGCCCGGCACCGACTACGACGACGCCGCCCGCGCGGCCCACGAACTGCGCGCCGTCCTCGGCGAGTACGGACTGCGCGGCTGGCCCAAGACCTCCGGCGGCCGGGGCCTGCACGTCTTCGTGCCGATCGAACCCCGCTGGACCTTCACCCAGGTCCGCCGCGCCGCCATCGCCGTGGGCCGCGAGATGGAACGCCGGATGCCCGAGCAGGTCACCATCAAGTGGTGGAAGGAGGAGCGCGGGGAGCGCATCTTCGTCGACTACAACCAGACCGCCCGCGACCGCACCATCGCCTCCGCCTACTCGGTGCGGCCCCGCCCGCACGCTCCCGTCTCCGCACCGCTGCGCTGGGACGAGGTCGGCGTCGCCCACCCGCAGGACTTCGACATCACGACCATGCCCGCGCGCTTCGCCGAACTCGGCGACGTGCACGCGGACATGGACGACCACGCCTTCTCCCTGGAACCCCTGCTGGAACTCGCCCGGCGCGACGAGCAGGACCACGGCCTCGGCGACCTGCCCTATCCGCCCGAGTACCCGAAGATGCCCGGGGAGCCCAGCCGGGTGCAGCCGAGCCGGGCCAGGAAGCCGAAACCCACGACCTCCTGACCCGGCTCCCCGCCGACTTCGCGCGGGCTACAACTCCTTGATCCGGACGTCGCGGTAGGAGATGACGTCCGTCGTGCTGTGCACCTGCAGCCCGAGGTAACCGGAGGCGAACCGCCGCCCGTCCGTGCCCGGGTCGTCCGAGCGCGGCGGGGTGAAGTCCTGGCCGCCGATGTTGTCGAACTCGTTGATCAGCACGCCGTTGCGGTAGACCTCGTAGTGCTGGTCCACCACCCGGATCTCGTAGTCGTTCCAGGTGCCCTTCTGCGTCACACCGGCACCGGCCAGGCCCACCCGGTCGAAGCCGTAGACCGAGCCCGTCTTGTACATGTCGCCGGTGGGTGAGTCGAACACCTGGATCTCGTGGCCGAACTTGATCGCGGCCCACTCCGGCCGGGACTCCTCGGGGTGGTCGTGGATCTGCGGGAACCGCACGAACACACCGCCGTTGGCGTTGGCGGTGCCCGGCGCGTCGTCACGCCACTGGAGCTTCAGCGAGAAGTCGCCGTACGTGCGCCCGGGGAACCACAGCATGCCGAGCCCGTCCCGGGCGGTGCCCGAGGTGATCGATCCGTCCGGGTTCAGCGCGAACGAACCACCGCCCACCTGCTCCCACTTGGCGAACGACTCCGGGGTGCCGTCGAGGATCGTGCGGTAGCCCTCGGTCTGGCCGGGCGTGCCGATGCCGGACTGCTTGGCCGCCTTGTTGACCGCCCGGTACTCCCGCTTGTCGACGACGCCTTCCTTCCGCAGCGCGTCCAGCACGGTGGTGACGTGCTTCAGGAACAGCGCCTGCGAGGTCCACTCCTTCTCGTCCTCGATCAGCTCGCCGATCCGGCACCGGTTGTTGGTGACGCGGTTGGGCACGCCCGAGTCGACCGTCCCGACGATCACCGTCAACCGCTCGTCGTACTCGGGGCAGGGGGGCGCGGGCACCCCGCCGGACACCACCGTGAAGCTCACCGTGAGCGGCTCGGAGGTGTTTCCGGCCTGGTCGGTGGCCCGGTAGGCCACCGTGTGCCGGCCCGCCCGGTCCACGACCACGGGCGCCGTGTAGGCCAGGTACGGCCCGGCGTCGAGGGAGTACTCGACGCGTGCCACACCGGACCCGTCGTGCCCGTCGTCCGCGCTGACCGTGACGGTGGCGCGGCCGACGTAGGCGCCGTCGGAGTTCTTCGTGCCCTGCACGGTGACGCCGGTGGCGGGCGGGGTGGTGTCCTGCGGGGGAGCGGCGACGACGGTGAACTCCACGCTCTTCTCCGCCGCCGCGTTGCCCGCCTTGTCGGTGGCCCGGTAGCGGACGGCGTGCGTGCCCGCCTCGTGCACCATCACCGGACCGCCGTAGGTCTGCCAGGCACCGTCCGCGCCGATGGCGTACTCGATGGTGTTGACGCCGGAGCCGGTGTCGGACGCGGTGACGGTCACCGTCGCCATGTCGATGTAGTGACCGTCGGCGTTCTTCTCGCCGTCCACGGTCGCCGAGGTCTCCGGCGCCGTGGTGTCGTCGGTGGGCGGCGCGACGACGGTGAACTCGACGCTCCGCTCCTCCGACACGTTGCCCGCCTTGTCCAGTGCGCGGTAGCGGACGGTGTGTGTGCCGACCTGGTCGACCACCACCGGGGCGGTGTACGGCTGCCAGACGTCGTCGTCACCGAGCGCGTACTCGATCCGGTCGACGCCCGAACCCTCGTCCGTGGCCGCGAGGGTGACGCTCGCGGAGCCGACGTACTCGCCCTGGCCGTTCCGCGTGCCGGCGACCTCGGCCGTGGCCTCGGGGGCGGTGGTGTCCTCGCCGCCGCCCTCGGTGACCGTCAGGACGCCCTTCATCTCCCCGTGGCCGGGGATGGTGCAGTGATAGAAGTAGCGGCCCGGGGTGAGCGTCACCTCCGCGGTGTGCCGACCGCCCTGTGCGTCGGCCGGGTTGGCCAGGATGTTCAGCTGGACGTCGCTGTTGTACTCCGGGTCGGAGGTGACGAACGTCAGGGTGTGCGGCATGCCGGTGGTGTTGCCGGTGGCCGCGCTGTTCTCGAAGACGATCGTCGCCGGACCGGCCGCCGCGGTGGCCGGCGCGGACGTGTACTCGGTGATGCTGTCGCCCGCGGTCCAGGTCAGCACCTGTGCCGCCGCGCGGCCGGTGTCGGCCTTCGGCTGTCCCGCCGCGGGGAGCGCCTGCAGGCCGAGCACCGTCATCAGGCAGGCCAGCAGTACGGCCCACACTCCTGGTCGTCGTATCACCGCGTCCCCCTCGCCAGCTGACCGGCGGCCGGGGTCGGCCCGCCGCCCGTGTAGGTGACCCGCCACAGCGCGGACTTGGCGTCGGAGGTGAAGAACCCGCGCCCGTAGTCCAGCACATAGAGCGCGCCGTCCGGACCGAACGTCCAGCCCATCAGGTTCTTGATGCCGTCGTTGCCGATGGGCACGATCTTCTTCAGGGACTCCGAGTGGACCGGCAGTCCGCCGTCTCCTTGGGTCCTCGGATCCATCAGCACCGCGTTGCGCGGCTGGTCGGCGTCGTAGAAGTCGCCGACGAACCACTTGCCGTCCCAGTACGCGGGCCACTTGACGTCACTGCTGTTCGCGTCGTCGTAGCGGTAGACCGGGCCGTTCATCGCTGCCTGCCCGCCGCCCTTGAGCCAGGGCAGCCGGTACGTCGCCTCGTCCTGCTTGTAGGACGGGACGCCGTTCTCGTCGCGCGGGAAGTCCGGTCCGCCGCCCTGCGGGGAGTACCAGATGTTGTTGCCGGTGACCGGCGGCAGGTTGACCAGACCGTCGTTGTTCGGCGACTCGTTCTTCGGGTGGTCGCAGTCGTACCAGCCCAGCGGCTTGGACGGGTCGGGCAGATTGCGGTCCCGGTAGGGCTGCTTGTTGCCCATGCAGTACGGCCAGCCGCGGTTGGACGCCTTCGTGATGACGGCGAACGTGTCGTACTTCGCCGGTCCCCAGGTCGTCGACGGGGCGCCGGCGTCCGGGCCGACCCAGCCGGCGTAGAGGACGTCGGTCTCCTGGTCGACCGAGATCCGCGCCGGGTTGCGCACGCCCATCACGTAGATCTCGCCGCGGGTCTTGCCGCCGCCCTCGTCGGTCTCCCTGCCGGTGAACAGGTTGCCCTCGGGGAGGGTGTACGTGCCGTCCGGCTCCGGGTGGATGCGCAGGATCTTGCCGTTGAGGTTGTTGGTGTTGCCCGCGGTGCGGCGCGCGTCGGCGAAGGACACGCCCTTGTAGTTGGGCTGGGGGTTGTTGCCGGAGTAACCGTCGCTGAAGCCGCTGGAGTTGTTGTCACCGGTGGCGATGTACAGGTTGCCCTTGGAGTCCCAGGCCATCCCGCCACCCGCGTGGCAGCAGCTGTGGATCTGCACCGGCCACTCCAGCAGCACCTTCTCGCTGCTCAGGTCCAGCTTGTTCGTGGCGTGGTCGAGGGTGAAGCGGGAGACCCGCCGCTCGGCCATGCGCTTGTCCCGGTCGATTCCCGAGTGAGGCGTCCAGTGCAGGTACACCCACCCGTTCCGGGCGAACCCGGGGTCCAGTTCGATGCCGAGCAGGCCCTCCTCGACCTTGACCAGCTCGTCGCCGCCGCCCTTGTTGCCGAAGACGGTGAGCGCCCCGGCGAGGGTGACCTTCTCGGTCTCCGGGTCGTAGACGTGGATCTCGCCCGTGCCCTTGCCGACATCGGGGTCGTTCCAGTCGGTGACCACGGGCTGCGAGGCGTCGGCGCCGCCCCGGCCGATGTAGAACACGCGGCCGTCGGGCGCGGTGACCAGGCCGTGCGGTTCGCCGATCTGGTCGTTCTGCCCGGGCTGGTTGGGCTGCGTGAGCCGCTCCGCCTTGTAGTTGCCGGTGATGGTCGCCTTGCAGTCGGCCCGGACCAGGCGGGTGGTCCACAGCAGGGCGCCGCGCAGGTGCTCGCGGAAGTCGGTCTCGTCGTACGACGACACCGTGCCGCCCATGCCGGTGTAGAAGGAGCGTCCGCCGTCGTAGTCACGGCACCAGCTGACCGGGTGGTCCCAGCCGTTGGCACCGGCGCCCGGCTTGTAGGTGGCCTCGCGCACCCGGGCGACGGTGTGGACGTCGCCGGACGGGTTCTTCACCCAGTTGAGCCACTTGTCGGGGCGCTTCCATTCCATCGGCAGGCTCTTGGTCGCCGGGTGCGCCCGGTCGCCGACCTCGACGGTCGCGCGCTGCACCGTGGCCGCTCCCGCGGCCGGCCGGGCGCCGATCAGACCGGTGAACCAGTCCGAGTAGGGCTCCGCGCGGGCCGCGTCGTGCAGGCCGACGAAACCGCCGCCGGCCTCCATGTACGCCTCCAGGCCCGCCTCCTGCTCCGGGTCGAGGACGTCACCGCCGCCGGTGAGGAACACGATCGTGTTGAACCGGCTCAGCTTCTTGTCGTTGGTGAAGACCGAGGCGTCGCCGGTGGCGGTGACCGTGAAGCGCTGGTCCTCCGGCCCGGTCTGCCCGATCCGCTCGATCGCCGCGATCCCGGCGTTCACCAGCGGCGACTCCTCACCGCCGGCCGCGGAGCCGTAGAACAGCAGCACCCGTACGTTCGCGCCGCCCGGGGGCGAGGTGATGGACATCGTTGTCAGGGACGGATCCGGGGCCGGGCGGGCGCTGGCGGCGGGACCCGACAGCAGGCCGGCGGCGACGACAGTGGCGGCGACGGTGGCCGCCCAGGCGCGTCGCCCGGTTCTCGTCCTTCGCGCGTTCGAGGTGCTGGACGTGTCCAACCCTCTTAATCCCATGGGTTCGTGATGCGATGTGGACCGCACGTGGCCACCCACCCCTCCTCGGTCGCGACAGCAGCGTCAAGGAAGCTAGACCTCTTTGCGTCACACGCCAATACCTATCGCAGCAAAGAAACGAACTTTGTCCTGAGTGTGGATAAACGCTGGGGTCGCCGCTACGGTTTCACAGGTTCATGACAGCCACATGGGGAGTTCGGCATGGACAGACGCGGTTTCAACCGACGGGTACTTCTGGGCGGCGCGGCCGTGGCGACATCGTTGTCGGTGGGGCCCGAGGCGGTAAGCGCGACCGCGACGGCGAGAACCGCGCCGGCCGGGGGCGAGGTACGCAGGATCAAGATGTACGCCGAGCGCCTCGCCGGCGGACAGATGGGCTACGGCTTCGAGAAGGGCAGGGCGACGATCCCCGGCCCGCCGATCGAGCTCAACGAGGGCGACACGCTGCACATCGAGTTCGAGAACACCATGGACGTGCCGGTCAGCCTGCACGTCCACGGCGTCGACTACGAGATCTCCAGCGACGGCACCCAGCAGAACAAGAGCGCCGTCGAGCCCGGCGGCAGCCGCACCTACACCTGGCGCACCCACGCCCCCGGGCGGCGCGCGGACGGCACCTGGCGGGCGGGCAGCGCCGGATACTGGCACTACCACGACCACGTCGTCGGCACCGTGCACGGCACCGGCGGCATCCGGAACGGCCTGTACGGCCCCGTGATCGTGCGCCGCAAGGGCGACATCCTCCCCGACGCCACGCACACCATCGTCTTCAACGACATGACGATCAACAACAAGCCGGCGCACACGGGCCCCGACTTCGAGGCCACCGTGGGCGACCGGGTCGAGATCGTCATGATCACGCACGGCGAGTACTACCACACCTTCCACATGCACGGGCACCGCTGGGCCGACAACCGCACCGGCATGCTCACCGGCCCCGACGACCCCACCCGGGTCGTCGACACCAAGATCTGCGGCCCCGCCGACTCCTTCGGCTTCCAGGTGATCGCGGGGGAGGGGGTGGGAGCGGGCGCCTGGATGTACCACTGCCACGTCCAGAGCCACTCCGACATGGGCATGGTCGGCCTGTTCCTGGTGAAGAAGCCGGACGGCACCATTCCCGGCTACGACCCCCACGAACACGCCCACACCGCCACCGGGACGAAGGAGCCGGCGCACGAGCACTGACGGGCGGCCCGGGTGATCCGAGAGCGCTCTCGGCGGCCGGGCCGGCCAGGGCTATCCTTTCGGCCAACCGCAGGGAGGAGCCCCGAAGTGAGCGAGACAGCGCCACGACCGACGCTGGAGGCCGTGGCCGCACGGGCAGGGGTCTCCCGGGCCACGGTGTCCCGCGTGGTCAACGGCTTCGACGGGGTCCGCGAACCCCTGGCCGAGCGGGTCCGGCGCGCGGTGGACGAACTCGGCTACGTCCCCAACCAGGCCGCCCGCAGCCTGGTCACCCGGCGCCACGACGCCGTCGCCGTCATCGTGGCCGAACCCGAGACCCGGGTCTTCGCCGACCCCTTCTTCGCCCGGCAGCTGCGCGGCATCAGCAAGGAGCTGACCGCCCACGACAACCAGCTGGTGCTGCTGCTCACCGAGGACCGCGACGACCACGCGCGCGTCGGCCGCTACCTGGCCGGCGGCCACGTCGACGGCGCCCTGGTGTTCTCCCTGCACATCGACGACCCGCTGCCCGGACTGATCCAGCGGGCCGGACTGCCGGCCGTGTTCGGCGGCCGGCCGCACTGGAACGGCGGCGGCGACGCCGTCCGTTACGTCGACACCGACAACCGGGGCGGCGCCCGCGACGCCGTACGCCATCTGCTCGGACTCGGCCGCCGCAGCGTCGCCCACATCACCGGCGCCCTCGACCAGACCTCGGCGGTGGACCGGCTCGACGGCTTCCGGGACGTCATGGCCGACCCCGACCCCCGCCTCGTCGTGGAGGGCGACTTCACCGCCGCCAGCGGCGAGCGGGCGATGCGGGAACTGCTGCGCCACCGCCCCGACCTCGACGCCGTGTTCGCGGGCAACGACCTCATGGCGGCCGGCGCCCTGCGGGCGCTGCGCGAACACGGACGGCGGGTGCCCGAGGACGTCGCGGTGGTCGGCTTCGACGACATGCTGCCGATCGCCGAGCAGGCCGAGCCGCCGCTCACCACGGTCCGTCAGGACATCGAGGAGATGGGCCGCCTGATGGCCCGCCTGCTGCTGCGCGACCTGGACCGCACCACCGCGCCGGACGGGGCCGCGGGCGCCGGACCGTCCGGGGTGGTGCTGCCGACCACCCTGGTCCGCAGGGCGTCCGCCTGACCGCCCCGCCCCGATCGGCCGCGGCCCGTCCGGGTGCCGTACCGGCGATTGTCGGTGGGGAGTGGAAGACTCGGCGGAGCAGGCGTCGGGACTCCTCGAAGGAGGCACCATGCTCACCACCCGCTTCGTCGACGGCGCACCCTGCTGGATCGACGTCGGCACGCCCGACGCGGAAGGCGCCGCGTCCTTCTACCGCGCCCTGTTCGGCTGGACGTACCGCTCCGCGGGGTCCGACGGCGGAGGGTACGGCTTCTTCGAGCGCGCGGGCCGGATCGTCGCGGGCTGCGCCCCGCTCGGCGGTGACCAAGGCGCGGCGGCCTGGACCGTGTACTTCCGCAGTCCGGACGCCGACGCCACCGCCGAGGCGGTCCGCGCGGCGCGGGGCAGCGTTCCCGTGCCGCCGGCCGCCGTCGGGGAGCAGGGCAGGTCGGCGCTGCTCGCCGACCAGATGGGCGCCGCCTTCGGCGTCTGGCAGCCCGGCCGGCGCGCGGGCCTGGAGGCGGCGGGGGAGACCGGCTGCCTGTGCTGGGCCGAGCTGTACACCCCGGACATCGCGCGGGCCGCCGCCTTCTACCACGCGGTCCTCGGCTGGGAGACCGCCGCCGTGACCTTCCCGGGCGGTGTCTACACCGCCGTCAGCTCCCGGGAGACGGGGGAGGAGGGCACGTTCGGCGGGATGGTGCCGCTGGCCGACGACCCCGTCGAGGCGGCCGAGGGCCGGCCGCACTGGCTGCCGTACATCGGAGCCGAGGACCCGGACGCCGTGGCCGACCGGGCGGCCGAACTGGGTGGCCGGGTGCGGATGCCCCCCACCTCGGTCCCCGGCGTGGGCCGGATGGCCCGCCTGGAGGACCCCTACGGCGCCCGCCTCGCGGTGCTCCGGGGCGACCCCCGCGAGACCTGACGGCCCGGCGCGCCGCCGTGCGCGCCGGGCCGACCGACGTCATCATCGAGCCCGCCCCCGCCGGACCGGGCGGGCCCGCACCGGGGCCCGGGCGTTGATGCCGCGTTGATCGAACGTTTTTCACCCTCGGGCACGCTTCCGGCCATGCACACCGACACGTTGACGCCACCCGACCTGACCTGGCAGGAGGAGGCGCTGTGCGCGCAGACGGGGGGAGACTTCTTCTTCCCCGAACCCGGCAGCTCGGTCCGTGAGGCCAAGCGCATCTGCGGCCTGTGCCCGATCCGCGCGACCTGCCTGGAGTACGCCCTGACCCACGACATGCGCTTCGGCGTCTGGGGCGGGCTCTCGGAGAAGGAACGCCTCGAGCTGCGGCGTGCCGGACGGCGGTGACCGGCGCCCGGTGAGGGGTCAGCCGGCGGCGCGGGCCGCCATGCGCGCCTTGCGCGCGGCCAGCTTCTCGTCGAACTTGCTCGCCTCGGAGTCGAGACCGCCGAGGAACAGACCCAGTTCCTCCTGCGCCTTGGCGCCCTCCGGACCCAGCCCGTCGATCTGCATGACCTTCAGGTGGCGCAGCACCGGCTGGAGCACGTCGTCGTGGTGGATACGCAGGTTGTAGACCTCGCCGATGGCCATCTGCGCGGCCGCCCGCTCGAAGCCGGGGATGCCGTGACCGGGCATGCGGAAGTTCACCACCACGTCGCGGACCGCCTGCATGGTCAGGTCCGGGGCGAGCTCGAAGGCCGCCTTCAGCAGGTTGCGGTAGAACACCATGTGCAGGTTCTCGTCGGTCGCGATGCGCGCCAGCATGCGGTCGCAGACCGGGTCGCCGGACTGGTGACCGGTGTTGCGGTGCGAGATGCGGGTGGCCAGCTCCTGGAACGCGACGTAGGCGACCGAGTGCAGCATCGAGTGCCGGTTGTCCGACTCGAAGCCCTCGCTCATGTGCGACATGCGGAACTCTTCGAGCTTGTCCGGGTCGACGGCGCGCGAGGCGAGCAGGTAGTCCCGCATCACGATGCCGTGCCGGCCCTCCTCGGCGGTCCAGCGGTGCACCCAGGTGCCCCAGGCGCCGTCCCGGCCGAACAGCGAGGCGATCTCGTGGTGGTAGCTGGGGAGGTTGTCCTCCGTCAGCAGGTTGACCACGAGGGCGATCCGGCCGACCTCGGTGACCTTCGACTGCCCCTTCTCCCAGGCCTCGCCGTCCTCGAAGAAACCGGGGAAGTTGCGGCCGTCGCTCCACGGCACGTACTCGTGCGGCATCCAGTCCTTCGCGACCTTCAGATGCCGGTTCAGCTCCGTCTCCACCACTTCCTCCAAGGCGTACAGCAGCCGCGCGTCGGTCCAGACGGAAGGGCTGCCGAGGTGGGCAGGAGTGGTCGTCACGGGTAACTCCAGGGGGACGGGGACATACGGACGTGCCGGCGAGCGGTGCCGGGTAACCTACGGAATCGTAGGCTACGTAGCCGTAGGTTACGTAGCCGTAGGTTAAGAGCCCGTAAAGGCCGCTGATCAGCGGGGTTCACCTGGACGTTCGCCCTGGCGCGTACGCCGGATGGCAGAGGTCGTTGCGCCGTCCGGGTGAGGCGGCCGCCGGTCAGGCATACAGGTCCCGCAGACGCACCGACAGACACGTCACGCAGCCCTCAAGTTTCTCGAACTCACCGATCTCCACCGGCACCGGCTCGTACCCGAGGTCCGCGAACAGCTCGGCGGTCTTCGGCGCGCTCGCCGCCATCAGCAGCTTGTCGCCGCCGAGACACACCACGTGCGCCCCGGACGGCTCCGGCACCGGCAGGAAACGGGGGAACAGCGACGGCGCGTCCATGTGCGGGATGTGCCCGACGACCGTCCCGTCGGGCAGGGCGGTGACCGCCGACTTCAGGTGCAGCACCTTGGCCACCGGCACCGCGACCACCCGCGCCCCGAGCGGCTCGAACGCGGCCCGCACCTGCTGCACGCCGGCCGCGTTGGTGCGCCCGCCCCGGCCCACGTACACCGTGTCGCCGACCTTCAGGACGTCGCCGCCGTCCAGCGTGCCCGGTTCCCACACCCAGTTCACCGAGCAGCCCAGAGACGCCACGGCCTCCTCGACCCCGAAGGTCTCCGCCCGCCGGGACTCCGCGCCGGAACGGGCGATCAGCGCCACGTTGCGGAACATCACCACCGTGTCCTCCACGAACACGGAGTCCGGGCAGTCGTCGGCCGGGGCCACCTCGACGGTCTCCCAGCCGTGCGTCCGCAGCGCCTCCGTGTACCCCTCCCACTGCCGCACGGCGAGGTCGACGTCGACCTCGTCCCGTTCGACGTGGGTCACCAGCCCCTCTGCGAGGCAGGGGGCGGGACGGCGGACGAGGGCCTTCCTGCTGGGCACGGGTACGCCTTTCGGATCGGACGGTGCGGGTGGGCGGGGCTCGGGAGCCCGTACGGGCCGGGCGCCCGCGGGGCCCCGGCGCAGCCATCATGCAGGCCCCCGCCGTACGGGGACCACCCCCGGCCGCGATGAGATGGGCCACGGCAGGCCGGGCCTCGGCCGACGGCCCGCCGCAGTTGCTCCCCGGTGAGGGTGAGGTAGTCGTCCGGCCGGGTCATGCCGCCGACGCTAGGCGGGAAACCCGACCGCCTCCGGCGTGATTTCCCTCAGCTCTCCTCCTTCCATCAGCAGCCAGCGGGTGATGCCGAGCGACTCCAGGAACGGCAGGTCGTGACTGGCCACGACCAGCGCCCCCTCGTACGACTCCAGGGCCGTGGTCAGCTGCCGGACGCTCGCCATGTCCAGGTTGTTCGTCGGCTCGTCCAGCATCAGCAGCTGCGGCGCCGGCTCCGCCAGCATCAGCGCGGCGAGGGTCGCGCGGAAGCGTTCGCCGCCGGACAGGGTGTCCGCCCGCTGGTCGGCACGGCCGCCCCGGAACAGGAAGCGGGCGAGCCGCGCCCTGATCCGGTTGTTGGTGGCGCCCGGGGCGAACCGCGCCACGTTCTCGGCGACGCTCAGCCCCGGGTCGAGGACGTCGAGCCGCTGCGGCAGGAAGCGCAGCGGCACGTGCGCCCGGGTCTCGCCGGAGACCGGCTCCAGCTCCCCGGCGATCGTCCGCAGCAGCGTCGTCTTGCCCGCGCCGTTGCGCCCGATCAGCGCCACCCGCTCGGGGCCCCGCAGGTCGAATCCGCCGGTCACCCGGGCGCCGTACGCCAGCTCCAGGTCCATGAGGGTGAGGACCTCCCGGCCCGGCGGCACGGCGGTGAACGGCAGGTCGACCCGGATCACGTCGTCGTCCCGCACCGCCTCCACCGCGTCGTCGAGCCGCTCCTTGGCCTCGGCGAGCTTCTCCTCGTGCATGATGCGGTGCTTCCCGGCGGACTCCTGCGCCGCCCGCTTGCGCGCACCCATGACAATCTTCGGCTCGCGTTTCTGCTCCCACATCTTCTGGCCGTACCGCTTGCGGCGGGCCAGCTTGACCTGCGCGTCGGCCAGTTCGCGCTTCTGCTTGCGCAGATCGGCCTCGGCGACCCGCACCATGCGCTCGGCCGCCTCCTGCTCGACGGCCAGGGCCTCCTCGTACGCGGTGAAGTTGCCGCCGTACCAGGTGATCCCGCCCGCGCGCAGGTCCGCGATCTGGTCGACCAGGTCGAGCAGGTCCCGGTCGTGACTGACCACGACCATGACGCCGGGCCAGCTCTCGACGGCCGCGTAGAGCCGCCGACGGGCGTACAGATCGAGGTTGTTGGTGGGCTCGTCGAGCAGCAGCACGTCGGGACGGCGTAGCAGCAGCGCCGCCAGCCGCAGCAGCACCGACTCGCCGCCCGACACCTCGCCGACGGTGCGGTCGAGGCCGATGTGGCCGAGGCCGAGCTCGCCGAGCGTGGCCAGGGCGCGTTCCTCCACGTCCCAGTCGTCGCCGACGGTCTCGAAGTGCTCCTCGGCCACGTCGCCCGCCTCGATGGCGTGCAGCGCGGCGCGCTTGCCGGCGATGCCGAGGGCCTCGTCGACCTTCAGCGCGGTGTCCAGCGTGACGTTCTGCGGCAGCCAGCCGACCTCGCCGGCCACCCGGACGGAGCCGTCCGTCGGGGTGAGCTCGCCGGCGATCAGCTTCAGCAGGGTGGACTTGCCCGACCCGTTGACGCCGACGAGACCGGTGCGGCCGGGGCCGAAGGCCACGTCGAGGTCCTCGAAGACGACGGTGCCGTCGGGCCAGATGAAGGAGAGGGAGATACAGGTGAGAGAAGCGGACATGCGGGCCTCCGCGGTTGCTGAGGGCGATCAGGGGCACACGCGTATCGAGACACCGCGGGACGACGACCGGCAGCCGGGAAGGGATCCGTGGCATAAGAAAAGCCCTGTCGCGGAGGGTCCGCGAGGACGGCTCGAACGCCGAGGTCGCACGCTGCGCACACACCTGAGAACGGTGTGACGCGGTGTCTCAGAACCTCAGACGAGCAACGTCCTTCTCCCATCGACGGCAACAGAACCGAGAGAAACGTTAGGGGCGGCCGCACCGGCCGTCAACGCGTTTTTCACCCATCGACGCACCTTGCGTCCCCGCACCGAGGAGGCCCCGTGGCCAACGGCCCGCTCTCCCTGCCGGCCCGCCTGTGCCTGCTGACCTGGGACACCGACCCCACCCGGGCGGCCCCCGTGGTGCGGGCCGGAGCGCTCGCCGACCTCGCCCGGCGCGGGCTGCTCGTCGACGACGAGGGCATCACGACCCCGCGCGACCTCGACTCGCGCACCGGCGACCCGGCGCTGGACGGGCTCCTGGAGCTGGTCAGCGAGTCCTTCCCGCACCGCTGGCGCACCTGGGTGACGCTGCACGCGCGGTACACCCTGGACGCGGTCCGCGAGCACCTGGTGGCCGAAGGCGTCGTGCGGGCCGAGAAGCACCGGATCCTTGGCGTCTTCCCGTCCGTGGACCACGTCCTGGCCGACACCGCCCGCTCGGACGCCCTGCGCGAGCAAGCCCGGCGGATCCTGTCCGGCACCGCCGGAGCGGAGGAGGTCTCCTGGACGACCGCGACCGCCCTGACCCTGGCGACCGCGGCCGGTCTTCCGCTCGGCGCCGACGACACGCCGCCCACGGACTTCCTGTCCGCCCGCGCCTCGGAGACGTCCCCGGCCTTCGCCGCCGTCCTCGACGAACTCCGTACGGCCCTGCGCGACACGGCCCCGACGGCCTCGCTGTCCAGGGGGCGCTGAAAGCCTCGGTCACTTCCCTGAGGGGGGGCCGGCTCCCGGCCCCCCTCCTTCTGCGCGCACCCTCCGTTCCCGCGGGGCGCTCCCGCCCCGCGGAACCGTTCACGCGTCCCGCATCAGTTCCGCCAGGTCGTGGTCCAGGTCGAGGCGGAGGTGTTCGAGGCCGGCCGGGACCAGTTCGCTCGTCGCCTCCAGGAAGCGGCGCAGTTCGCCCGACCGGACGTGCACCACGGCCGTCCCCTCCGGGGCGTGGAACTCCAGCACCGTGCGGTCGTAGCCGTACGGGCGCACCCGTACGTCGCCTTGGCCCTCCGGGGCCTCCATGCCCGCGGCGAGCAGGTCACGGGCGAACGTCCAGCACACGTCGACGCCTTCGAGCGTCGAGGGAGCGGGGAAGGTCATGCGGACGGCGAACGGGTCGTCGCCGTCGTAGTGCAGCGTGGCGGGGATGTCGGCCATCCGCGGGGCGGCGGCGACCAGGCGGGCCTCTACGGGCTGCTCGATGACGGTGGACAACGCCTTGCTCCCTCGTGACGGCTGGGCGGGCTTCCGGGCGGATCGTGTCGGTCGGGCTACAGGAAGAGACGCTGGAATCGGCCATTCCGTGCGCATGGAGAGCGAGTGACCTCTGTCACCGCCTTCATGCCCCCGAGTGACACGTCTCTCCTCCCGTGATTCCCGGGCCACTTGGGCGGGGCGCCGCGAGGAGGCCCCCGGGTCGAGGCGCTCTGGACGGCACCGGGCCGGTGGACTAGCTTCCCCCGCCATGAGGCGCTCGGGAAGCACGCGACGTACGGGACCGACGGGACGGACGAGTCGGACGGCACGGACAGGGCGGGCGGGACGCCACCTCCGCCGGGTGACGGCGGCCGCCGTGTGCGCGGCGGCCCTGGCCGCCCTCACGGCCGTACCGGCACAGGCGCACGGCCCGAAGGGCGGCACCCCGCAGTGGTCGCTCAAGGACACCGGCGCACCGGACGTCCGGTTCCGCGGCCTGGCCGCCGTCAGCCGGACCACCGCCTGGGCGGCCGGGACCCTCGGCACCGTGCTGCGCACCACGGACGGCGGCCGGACCTGGCGGGACGTCTCGCCGCCCGGCGCGGAGGCGCTGCAGTTCCGGGACATCGAGGCGTTCGACGCGCGGCGGGCCGTGGTGCTGGCCATCGGGGAGGGCGAGGACTCCCGGGTCTACCGCACCGACGACGGCGGGGCGACCTGGACGGAAGCCTTCCGCAACCCCGACCCCCGCGCCTTCTACGACTGCCTCACCTTCTTCGACCCCCGCCACGGACTCGCCATGAGCGACCCCGTGGACGGGAAGTTCCGCATCCTGTCGACCCGCGACGGCGGCCGCTCCTGGGCGGTGCTCCCCGACACGGGCATGCCCCCGGCGCTCGACGGCGAGGCCGGCTTCGCGGCGAGCGGCCAGTGCCTCGTGTCGTCCGGGCCGAAGGACGTCTGGCTGGCCACCGGCGGAGCGGCCCGTGCGCGCGTGCTGCACTCCGCCGACCGCGGCCGCACCTGGACGGTCACCGACACGACGATCCCGGCCGGCGACCCGGCGCGCGGCGTCTTCGCCCTCGCCTTCCGCGACCGCCACCACGGTCTCGCCGTGGGCGGCGACTTCAACCCCGGCCAGGCCTCGCCCGACGCCGCCGCGCGCACCTCGGACGGCGGCCGCACCTGGCGGCCCGCCGCCGGCTCCCCGCCCGCCTACCGCTCCGGAGTCGCCTGGCTCCCGCACAGCCGCACCGACGCCCTCGCCGTCGGCCCCACCGGCACCGACCTGACCACCGACGGCGGCCGCACCTGGCGGACCGTCGACACCGGCTCGTACGACACCGTCGACTGCGCGCCCGACCGGTCCTGCTGGGCGGCGGGGGAGCGGGGGCGGGTCGCCCGACTGGAGCAGTGACCCGGGCCGAGGGCCCTACATCCCGCCGGCCGGGGTACCCGACCGCTGTACGCGACCGAGCGCTCGCGAAGCGCGAGAGAAAGTGAGCGGACATGCCACGCGGTTCCAGCCCCAAGCGGGAGCGTCAGTACGAGCACATCAAGGAGAGCGCGAAGGACCGGGGCGAGAGCACCGGGCGCGCCGAGGAGATCGCCGCCCGGACGGTGAACAAGGAACGCGCCCGGTCCGGCGAGTCCAAGACCGCCAGCAGGACGTCGACGCAGGACATGTCGTCCGGCAAGCGCGGTGGCCAGCGGTCCGGCAAGGGCTCCCAGGGCCCCACCCGCGACCAGCTGTACGAAGAGGCCAAGAAGCGGAACGTCGAGGGCCGTTCGAGCATGAACAAGAGCCAGCTGCAGCGGGCGCTCGGCAAGTGACTCCCCCTCCGCGCGGAGGGCCGCGGGCCGGCAGGCCCCCCTCCGCGCGGAGCGCCCCGCCCCGTAAGCTCTGGGCACCATGACGACCGTACGCACACCGGCCGGCCGGCCCGTCACCGAGGAAGAGGCCCGCGCGGTCCAGGACGCCCTGCGCGAGCGGGTGGTGCGCGACGAAGCGGGGCCGCCGCCCGGCACCGGACGGGTCACCGGGGTCGACGTGGCCTACGACGACGTGCGGGACGTCGTCGCCGCGGCGGCCGTCGTGTTGGACGCGGCCACCCTGGACGTCGTCGCCGAGTCCACGGCCGTCGGCCGGATCTCCTTCCCGTACGTCCCCGGGCTGCTGGCCTTCCGTGAGATCCCCACCGTGCTGGCCGCCCTCGACGCCCTGCCCTGCGAGCCCGGTCTGGTGGTCTGCGACGGCTACGGCCTCGCCCACCCCCGCCGTTTCGGCCTCGCCAGCCACCTGGGGGTCCTCACCGGGCTGCCCACGATCGGCGTTGCCAAGAACCCCTTCACCTTCAGCTACGACGAACCCGCCGCCCCACGCGGCAGCACGTCCCCGCTGCTGTCCGGCTCCGAGGAGGTCGGCCGCGCCCTGCGCACCAGGGCCGGCGTCAAGCCGGTGTTCGTGTCGGTCGGCCACCGGGTGAGCCTGGACAACGCCTGCGCCCACACGCTCGCCCTGACCCCCGCCTACCGCCTCCCCGAGACGACCCGCAGGGCGGACGCCCTCTGCCGCCGCACCCTGCGCGAGGCCGCACCGGCACTCACACGGGAGTGAGTACGCGTACGGATGTCCGAACTCCCGCCCGGCGGCAGGGTGATCGCCATGCCGACACACCGCACCGCCGGACCCCGCCGCCCGCCCGCACGCCCCACGGGCCGAGCCGTCACGCTGGGCCTGACCCTCGCCATCCTGGCGGGTCTTGGCTGGGTGACGGGCATGATCTGCACCCTGATCGCCTGGCAGCTCTGACCCCGGCACCCGCCAGGGACTCGGCGGCCGTCAGCGCACCGCCGCCACCCGGAAGCGGATGCCCGCCGCCTGGAGGCGGGTGATCAGTGTGTCGCCCATCGCCACCGCCGTCGTGACCTGGCCCGACGTCGGGGGAAGGTCGTCGAGCGCCAGGCACAGGGCGCTCTCGGCCAGCATCTTCGCCGTCTCGTCGTAACCCGGGTCGCCGCCCGACACCTCCGTGCAGACCCGCCGTCCGCCGCCCTCGCCGACGAAGCGGACCGTGAACCAGCTGCGCGCCCGCTTCTCGGCGCTCGGCCCCTCGCCGGGCTTCAGCCGGCCGGACAACGCGCGGCGCAGCGGCGGGATCTGGGCCGCCGTGACCAGCGCGCCGACCGCGGCCACCCCGCCCAGGGCGACCGGCAGACTGCGCACGGCGGCGTAGTGCCGGTAGCGGAAGTCGGGGCCGTACCGGGCCAGCGCCTTGGCCGAGCGGCGCACGACCTGGCCGTCGAGCGTCGGCAGGGGCAGCGCCCAGGCGTCGACCTCGGGCGCGTAGCGCGGGGTGCCCGTCGGGGCGGAGGTACGGCGGCCCACCAGCCGGGGTTCGTGACGCCGGCGGTCCCGGGCGGCGGCCCGCAGCCGGCCCGGCCGGGCGAACTGGTTCATGGCCGAGGCGAACGTGCCGCCCGAGAAGGCCGCGTCGGCGGTGACGTACCCGTCGACCGTCAGCGGCACGCCCTCCGGCAGCTGCCGCACCGTGTAGTACACGCCCAGGTCGTGCGGCACCGAGTCGAAACCGCAGGCGTGCACCAGCCGCGCCCCGGTCTCCCGCGCGCGGGCGTCGTGCCGGACGTACATCAGGTCCACGAACTCCGGTTCACCCGTCAGGTCGACGTAGTCCGCTCCGGTGTCCGCGCAGGCGGCGACGAGCTCCTCGCCGTACTCCACGTACGGCCCCACGGTGGTGGCCACCACGCGTGCCTGCTCGGCGAGGGCGCGCAGCGAGGCCGGGTCGGACACGTCCGCCCGCAGCACGCCCACCTTCTCGCCGCCCGGCAGCCGCTCCCGCAGCTCCTCCAGCTTCCGCCCGCTGCGGCCGGCGACCGCCCAGCGCAGCCCCTCCGGCGCGTGCGCGGCCAGGTACTCCGCGGTCAGCGTCCCCGCGAAACCGGTCGCCCCGAAGAGCACGATGTCGTACGGACGGTCCGTCCTGCTCAGCCTGCTCATGACACCCCTTGGTCGTGCAGCCGCGCCGCTGTCGGTGGCCGAGGCTAGCGTGAAGGGTGCGGAGCCCGACGACGAGCCCGGAGGAAAGCGATGGCCGTGCCACGCAACGCCCTGAGGAAGTGGGAGAAAGTGCGCGACTGGGCACTTGGTCTGCCCGGGGCCACCGAGGAGCATCCCTGGGGCGACACCGTCGCCAAGGTCGACAAGAAGGTGTTCGTCTTCCTCGGTGGCGGCGGTGACGGCGGCCATCCGGTCGCGGTGACCGTGAAGCTCACCGACGAGACCGCGCACGCCCACGCGCTCGCCTGTCCCGGCGCCGAGCCCGCCGGGTACGGCCTGGGCCGGGCCGGCTGGGTGCGCGTCCCGCTGGAGCCCGCGGGCGCCCCGGCGGCCGAGCTGCTGTGCGACTGGGTGGAGGAGAGCTACCGCACGGTCGCGACGAAGCGGCGGGCGGCGGAGCTGGACGCGCGGACGGCGCGGCCCCGGGCACAGGCGCCGGAGCCTCAGGCGCAGGCGCGGGAGCCCAAGGCGCGGACGGCGGGACCCAAGGCGCGGACGGCGCGCGTCGAGGCCCGCTGAGGCG
The DNA here is from genome assembly GCF_044540535.1 of Streptomyces sp. NPDC085937. Taxonomy (NCBI): domain Bacteria; kingdom Bacillati; phylum Actinomycetota; class Actinomycetes; order Kitasatosporales; family Streptomycetaceae; genus Streptomyces; species Streptomyces sp. NPDC085937. The sequence goes on along the minus strand of NZ_JBITSH010000022.1, from coordinate 30,777 downwards.
ACCCCGGCCGACGCCGGGGCGGGGGTCACGACCGTAGAGTGGCCAAGCGCTTGCTCGCCCGCCCTTGTGCCGGGTGGACGGTGTTCCTAACATCGCAGGTGTTACACCAGGAGTGTCACAGCCGATGGGGGCTCGATGACGGAGGCGACGGCGCCGGGGAACGGCCCGCTCACCGGCGTGCGCGTGGTCGAGCTGGCCGGCATCGGCCCCGGCCCGTTCGCGGCCATGCTCCTCGCCGACCTCGGCGCCGACGTCGTACGCGTCGACCGGCCCGGCGGCCCCGGACTCGGCATCGACCCCGCCCGCGACATCACGAACCGCAACAAGCGCTCGGTGGTCGTCGACCTCAAGACGTCCGACGGCGTGCAGCAGGTCCTCGACCTCGCCGGACGCGCCGACGTCCTCATCGAGGGATACCGCCCCGGCGTCGCCGAACGCCTCGGCGTCGGCCCCGAGGACTGCCGGGCCCGCAACCCCCGCCTGGTCTACGGCCGGATGACCGGCTGGGGCCAGGAAGGCCCCCTCGCCGACCGCGCCGGACACGACATCGGCTACATCGCCGTCACCGGCGCCCTCGGCATGACCGGCGAGCCCGGCAGGCCCCCGGTCGCCCCCGCCAACCTCCTCGGCGACTACGCGGGCGGCTCCCTCTACCTGGTCGTGGGCGTCCTCGCCGCCCTCCACCACGCCCGCGCCACCGGCACCGGACAGGTCGTCGACGCCGCCATCGTGGACGGCACCGCCCACCTCACCTCGATGATCCACGGCATGCTCGCCGCCGGCGCCTGGCAGGACCGCCGCGGCGCCAACCTCCTCGACGGCGGCTGCCCCTACTACGGCACCTACGGGACCGCCGACGGCGGGCACATGGCCGTCGGCGCCCTGGAGCCGCGCTTCTACGCCGAGTTCCTGCGCCTCATGGACCTGGACGACCTCGCCGGGGCGCACGCCGACGTCACCCGCTGGCCCGAACTGCGCACCCGGGTCGCCGAGCGGTTCGCCTCCCGCACCCGCGACGCCTGGACAACCCTGTTCGAGGGCACCGACGCGTGCGTGGCGCCGGTGCTGTCGCTGCGCGAGGCCCCGCACCACCCGCACCTCGCCGCCCGCGGCACCTTCACCGACCACGCGGGCATCACCCAGCCCGCCCCGGCACCGCGGTTCTCCGCGACGCCCACCACCGTCCGCACCGGGCCCGCCCGGCCGGGCGCCGACACCGAGGACGTGGCCCGCGACTGGGACGTACCCGGCCTGGTGTCCCCGCCCTCGAACCCTTAAGCGAAAGGCCTCCTCGTGAGCACCGAAGCGTATGTGTACGACGCGATCCGCACCCCGCGCGGGCGCGGCAAGGCCAACGGCGCCCTGCACGGCACCAAGCCCATCGACCTGGTCGTCGGCCTGATCCACGAGATCCGCGCCCGGTTCCCCGGACTCGACCCCGCCGCCGTCGACGACATCGTGCTCGGCGTCGTCGGCCCGGTCGGCGACCAGGGCTCCGACATCGCCCGCATCGCCGCCATCGCCGCCGGTCTGCCCGACACGGTGGCCGGCGTCCAGGAGAACCGCTTCTGCGCCTCCGGGCTCGAAGCGGTCAACATGGCCGCGATGAAGGTCCGTTCCGGCTGGGAGGACCTGGTCCTCGCGGGCGGCGTGGAGTCCATGTCCCGCGTGCCGATGGCCTCGGACGGCGGCGCCTGGTTCAACGACCCGATGACCAACCTCGACGTCAACTTCGTGCCGCAGGGCATCGGCGCCGACCTCATCGCCACCATCGAGGGCTTCTCCCGCCGCGACGTCGACGAGTACGCCGCGCTCTCCCAGGAGCGCGCCGCCAACGCCTGGAAGGAGAACCGCTTCGAGCGGTCCGTCGTCCCGGTGAAGGACCGCAGCGGCCTCGTCGTCCTCGACCACGACGAGCACCTGCGCCCCGGCACCACCGCCGACTCGCTCGGGAAGCTCAAGCCGTCCTTCGCGGACATCGGCGAGCTGGGCGGTTTCGACGCCGTCGCGCTCCAGGAGTACCACTGGGTGGAGAAGATCGACCACGTCCACCACGCGGGCAACTCCTCCGGCATCGTCGACGGCGCCGCCCTCGTCGCGATCGGCTCCAAGGAGGTCGGCGAGCGGTACGGCCTCACTCCGCGCGCCCGCATCGTCTCCGCCGCCGTCTCCGGCTCCGAGCCGACCATCATGCTCACCGGCCCCGCGCCCGCCACCCGCAAGGCACTCGCCAAGTCCGGACTGACCATCGACGACATCGACCTCGTCGAGATCAACGAGGCGTTCGCGGCCGTCGTGCTCCGCTTCGTCAAGGACATGGGCCTGTCGCTGGACAAGGTCAACGTCAACGGCGGCGCCATCGCCCTGGGCCACCCGCTCGGCGCCACCGGCGCGATGATCCTCGGCACCCTCGTCGACGAACTGGAGCGCCAGGACAAGCGCTATGGGCTCGCCACGCTCTGCGTGGGCGGCGGCATGGGCATCGCCACCATCGTCGAGCGCATCTGACCCCCTCCCGACGGATCACCTGGAGCACACCCTCATGAGCAGCGAGTCCACCACCATCCGCTGGGAGCAGGACGACACCGGCGTCGTCACCCTCGTCCTCGACGACCCGAGCCAGTCCGCGAACACCGTCAACAAGGCGTTCCGCGACTCCTTCGCCGCGATCACCGACCGCCTGGAGGCGGAGAAGGACTCCATTCGCGGCGTCATCCTCACCTCCGCCAAGAAGACCTTCTTCGCCGGCGGCGACCTGCGCGACCTGATCCGCGTCACCCCCGACACCGCCCAGGACCTGTTCGACGGCGGCCTGGCCTTCAAGCGCCGGCTGCGCCGTATGGAGACCCTCGGCAAGCCGGTCGTCGCCGCCATCAACGGCGCGGCCCTCGGCGGCGGTTACGAGCTGGCCCTCGCCTGCCACCACCGCATCGCGCTGGACGCCCCCGGTTCCAAGATCGGCTGCCCCGAGGTCACCCTCGGCCTGCTGCCCGGCGGCGGCGGAGTGGTCCGCACCGTGCGCCTGCTCGGCATCACCGACGCGCTGCTGAAGGTGCTCCTGCAGGGCACGCAGTACAACCCGCGCCGCGCCCTGGAGAACGGCCTGGTCGACGAGGTCGCCGAGACCCGCGAGGAGATGCTCGCCAAGGCCCGCGCCTTCATCGACGCCCATCCCGAGTCGGCGCAGCCCTGGGACCGCCCCGGCTACCGCATCCCCGGCGGCACCCCGTCGCATCCGAAGTTCGCCGCCAACCTGCCCGCCTTCCCGGCGAGCCTGCGCAAGCAGACCGGCGGCGCCCCCTACCCGGCCCTGCGCAACATCATGGCCGCCGCCGTCGAGGGCGCCCAGGTCGACTTCGAGACCGCGCAGGTCATCGAGGCCCGCTACTTCGTGGAGCTGGCCGCCGGACAGACGTCGAAGAACATGATCCAGGCGTTCTTCTTCGACCTCCAGGCCGTCAACTCCGGTGCCGGGCGTCCCAAGGACGTGCCCGCCCGCAAGGTCACCAAGGTGGCCGTCCTCGGCGCCGGCATGATGGGCGCCGGCATCGCCTACTCCTGCGCCCGCGCCGGCATCGACGTCGTCCTCAAGGACGTCACCCTCGAATCCGCGCTCAAGGGCAAGGCCTACTCCGAGAAGCTGTGCGCCAAGGCCGTCTCGCGCGGCCGCACCAGCCGGGAGAAGGCCGACGCGCTGCTCGCGCGGATCACGCCCACCGCCGAGGTGTCCGACCTCGCCGGCTGCGACGCGGTCATCGAGGCCGTCTTCGAGGACACCTCGCTCAAGCACAAGGTGTTCCAGGAGGTGCAGAACGTCGTCGCGCCGGACGCGCTGCTCTGCTCCAACACCTCCACCCTGCCCATCACCGCGCTCGCCGAGGGCGTCGAGCGGCAGGAGGACTTCATCGGGCTGCACTTCTTCTCGCCCGTCGACAAGATGCCGCTCGTCGAGATCATCAAGGGGGAGCGCACCGGCGACGAGGCACTCGCCCGCGCCTTCGACCTGGTCCGCCAGATCAGCAAGACACCGATCGTGGTGAACGACTCGCGCGGCTTCTTCACCTCCCGCGTCATCGGCCACTTCATCAACGAGGGCGTGGCGATGGTCGGCGAGGGCGTCGAGCCCGCGTCGGTCGAGCAGGCGGCCGCCCAGGCCGGTTACCCGGCCAAGGTGCTCGCCCTCATGGACGAGCTCACCCTCACCCTCCCGCGCAAGATCCGCCGCGAGACCCAGCGGGCGGTCGAGGAGGCGGGCGGCACCTGGACCCCGCACCCGGCCGAGGCGGTCGTGGACCGCATGGTCGACGAGTTCGGCCGCACCGGCCGCTCCGGCGGCGCCGGCTTCTACGACTACGACGAGACGGGCAAGCGCGGCCTGCTGTGGCCGGGGCTGCGCGAGCACTTCACCAAGCCCGGGCACACCGTCCCGTTCCGCGACATGCAGGAGCGGATGCTGTTCTCCGAGGCGCTGGACACCGTCCGGCTGCTGGAGGAGGGCGTGCTGACCTCTGTCGCCGACGCCAACATCGGCTCCATCCTCGGCATCGGCTTCCCCGGCTGGACCGGCGGCGTCCTGCAGTACATCAACGGCTACGACGGCGGTCTGCCCGGCTTCGTGGCCCGCGCCCGGGAACTCGCCGAGCGCTACGGCGATCGGTTCACCCCGCCCGCCCTGCTGGTGGAGAAGGCGGAGAAGGGCGAGGTGTTCAAGGACGCCCGCTGATCACCGGCGGGGCCTTCCGTGACGGACGGCCCCGCCGGGTCACCCCTCCTCGTCGAGCCACTCCCGCAGCTCCTCCTTCAGCGACCGCTGGAAGGTGGTGAGCAGCGCCTGCACCACGAGCGGATGCATGCGGGCGGACAGGGACCGCACGTCCCGCGTGCCCTGGTCCGCCACCGCGTCGCGCAGCAGCCGCGACAGCTCGCGGGCGGCCGCGCGGGAGTGCTCGGTGAGGACCGCGCGGGCGGCCAGGACCGACTCGTGCGACAGCGGCACGTCCAGCAGCTCGACACCGAGCCGCAGCAGACCGGCGTCGACCCGGAAGACCTCGTCGTCCGGGCCGCCGCCGGACCCGCCGGCCCGCTCGACGACGTCCATCGCCGCCAGCCGCTTCAGCTCCTCCTCGCCCAGCGCACGCCCCGCCCGGCGCTCCAGCTCCGTGCGGGAGACCGTCTCCACGGTGCCCGGCGCCCAGGACGCCACCACCGCGCGCTGCACGGCCAGGTCGCGCACGCTCAGATCCGGCGGGAGCTGGGCGAGGTAGCGTTCGATCGCGGCCAGGGTCATGCCCCGGCTCTGCAGTTCCTCGATCAGTTCCAGCCGGGCCAGGTGCTCCCGGCCGTAGCGGCCGACCCGCCGGGGACCGAGCACCGGAGGCGGCAGCAGGCCCTTCGTGCCGTAGAAGCGGACCGTGCGCACGGTGACCCCCGCCCGGGCCGCCAGCTCATCGATCGTCAGGGCCTCGGCTTCGGTCGTCATGTGCAGCAGTATCGCTGTCCCACCGGTGCTGTGACACCTCCGCTGTCGATCCCGTCGCGGCGCGCGACGGCCCTGCGGTGTTCCCGTCCCCACCCCGAGCGGATCGGCCCTGTGACGCAGACCACCGCATGCGCGGGCCCGCATCCGGAAAGGCGCCACCTCGGTCCGTGCCGTGATCGAGCGCGCCGGCCCAGGCCAACCGGACAGCCGGGCGCGAGCAGCCCCGGCGCACCAGAAAGTGGAACCACGCGTGAGCAAGGACGCCGTCACCACGGCAACGGCCGCACCCCCCACCGCGGCCGGAACGCCCGCGGACGCGGGCGACGCCGGCTACAGCAAGGACCTCAAGGCCCGCCACGTCAACATGATCGCCATCGGCGGGGCGATCGGCACCGGCCTCTTCCTGGGCGCCGGAGGACGCCTGCGCGACGCGGGACCCGCCCTGGCGCTGGCCTACCTGGTCGCCGGCGTCTTCGCCTTCTTCGTCGTCCGCGCCCTGGGCGAGCTGGTCCTGTACCGGCCGTCGTCCGGATCCTTCGTGTCGTACGCGCGCGAGTTCCTCGGCGAGAAGGGCGCGTACGTCGCCGGCTGGATGTACTTCCTGAACTGGTCGACCACCGGCATCGCCGACATCACCGCGATCGCGCTCTACACGCACTACTGGAGCGCGTTCACAGACATCCCGCAGTGGGTGCTCGCACTGGTCGCGCTGGCGGTGGTGCTGGCCGTGAACCTGATCTCCGTGAAGATCTTCGGCGAGATGGAGTTCTGGTTCGCGATCGTCAAGGTCGCCACCCTCGTCGCCTTCATGCTGATCGGCGTCTTCCTGCTCGCCACACGCCACGAGGTGGGCGGCGGCACCCCCGGCATCGGCATGATCACCGACCACGGCGGAGTCCTGCCGCACGGCGTGATGCCCGTCGTCCTGGTCATGCAGGGCGTGATCTTCGCCTACGCGGCCCTGGAACTCGTCGGCGTGGCCGCGGGCGAGACCGCCGAGCCGGAGAAGGTCGTCCCCCGCGCGGTGAACTCCATCATGTGGCGCGTCGCCCTCTTCTACGTCGGTTCCGTCGTCCTGCTGGCGCTGCTGCTGCCCGGCTCGATGTACTCGGCCGGCGAGAGCCCCTTCGTCACCGTGCTGTCGAAGATCGGCGTCCCGGCCGCCGGCGACGTGATGAACCTGGTGGTGCTCACGGCCGCCATGTCGTCGCTGAACTCCGGCCTGTACTCCACCGGCCGCATCCTGCGCTCCATGGCCTCGGCGGGCTCCGCGCCGAAGTTCACCGCCCGCATGAACCGCAGCCAGGTGCCCTACGGCGGCATCCTGCTGACCTGCGCGGTGTGCGTGCTCGGCGTCGGCCTCAACTTCCTCGTCCCGGCCCAGGCCTTCGAGATCGTGCTGAACGTCGCCTCCCTCGGCATCATCAGCACCTGGGTGATCATCATGGTCTGCCACCTGGTGTTCGTCCGCCGCGCCCGCGCGGGCCTGCTCACCCGGCCGGCGTTCCGGCTGCCCGGCAGCCCCGTCACCGAGATCGTCACCATCGCCTTCCTGGCGTCCGTCATCGTGCTGATGTGGAACGACCCGGAGGTGGGCCGCAAGACGCTGCTGCTGGTGCCGCTGATCGCCGTGGCGCTGGTCGCCGGCTGGTACGGCGGCGTCCGCCGCAAGGTCGCGGCCGGGCGGTAGGTGACGGGCGGCACTACCGGTGCTCGCCGGTACGGTGCCGCCATGGCCGAGACCAGGTACCGGAGGCGGCGTACCGCGCCTGGCACCCCGACCGCGCCGCGAACGACTTCGGCCTGGGCGCGGTGCAGCTCGTCCAGGCCGAGCGTCACGTGTGGGTGGCCAACATGATCGGCCCGGTCACCGTGTACGACCACGACTGACGCCCCCGCGACCCCACACACCGTCAGACGCCCTCTTCTGCACCGGAGTTCACCGGGGTACCGTCCCGCGCATGCCGATACGCACGCGCCCCACGACCTGGAGAACGCTCGCGACGGCGGCCACCGCCGCCCTGACGGCCACCCTGCTCACCCCCGCCGCGGCCGACGCCGCACCCCGGGAGAGCCGCCCCGTCCACTCCTACGCCGACGCGATCCGCGAGGCCGTCTGGGTGGACACCGGCCTCGACGAGGACCGCGACGGACGCACCGACCGGGTCGCCGTCGACATCGTCCGGCCCCGCGAGGCCGACCGGAAGGGCCGCAAGGTCCCCGTCATCATGGACGCCAGCCCGTACTACTCCTGCTGCGGGCGGGGCAACGAGAGCCAGACCAAGACCTACGACGGACACGGCGACATCGTGCGGATGCCGCTGTTCTACGACAACTGGTTCGTGCCGCGCGGCTACGCCGTCGTCGGCGTCGACCTCGCCGGCACCAGCCGTTCCGACGGCTGCGTGGACGTCGGCGGCCGCTCCGACGTCCAGTCGGCCAAAGCCGTCGTCGACTGGCTGAACGGCCGCGCGAAGGCGTACAGCAGCCGTACCGGAGGCGAACGGGTCCGGGCCGACTGGACCGACGGCAGCACCGGCATGATCGGCAAGAGCTGGGACGGCACCGTCGCCAACGGCGTCGCCGCCACCGGCGTCAAGGGACTGAAGACCATCGTCCCGATCGCCGCCATCTCCACCTGGTACGACTACTACTTCTCCCAGGGCGCCCCGCTCTACGACTCGGGCCCCGACTGGCTCGCCCGCTACGTCCAGACCCCCGAGGCCCGCGAGAACTGCACCGAGGTCGCCCGGAAGCTCACCGACGGCGCCCCGCGCACCGGCGACCGCACCCCGCTGTGGACCGAACGCGACTACGTCCGCGCCGCGAAGAAGGTGCGCGCCAGCGTCTTCCTGGTGCACGGCATGCAGGACCTCAACGTCCGCATGCAGCACGTCGGCCCCTGGTGGGACGCCCTCGGCAAGAACGGCGTACGGCGCAAGATCTGGCTGTCGCAGACCGGGCACGTCGACCCCTTCGACTTCCGCCGCGCGGAGTGGGTGCGCACCCTGCACCGCTGGTTCGACCACGAACTCAAGGGCATCGACAACGGCATCGACCGCGAACCCGTCGCCGACATCGAACGCGGCCCCGACCAGTGGGTCACCTCCACCGCCTGGCCCCCGCGCGGCACGCACCCCGTCACTCTGCGCCCCGCGCGCGGCACCCAGGACGGCGTCGGCACCCTCGGTCTGCGCCGGGACGGCGGCACCGCGTCCTTCACCGACGACCCGAGGCTGAGCGAGACCGACTGGGCCGCCCGGATCGACACCCAGACCCCCGACAAGGCGGGCTTCGTCACCCGCCCGCTCACCCGTGACCTGCGCCTGGCCGGCTCCTCCGAGGTCACCGTCGCCGTCACGCCCAGCACGCCCACGGCCCATCTCTCCGCCGTCCTGGTCGACCTCGGCCCCGACACGATCCGCGACTACGCCGACGCCGGGGAAGGCATCACCACCCTGCCCGAGCGCACCTGCTGGGGACCGAGCACCGAGGGCGACAGCTCCTGCTACCGGGAGACCCGCGCGAGGACCGCCGACGTCGGCCACACCGTCGTCAGCCGCGGCTGGGCCGACCTCGGCGAACACGCCGGCACCGGCCGGGGCGAACCCCTGGTCCCCGGCAAGCGCTACACCCTCACCCTCGACCTGGCCGCCACCGACCACGTCGTCCCGCGCGGCCACCGGCTCGCACTGATCGTCGCCGGCACCGACCGCGGCCTGATCGACCCGCCGGCCGACACCCCGTCACTCACCCTCGACCTGGCCCGCACCACCGCCCGGGTCCCGTTCGCCGGTGGCACGGCCGCCTTCGTCCGCGCCACGTCCGGACCACCCGTCACGACACCGCACGCCGTCCCGGACGGCGTCCGCCCGCCCGCCGCCACCGCCCACCGCGTCCCGGGGGAGACCCGATGAAACGCGCCGTCGTCCTCACCGCCACCGCCCTCACGGGCCTCGCCGCCTCCCTCGTCGCCGCGCCCGCGGCCGGGGCCCACGACACCGCCGCCCCGCCGCGCACCGGCTTCGAACAGAGCGACGGGGCCCGCTGGACCACCCAGCCCGAGGAACGGCGCTTCCTCGAGGCCGTGGACCGCGCGAGCGGCCGGGTCCACGTCAGCCGCATCGGCACGACCGCCCAGGACCGCCCCCTGCGGCTCGTGCGCGTCGGCGCGGACCGGGCCCCGAACACCATCCTCCTGGTGTGCAGCCAGCACGGCGACGAACCCTCCGGCCGCGAGGCGTGCCTCACCACGATCCGCGACCTGGCGTACGCCAAGGACAGGGAGACCCGGCGCTTCCTGGAGCGCACCACGGTGCTCGTCGTCCCCACCGCCAACCCCGACGGCCGGGCCGCCGACACCCGGGGCAACAGCGACGGCGTCGACATCAACCGCGACCACGTCGCCCTCGCGACCGCCGAGGGCCGCGCCCTGGCCGCCGTCATCCGGGACCGGCGGCCCGACGTGATCTACGACCTGCACGAGTACGGCGCCACCCCGCCGTACTACGACAAGGACCTGTTCGACCTCTGGCCGCGCAACCTCAACACCGACCCGGCCGTCCACGACACCGCCCGGTCCCTGTCCGAGGACCACGTCCGTCCCGCCGCCGGGGCCGCCGGGTACTCCACCGGCACCTACGGCATCTGGACCGACCCCGTCACCGGCGACCCGGTCCGCCAGACCGCGGGCGACGGCCAGGAACGCATCCTGCGCAACATGTCCGGCGTCAAGCACGGCGTGGGCCTGCTCATCGAGAGCCGCGTCGACCCCCTCACCGAGGCGGAGAAGGCCGACGAGGCACTCAACAACCGGCGCAGGGTGGACTCCCACCTCGCCGCGCTGGACGGCCTGATCCGGTTCGCGGGGGACCACCGCGCCACGGTCGAGAAGGTCACCACCCGGGCCCGCGCGGCCGGTCACGCCGACCGCGGTCCGGTGTACCTCGGCGGCGCCGACAACGACCCGGCGGAGCCCGCCGAGGTGATCGCCGACCCGCCCTGCGCCTACCGCCTCACGGCCGCTCAGTACGCCGACGTGGGCGACGAGCTGGCGCTGCACGGCGTGCGCGTCCGCGAGGACGGGGACGGGGTGCTCGTGCCGCTGCGGCAGTCGCTGCGGGCGCTCGTCCCGCTGCTCTTGGACGGCCGTGCCGCCTACCACCTGGCCGAAGGACAGGCAGTCACATCTTGCCGATGAGGTGAGTTTTGCGCCATCGGTGGTAAGGGCCTATCGGGAGGAGGGATCTCCGCCCGACGGCTCGGACGAAAGGGTGCCGCCTGTGACGCAGGACCACCACAGCGACAAGGACTCCACGGCAGGCCCGCTGCCCGGCTCCGAGGCGGGCCTGCCCGGGCGGACGCGTCCCAGCACCGACCGGGTGGTGTTCGGTGTCACCGCCGTACTCACCCTGGCCTTCGTCCTCTGGGGAGCCATCGGGACGGACTCCCTGGAGAGCGCGTCCGCCAGCATGCTGGGCGGACTGATGCACAACGGCGGCTGGGGCTTCATGCTGGCCGCCTCCGGCTTCGTGGTCTTCGCGCTGTGGCTCGCGGCCAGCCGGTACGGGCGCATCCACCTCGGCGCCGAGGGCGAGGAGCCGGAGTTCCGCACGGTCTCCTGGATCGCCATGATGTTCAGCGCCGGCATGGGCATCGGCCTGATGTTCTGGGGCGTGAGCGAACCCCTCGCGCACTTCGTGACGCCCCCGCCCGGCACCAGCCCGGCCGACGACGGGGACCGCATGGCGACCGCCATGGCCACCACCCTGTTCCACTGGACGCTCCACCCGTGGGCGATCTACGCCGTGGTGGGCCTCGCCATCGCCTACAGCACCTTCCGCCGGCGCCGCCGGCAGACCGTCAGCGCCGTGTTCACCCCGCTCATCGGCGAGAAGCACGCGAACGGCGCCGGCGGCCGGGTCATCGACGTGCTCGCCATCATCGCGACGATTTTCGGCTCCGCGGCCTCCCTCGGCCTGGGCGCGCTGCAGATCGGCTCCGGCGTGGAGAAGCTCGGCTGGCTGGAAAAGGTCGGCACCGGACTGCTGGTCAGCATCATCGCGGTGCTGACCGTGGCGTTCGTGGCTTCCGCGGTGTCCGGCGTGGAGAAGGGCATCCAGTGGCTGTCCAACATCAACATGGTGCTGGCGGTGATCCTCGCGGTGTTCGTGTTCGTCGCGGGCCCCACCGTCCTCATCCTGGACCTGGTGCCGACGTCGATCTTCGCCTACCTGGGCGATCTGCCCGAACTGGCCGGCCGCACCGAGATCAGCGGCGGCGAGGGCGTCGCCGACTGGCTGGGCAGCTGGACCGTCTTCTACTGGGCGTGGTGGATCTCCTGGACGCCCTTCGTCGGCATGTTCATCGCCCGCATCAGCCGGGGCCGGACCATCCGTCAGTTCATCGGCGGCGTCATCCTCGTGCCCAGCGCGGTCAGCCTCGTCTGGTTCGCGATCTTCGGCGGCTCGGCCATGCGCCTGCAGGAGCAGAACCGGCTCGGTGACGAGACGACCCCCGAGGGCCGCCTGTTCGCGGTGCTGCAGGAGTACCCGATCGCCACCGCCACCAGCCTGCTGGTGATGGTCCTCGTGGGCATCTTCTTCGTCTCCGGCGCCGACGCGGCCTCCGTGGTGATGGGCACCCTGTCGCAGAAGGGCTCCCTGGAACCGAGCCGTTGGGCGGTGGTGTTCTGGGGCGTGGTGACCGGGGCGGTGGCCGCCATCATGCTGCTGGTCGGCAGCGGCCAGGGCGACGCGCTGACCGGTCTGCAGAACCTCACCATCCTCGCGGCGGCGCCGTTCGTCGTCGTGATGCTCCTCATGTGCGTGGCCCTCATGCGCGACCTGCGGCGCGACCCGCTCATCGTGCGCGACCGGATGGGCAGCGAGGCGGTCGAACTCGCGGTCATCGAGGGCCACAAGAAGTACGACGGAGAGTTCGAACTGCGCGTCGGTCCGGGCCGCGGCCCGGACGTCGAGGGCGACCCCATCGGCAAGCACTGACCCGCCCGCGCGGGGCGGACCCTGACGGGAAGCCCGCCCCGCGCACTTCACTCCGTCGCCAGCTCCGCCGCCCGACGCGCACACCCCCAGGCCACGGTGACGCCCGCGCCGCCGTGGCCGTAGTTGTGCACCAGCGTCCGCCCGTCGGGCAGCCGGGTGCGTTCGAGACGGACCGCGTCCCGCGCGGGGCGCAGGCCCACCCGATGTTCCAGCACCCGGGCGTCGGCGATCTCCGGACGCAACGCCGCGCACCGCCGCACGATCGCCTCGGCCACCGCCGGGTCCGGACTGTCGGACCACACGTCCTCCTCGGCCGTCCCGCCCAGCACCAGCCGGCCGGGCTGCGGGAAGAAGTACGCCATCGAGCCGTCCTTGCCCTCGGTGACCATCCAGGTGCGGATGCCCGGGTTCTCCACGACCACCAACTGCCCCCGCACCGGCCGCACCGAGGCATCCGGCACCAGCTCCCGGGCGGCCAGGCCCGTGCAGTTGACCACCACCGGGGCGTCCGCCTCCGCCAGGTCCGTCACCGCGCGCGTCTCCACCGTGCCGCCCGCCGCCGTCAACCGTTCGCGCAGATACGGCAGATGGGCCGCCATGTCGAGCAGCGGCAGCCGGGCCCACAGCCCCCACCCGCCCGGGTACTCCGCCTCCGTCACCGGACGCAGCCCCGGCAGCCGCGCGGCGGCCCACGGGCCCACCTCGTCCATCGGCATCTCGCCGAGTACTCCCTCGACCATCCGTACGCCCGTGGCCTCCGGGCGCAGCGCCAGCTCCTCGTACACCTCCAGCGACCGCAGCGCCCACGCCCGCGCCGACTCCGGGGGATCGATGCGGTACGGCCACCACAGGGCGCCCGCGACCGCCGAGGTGGTGCCCTCGACCGGGTCCCGCGTCCACAGCCGTACCCGTACGCCCCGCTCGGCGAGGACCACCGCCGTGCTCAGCCCGACGACCCCGCCGCCGACCACCACGACACCGCTGTTCGCTTCGCTTCCCATCCGGCGGACGTTAGCGGATGTGCCCGGCCGTGCTCGGGTCCGCTCCCGGGTGGGAATACTCACGGCATGTCTGCCGAGTACGCGACCTTCGGCCTGGCGCCGGCGACCCGGGCCGGGGGCCTCCTCGCCGGCGGTGACTACCAGGTGCACCGCGACTTCGTCGACTTCGTCGTCGACGGACGCCCGCTGCTGTACCGCCTGTCCGACCTCGACGCCGTCTCCCCGCTCGCCTCCGACGTCCCGCCGTCCCTGTTCACCGCTCAGGTCCGGGCGCTGCTGCTGGAGACCGGGGCACCCCTGCCCGGCGGCCGGTACGTCGTCTACGGCTGCCCCGAGTGCGAGGACATCGCCTGCGGCGCCGTGACCGCGGTGATCGAGCGCGACGGCGAGGACGTCATCTGGCGGGACTTCGCCTGGCAGACCGCACAGGACGCCGACCTGGAACGCAACGGCTACCACGGCATGGGCCCGTTCCGCTTCCGCGGGCCCGAGTACCGCGCGGCCCTCTCCGCCCTCCTGGACGGCGACCTCCCGGGCAGCCGCCGCCGCGTCCTGCTCATCGGCGCCCGCGCCGCCCTGCTCGCCCGGCTGGCCGCAGCGCTGCGCACCATCGGCATCGGCGCCGACATCACCCAGAGCGCCGACGGCGTCCCCGCCGACGAACTGCGCGCGTACGGCGCCGTGCTGTTCGGCCGGGCGGTCCCCGCCCGCGAACGCGACACCGTGCGCCGCGTCCTGGCCGGCGCCGGGGCCGAGGTGCCCTGCGTCGACGCACTCGCCCCCGTCGTACCGCTGCTGGTCGCCCAGACCGAACAGGCCCTGGAGGCCGGCCGGGGCGACCGCCGGCGCCTCACCGGCCTCACCGTGACCGGCTCCACCGCGGAGTTCGAGGTCGTCTCCGCCTGCCGCGTCCGGCTCACCGCCCACCGGATCGACCGCCTCTCCCGCGCCCGCAGCCGGGACCTCTTCGACGGGGTCCTCGCACCGGGCCGGCACCGCGTCCCGCTGGACGCCCCGGCGGTCAAGGGGGAGGCGTACGTCGTGGCGCGCACCGCGGGAACGGTGCTGGTCGCAACGGCCCGCCCCTGACCGCACCCTCGCGGCCCGGCGCCCGGGGCAGGCCCTACTATCGGCGGTCTGATGACTGCCACCCTCGTCGCCAAGAACCTCGCCGCCGGGCACGGCGACCGCTCCCTGTTCACCGGGCTCGACCTGGTCGTCGCGCCCGGTGACGTGATCGGCCTGGTCGGCGCCAACGGCGCCGGCAAGTCCACCCTGCTGCGCCTGCTCGCCGGCCTGACCGCCCCCGAGGAGGGCGAGCTGCGCCTCTCCCCGCCCACCGCCACCGTCGGCCACCTCCCGCAGGAACCGGAGCGGCGCCCCGACGAGACCGTACGGGCGTTCCTCGCCCGCCGCACCGGCGTCACCGAGGCCCAGCGCGCCATGGACGAGGCGACCCAGGCGCTGGTCGACGGCGCCCCCGGCGCGGACGACGCCTATGCGACCGCCCTCGAACGCTGGCTGGCGCTGGGCGGCGCCGACCTGGACGACCGCGCCGAGGAGGTCGCCGCGGACCTCGGCCTGGACGTCGGCCTCGACCGGCCGATGACCGCGCTCTCCGGCGGCCAGGCGGCCCGCGCCGGACTCGCCTCCCTCCTGCTGTCCCGCTACGACGTCTTCCTGCTCGACGAGCCGACCAACGACCTCGACCTCGACGGGCTGGAACGCCTGGAACGGTTCGTGGGCGGGCTGCGCGCCGGGACCGTCGTCGTCAGCCACGACCGCGAGTTCCTCACCCGCACGGTCACCAAGGTCCTCGAACTCGACCTCGCCCAGAACGAGATCAACCTCTACGGGGGCGGCTACGAGGCCTACCTGGAGGAGCGTGACGTGGCCCGCCGGCACGCGCGCGACGAGTACGAGGAGTACGCCGACAAGCGGGCCGCCCTGCAGGACCGGGCGCAGACGCAGCGCGCCTGGATGGACAAGGGCGTGAAGAACGCGCGCCGCAAGGCGGGCAACGACAACGACAAGATCGGCCGCAAGTTCCGCAGCGAGGCCGGCGAGAAGCAGGCCGCCAAGGCCCGCCAGACGCAGCGCATGATCGAGCGCCTGGAGGTCGTCGACGAGCCGCGCAAGGAGTGGGAACTGCGCATGGAGATCGCGGCCGCCCCGCGCTCCGGCGCGGTGGTCGCCGCCCTGCGCGACGCCGAGGTGCGCCGTAGCGGCTTCACCCTCGGGCCGGTGTCGCTGCAGATCGACTGGGCGGACCGGGTCGCGGTGACCGGCGCGAACGGCGCGGGCAAGTCGACGCTGCTCGGCGCCCTGCTGGGCCGCGTACCGCTCGACGCCGGACACGCCGCCCTGGGATCGGGCGTGCTGCTCGGCGAGGTCGACCAGGCCCGCGCGCTGTTCCACGGACCGGAAACCCTGCTGGACGCCTTCCGCCCGGCGGTCCCGGACCTCGAACCGGCCGACATCCGCACGCTGCTCGCCAAGTTCGGCCTCAAGGCCGGCCACGTCCTGCGGCCCGCGGCCACCCTGTCACCGGGCGAGCGCACCCGCGCGGCCCTCGCCCTGCTCCAGGGCCGCGGCGTCAACCTCCTGGTCCTCGACGAGCCCACCAACCACCTGGACCTGCCGGCCATCGAACAGCTGGAGGCCGCCCTCGACGCCTACCGGGGCACCTTGCTGCTGGTCACCCACGACCGGCGGATGCTGGACGCCGTCCACGTCACCCGCCGCCTGCACGTCACCGACGGCAAGGTGACCGAACACTAGAGCCCGTCGGGCGGCCTCCGTGCCCCGCGGCGGACGGGACTCAGCGGGCCGCCACCCGCCGCGCCAGGTGCGGGTGGTCGACGACACAGCCGTCCTCGTCGAAGATCAGATCGCTGCGGAAGTCCCCGGAGGCGTACCGCACGCGCCGGGGCCCGAGGTGCGTGTACGTCTGCCGCGACGGCACGACCTCCAGGCCGGGCACGGACACCCACGCCATCAGGAACTCCCGTCCGCCAGGGGCGCGGTGCAGGCCGTGCCGCGGCACCGGCATGGTGTTCGTGAGCGGGCACAGGCCCAGGTCGCAGTCGAGGGCACCGTCCAGGGCGCCGATCGGCTCCCCGTCTGCGGTCCAGCCGCCCCGGCCGTCGTGCCGCAGGTCCAGCGAGCGGCCGCCGGACGCGTCCTCGGCCGTCACCGTCAGCCGACGGGTGACGTACGCGTCCCCGGTCACGAGCTCGTAGGTGATCCAGTACGGCTCCGGAAGCGTCCCGACGGCCCGCCCGCGGGCCCGCAGGCCGTCCCCGTCGAGCTCGGCCCAGGCGGTCTCGTACCCGCCGCTCGCCGTGACCTCCCACGTGATGACCCGCGATGCCGGCACCCTACGAGCGGCACGGGCCGGCCGCGAGAAACACACCGGGCCCGTGTCGTCCCCGGGAAAGGGGGGACACGGGCCCGGCGTACGGTTCAGCGGCGGCCGCTCTTCGGGTCGACCAGGCCGGCCCGGCGCAGCGCGTCGGCCATCGCGCTGTTGGCCGGAGCGGACGCCTGGCGGGAACCGCCGCCCCCGCCGCCGCCCCCGCGGGCCTGGCGCTGCTGCGGCGGACGGCCGCCGCGCTGCCTGCGCTCACGGTCGCCGCCGGGCGCCTGGCCCTGCGGCGCGGCCTCGTCGTCCAGCCGCAGCGTCAGCGAGATCCGCTTGCGCGGGATGTCGACGTCCAGCACCTTGACCTTGACGATGTCGCCCGGCTTGACAACGTCCCGCGGATCCTTGACGTACGTCTTCGACATCGCGGAGACGTGCACCAGGCCGTCCTGGTGGACACCGACGTCGACGAACGCGCCGAACGCGGCGACGTTGGTGACCACGCCCTCCAGCACCATCCCGGAGGACAGGTCGGAGATCTTCTCCACGCCCTCCTTGAAGGCGGCGGTCCTGAACGCCGGACGCGGGTCGCGGCCCGGCTTCTCCAGCTCCTTGAGGATGTCCGACACCGTCGGCAGACCGAACGTGTCGTCCACGAACTCCTGCGGCCTGAGCGAGCGCAGCACCGCCGTGTTGCCGACCAGCGAGGCGACCTCCTGGCCGGTGGTCTTCACCATCCGCCGCACCACCGGGTACGCCTCGGGGTGCACGCTGGACGCGTCCAGCGGGTCGTCGCCGCCGCGGATGCGCAGGAAGCCCGCGCACTGCTCGTACGCCTTGGGGCCGAGCCGGGCCACCTTCTTCAGCTGGGAGCGGCTCTTGAACGGCCCGTTGGAGTCGCGGTGCGCCACGATGTTCTCGGCCAGCCCGGAGGAGATGCCGGAGACCCGGGCGAGCAGCGGCGCCGACGCGGTGTTGACGTCCACGCCCACGCCGTTCACGCAGTCCTCCACCACCGCGTCCAGCGAACGCGACAGCTTCACCTCGGACAGGTCGTGCTGGTACTGACCGACTCCGATCGACTTGGGGTCGATCTTCACCAGCTCGGCCAGCGGGTCCTGCAGCCGGCGCGCGATGGACACCGCGCCGCGCAGCGACACGTCCATGCCGGGAAGCTCCTGCGAGGCGAACGCGGACGCCGAGTACACGGAGGCGCCCGCCTCGGACACCATCACCTTGGTCAGCTTCAGCTCGGGATGCTTGGCGATGAGTTCCCCGGCGAGCTTGTCGGTCTCACGGGACGCGGTGCCGTTGCCGATGGCGATCAGCTCGACCGCGTGCTCCTTCGCCAGCCGGGCCAGCTTGGCGATCGCCTCGTCCCACCGGTTCGCCGGGACGTGCGGGTGGATCACGTCCGTGGCGACGACCTTGCCGGTCGCGTCGACCACGGCGACCTTCACGCCCGTACGGAAACCGGGGTCCAGGCCGAGCGTCGCGCGGGTGCCCGCCGGGGCGGCCAGCAGCAGGTCGCGCAGGTTCGCCGCGAACACCCGCACCGCCTCGTCCTCGGCCTCGGTGCGCAGCCGGAGCCGGATGTCGATGCCCAGGTGCACCAGGATGCGGGTCCGCCAGGCCCAGCGCACGGTGTCCCGCAGCCACTTGTCGCCCGGACGCCCACGGTCGGCGATCCCGAACCGGTGCGCGACGACGCCCTCGTACGACGAGGGGCCGTCGGTGGGCTCCTCGGGCTCCAGGACGAGGTCGAGGACCTCCTCCTTCTCACCCCGCAGCATGGCCAGGATCCGGTGCGAGGGCAGCGCGGTGAACGGCTCGGCGAAGTCGAAGTAGTCGGCGAACTTGGCGCCCGCCTCCTCCTTGCCCTCCCGCACCTTGGCCGCCAGCCGCCCGCGCACCCACATGCGCTCGCGCAGCTCGCCGATCAGGTCGGCGTCCTCGGAGAACCGCTCGGTCAGGATGGCCCGCGCGCCGTCCAGCGCGGCCTGCGGATCGGCCACGCCCTTCTCCGCGTCCACGAAGGCGGCGGCCGCGGCGAGGGGCTCGACACCGGGATCGGCGAGCAGCCCCTCCGCCAGCGGCTCCAGCCCGGCCTCGCGGGCGATCTGCGCCTTGGTGCGCCGCTTGGGCTTGAAGGGGAGGTAGATGTCCTCCAGGCGCGCCTTGGTCTCCGCGCCCCGGATCCGGGCCTCGAGCTCCTCGGTCAGCTTGCCCTGCTCGCGCACCGAGTCGAGGATCGCGGTGCGACGCTCCTCCAGCTCCCGCAGGTAGCGCAGCCGCTCCTCGAGCGTGCGCAGCTGCGCGTCGTCGAGCATCTCGGTCGCTTCCTTGCGGTAGCGGGCGATGAAGGGCACCGTCGAACCGCCGTCGAGCAGTTCCACGGCGGCCTTGACCTGCCGCTCCCGTACGCCGAGTTCCTCGGCGATCCTGCCTTCGATGGACCCTGCGAAGGGTGTCGTCACGTTCCCGTACCGCCTTCTCCACTGAGGTTGCGCGGCAATTGTGGCAGGTGACGACGACAATCGGGGATCAGGGCGGCGACGCGCCCGGACACCCCACGGGCGTCACTCAGGCGCGACGGCCGTGCGCGGAGGACGAGGCACCGCCGAACAGCCGGGCGAGCGCCCGGAACGGCAGGGTCACGACGGTGGCGACGGCGCCGCCGATCTGGCGCAGGACGTCTGCGATGGCACGGAACACGTTTCTCCCCTTTCGTACTCCGACCCGTCCGGCCGGACCCCCTGCGGGTACCTCGTCCACGCTTCAACATGCACCCGCCGCAAGAACGCCGCGCGCTCTCGCATGGCGGAGAAGGCGGGAAACCCGTCGTTCGCGGTCGTCAGGGGAGCCGCACGCGGGGGGGGGCGAGCGGCACACCACGCGGGCTCCCGCACGAGGCCCCCGCGTACCTCGTCGAGGAGTTCCGCGCCCGTCAGCCGGGTTCAGCCCGACGTGGACGGGCTCCACGTGAACCGTGGCGCCCGGCGCTCCAGGAACGCCGTGACGCCCTCCGCGGTGTCGTCGCTCGCGGAGGCCACCTTGTGCCAGTGGTCGTCCCGGTCGGTGCGGCCGTCGGCGAACTCCTTCGCCGCGGCCTGCGTCAGCTGCGAGCGGGACGCCAGCACCGCGGTGAACTCCGCGACCCGCGCGTCCAGGGCGCCCGCGGGCAGCACCTCGTCCACCAGGCCGGTGCGCAGCGCCCGTTCCGTGCCGATCAGCTCGCCGGAGAACAGGAGGTACTTCGCGGTGGCCGGACCCACCAGCGACACCAGCCGCCGGGTGGCGGAGGACGGGTAGACGATGCCGAGCTTCGCCGGGGTCACCCCGAACCGCGTCCCTTCCTCGGCGAACCGCAGGTCGCAGGCAGCCGCCAGCTGCGCGCCGCCGCCCACGCAGTGGCCGCGCACGGCGGCCAGGGTCGGCTTGGGGAAGGCGGCGAGCGCCTCCTCCGCCTCCACGGCCAGCCGCTGCGCCTCCAGCTGGGAGCCCTGGAGCGTGGAGATGTCCGCCCCGGCGCAGAAGGTGCCGCCGTCCCCGGTCAGCACCAGCGCCCGCACCCGCGGGTCGGCGGCCAGGGAACCGAGCAGCGGCGGCAGGGCCGCCCACATCGCGGCCGTCATCGCGTTGCGTTTCGCGGGGTGGCTGATGACGACCGTGGCGACCGGGTCGGTGACGCTGTGCAGCAGCTGCGGCTCCATGCGCCGGATGCTATCCGCCCCGGTCACGGCCCCCGTCGCCGGGCGCCTCGCGACCGGTTACGACCGGCGCGGGAGGGGGACACGGGGACGGGAAGGGGGACCGACTCCGGGAGGCAGGTATGGCCAGGTCGGCCAGGTCCGCCGGGACCGCAGGGCGGCAGGGTGACGCGGCCAAGCTGAACCGTGGCTTCGGCTGGATCGCCGTGCTGGGAGTGATCCTGGTCGTCGCCGGGCTGATCGGCCTGGTGTACACCGCCGTGGCCACGCTGACCACGATGCTGCTGTTCGGCTGGCTGCTGCTGGTCGGCGGCCTCGTCGGACTGCTGCACGCGGTGCAGGCGCGGCAGACGAGCTTCTTCTGGCTGGGCGTCGTCGTCGCGGCCCTGAACATCGCGGCCGGGGTGGTGGTCATCAAGACCCCGGAGGCGGCGGCCGAGGCGCTGACCATGTTCGCGGCACTGCTGTTCCTCACCGGCGGGGTGTTCCGGCTGGTCGGCAGCCTGGTGGTACGCGGTCCGCAGTTCGGCTGGACCCTGGTGCAGGGCGCCTTCGGGCTGCTCCTCGGCATCCTGGTGCTGGCCACCTGGCCGAGCAGCAGCCAGTACGTCATCGGTACGTTCTTCTCGCTGTCCCTGCTGTTCGACGGGCTGGGTCTGATCGCCACCGGCTACGGCGGCCGCCGCGTCGTCGGCATGGTCGCCGGCCGCTAGCCGTACGCGGGCCGACGGCGCCCTCGGCCCGGTACGGACGGAAGAGTGCCCCAAACCCGGCACGAACCGGGCCGGAACGATCCTGCACCCGACCGCGCCGAGCGTGAACGGTCGGAAACGTTCGATATCCGCTGACTTGTGTTCAGCGGGGAGGGTCGGAGGCACTCGGTCCCAACACTCGACGTGTGGTGACAATCGAGCGTGAGGGTGGCGACCCGCTGCCGTACGAAGGTGTCTGGCGGTTCACCGCCCCTGCCGTGGACGCCTCGGTGCCACAGGCCCGGCACGCCGTGCGGGACCTGCTGCTGCGGCAGGGGGTGCCGGTCGCGGACGACGTGGTGCAGGGACTGCTGCTGATCGTCTCCGAGCTGGTCACCAACGCCGTGAAACACGCGGCGCTGCTGTCCCCGATGCTCGCCGTCGAGGTCGCGGTGGGCGCCGAGTGGGTCCGGGTGTCCGTGGAGGACAACCACCCCTACCGCCCCACCGCCCTGGAGAACGACTACGGCCGCCTCGGCGGCCGCGGACTGCTCCTTGTACGGGAGATCGCCCGGGAGGCCGGCGGGGCCTGCGAGGTGGAGCACACGGCGACCGGCGGCAAGGTCATCTGGGCCGCCCTCCCGCTCAAGCCCGCGCAGACCTACTAGCGCGCGCCGGGCGCGCGGCGCCTCGCCCGGAGAGGACGGGAACGCGGCACCGCGCCGCCGTCACCAGCCGGCCGACGGCCCCGTCAGCTCCCGTACCGCCGGGCGGGCCGCGTCCAGCACGGTCATGAACCAGGCCGAGAAGGTGTCCTTCGCGTGCCGCTCCGCCAGCTCCTGCGGCGTCACGAACACGGTGGCGGCCACTTCCTGCTCCTCGGGCTGCACCGGCGCCTGCACCATGCCGACGAAGAGGTGGTTGAACTCCTGCTCCACCAGGCCCGAGGCCGGGTCCGGGTGGTTGTAGCGGACCGTGCCCGCCTCGGCCATCAGCGAGGGCGACACCCCGAGCTCCTCGTACGTCCGCCGGGCCGCCGCCGCGAACGGCGCCTCACCGGGGTAGGGGTGGCCGCAGCAGGTGTTGGACCACACACCGGGGGAGTGGTACTTGCCGAGCGCCCGCTGCTGCAGCAGCAGCCGTCCGCGCTCGTCGAACAGGAACACCGAGAACGCCCGGTGCAGCCGTCCCGGCGGCTGATGGGCGGCGAGCTTCTCCGCGGTGCCGATCGTCGCGCCGTCCTCGTCGACCAGTTCCAGCAAAATCGGCTCGGCGGTGCCGCTCGACGGGCTGTTCGTCGCGGTGGCAGGTGTGATCGGCATACCCATCCTTCACTCGGTGTTCATGCCCAAGTCTGCCGCACGAATCCGGCACTCCCGGCACTCCGGTCCTCCCCCGCATGTCCCGCCCCCGGCGGCACGGACGGTCGTACCGGCTGCCGGGCGCCACCGGACCCGGGCTGATCGTGCCCGTGCCGGGCGGCGGACATGCGCGTCCCGCGCGCCGGTCGAAGGGAGCGGACGCCGGCACGGGGGCGGAAGGCTGCGTTCCCCGGCGCATTGGCGCGTCCGGGAGCTTTCACGCCCCTTCAAGAGCGCGGACGCGCCTCCAGCGGCTCGGACGCGCCGTCGATCTCCCGCACGCGCCTTCGGTCTCCCGCACGCGTCCTCAATGGCACAGGCGCGCCTCGTGCTCGGCGTGCCCGCTGGGCTCCAGCTGGAAGGTGCAGTGCTGCACGTCGAAGTGGTCGCCCAGACACCCCTGCAGCTCGTGCAGCATCTTCTCGTGCCCGATGGCGTTCAGGGTGTCTGCGCTGACCACCACGTGCGCGGAGAGCACGGGCATCCCCGAGGTGATCGTCCAGGCGTGCAGGTCGTGCACGTCCTCCACGCCCGGCGTGTCCAGGATGTGCGCCCGCACCTGCGCCATGTCCACGCCCTTGGGCGCCGCCTCCAGCAGCACGTCGAGGGTCTCGCGCAGCAGCTTCAGGGTGCGGGGCACGATCATCAGTGCGATCACCAGAGAGGCGATCGGGTCGGCGGCCGTCCAGCCGGTGGTGACGATCACCAGGGACGACAGGATCACCGTGACCGAGCCGAGCGCGTCCGCCGCCACCTCCAGGAAGGCGCCGCGCACGTTCAGGCTTTCCTTCTGGCCCCGCATCAGCAGGGACAGCGACACCAGGTTGGCGGCCAGGCCGATCGCGCCGAACACCGCCGCCAGGCCGCCCTCGGTGGCCGCCGGGGTGACGAACCGCTGGATCGCCTCGTAGAGCACGTAGCCGCCCACGCCGAGCAGCAGCACGCAGTTGGCCAGCGCCGCGAGGATCTCCGCGCGGGCCAGCCCGAACGTGCGCCGCTCGCTGGGCGGGCGGCTCGCGAAATGGATGGCGAGCAGGGCCATCCCCAGGCCCAGGGCGTCGGTCGCCATGTGGGCCGAGTCCGCGACCAGCGCGAGCGAGTCGGCGAGCAGACCGCCGACGATCTGGACCACCATGACGCCGATCGTGATCCCCAGCGCGACCCGCAGCCTGCCGCGGTAGGCCGCGGATGCCGTACCGCCGGCCGGGACGCCGTGCGCGTGCCCGTGATCGTGGCCTGCCCCCATGCCCTCCGCCGCCCTTCGTCGCTGCCGTCCGGACCACAGTGAACTACGCGGCAGGGGGGTGGGGCAACGCGGCACTGAACACCGTTGTCATGTGCCCTGACCTGCGGAAACGATCCGCAGGTCAGGCGCCTCAGGCGTGCTGCAGAAGCTGCCAGCCCTGCCAGGCGGACTCGACCATCTCCCGCACCGAACGGCGCGCGGACCAGCCGAGGCGCTCGGCCGCGAGGGCCGCCGAGGCCACCGCGCGGGGCGGGTCGCCGGGACGCCGGGGCTCGACGACGGCACTCCGGGTGTCGCCGGTGACCTCCCCGATGACCGTGATCAGCTCGCGCACGGAGACGCCCTCGCCGCGGCCGATGTTCAGCGTCAGGTCGCCCCGCACCCCGCCCTCGGACAGCCGGCGGACCGCCGCGAGGTGTGCCTCGGCCAGGTCGGCCACGTGGATGTAGTCCCGGACGCAGGTGCCGTCCGGGGTCGGGTAGTCGTCGCCGAAGACGCGCGGGGCCTCGTCACGGGTGAGCCGGTCGAAGACCATCGGCACGATGTTGTACACGCCGGTGTCGGCCAGCTCCGGCACGGCCGCCCCCGCGACGTTGAAGTAGCGCAGGCACACCGTGTCGATGCCGTGCGCCCGGCCCGCGGCCCGGACCAGCCACTCCCCGGCGAGCTTGGTCTCGCCGTAGGGGTTCACGGGGACGCAGGGCGTGTCCTCGGTGATGAGGTCCACGTGGGGGTCGCCGTACACGGCCGCGGACGAGGAGAAGACGAAGCGTGCGACACCCGCCTCGGCGACGGCGTCCAGCAGGGTGGCGAGGCCGCCCAGGTTCTCCCGGTAGTACCGGGTCGGCTGGGCCACCGACTCGCCGGGCTGCTTGCGCGCGGCGAGGTGCAGCACGCCGGTCACCTGGTGCTCGGCCAGGGCCTTCGTCAACAGGTCACCGTCCAGCGCGGAGCCCTTGACCAGCGGGACGCCGTCGGGCAGCCGCGCCGGAACCCCGGCCGAGAGGTCGTCCAGCACGACGACACGCTCCCCGGCGTCCGTCATGGCCCGCACCACATGGGCCCCGATGTATCCGGCTCCGCCGGTGATCAGCCACGTCATGGTGGACCACCCTAAGGCGAGCGACCGGCGCGGTTTGTGAGCCGGGGCCCGTATCCACGATGATGAGCCCGGCACCGGCGTCGGCCAACCGCGTCGATCCGACCGGCGAACGGTCGGTGAACGCGGGCTTCCGTGTATCCGATAGCCTCTGCCGACATGCCGCCCGGATGCCTCCGAACGGGTGCATAACCATGTACATGACCGGCGTGGACGCGTCGCCCCCCCAGGGAGTGAGATTCGGTTGCCGACCGCCATCCTCACCGGCCCCCCGGTCCCCGGTTCGCCCCTCGAGGCGGACCTGCGCTCCCTCGGCTTCGACGTACGGACCGCGTCCGGCGCGGCCGAGGCCGAGACGCTGCTCGCCGGGGTGCCGGGGGAGCAGCGGGTCGCCCTGGTGGACACCCGGTTCGTGGGCCACGTGCACGCCCTGCGCCTCGGCCTGACCGACCCCCGTTTCCCCGTCTCCGCGGTCCCGGGCGCCGTCACCGCCCAGGGGCCCGGCCGGCAGACCCTGACCCGTGCCGTGGCCCGGGAGAACTCCGCCGCCCAGGGGACGGGCAGCGGCACCACCCTCCTGGAGGGCCTCCCGGACCGGGTCGTCGCCGCCCTCGACACCGACGTGCACCGTCCCGAGCTGGGCAGCCTCGTCGCCCTCGTGCCCGTCGACCCCCAGGCCCGCAACGAGGCCCGGCAGGCCGTCGCCGCCGTGGACGAGGAGGCCGTCCGCCTCCGCTCCGCCGTCAAGGCCCGCGACGGCTTCTTCACCACCCACTGCGTCAGCCCCTACTCGCGCTACGTCGCCCGCTGGTGCGCCCGCCGGGGGCTGACCCCCAATCAGGTCACCACCGCCTCGCTGCTCACCGCGCTGGTCGCGGCCGGCTGCGCCGCCACCGGCACCCGCGCCGGTTTCGTCGCCGCGGGGGTGCTGCTGCTCGCCTCGTTCGTCCTGGACTGCGCCGACGGCCAGCTCGCCCGGTACTCGCTCCGGTACTCCACGCTGGGCGCCTGGCTCGACGCGACCTTCGACCGGGCCAAGGAGTACGCCTACTACGCGGGCCTCGCCCTGGGCGCCGCCCGCGGCGGCGACGACGTGTGGGCCCTGGCGCTCGGCGCCATAATCCTCCAGTCCTGCCGGCACGTCGTCGACTTCTCCTTCGCCGAGTCCCGGACCGGCTCACCCGCCGCGGCCGGCCCCGCCGCCGCCCTGTCCGGCCGCCTCGACCGCGTCGGGTGGACCGTCTGGGCCCGCCGCATGATCGTCCTGCCGATCGGCGAGCGCTGGGCGCTGATCGCCGTCCTGACGGCCTTCACGACCCCGCGCATCACCTTCTACGCACTGCTCGTGGGCTGTGCCTTCGCCGCCGCGTACACCACCACGGGACGCGTCCTGCGCTCGCTGCGGCCCCGTCCGGCCGCGGACCTGGCCGGCGCCGGACCGGAGCGGGAGAGGGTCCGGTCGGCGCGTGCGCTGGCCGACCTCGCCGACAGCGGACCGGCGGCCACCCTGCTGAAGGTCTCCTGGTCCGGCGGCGGCGTGGTCGCCGCCGTCCTCGGCGCGGCCCTGGTGACGGGCACCGCCGCCGTGTGGGGCCCCGGCTGGCAGACCGTGCTCGGCGCCGCCGCCTACGTGGTCTGCTCGGCCGCCGCCGTCCGCCGGCCCCTCACCGGCCCCCTCGACTGGCTGGTCCCGCCGCTCTTCCGCGCCGCCGAGTACGGCACGGTCCTGCTGCTGGCGGCCCGGGCGGACGTGAACGGAGCCCTTCCGGCGGCTTACGGACTGGTGTCAGCGGTCGCCTACCATCACTACGACACGGTCTACCGCATCCGCGGCAACGCGGGCGCGCCCCCGCGCCTTCTGGTGCGGGCGATCGGGGGGCACGAAGGGCGCACGCTGGCGGTCGCCGTGCTGGCGGCCGTGCTCACCGCGTCCGGATTCACCGTCGCGCTCACGGCGCTCGCCGTGGCCGTGGCTCTCGTGGTGCTCACCGAGAGCATCCGCTTCTGGGTGGCCGCCCATCAGGGTGGCGCGCCCGCCGTACACGACGAAGGAGAACCCGCATGATCGGCCTCGTGCTCGCTGCCGGCGCCGGAAGGCGTCTGCGCCCGTACACCGACACCCTGCCCAAGGCATTGGTGCCGGTGGGGCCCGAGGGCATAGAAGGGGAGCCGACGGTCCTCGACCTCACGCTGGCGAACTTCGCGGAGATCGGGCTGACCGAGGTGGGTGTCGTCGTCGGCTACCGCAAGGAGGCCGTGTACGAACGGCGGGCGGCGCTGGAGGCGACGTACGGGCTGAAGCTGACGCTGATCGACAACGACAAGGCGGAGGAGTGGAACAACGCCTACTCGCTGTGGTGTGCGCGAGACGCCCTGAAGGACGGCGTGATCCTGGCCAACGGTGACACGGTGCACCCGGTGTCGGTGGAGCGGACGCTGCTGGACGCGCGGGGTGACGGCAAGAAGATCATCCTGGCGCTGGACACGGTGAAGAAGCTCGCCGACGAGGAGATGAAGGTCGTCGTCGACCCGGAGAAGGGGATGACGCGGATCACGAAGCTGATGGACCCGGCGGAGGCGACGGGTGAGTACATCGGCGTGACGCTGATCGAGGGCGGGGCGGCGGCCGAGCTGGCGGACGCGCTGAAGACGACGTTCGAGCGGGATCCCCAGCTGTACTACGAGGACGGCTACCAGGAGCTGGTGAACCGGGGCTTCCGGATCGACGTGGCGCCGATCGGTGACGTCCGGTGGGTCGAGATCGACAACCACGACGACCTCGCCCGTGGACGGGAGATCGCGTGCCAGTACTGACCCGGCTCATCCCGTCGCCGGTCGTCGTCGACATCCGCCCCGGCGCCCTCGACGACCTGGCCTGCGTCCTCGCCGACGAGCGCATCTCGCAGTCCGGCCGGCTCGCCATCGCCGTCAGCGGCGGGTCCGGCGCCCGGCTGCGCGACCGCGTCGCGCCGTCGCTGCCCGGCGCCGACTGGTTCGAGGTCGGCGGCGGCACCATCGACGACGCGGTCCGGCTGGCGGGCGCCATCCAGGGCGGCCGCTACGACGCGGTGGTCGGCCTCGGTGGCGGAAAGATCATCGACTGCGCCAAGTTCGCCTCGGCGCGCGTCGGCCTGCCGCTGGTCGCGGTCGCCACCAACCTGGCGCACGACGGCCTGTGCTCGCCGGTGGCGACCCTCGACAACGACGCCGGCCGCGGCTCCTACGGCGTGCCGAACCCGATCGCGGTCGTGATCGACCTCAACGTCATCCGCGAGGCCCCGGTCCGCTTCGTGCGCTCCGGCATCGGCGACGTCGTCTCCAACATCTCCGCCGTCGCGGACTGGGAACTGTCCCACCGCGTCACCGGCGAGAAGGTCGACGGACTCGCCGCCGCCATGGCCCGCCAGGCCGGCGAGGCCGTGCTCCGGCACCCCGGCGGCGTCGACGACGACAGCTTCCTCCAGGTACTGGCCGAGGCGCTGGTCCTCACCGGCATCTCCATGTCCGTCTCGGGCGACTCCCGGCCCTCCTCCGGCGCCTGCCACGAGATCAACCACGCCTTCGACCTGCTCTACCCGCAGCGCGCCGCCGCCCACGGCGAGCAGTGCGGACTGGGCGCCGCCTTCGCGATGTACCTGCGCGGCGCGCACGAGGAGTCGGCGGCCATGGCCGGGGTCCTGCGCCGGCACGGGCTGCCGGTGCTGCCCGAGGAGATCGGGTTCTCCGTCGACGAGTTCGTCCGCGTCGTCGAGTACGCCCCCGAGACCCGCCCCGGCCGCTTCACCATCCTCGAACATCTCGCCCTGACCACCGAACAGATCAAGGACGTCTACGCCGACTATGTCAAGGCCATCGGTAGCTGAACTCCGTCCGGTCGTGCACCCCGCGGGGGTCAAGGACCGGCGCAGCGGTGAGCACTGGATGGGACGCCTCTACATGCGTGAGGTGTCCCTGCGGGTGGACCGCTACCTGGTGAACACCCGGGTCACCCCCAACCAGCTCACGTATCTGATGACCGTCTGCGGCGTCCTCGCGGCTCCCGCCCTGCTGGTGCCCGGCATCACGGGCGCGGTCCTCGGGGTGGTCGCGGTCCAGCTGTACCTGCTGCTGGACTGTGTCGACGGCGAGATCGCGCGCTGGCGGAAGCAGTACTCGCTCGGCGGGGTCTACCTGGACCGGGTCGGGGCCTACCTGACCGACGCGGCCGTGCTGGTCGGCCTCGGCCTGCGCGCCGCCGACCTGTGGGGCACCGGCCGCATCGACTGGCTGTGGGCCTTCCTCGGCACCCTCGCCGCGCTCGGCGCGATACTCGTGAAGGCGGAGACCGACCTGGTCGGGGTCGCCCGCCACCAGAACGGCCTGCCTCCGGTGAAGGAGTCCGCCGCCGAGCCGCGCTCCTCCGGCATGGCGCTCGCCCGCCGGGCCGCCGCCGCCCTGAAGTTCCACCGGCTGATCCTCGGCATAGAGGCGTCCCTGCTGATCCTGGTCCTCGCGATCGTGGACTCCGCCCGGGGCGACCTGTTCTTCACCCGCCTGGGCACCGCCGTCCTGGCCGGCATCGCCCTGCTGCAGACCGTGCTGCACCTCGTGTCCATCCTCGTCTCCAGCAGGCTGAAGTGAGCGCCGGCATGAAGGTCGGCGCGGTGATCATCACCATGGGCAACCGCCCCGACGAACTGCGTGCCCTGCTCGACTCGGTCGCCAAGCAGGACGGCGACCCCGTCCAGGTCGTCGTCGTCGGCAACGGCGCACCCGTGCCCGACGTCCCCGAGGGCGTACGGACCGTCGAGCTGCCCGAGAACCTGGGCATCCCCGGCGGACGCAACGTCGGCATCGAGGCCTTCGGGCCCAGCGGCCGGGACGTCGACATCCTGCTCTTCCTCGACGACGACGGCCTGCTCGCCCACACCGACACCGCCGAGCTGTGCCGGAAGGCGTTCACGGAGGACCCGTCGCTCGGCATCATCAGCTTCCGCATCGCCGACCCGGACACCGGTGTCACCCAGCGCCGGCACGTGCCGCGGTTGCGTGCCTCCGACCCGATGCGCTCCTCCCGCGTGACCACCTTCCTCGGCGGCGCCAACGCGGTGCGCACCCAGGTCATCGCCGAGGTCGGCGGTCTGCCCGGCGAGTTCTTCTACGCGCACGAGGAGACCGACCTGGCCTGGCGCGCCCTCGACGCCGGCTGGATGATCGACTACCGGTCCGACATGGTGCTGTACCACCCGACGACCGCCCCCTCGCGGCACGCGGTCTACCACCGGATGGTGGCCCGCAACCGCGTCTGGCTCGCCCGGCGCAACCTGCCCGCCCCGCTCGTCCCGGTGTACCTGGGCGTCTGGCTGCTGCTGACCCTGCTGCGCCGTCCCTCGGGCCCCGCCCTCAAGGCGTGGTTCGGCGGCTTCCGCGAGGGGTGGAGCACCCCCTGCGGCCCCCGTCGGCCCATGAAGTGGCGTACGGTGTGGCGGCTGACCCGGCTGGGCCGGCCCCCGGTGATCTGACAAGCTGCGAGTCGGGGACCGGGCCCCACCCCGGTCCAGGCTGCTGGCAGGCCCGCTCGGGCCACGCACATCAAGGACGGAAGTTATCCACCAGTGAGTGAGACAACGCACGACGGCACGGTCGCGGTGACCGGGCCCGTGTCGCCCGACGAGGGCCTTTCGGCGGCCGAGCTGGCCGCCAAGTACGGGCTGTCCGTCAGCGGTGCCCGGCCGCCTCTCGGCGCGTATGTCCGTCAGCTGTGGGGCAGGCGGCACTTCATCCTGGCCTTCTCGCAGGCCAAGCTCACCGCCCAGTACAGCAGGGCCAAGCTGGGCCAGCT
>NZ_JBITSH010000021.1:0-103215 GCF_044540535.1 Streptomyces sp. NPDC085937 | reverse complement strand
CCTGACGACGCCTCCGGTCGGGGCGGCGTCCTGACCGGCGGCCGTCGCGCCCACCACCGGAGCACGCGGGGCCGTGGCCCCCCCCCCCCCGCGGGGGGGGGGGGGGCGGGCGGGGGGGGGGGGGCGCCCGCGGGGGGGGGGGGGGGGGGGGGCGGCCCCGGCGGGGGGGGGGGGGGGGGGGGGCGGGGGGCGCCGGCCCCCCCCCCCCCCGGCCCCCGGGGGGCCCCCCCCCCCCGGGGGGGGGGGGGGGGCACGGCCCTGACGGATGTGTGAGCCCTACGGCTGGTCGGGACGGTCGCGGTCCATGCCGAGCCGGCGCTCTGCCTGCTGCTGCCCGGTGTCGATGTGCTGCTCGTGCTTGCCGCCGGTCCTCTCGTTCATCTTCTTCTCCGCGGCGTCCGACGCCTGGTGCGCCTTCTCACGCGCCGCCTTGTTGCCCTTGAACTTGTCGAGGATGCCCATCCAGAGCTCCTTCCGAGGTGACTCAAATCCGACAATACGCGCGAATCATCCATGGCGTCCAAGTGGGGCGCCCTGTGGTCTGGACCAGTCGCTCGTTACGGTGAGGTTCCGGATCGAACGCTCCTGGCGGGGCAGGGTTACAGCAGAACAAGGGAGGGGCGCGGTGACGCGACGCATGGGGTGGGGCAGCAGGGTCCGGCGTACGGGAGGGGTGGCGGCCGTCGCCGTGGTCCTCCTCGCGGGATGCGAGTCGATACCGGAGGTCGAGGTTCCGGCCGCCGGCGGCAGCGGAGGGGCGGCCCCCGACGGACACGCCGTCAGCCCCCTGGACAACCCCGACGGCACCCGGCCCGGTCTCGCCCCCTTGAGCGACGCGAAGGACCGCGCCGCGGCCGTCGCCGTCATCGACAAGGTCGCCACCAAGGGCCGCGGACCGAAGACGGGGTACGACCGCGACGAGTACGGCTACGCGTGGATGGACACGGCCGACGGTGTGCCGCTGGCGCGGAACGGTTGCGACACCCGTAACGACGTTCTCCAGAGGGACGGTCAGAAGGTCAGCTTCCGCTCCGGGTCCGACTGTGTCGTCGTCTCCCTGACGCTGGCCGACCCCTACACCGGCAAGAGCATCGAGTGGCGCAAGCAGAAGGCCGCCGAGGTGCAGATCGACCACGTGATCCCGCTGTCCTACAGCTGGCAGATGGGCGCCTCCCGCTGGTCCGGGTCCAAGCGCGAGCAGCTGGCCAACGACCCGCTCAACCTCCTCCCGGTCGACGGCGGCGCCAACTCGGCCAAGCGGGACTCGGGGCCGGCGTCCTGGCTGCCCCCGGCCAAGGGCATCCGCTGCGCCTACGCGGTCCGCTTCGCCCAGGTCGCCGTCAAGTACGAACTGCCGGTCACCACGGCGGACAAGGCGACCATGCGGGAGCAGTGCGGCGCCTGACCGACGCCTGACGGCACCCGGTGCGGCGGGCGGACGGCCCGTCGCGAGGACCGGTCGGCCCGGGGCGCCGAGGCGATGATCCCGCCCGCGGGCCTGCGGGCCGGGACCGGTTTGCCGCCGAAGTGCGGGGCGTGCCGCGGCCGGGGTCAGAACTGGCCGTTGCCCAGGAGTTCGCCGTCGGCGTCGTAGACCGTGACGAGGCCGTTCTCACTCTGCTTCCAGTCGGCGAAGGCGGAGGCGATGAGCTTGGCGGGGCCGGTGCCCTCGCCCATGATGCCGCCGGTGAAGTCGGTGTGGACGTCGGCGGTGTCGAGGATGTCGTTCTGGTCGTCGGCGCCCTGCACCTTGGTGACGTGGGAGACGGCCTCCTTCTCCTTGTCCGTCCCGTTCTCCTTCACGAACGCCTTGAACTGCTCGGCCTGCGTGGCCTTCTTCTCCGTCTCCTGGCCGGTGTCCGCCTTCGTGCCGGGCTCGGCGTCCGAGCCGGTGCCCGCCCCCGCGTCCTTCGCCCCGCCGGCCTGACGGTCCGCGGAGGCGGAGGTGTCCTTGCCGGTGGAGCCGCTGTCGCCGTCCCCCGCGTTCGCCGAGACGGCGCCGATGACGACGATCCCCACGACGGCGCCCAGCGCGATCTTGGTCTTCATGCCCATGACTGTGTCCCTCCCCAGGCAGGCGGCCGCCCCCGTTGACGGCGGCCGCTCGTTTGCGGAGTCAATCACAGCAGAGAGTGTGAACCGAGTCAACCAGTGAGTCTGCGAACGGTCTGTACACGCACGTGAATCCGTCGCGGCGAGGTGATCGGTATGCTTCGACGCCACAGAGGCAGCGAGGGGAAGCGGGGCGGTGTGCCGGGCATGCAGGACAACGCGACAGAGGTGACCGCGGCCGGGATCGCCCGGCTGGCGGGCGTGGGCCGGGCCGCCGTCAGCAACTGGCGCCGCCGCCACGCCGACTTCCCCCGTCCGGTCGGCGGCACGGAGACCAGCCCCGCGTTCGCGCTCACCGAGGTCGAGGACTGGTTGCGGCGGCACCGCAAGCTCGCCGAGGTCCCGCTGAAGGAGCGCGTCTGGCAGCAGCTCGTCGGCCATCCCGAGGGGCCGGTCACCGCGCTCCTCCACGTCGGCTGCGCCCTTCTGCTGATCCACGACCGGCCGCCCGTCTGGCTCGACATCAGCTCCGGCACCGACGAGCGGCTCGCCGCGCTGCTGCCCGCCGCGCTGGACGAGGTGCTCACACCGCGGGCCCTCGGGTCGCCGCGCGCGGGGCAACCGGACGGTTCACGCGTGAACACCCGGGACGCTGTGAACACCCCGGCCGCCACCCCGGCCGCCACCCCGGCCGCCATTCCGGCCACCTCGGCCCCCACCTCCGCCGCCCCGGCGGCCCCCGCAGCCTCCACCCCGGCCGTCCCCGCAGCCCCCGCCCCCACCCCCGCCGAGCCCCGCCCCGCCCTCGAACTCCCCACCGCCCCCCGCCTGCTGCCCTCCGTCCCCCTTCTGCGCGGTGTCGCCGAACTGGCCGCCGACACGGGCGCCCGGCACACCTTCGAGTTCCTGCTCGGCCGGCACCTCGACGCCAACCCGCGCCAGTACACGCTCACCCCGCCCGACCTCGCCGCGCTCATGGCCGCCCTCGCCGGCACGCCCGCCACCGTCCTGGACCCGGCCTGCGGCACCGGCGCCCTGCTCCGCGCCGTCGCCCCCCGCCCCGACCGGGTGCTGTACGCCCAGGACGGCGCCCCCGACCTCGCCGCCCTCACCGCCCTGCGGCTCGCCCTGCACACCCGCGCCCCCGTGCACGCCGCCGCCGGCGACACCCTGCGGGCCGACGCCCACCCGGGGCTGCGGGCCGACGCGGTGCTGTGCCACCCGCCGTTCAACGAGCGCAACTGGGGGCACGACGAACTCGCCTACGACCCCCGCTGGGAGTACGGCTTCCCCGCCCGCACCGAGTCCGAGCTGGCGTGGGTGCAGCATGCCCTCGCCCGGCTGCGGGAGGGCGGCACCGCCGTCCTGCTGATGCCGCCCGCCGCAGCGTCCCGCCGTTCCGGACGGCGGATCAGGGCCGACCTGCTGCGCCGGGGCGCGCTGCGCGCCGTCGTCGCCCTGCCGGCCGGCGCGGCACCCCCGTACAGCGTCCCGCTGCACCTGTGGGTACTGCGCCGCCCCGACCGGGCGCCCGCGCAGCCGGAGGTGCTGCTCGTCGACGCCGGACGGTTCACCGACGACGGGCGCGGCGGCCCCGACTGGCCCGGGGTGCGGGAAACGGTGCTCGACGCCTGGCGGGCCTTCGACGGCACCGGACGGATCGACGAACGGCCCGGCCTGACGCGCTCCGTGCCGGTCATCGAACTCCTCGACGACGACGTCGACCTCGCCCCGGCCCGCCACCTGCCGCCCCCGGCGGACACGGACGGCGCGGGCCGCCTGGCCGACGTACGGGGGCGGCTCGACGAGACGCTGCGGCTGACCTCCCGGCTGGCGCCGCCGCCCGCGGAGCCCACGCCGCCCGCCGCGTCCGGTCGGCTGCCGCTGACCACCGTCGGTGAACTGGCGCGCGCGGGCGCGCTGGTGATGCGCACCGGCGGCCACGGCGGCCCCGCGCGCGTGCCCGTGCTCACCGACCACGACGTGCTGGCCGGGACCGCCCCCTCCGGCACCCTCCCGGAGAGCGATGAGGAACCGGTGCTGACCGAGGCGGGCGACGTCGTCCTGCCCGTGCTCGGCGGAGGGGCCGTGGCCCGGGTGGTCGACGAGGCGGCCGCCGGCGCCGTCCTCGGCCGCAACCTCGTGCTGCTGCGCCCCGATCCGGCCGCGCTCGACGCGTGGTTCCTCGCCGGGTTCCTGCGCGGCACCGCCAACCACCGCCGGGCCAGCAGCTACGCGTCCACCGCCACCCGGCTCGACGTCCGGCGCCTCCAGCTGCCCCGCCTCGCGCCGGACGAACAGCGGCGCTACGGCGCCCGGTTCCGCGACCTCGACGCGTTCGAGCGGGCGCTCAGGGAGGCCGGGCGGCTCGGCGAGCAGCTCGTGCGTGGGATGTACGACGGCCTGACGGACGGGACGATCGCCCCCGACTGAAAGTCCCGTCGCGGCCTTACGCCCCGTCGCACGGGTCACCGGAACCCGCCGGTCCGCCCGCGGACGCCCTCCGCGCCCCGGCGCGCGCGGAGTTCGCGCCGGTCGTCGGCATGCTCCGGTACGACAACGGTTCGGTACATCCCGGGACCGGTTGTCGCCATCGGCCTATACGCTCGGACTCTCCACCGGAGTTCCCATCGGCTACACCCGTCCAGGAGCAGCATGTACGGCCACGGCGCGGCGCCGCCCACACCCAGCACGGGATCGGTCATCACGCAGCGTGTGCTGTACACGGCGGCCGGCGTCCTGTGCTGCGGCCTGCTGGCCTGCGTCCCGCTGTTCCGGGTCGCGGTGCTGCGCGGGCGGGTCTACGACTGGATAGCCGCCTGGGTGAGCATCCCGCTGTCCATCGCCTGCATGGCCGTGGTCGGCTCCCTCCCGGAGGACGACTGGCGGACCGACGCCGCTCTGGCCACCGTGATGATCCTGGGCGCCTGCGCCGGCGCCTACTACCTGACGGTGGACATCCGGCTGCCCCGGCAGCGGAACCTCCACACCGGCGCCCTACCCCTGTCGCCGCACGCCACCACGGTGCACGCCCCCGGCGTCCACGGCGCCTACGGCTTCCCGCAGCAGGCCACGCCGTACGCCCCCACCCCCGTGCCGCAGCCGCAGCCCCAGCCGCCGCACACACCGCATCCGCCGCACGGTCCGGTGCCGCCCGTACCCGCTCCCGTGCCCCCGCCGCAGGCGCAGCCGCCGCAGCGGCCCGCCCCCGCCCGGATCGACCAGGTGCGCGCCGAGCTCGACGAACTGAGCGACTACCTGCGCCGCCAGGACGGGCAGCAGGGCTCCGAGGGTGGCAGGTGAGCGTGACGACGGGACGTGTCGTCGCCGGCCGCTACGAACTGTCCACGCTCATCGGGCAGGGCGGCATGGGACAGGTCTGGACGGCCTACGACAAGCGGCTCGACCGGCGCGTGGCGGTGAAGCTCCTGCGCCCGGACAAGGTGGCCGGCCAGGAGGCCGACGAACTGCGCCGCCGCTTCGTGCGCGAGTGCCGGGTGACCGCCCAGGTCGACCACCCCGGCCTGGTCACCGTGCACGACGCGGGCAGCGAGGGCGAGGAGCTGTTCCTCGTCATGCAGTACGTCGACGGCGCCGACCTCGGCGACCACCTCGCCGAGCACGACCCCTACCCGTGGCAGTGGGCGGTCGCGGTCGCCGCGCAGCTGTGCGCGGTGCTCAGCGCCGTGCACGCGGTGCCGATCGTCCACCGCGACCTCAAGCCGCGCAACGTGATGGTGAAGCAGGACGGCACGGTCACCGTGCTCGACCTCGGTGTGGCCTCCGTGATGGACGCCGACACCACGCGCCTGACCCACACCGGCACCCCCATCGGCTCGCCCGCCTACATGGCGCCCGAGCAGGCGATGGGCGGCGCCGTCGGCCCGTACACCGACCTGTACGCGCTCGGTGTGCTGATGCACGAACTGCTCAGCGGGGACGTGCCGTTCGCCGGTTCGACCGCGCTCGGCGTGCTGCACCGGCACCTGTACGAGCCGCCGGTGCCGGTGCGCCGGCTCCGCCCCGAGGTGCCCGAGGCGCTGGAGGCCCTGGTGCTGCGGCTGCTCGCCAAGGACCCGCAGCACCGCCCGGACTCCGCGCAGGAGGTCTACGAGCACCTGGCGCTGCTGCTGCCCGCCCGGGGCACGCCCACCGGCGCCCCGCTCGACCCCACCCGCCCGTTCCTCCGACCGCACGCCCCCTGGCCGGACCGGGCACGGACCCCCGCGCCGCAGCCCGCGCCCGCCGCGCCGCCCTCGCCGGTCGCGGAGAAGGCCGACGTGGCCGCCGCCGTGGACGAGGTGAAGCGGCTGCTCGGCGAGGGCCGCATCACCCAGGCCGTCGACATCCTCGGCTCGATCCTGCCGGTCGCGGCCGACCAGCACGGCGAGCACTCCCCGGTGGTGCGCACCCTGCGCAAGCAGTACGCGGCCACGCTCCTCGACGACGGCCAGTACCGGCGCGCCCTGCCCGAACTGCGGCGCCTCGCCGACGAACGCGCCGCCGAGGCCGGCCAGGCCGACCCGCAGTCGCTGCGCTACCGCTACGAGGCCGCCCAGTGCCTGGAACAGCTCGGCGAACCGGCCGCGGCCCTCGCCGAGTACCGGGCGCTGCTGGCGTACTACGAGAACCAGTACGTGGCCGCCGGTGACCCGCAGCTGGCCCACGACGTGCGGCGCCGCATCGGCCATCTGCTGCTGGCCCTCGGCGACCGGGCCGCCGCCCACGACACGCTGGTGCGGCTGCTGCACGACGTGGAGCGCGCCCAGGGGCCGGGGCACCCGCTCGCCGCGGAGATCCGCCGGACGCTGCAGTGGCTGGGACAGGTGCGCGGCTAGGGCTTCTCCGGCGTGACCGACTGACAGGGCCCAGGAGGAGACGGGGAGGAGACGGCGGGCGCGGCGGTGCCGTAAGTCGCCGTGAATCGTTGGTCGAATGGGTTGGCCAGAGCTTGGCCGATGCCTACCATCGATCACCGCAAGACTTTGTGCACCGCCGCACAAGCTCTCCTCAGGAGGTTTCCTTGCACCGCCGCCGTCGCACCGCGCTCCTCCTCACCGCCGCGATCGCCGCAGCGGCACCCCTGCTCACCGCCTGCGGCAACGACGCGCACCCCGGCGCGGCCGCCGTGGTCGGCGGGGAGCGGATCACCGTCTCGCAGCTGGAGAACCGCGTCGACGAGGTACGCGCCGCCCAGCGGGCCGCCGTACCGGACGAGGCGCAGTACCAGCAGGCCATCGCGCGCACCGGCGGCCTGACCCGTGACACCCTGCACAGCATGGTGCTGGACCGGGTGCTGGAGCGCGCCGCGCGGGACGCGGGGGTGACGGTCTCGGACCGCGAGGTGCAGCAGCTGCGGTCCGACTTCGAGGAGCAGGCCGGCGGCGCGAAGGCACTGGAGACGGCCTGGCTCCAGCAGTACGGCGTGCCGCCGCAGCGCCTCGACGAGAACCTGCGCCTCCAGGTCACGGCGCAGAAGCTCGCCCAGCGGCTCGGCACCGACACCAGCCGCCCCGAGTTCTGGAAGGCGCTGTCCGACGCGAGCGAGGAGCTCGACGTCGACCTGAACCCGCGCTACGGCGAGTGGGACGCGCAGAAGAGCAGCCGGGTGGACGCGAAGACGCCGTGGATCAAGGACGTCACCGCGACCGACGGGCCGCCGCTGGCGCTGTGACGTGGGCTAGTTTCGAAGGGTGAACGCAACCAGCCCCGCACCCGCCCCCGAGGCCGACGCCGGCCGCGTCGTCCTGCTCACCACCAGCCACCGGGTCGCGCCCGGCCTGCTGTCCTGGCCCGCCTGGCAGGTCCTGCGCGCGGCCGACCGGGTGCTGTGCGCGGACGGCGCCCATCCGCAACTGCCGTATCTGCGGGAGGCCGGGATAGCCGTCGAGGAGGCCGCGCCCACCGCCGAGGAGGTCGTCGACGCGTGCGCCGGCGGCCGGACCGTGGTGGTCGTGGCGACCGGCGAGGGCGAGCCCGCGCTGACCGACGGACTGGCGCGGCTGGCCGGTGGCGGCCGGGTCCGGATGCCCGACCTGGAGCTGCTGCCCGCCTCCTACGACCTGCCGGGCGCCCGCCTGCTCGACCTGGTGCAGGTCATGGACCGCATCCGCGCGGAGTGCCCCTGGTCGTCGCGGCAGACCCACGAGGGCCTGGCGAAGTACGGCATCGAGGAGGCGTACGAGCTCGTCGAGGCCATCGAGCAGGGCGACCGCGAGGAGCTGCGGGAGGAACTGGGGGACGTGCTGCTCCAGGTCGTCTTCCACGCGCGGATCGCCGAGGAGCACCCGGACGAGCCGTTCTCCGTGGACGACGTGGCGGGCGGCATCGTCGCCAAGCTCATCCACCGGCATCCGCACGTGTTCGGTGAGGAGACGGCGCTGACGCCGGAGGACGTCAAGGCGCACTGGATGCGGACCAAGGCGGAGGAGAAGCGGCGGGAGTCCGTGACGGACGGCGTTCCGCTGGGGCAGCCGGCGCTCGCCCTCGCCACGAAGCTGGCGGGGCGGGTCCGCGGTGCGGACCTCTCCGTTCCCCTTCCCTCGGGGGAGGGGGTCGGGTACGAGTTGCTGGCGCTGGCGGCGCGGGCGGAGGCGGAGGGGGTGGACGCGGAGGCGGCGCTGCGGGCTGCCGCCCGGGTGTACCGGGACGCGATCCGCTCCGCGGAGAAGGGTGAGGGCGCCTGACCTCCCGCCCCGGGGGCTCCGCCCCCGAACCCCCGTTCGCGCAGTTCCCCGCGCCCCTGAAGGCGCGGGGAACTGCGCGGGCAACCCCCACGCACCCGCAGATGCCCGACGGGCGTGAAGTCGGGCCCGTCAGGGCCCTGAAGGCGCGGGGAACTGCGCGGGCAACCCCACCCACCCGCAGATGCCCGACGGGCGTGAAGTCGGGCCGTCAGGGCCCTGAAGGGGCGCGGGGAACTGCGCGACCAGCCCCACCCACCCGCACGTGACCCGGAGGGCGGCACCATCGGCCCGTTAGGGTCGCCCCATGCCTGACCAGTCACCCCCCTCACCCACCCCCGAGCTGTTCAGCTGGGAGTTCGCCGCCAACCCCTACCCCGCCTACGCCTGGCTCCGCGAACACGCCCCCGTACACAGGACGAAGCTCCCCAGCGGCGTGGAGGCCTGGCTGGTCACGCGGTACGCCGACGCCCGCCAGACCCTCGCCGACAACCGCCTGTCGAAGAACCCCGCGCACCACGACGAGCCCTCCCACGCCAAGGGCAAGACCGGTATCCCCGGCGAGCGGCAGGCCGACCTGATGACGCACCTGCTGAACATCGACCCGCCGGACCACACCCGCCTGCGCCGCCTGGTCAGCAAGGCGTTCACCCCCCGCCGGGTCGCGGAGTTCGCCCCCCGCGTGCAGGAGCTCACCGACGGCCTCATCGACCGCTTCACCGCCGGCGGCAGCGGCACCGCCGACCTGATCCACGACTTCGCCTTCCCGCTCCCCATCTACGCCATCTGCGACCTGCTCGGCGTCCCCCGCGAGGACCAGGACGACTTCCGGGACTGGGCGGGCATGATGATCCGTCACGGCGGCGGTCCGCGCGGCGGGGTCGCCCGGTCGGTGAAGAAGATGCGCGGCTACCTCGCCGAGCTGATCCACCGCAAGCGTGAGGCACTGCCCGCCGAGCCCGCGCCCGGCGAGGACCTCATCTCCGGCCTGATCCGCGCCTCCGACCATGGTGAGCACCTCACCGAGAACGAGGCCGCGGCGATGGCGTTCATCCTGTTGTTCGCCGGTTTCGAGACGACCGTGAACCTCATCGGCAACGGCACCTACGCCCTGCTCACCCACCCCGAGGAGCGGGAGCGCCTGCAGCGGGCGCTGGCCGCCGGGGACCACGGGCTGCTGGAGACCGGCGTGGAGGAACTGCTGCGCTACGACGGGCCGGTGGAGCTGGCCACCTGGCGGTTCGCCACCGAGCCGGTCGTCATCGGCGGGCAGCGCGTCGGGACGGGTGACCCGGTCCTCGTCGTCCTGGCCGCGGCCGACCGGGACCCGGAGCGGTTCGACGGCCCGGACACGCTGGACCTGGCCCGCCGCGACAACCAGCACCTGGGCTACGGGCACGGCATCCACTACTGCCTGGGCGCCCCGCTCGCGCGCCTGGAGGGCCAGACCGCCCTCGCCACCCTGCTGACCCGACTGCCGGACCTGAGGCTCGCGGCGGACACGGCCGAACTGCGCTGGCGCGGCGGCCTCATCATGCGGGGACTGCGCACGCTTCCGGTGGAATTCTCCCCTCCGCCCACGGGACAGGGGTGACCTCCCTGCCCGTGCCCGGAGGCCGGGGCACGGAAACATGACACACCCTCAAGTCTGTGATCTTCATGTGATCTGCACGGCATGAACTTGTGACAAGTGATCGTCTGCCTATACGTTCACCCATCAAGTACGGCGCGCCGTACGGATTCCCCTCACCGCGCGCCGGTCCTTGTTGTCGAGTGAAAGGTCTCCGCATGCTCTCCGGGAACGGCCGACACCGTCGCCCTCGCCAGGCTCCGGCTCTGCTCGTCGCGGCCGGAGTGACGGGCTCCGCCATCGCGATCCCGCTCCTCGGGGCAGGGGCCGCCAACGCGGCCGACGGTGACACCTGGGACCGGGTGGCCGAGTGCGAGAGCGGCGGCTCCTGGAGCCAGAACACCGGCAACGGGTACTACGGCGGCCTGCAGTTGACCCAGGACGACTGGGAGAACCACGGCGGACTGGAGTACGCGCCCAGCGCCGACCAGGCCAGCCGCGGCCAGCAGATAGCCGTGGCGGAGAGAATTCTCGCCGAGCAGGGGGTCGGCAAGTGGCGCGCCTGCGGCCTGCTCACGGGTCTGAGCCAGGACACGACGTCCCCGAACGTCGACACGGGCGTGGCGGGCGACGCGACCTCGGGCGCCTCCCGCGACACCGGTTCCACCGGCACGTCCGGTTCCACCGGCACGTCCGGTTCGCCGGAAAACCGCGATTCGTCCACTTCCCCCTCGCCGTCGGCCACGTCCGGAGCCTCGACCGAGGAGCGGGACGACGCGGACGGCAGGACGTCTCCGTCCGCCTCCACCGCCCCCGGCAGTGACGAGTCGGACAAGTCGGGTCAGACCAGCGGTTCTTCGGCCGTCACGGACGCCGAGGGTGAGGGTTCGGGCCGTCACCGCGGTTCCACCGCCGAGGAGCGCGAGCGCACGGACGGTGCGACCGCGTCGGCCGGCCGGCATGCCGCGCCCTCCGTCGAGGCCACCCCCGACGCGGGCGACGACCGCTACACCGTCGAGAACGGGGACAGCCTGACGTCCATCGCCGACTCCCTTGCGCTCACCGGTGGATGGACCGCCCTCTACGCCGAGAACCAGCAGGTGATCGGTGAGGACCCGAACCTCATCCTGCCCGGTCAGCGGCTTCTGGTGAGCGACGCGGTGGACGCGAACCGCTAGAAAGCGGACACCTGAAAAGCCCTCGGCGGAGCGCCAGTTGGCGTCAGGTTTCGGGCTGAATGTCCGTAATAAAGACTGTGAGAGATAGGTCTCAGAAGCCCTGATCGTCTTTGAAATTCCGCGAAGCGCGTGCCTACGGTCGTGACCGCTCGCCACCGCGGGCCCCGGCTGCCGCCACGCCGAATCCTGCCAGTGGCAGCACGGGAACAGTCGTCGCGTCATGCGCCGTAGGCAGGAGCGGGGGACCCAGGTAAGTGCCGTGTCCGGGCAGTGATGCCGGAGACGGCTTGGGGTGAAGCCGCGTTCCGTGAGGAACGCGGCCGGGCAACTCAACCGGCCCGAACCCGACAGCTCACCTCGCAGGCGTCGGTGAGGGGATCCATCCATGCTGTTT
This sequence comes from Streptomyces sp. NPDC085937, assembly GCF_044540535.1. Lineage (NCBI taxonomy): Bacteria > Bacillati > Actinomycetota > Actinomycetes > Kitasatosporales > Streptomycetaceae > Streptomyces > Streptomyces sp. NPDC085937. The sequence continues at coordinate 91,338 of NZ_JBITSH010000021.1, read as the reverse complement.
TCCAGCAAGGGCAAGCACCGTCGTCCGTCCAAGGCCACCCGTGCCATCGCCATCGCCGGTGTGACCGGTGCCGCCGTCGCCGCCCCGCTGATGGCGGCCGGCAACGCCTCCGCCGCCACCGCGTCCGAGTGGGACGCCGTCGCCCAGTGCGAGTCCGGCGGCAACTGGTCCATCAACACCGGCAACGGGTACTACGGCGGCCTGCAGTTCTCCGCCTCCACCTGGGCCGCGTACGGCGGCACGCAGTACGCCGGCAGCGCCGACCAGGCCAGCAAGGCCCAGCAGATCGAGATCGCCGAGAAGGTCCTCGCGGGCCAGGGCAAGGGCGCCTGGCCGGTCTGCGGCACCGGCCTGTCCAACGCCTCCTACAACGGCTCCTCCGCCGAGGGCTCCTCGCAGGACTCGGGCTCCACCGAGTCCCGCGAGAGCGAGCAGAAGGCCTCCCGCTCCGCCGAGCGCCCCGCCGCGCCGAAGCAGGCGGAGAAGAAGGCCGAGAAGAAGACCGTCACCACCCCGACCGGCAAGAAGGTCGAGAAGGGCGACGGCGAGTACAAGGTCGTCAAGGGTGACACCCTCAGCTCCATCGCCGCGGAGCACGACGTCAAGGGCGGCTGGGCGAAGCTGTTCAAGCTGAACGACGACATCGTCGACGACGCCGACCTCATCTACCCGGGCCAGCAGCTGCACCTGAAGTAAGGCGTAGCGGCAGGTCCCTCCCCGTCCCCACGGGCTCCCCGCCCCGGTGCGTTTCTTCCCCCGTACGCACCGGGGCGGGGTCATGTCCGGACGCATTACGGTCACGGTTTCCCGAACCGGCTTTGTTCCGTTCGGAAACAATTTACTCTCGGTTCTGTCCATGAGGCGGGCGGCGAGATGGCCGATCGCCCGGAGCCGGTTAGGCTCGGACTCGCAAGGCCCCCGTGGCCCTGCTCACCCGCGTCACATCCCAAGAAGGAGATGCTCGTGCCGTCCATCGACGTCGTCGTAGCCCGGGAAATCCTGGACTCCCGAGGCAACCCCACGGTCGAGGTCGAGGTCGGCCTCGACGACGGCAGCACGGGTCGTGCCGCCGTTCCGTCCGGCGCTTCCACCGGCGCCTTCGAGGCCATCGAACTCCGTGACGGCGATGCCGGCCGTTACCTGGGCAAGGGCGTCGAGAAGGCCGTGCTGGCCGTCATCGAGCAGATCGGCCCGGAGCTCGTCGGCTACGACGCCACCGAGCAGCGCCTGATCGACCAGGCGATGTTCGACCTGGACGCCACCGACAACAAGGGCTCGCTCGGCGCCAACGCCATCCTCGGCGTCTCGCTCGCCGTGGCCCACGCCGCCTCCGAGGCCAGCGACCTGCCGCTGTTCCGCTACCTGGGCGGCCCGAACGCGCACCTGCTGCCGGTGCCGATGATGAACATCCTGAACGGCGGCTCGCACGCCGACTCCAACGTGGACATCCAGGAGTTCATGATCGCCCCGATCGGCGCGGAGTCCTTCTCCGAGGCGCTTCGCTGGGGCGCCGAGGTCTACCACACCCTGAAGAAGGTCCTGAAGGGCAAGGGCCTGGCCACCGGCCTCGGCGACGAGGGCGGCTTCGCCCCGAACCTCGGCTCCAACCGCGAGGCCCTCGACCTCATCCTCGAGGCGATCAAGGAAGCCGGCTACACCCCCGGCGAGCAGATCGCCCTGGCCCTCGACGTGGCCGCCTCCGAGTTCTACAAGGACGGCGTCTACACCTTCGAGGGCAAGGAGCGCACGGCCGCCGAGATGACCGAGTACTACGCGGAGCTCGTCGACGCGTACCCGCTCGTGTCCATCGAGGACCCGCTGTTCGAGGACGACTGGGAGGGCTGGAAGATCATCACCGACAAGCTCGGTGACCAGGTCCAGCTCGTCGGTGACGACCTGTTCGTCACCAACCCCGAGCGCCTGGCCCGCGGCATCGAGGAGGGCGCCGCCAACGCCCTGCTGGTGAAGGTGAACCAGATCGGTTCGCTCACCGAGACCCTGGACGCCGTCGAGCTGGCCCAGCGCAACGGTTTCAAGTGCATGATGTCCCACCGCTCCGGCGAGACCGAGGACGTCACCATCGCCGACCTGGCCGTCGCCACCAACTGCGGCCAGATCAAGACCGGTGCCCCGGCCCGCTCCGAGCGCGTCGCCAAGTACAACCAGCTGCTGCGCATCGAGGAGATCCTCGACGACGCCGCGGTGTACGCCGGCCGCAGCGCGTTCCCGCGGTTCCGCTCCGCGAACCAGTAGGCGCTGTAAGGGCTGACCTCACCCTGCGCAGGAAGCGTCGTACGTACGTCCCCGTACCCGGTCCCGTACCGTGTGCGGGGACGTACGCGCGTATGAGACCGAACGAGAGGCGGGCACATGGCGGTGAAGGACCGGGACCGTTTCTCCACCGCGACCAGGATCCGGCTGATCGGTGAGCAGACCGCGGCCCGGGTCTACCGCTCGCAGACCAGGCGGCAGGCCCGCCGCTCGCGGCTGACCGGCCGCGCGGCCCTGCTCGTCCTGGTGATCTGCTCCCTGGTCGTGGCCCTCGCCTACCCGATGCGGCAGTACGTCTCCCAGCGCGCGGAGATCGCCGACCAGCAGAAGGAGCAGGACGAGACCCGTCAACGGGTCGAACGGCTGCGTGACCTGAAGGCCCGCTGGCAGGACGACGCCTACGCCGAGCAGGAGATCCGCAGGCGCCTGCACTACGTCATGCCGGGGGAGACCGGCTACATCGTCATCGACCCGGGCCCGGCCGAAAGTTCGCGCAGCGACCTGGAGGCCGCCGACCGCCCCTGGTACGCCAACGTCTGGGACGGCGTCGACAAGGCCGACGCCGCCGACCAGTGACCCGACGGAACACCGCAGAAAGACACGTATGGACACCCCTCCGCCCACGACCCCGCGCAGCGAACCCACCGACGCGGACGTCGATGCCTTCAAGCAGCAGCTCGGCCGGCCCCCGCGCGGGCTGCGCGCCATCGCGCACCGCTGTCCCTGCGGGCAGCCGGACGTCGTCGAGACCGCGCCGCGGCTGCCCGACGGCACGCCCTTCCCGACGCTGTACTACCTGACGTGCCCGCGGGCGAACTCCGCGATCGGCACGCTGGAGGCCAACGGCGTGATGAAGGAGATGACGGAGCGGCTGGGCGCCGACCCGGAGCTCGCGGCCGCCTACCGGGCGGCGCACGAGGACTACATCAGGCGCCGCGACCAGATCGAGGAGCTGAGGAACTTCCCCAGCGCGGGCGGCATGCCCGACCGCGTGAAGTGCCTGCACGTGCTGGTCGCGCACTCGCTCGCGGCCGGACCGGGGGTGAACCCGCTGGGCGACGAGGCGCTGGCGATGCTGCCCGAGTGGTGGCGCAAGGGGCCGTGCGTGACGTCGGCGGACGAGAAGGAGGACGGCCGGTGACCCGGGTGGCCGCGATCGACTGCGGGACGAACTCCATCCGTCTGCTGGTGGCCGACGCCGACCCCGCGACGGGCGAACTCACCGACCTGGAACGACGGATGACGATCGTGCGGCTCGGCCAGGGCGTCGACCGCACCGGCCGGCTGGCGCCCGAGGCGCTGGAGCGGACGTTCGCCGCGTGCCGCGAGTACGCGGAGGTCGTGGAGAAGCACGGGGCCTCGGAGCGCCTGCGCTTCGTCGCCACCTCGGCCTCCCGCGACGCCGAGAACCGCGACGACTTCGTGCGCGGGGTGGTGGACATCCTGGGCGTGGAGCCCGAGGTCATCACCGGCGACCAGGAGGCGGAGTTCTCCTTCACCGGCGCCACCAAGGAGCTGACCGCCCGGGACGACCTGCGCCGGCCGTTCCTGGTGGTGGACATCGGCGGCGGCTCCACCGAGTTCGTGGTCGGCGACGACCGTGTGCGCGCCGCCCGCTCCGTGGACGTCGGCTGCGTCCGGATGACGGAGCGGCACCTGGTGCGGGACGGGGCCGTGACGGACCCGCCCACCGATGAGCAGATCACGGCGATGCGGGTGGACATCGAGGCCGCCCTGGACCGGGCGGAGGAGGCGGTGCCGCTGCGCGAGGCCCGCACGCTGGTGGGCCTGGCGGGCTCGGTCACCACCGTCTCGGCGATCGCCCAGGACCTGCCGGAGTACGACTCGGCGGCCATCCACCACTCCCGGGTCTCCCGCGACCGGGTCCGGGAGATCACCGAGTGGCTGCTGCGGTCCACCCACGCCGAGCGCGCGGCGGTGCCGTCCATGCACCCGGGCCGGGTCGACGTGATCGCAGCGGGGGCCCTGGTGCTGCTGACGGTCATGGAGCGCACGGGCGCCGAGGAGGTCGTGGTCTCCGAGCACGACATCCTCGACGGGATCGCCTGGTCCGTGGCGTAGGCGGCGGGGTCCCGTCGTGGTCCGGGTCTCTTTTGCTACTGATCAGTAGCACTCCGCTGAGCAGTCGGGATAGCGTTTGAGCGGCGCTCCGGGGGGCTTATGGGCCCCTCGGGGCGGACCTCCCCGGGAAAGTTCGTGAAGTTCTTCACAAGGAATTGGCCCCGGTAGGGCGAAGAAGCGGGTCCGATTGACCCGTTCGGGCGCTCAACACCCCTTTGAACACGTTCAGAAGGGGTCGGAGGAGGGTCCGGGAGCACCGGTCGCACCGACCGGCCGGTAGGCCTCACAGCCCGTTCCGAACGACAGAGAGGCAGCTCACGCGGCATTGACAACGTCCCGTCAGGGGGACCGGTTCCCGATCGCCGCTGTGATCTCGATCAAGAAGCGCGGGATGGTAGCACAGGCCCTGTCCGAGCTTGTGAAGGGGCGCACGAGGTACCCCCCTGAGACGGGTGGATACTCGATGGCATGAGCACCACGGAGCGTCCCAGGATCCTCGTAGTAGGCGGTGGGTACGTAGGCCTGTACGCAGCTCGGCGCATCCAGAAGAAGATGCGTTACGGCGAGGCGACCGTCACCGTCGTCGACCCGCGGTCGTACATGACCTACCAGCCCTTCCTCCCCGAAGCCGCCGCCGGCAGCATCTCCCCGCGGCACGTCGTCGTCCCGTTGCGACGCGTGCTTCCCAAGGCGGAGGTCCTCACCGGCCGGGTCACGACCATCGACCAGGACCGCAAGGTCGCCACGATCGCCCCCCTGGTGGGCGAGGCGTACGAGCTGCCTTTCGACTACCTGGTGATCGCGCTCGGCGCGGTCTCCCGCACCTTCCCGATCCCCGGCCTCGCCGAGCAGGGCATCGGCATGAAGGGCGTCGAGGAGGCCATCGGCCTGCGCAACCACGTCCTCGAGCAGCTCGACAAGGCCGACTCCACCACGGACGAGGAGATCCGGCGCAAGGCGCTCACCTTCGTCTTCGTGGGCGGCGGCTTCGCCGGCGCGGAGACCATCGGTGAGGTCGAGGACATGGCCCGGGACGCGGCCAAGTACTACAAGACGGTGTCCCGCGAGGACATGCGCTTCATCCTGGTCGACGCCGCCGACAAGATCCTCCCCGAGGTCGGCCCCAAGCTCGGCGCGTACGGCAAGGAGCACCTCGAGAGCCGCGGCGTCGAGGTCTACCTGTCCACCTCCATGGACTCCTGCGTCGACGGCCACGTGGTGCTGAAGAACGGCCTCGAGGTCGACTCCAACACCATCGTGTGGACCGCGGGCGTCAAGCCGAACCCGGCGCTGTCCCGCTTCGGCCTGCCGCTCGGTCCGCGCGGCCACGTCGACACCGCGCCGACCCTCCAGGTCAAGGGCACCGACTACATCTGGGCCGCGGGCGACAACGCCCAGGTGCCGGACCTCGTCGGCCGCAAGGCCGGCAACGAGAACGCCTGGTGCCCGCCGAACGCCCAGCACGCGCTGCGCCAGGCCAAGGTGCTCGGCGACAACGTGATCTCCGGCATGCGGGGCTTCCCGCAGAAGGAGTACAGCCACGCCAACAAGGGCGCGGTGGCGGGTCTCGGCGTCCACAAGGGCGTCGCGATGATCGTCATGGGCAAGATGAAGATCAAGCTCAAGGGCCGGCTCGCCTGGTACATGCACCGTGGCTACCACGGCATGGCGATGCCCACCTGGAACCGCAAGATCCGCATCTTCGCCGACTGGACCCTCGGCATGTTCCTCAAGCGTGAGGTCGTGTCCCTGGGCGCGATCGAGTCCCCGCGCGAGGAGTTCTACGAGGCCGCCAAGCCCGCGCCGGCGCCCGCAGCCGCGCAGGAGCCGAAGAAGAAGACCGAGGCCAAGGCCTCCTGACCCCGGTCACCCCGTAGGGGCCGCCCGCCATCCGTGGTGCGGGCGGCCCCTTCGCCGTTCCCCGGGGGGTGCCTCCCAGCGGGTTGCGTTTCCGTGTTTTGCCCGAACATGACGCGCGCCGGGGACTGTCACGGCCGCGCCCAGGTGTTTACGTGGTGACGACATTCCGGGATCCGGTCACGGAGGTGTACCCCATGACAGACGCCGCCCCGCGGCTGAAAGGCATCCTCGAGCAGTTGCTCGGCGCACCCCTCCCCGTGCGCATCCGCGCCTGGGACGGCTCGCAGGCCGGCCCGCCGGACAGCCCCGCCCTGGTCGTGCGCAACCGCCGGGCCTTGCGCCACCTGCTGTTCAAGCCGGGCGAACTGGGCCTGGCCCGCGCCTGGGTGGCCGGTGACCTCACCATCGAGGGTGACCTCTACACCGCCCTGGACTCGCTGGCCGGTCTCATCTGGGAGCGCGGCGAGGACGCCCGCACCCTCGCCCAGTCGCTGCGCGACCCGGACTTCCGCTCCGCCGTGCGCCGGCTGTTCGCGATGGCCGGCCCGCCGCTGCCGCCCGCCCCGCCCCGCGAGGAGGTCCGCAGGCCCCGCCGCGGACTGCACACCAGGCGCAGCGACAAGCGCGCCATCAGCCACCACTACGACGTCGGCAACGACTTCTACGAGATCGTCCTCGGCCCGTCCATGGTGTACTCCTGCGCCTACTGGCCCGCCCCGCCCCCGGAGGGCACCCTCGAACAGGCCCAGCACGACAAGCTCGAACTGGTCGCCCGCAAGCTCGCCCTGCGCCCCGGGCAGCGGCTGCTGGACGTCGGCTGCGGCTGGGGCTCCATGGCGATCCACGCGGCCCGCGAGCACGGGGTGAGCGTCGTCGGCATCACCCTCTCCCAGGAACAGGCGGCCTACGCCCGCAAGCGCATCGCCGAGGAGGGGCTGACCGACCGCATCGAGATCCGCGTCCAGGACTACCGGGACGTCACGGACGGCCCCTTCGACGCCATCTCCTCGATCGGCATGGCCGAGCACGTCGGCTCCGAGCGGTACCTGGAGTACGCGACCCTGCTGCACCGGCTGCTGAAGCCGGGCGGCCGGCTGCTCAACCATCAGATCGCACGCCGCCCGCAGCACGACGAATCGTCGTACCAGGTGGACGATTTCATCGACGCCTACGTCTTCCCGGACGGCGAGCTCGCCCCGCTCGGCAGCACCGTCTCCCTGCTGGAGCGCGCCGGGTTCGAGGTGCGCGACGTGGAGTCGATCCGCGAGCACTACGCCCTCACCCTGCGCCGCTGGGTGGACAACCTCCAGGCCGACTGGACCCGTGCCGTGTCCCTCACCGGCCCGGGCCGGGCCCGCGTCTGGCAGCTGTACATGGCCGCCTCCGCGCTCGCCTTCGAACGCAACCGGATCGGCGTCAACCAGGTCGTCGCGGTGCGGACCCCCGAGTCCGGCGCCTCCGGGCTCCCGCTGCGGGCCCGGGTGTGGGGCGCTCCCGCCCCGGCCTGATCCGCACCACGACACGAAGGGCCGGGCTCCCCGTACGGGGGCCCGGCCCTCGGTGTGCCCCGTCGCGACGAGGTCACTCCGCCTTGATCGCGCTCAGCATGTTCAGCCGGGCGGCGTTGCGGGCCGGCCACAGGGCGGCCAGGACGCCCACCAGACCGGCCAGCACCACGAAGATCCCGATCCGGTCCCAGGGCAGGACCAGCGCGTACCCCGGGATCTCGTCGGCGACGGTCTCGCCGATCGCCCAGCCGAGGAACGTGCCGAGGCCGATACCGACCACCGCGCCGAACACCGAGATGACGACGGCCTCCAGCCGGACCATCCGCTTCACCCGGCGCCGGTCCAGACCGATCGCGCGCAGCATGCCGATCTCCTGCTGCCGTTCGAAGACGGACATCGCGAGGGTGTTGACGACGCCCAGCACCGCGATGATCAGCGCCATCGCCAGCAGCCCGTACATGACGTTCAGCAGGGTGTTGATGGCGCCGCCGAACTCGTCGCGGATGTCCTGCCGGTCCATCACGGTGATCGCGGGGTTGTCGCCGAGCGCGTCGACGAGGACCTTTTCGTTCGCCGCGGACTGGCCGCCGTCGACCTTCACGAAAATCTGCCGGATGTACGGCTTCGTCTCGTGCCCGCTCACCACGGCGGTGTCGAGGACGACGGGGGAGAGGAACTCGCTGTCCTTGTAGACGGCGCCGACCGTCAGCGTCGCCTTCTTCTCGTCGGCGAAGGTGAAGGGGATGCGGTCGCCGGGCTTCCAGCCCTTGCTCCTCGCCGTGGTCTCGGCGACCGCGATCTGCCCCTTGGCGAGCGTGCCGGCGTCGCCGCTGACGACGTCGACGTTCAGGACCTCCTGGATGTCGCCCGGGGTGACCGCGGAGGCGGAGACGTACTCGTCGCCGGCCTTGAGGTAGGCGTCCTGCTGCGGGGAGACCGCCGAGACGCCCTGGGCCTTCTCCAGCGCGGTCAGCGCGGACCGGTCGAGGTCGCCCCCGTTGGCCATCGAGACCATGTAGTCGGCCTTGATGTTGTCCGTGGTCATCTTGTCGATGGCGGTGCCGACCGTGACGCCGAGCACCGACAGGCCGGTCACCAGCGTCAGCCCGATCGCCAGCGCCGAGGCGGTGGCGCCGGTGCGGCGCGGGTTGCGGACCGCGTTCTGGCCGGCCAGCTTGCCGGCCACACCGAAGGGTCCGACGAGCAGCGGACGGACGAGTGCGATCACGGGCCGGGACAGCAGCGGGATCAGGATGATCACGCCGATCAGAGCGAGGAACGCCCCCGCGCCGATGTACATCCGGCCGTCGTCGCCGCCGGTCGAGGCGCCTGCCACGATCGCCGCCGCGCCGAGGGCGGTGACGGCCCCGCCGACGGAGTTGCGCAGCACCAGCGACTTGGTGGTGGCCACCGCGTGGACGCTGTTCATCGCCGCCACCGGCGGGATCTTCGCGGCCCTGCGGCCGGGCAGCCAGGCGGCGAACACGGTGATCAGCACACCCACCGCGAACGCCGAGACCACCGGGGTGGCGGAAAGGACCAGCGGGCCGTCAGGCATCTTCATGTCGAACGCCGCCATGCCGGAGCGCAGTCCGACGGCCAGACCGACGCCGAGGGCGAAGCCGACGGCCGAGGCCACCAGACCCACCACCGCGGCCTCGGCGAGCACCGAGCGGGTGATCTGCCTGCGGGACGCGCCGACCGCGCGCATCAGCGCGACCTCCTTGGTGCGCTGGGCGACCAGCATCGTGAACGTGTTGGAGATCAGGAAGACGCCCACGAAGAGCGCGATGCCCGCGAAGCCGAGCAGGACCTGCTTGAGGTTGCCCATGCCCTGTTCGATCTGGTCGGCCTGCTCGTCCGCGAGCGCCTGGCCGGTCCGCGCCTCCGCCGTGTCCGGCAGCAGCGGCTCGACCGCGGCGAGGATCTCCGCGTCGTCCGCGCCGGGGGCCGCGACGACGGTGACGTCCGCGAAGTAGCCCTGCTTCAGGTACTGCTTCTGGGCGACGGCGGTGTCGAAGAGGACGAGGCTGCCGCCGGCGTTGACGGCGCCGTCCTCGGTGGTGAACACCCCGCTGAGGGTGTACTCCTTCACCGGGCCGTTGGTGGCGACGCGCACCCGGTCGCCGACCTCGTACTCGCCCTTGGCCGCGGAATCCTCGTCCAACGCGATCTGGTCGTCCCTCACCGGGCCGGAGCCGTCGGTGAACGTGTACGCGGGGTCCTTGCCGTCCTCGCCGGGCGCGAAGTTCGAGCCCTTGTTCGACCATCCGACGCCGATCAGCTTCCCGTCGGGGCCGGCGACCCCGGCGAAGCCCTCGACGCGGCCGTAGACCCCGGCGACGCCGTCCACTGCGGAGATCCGGTCGAGGTCCTTGGCGGACAGGCCGGGCGCCTCCTCGGGATTGTCCGGGTCGGCGTAGGAGGTGACGGCGACGGCGACGTCGTCGTAGCTCTTCGCCGACTGGTTGCGGAAGGCGTTGGAGAGGGTGTCCGCGAAGACCAGGGTGCCCGACACGAACGCCACGCCCAGCATCACGGCGAGCACGGTCATCAGCAGCCTGGCCTTGTGCGCGAAGACGTTGCGCAAGGCGGTACGGAACATGGGTCTTCTCTGTCCAGACGGTACGAGGGAGGGGCGGGCGGGCGGCGGGCCCGGGGTCAGCTGGTGCGGCCCTTGGCGTCGAACTGCTTCATCCGGTCGAGCACCGAGTCGGCCGTCGGGCCGTACAGCTCGTCGACGATGCGGCCGTCGGCGAGGAAGACCACCCGGTCCGCGTAGGCGGCGGCGACCGGGTCGTGGGTCACCATGACCACCGTCTGGCCCAGCTCGCGTACGGAGTTGCGCAGGAAGCCGAGCACCTCGGCGCCGGAGCGGGAGTCGAGGTTGCCGGTCGGCTCGTCGCCGAAGACGATCTCGGGCCGGGACGCCAGCGCGCGGGCCACCGCGACCCGCTGCTGCTGGCCGCCGGAGAGCTGGGCGGGCCGGTGGCTCAGCCGGTCGGACAGGCCGACCATGCGGATCACGGTGTCCAGCCACTCCTTGTCGGGCTTGCGGCCCGCGATGTCCATGGGAAGCGTGATGTTCTCCAGGGCGTTGAGCGTCGGCAGCAGGTTGAACGCCTGGAAGATGAAGCCGATCTTGTCCCGGCGCAGCCGGGTGAGCTGCTTGTCCTTCAGCGCGCCCAGCTCGGTGTCGCCGATGCGCACGGAGCCGGAGGAGAAGGTGTCGAGCCCGGCGACGCAGTGCATCAGCGTGGACTTGCCGGAGCCCGAGGGGCCCATGATCGCGGTGAACTCGGCCTGCCGGAAGTCGACGGACACCCGGTCCAGGGCGACCACCTGGGTCTCACCCTGACCGTAGATCTTCGACAGCTCCGTGGCGCGCGCGGCCACGGTGGTGGTCCGGTCGGCGAGGGGGGCGGTGGTCACGGATGGGCTCCTGTCGGGACGACGTGTGCTGAGGGACGTGATCCATCGTTCCGTGGCTTTGCCGCCGTGTAGTCACCCGCTGCTCCGGTTCCGGGGGGCGACTCGGGAAGGACCGCCGGGCGCGGTGTCATACCTGGGGATGACGGACGGCCCCGACGGGAGAACGGGTGGGGCGCCCTTGTTCGGACGGTGAAATTCCGTCATTTCGCGTGCGGGAGGGGGTGCGACACGCAAGGCTGTGACGCATGTGCTGACGGTGCGTTCGCCGGTCTGATGCACCCTCAGGCGCCAATAAAATAAGACAAGATCGGCCCCACCCGCCGGTACCGGGGGGAGGGTCACCGATAGGCTCGGAACCGCGAAGCGGGGCCCACGGCCTGCCCGGATGGTGGAATGCAGACACGGCGAGCTTAAACCTCGCTGCCCCTGAGCGGGCGTGCCGGTTCAAGTCCGGCTCCGGGCACCACTACGCCTCCCTCCCTCTGCTCGACGCTCGCCCGCCGCAAGCCGGCGTGCGACCGTTGACACCCGGATGTGTACACCCGGAAACTCGCGTTCGGCCGCGGGCGAAGGGGGACGACCGATGCGTACCACCGTGGGGATCGTCGGGGCCGGTCCTGCCGGTCTGCTGCTCGCCCGGCTGCTGCGGCTCGCGGGCATCGACTGCGTCGTCCTGGAGTGCCGCGACCGCGCCTACGTGGAGCGGCGGCAGCGGGCCGGGGTGCTGGAGCACGGCACGACGGACGTGCTGCGCGCGGCCGGCGCCGGGGAGCGGCTGGACCGCGAGGGCCTGCGGCACGACGGCATCGAGCTGCGGTTCGGCCGGCGCCGCCACCGCGTCGACTTCCCGGGCCTCACCGGCGGCCGGTCCGTCACGGTGTACGCGCAGACCGAGGTGTGCAAGGACCTCATCGCCCTCGCCGTGGCCGACGGCAGTCCGCCGCTCTTCGGCAGCGAGGTACTGGCCGTGGAGGACGTGGACACCCCCGCCCCGCGCGTCCGTTTCCGGCGCGGGGGCCGCGAGGAGGTGCTGGAGTGCGACTGGGTGGCCGGCTGCGACGGTTTCCACGGCGTGACCCGCGCCGCCGTCCCCGCCGCCGTCTCCCGGGTCTTCGGGCGCGCCTACCCCTACGCCTGGCTCGGCGTCCTCGCCGACGTCCCGCCCTCCCACGACGAACTGGTCTACGCCCGCCACGACCGCGGCTTCGCCCTACTGTCCATGCGCTCCCCTTCCGTCTCCCGCCTCTACCTCCAGGTGCCGGAGGGCACGAAACCCGAGGAGTGGACGGACGAGGAGATCTGGGCCGAGCTGTCCCGCCGCCTGGAGACCGACGACGACTGGACCCTGCGGCGCGGCCCCGTCACCCGGAAGTCGGTCACCCCGATGCGCTCCTACGTCCACGAGCCCATGCGGTACGGCCGCCTCCTCCTCGCCGGGGACGCCGCCCACATCGTGCCGCCCACCGGCGCCAAGGGCCTGAACCTCGCCGTCGGTGACGTGGTGGTCCTCGCCCGGGCGCTGGAGCACGAGCGGCGGACCGGCTCCACCGAGCTGCTGGACGCCTACTCCGAGACCTGCCTGCGCCGCGTCTGGCAGGCCGAGCGGTTCTCCCACGACATGACCGCACTGCTGCACCGCGACCCCGGCGCCACCGCCTTCGACGACCGGCTGCAGCTCGCCCGGCTGGAGCGCGTCGCCACCTCCCGGGCCGCCGCGGCCGACCTCGCCGAGGCCTACACGGGATTCCCCCTGGGATGATCACTGTCTCCGCCAGGTTCCGGGCAGGTACCGGCTCGGTACCGGTCCACCGCTCGCGGTGAGGGGAATCACGAAGCCGCGTAGCGTGTTGCGCAGCACAACGAGGGAAAGATCCTCCCCAAGCATTAGGGTCATTCCTTTGCCTACCTATTACTCTTGAGCCAAGGCCGCATCGAGTGGCCATGGAGGAGTGAAATGAGGAGCAGTAACCCGGTCTTCTCGCGACGGGGGTTCGGCCGCGACAACGGCTACGCGGGCTTCAACACCGCGCCGCAGGCCGGGGGCCCCGCCGTCGCCACGCAGGCCAACCCGTACGCCCAGCCGACGGGCAACCCGTACGCGCAGAACCCGTACGCACAGCAGCAGCAGTTCGGCGCGCCGCCGCAGGCTCCGGCCGCCGCCGGCCGCATGACCATCGACGACGTCGTGCTGCGCACGGCGAGCACGCTCGGCGTACTCGTCGTCACGGCCGCGCTCGCCTGGGCCCTGCTGCCGGTCGACGACGCCAACATCAGCCGGGCCTACGGCATCGGCATCGGCGCCGCGCTGATCGGCATGGTCCTGGCGCTCGTGCAGTCCTTCAAGCGCAAGGCCTCGCCCGCGCTGATCCTGACGTACGCCGCGTTCGAGGGTGTGTTCCTCGGCGTCATCTCCAACATCGTCGACAACCGCATCGCCGACGGCGCGGCCATGCAGGCCGTGATCGGCACCATGGCGGTGTTCGCCGGTGTGCTGGTGGCCTACAAGGCCGGCTGGATCCGCGTCAACCGCCGCTTCTACGGCTTCGTGATGGCGGCCGCCCTCGGCTTCATCCTGCTGATGGCCGTGAACCTGCTGTTCGCGGTGTTCGGCGGCGGTGACGGCCTCGGCTTCCGCAGCGGCCCGCTCGGCATCGTCTTCGGTGTCATCGGCATCCTGCTGGGTGCCTGCTTCCTCGCCCTGGACTTCAAGCAGGTCGAGGACGGCATCGCCTACGGCGCCCCGCGTGAGGAGGCCTGGCTCGCGGCCTTCGGTCTCACCCTGACCCTGGTGTGGATCTACCTCGAGTTCCTGCGGCTCATCTCGATCCTCAACAGCGACTGACGCCCAGGCGTCCACCGCGCGTATGACCAAGGGCCCCGGTGCGAACCGGGGCCCTTCGTCATGCCGTCACGGCCCGGAGGCCGGTCAGAGCAGCCGGCGGGCGGCCCTCCTGAGGTCGTACTCGTGCACGATCGCCTTGGCGTGGCCGTACGCCAGGTCGTACTCGTGCCTCAGCCAGCTGACCTTCTCCTCGAACCGGACGAGCGCCGGGCCTTCTTCGACGGTGCGCAGCCAGTCGGAGATCTCACGACCGGTGCAGTGCGGGATGCGGGCGAGCATGTTGCGGTGGGTCTCTGCGGAGAAGACTTGGGACATCGGCGCCTCCGGACGCTGGGATACAAGCCGGTCCTTCAGGTCACCGTGCCCGAGCGCCCGCCTGTTGGCAACAGTCCCGCCGCGCCGCGTACGCTCGCCGCGTGGTTGATACGACACCCTTCACCCGAGCCGTGGATCAGTTCGCCGACCGTCTGCGGGCCGCGCCGCAGAGCCGGCTCCAGCGGAGCGCGGCAGCCGAGGCGCTCGCGCTGGCCAGGGAGTTGGCGCGGCGCACCCAGCTCGTGGAGGAGCCCGGCACCGCACCGCGAGAGATGCCCGACGCCGGGATGTTCGCCGCCGCCGACCAGATCACCGTCGCCGGACACGACCACGCCCTCGTACTGAAGGACGAGGACGAGGTGGCGGACGCGGCGAAGCTCGTGGAGGAGGCGCGCGAGCGCGCCGGGGTGTAGCGGGCGGGCCCGTAGGACCACAGGGACGCCCCGCGGACTACAGGGACGCGATGACGCGGTCCGCGAGGATGTAGACGTTGTCGTCGCCGCAGGCGAACGTGAGGGTGTAGGCGCCGGAGATGCCGGAGCCGCCCAGCAGGAACGGGGTCTCGCCCGCCCGCAGGGCCTCGGCCAGGCGCTCCGCGGTCTCGCGGTGACCCGGCGTCATGCAGAGCGTGGTGCCGTCGGCGAAGACGTACACGTCCAGCGTGCCCAGCGGGCCCGGGCGGACGTCGGACAGCTCGGTGCGCGCGTCGGCCAGCTCCTCCAGCACGGCCACGGTGCGCTCGTAGTCGCCCACCACCGGAGAGGGGTGGGGCACGAAGTCCGGGTGCGAGGGGTGGCGGCGGCGGGCCGCGGCCAGCTCGGGGGAGTCGCCGCCGTGCTCCTCGGTGTCGGCACCGGGCTCGGCGACCGGCTCCAGACCGGCGAAATCGGCCTGCCGGGGCAGGAACAGCTCACTGTCCGCCAGGCCCAGCAGGGACGGCGCGTCGGAGGCGTCACGCGTCTCCTGCGCGGCCCAGAAGGCCCGCGCCTCGGCCAGCTCGCGCTCCCGCTCCTCGGCGAGCGCCTCCGCGACCGCGGCGCGTATCTCGTCGGTGCCGGCCGAGCGGGCGGGCGGCACCTGCGCACGGCTCCCCGCCTGGCTCCTGGCCAGCTCGGTGTGCAGTGCCGCGACCTGCCGGCGCAGCACCAGAACGCTGCGCAGGACGGCGACGCCCACGGCGCCGGTGGCGGCCGTGGTGATCAACAGGGCGATCGGCATGGCGCTCACTGACGTACTCCCGGTTCACAGTCGACCCCCGACTTCCTACATCAGCTTGAAGGGTGGACTAACCATCTGTCAGTGCGTAACGTCACGAAACGGACAGCGAGTCGAGGTCGTCACCGGTAGGTGAACGACCGTGACCTGCGGGGATGACCCGGACAAGAGGCGTAGGTCACATCCTGGGGGAATTTGGATCACAAAACGGCCCGGCCCCCGGGGAATCGGGGAGCCGGGCCGAAGTCTCACGCACCGTGCCGCCACGGCTACCGAGCGGCCTCGGCGGTCAGCTCAGACGCTCGATGACCATCGCCATGCCCTGCCCGCCGCCGACGCACATGGTCTCCAGACCGAACTGCTTGTCGTGGAACTGCAGGGAGTTGATGAGCGTGCCGGTGATGCGGGCGCCGGTCATGCCGAAGGGGTGGCCGACGGCGATGGCGCCGCCGTTGACGTTCAGCTTCTCCAGCGGGATGCCCAGGTCCTGGTAGGACGGGATCACCTGGGCGGCGAACGCCTCGTTGATCTCGAACAGGTCGATGTCGTCGACGGTCAGACCGGCCCGCCCCAGGGCCTGCTTGCTCGCCTCGACCGGGCCGAGGCCCATGATCTCGGGGGAGAGGCCGGAGACGCCGGTGGACACGATCCGGGCCAGCGGGGTCAGACCCAGCTCGCGGGCCTTGGTGTCGCTCATGATGACGAGCGCGGCGGCGCCGTCGTTGAGCGGGCAGCAGTTGCCGGCGGTGACCAGGCCGTCGGGGCGGAAGACGGGCTTGAGGCCGGACACGCCCTCCAGGGTGACGCCGGCGCGCGGGCCGTCGTCCTTGGAGACCACCGTGCCGTCGGGCAGCGTCACCGGGGTGATCTCGCGCTCCCAGAAGCCGTTCTTGATGGCTTCCTCGGCCAGGTTCTGCGAGCGGACGCCGAACTCGTCCATCTCCTGGCGGGTGACGCCCTTCCAGCGGGCGAGGTTCTCCGCGGTCTGGCCCATCGCGATGTAGGGGTCGGGGACCAGGCCGTCCTCGCGCGGGTCGTGCCAGGTGGTGCCCTCCTGCTGGGCGACCTCGGCGGTGCGGGCCTCGGCCTCGGCGAAGAGCGGGTTGCGGGTGTCCGGCAGGCTGTCGGAGTTGCCCTTGGTGAAGCGGGAGACCGTCTCGACACCGGCCGAGATGAAGACGTCGCCCTCGCCCGCCTTGATCGCGTGCAGCGCCATGCGGGAGGTCTGCAGCGAGGAGGAGCAGTAGCGGGTGATCGTGCAGCCGGGGAGGTGGTCCATGCCCATCTGCACGGCGACGACCCGGCCGAGGTTGTTGCCCTGCTCGCCGCCGGGCAGGCCGCAGCCGAGCATCAGGTCGTCGATGTCCTTCGGGTCCAGCTCGGGGACCTTGGCGAGGGCGGCCTGGATGATCGTGGCGGTCAGGTCGTCCGGGCGCACGTCCTTGAGCGAGCCCTTGAAGGCGCGGCCGATGGGGGAGCGGGCGGCGGAAACGATCACGGCTTCGGGCATCACGGCTCCAGAGTGAAGAGGGTGCGGGCGGGGCGCTGGGCGGCGTCCGTTGGGAAGTTACCCGTACGTATGACCGGGGTCACGGGTGTCGGGGTGTGAGATGGGCCGCAACTTTCTAAGCGCTTGCTTTTTGGTGACCCGGGGGTGGGTCGGCCTCGGGGCGAATGCCCGCAGACGGCAGTGCCCGCCCAGCGGCCGTGGCTGAAGCGCCCCTCAGGGGCGCGGGGAACTGCGCGCTCAGCCACGGACCACCCGCACCCGACGATGCAGAGGTGCCGCCTACACCCGACGATGCAGAGGTGCCGCCTACACCCGGCGATGCACAGGTGCCGCCTGCGCCCACTCGTGCCGCCCTGGGTACCTCCCAGGCCTTCAAGGCACTGGGGGAGGCACGACTGCCGGCAACTGGGGCGGAACGCCCTCAAGGGGCGCGGGGAACTGCGCGACCAGTAACGGACCACCCGCACCCGGCGTCGCGGAGGAGCGAGGTGGGTCACGAGGACGGTTGCGTGGACGGTTCCGGTTCCGACTCCGTCACGCGCCGACGGCGGCGGCGCTTGAGGAGGGCCCAGGCGCCCCGGGGACCCGTCGGCATCGCCGCGGCGACCTCCGTACCCGCCTCCGACGCCGCCTCCGCCGCCGCCCGCGCCACCGGCAGGAACCCCTCGCGGCGAGCGGCGTCCGGGCGCTCCTCGTCCGCCGGCCACAGGCCGAGCGACGCGCACACCGTCGGCAGCACCGCCATCGCCGCCGTGGCGTACCCCTCCGCGGACGGGTGGTAGCTGTCAGGACCGAACAGCTCGCGCGGGTTCTCCGCGAACTCCGGGCCCAGCAGGTCGCCCAGCGACACCGTGCGCCCGCCCTGCTCGACCACCCCGATCGTCTGTGCCGCCGCGAGCTGCCGCGAGGCCCGGCGGGCCATCCAGCGCAGCGGCTGCCACACCGGCTCGATGGTGCCGAGATCCGGGCACGTGCCGACCACCACCTCCGCGCCGGCCGTCCGCAGCCGGCGCACCGCCGAGGCGAGGTGACGCACGGAACGGGTGGGCGGCATGCGGTGGGTGACGTCGTTGGCGCCGACCATGATCACGCAGATGTCCGGCACCCGGGACGGGTCCGCCAGCGCCCGGCTCACCTGCCGGTCCAGGTCGTCCGAGCGGGCCCCGGGCACCGCGACGGTGCTCAGCCCCACCGGACGCTCCGCGATCGCCGCGACCCCCGAGGCGATCAGCGCGCCCGGTGTCTGCCCGGCCCGGTGCACGCCCTGCCCGGCGGCCGTGGAGTCGCCCAGCATCGTCAGCCGCAGTGCCGGTTCGCCCGGCACGGTGTAGGAGGCGCCGTACAGTCCGTCCGCGTGGGGCACGTGGGGGCTCGTGCCGTTGCCCACCCGCCGCCGGGCCAGCTGCGCCTCCGCCAGCAGCAGCCCCACGGCGGCCGCACCGGCCAGACCGATCCCCCCGCCGCCGTACGCCGCACCGGCCGCGATCCGCCGGGCCACCCGCGCCCTCGACATGCCCGTCATGCCCGCCGTCACCTCCTCGTAGCCGTACACCCAGGTCTTGCCCCGTACGGACGGTGCTCCAATCCCGACAGGGAGTGAACGACCCGGCCGGGTCCGGTTCCGGGGAGGGCCTAGGCTGGCATCACCACCACGACCACCCCTTTTGCAGCATCCGGAGACAACGGTGCAATTCCACGACTCGATGATCAGCCTCGTCGGCAACACCCCGCTGGTGCGGCTCAACAGCGTGACCAAGGGCATCAGGGCCACCGTCCTGGCCAAGGTGGAGTACTTCAACCCGGGCGGTTCCGTGAAGGACCGCATCGCCCTGCGCATGATCGAGGCCGCGGAGCAGAGCGGGGAGCTGAAGCCGGGCGGCACCATCGTCGAGCCGACCAGCGGCAACACCGGCGTGGGGCTCGCCATCGTGGCCCAGCAGAAGGGCTACAAGTGCATCTTCGTCTGCCCGGACAAGGTGTCCACCGACAAGATCAACGTGCTGCGCGCGTACGGGGCCGAGGTCGTCGTGTGCCCGACCGCGGTGGACCCCGAGCACCCCGACTCCTACTACAACGTCTCCGACCGGCTGGTCCGTGAGACGCCGGGTGCCTGGAAGCCGGACCAGTACTCCAACCCGAACAACCCCCTCTCGCACTACCACTCCACGGGTCCCGAGCTGTGGGAGCAGACCGAGGGGAAGATCACGCACTTCGTGGCGGGCGTCGGCACCGGCGGCACCATCTCCGGCACCGGCCGCTACCTCAAGGAGGCCAGCGAGGGCCGCGTCAAGGTGATCGGCGCCGACCCCGAGGGCTCGGTCTACTCCGGCGGATCCGGCCGTCCGTACCTGGTGGAGGGCGTCGGCGAGGACTTCTGGCCGACCGCCTACGACCAGAACGTTGCGGACGAGATCGTCCCCGTGTCCGACAAGGACTCCTTCCAGATGACCCGCCGGCTCGCCAAGGAGGAGGGCCTGCTGGTCGGCGGCTCCTGCGGCATGGCGGTCGTGGCGGCGCTGGAGGTGGCCTCGCGGCTCGGCGAGGACGACGTCGTCGTCGTCCTGCTGCCGGACAGCGGCCGCGGCTACCTCAGCAAGATCTTCAACGACGAGTGGATGGCCGACTACGGCTTCCTGGAGGACTCCGGCCCCAGCGCCCGCGTCGCCGACGTCCTGGAGGACAAGGAGGGCGGCCACATCCCCTCCCTGGTCCACATGCACCCGGACGAGACCGTCGGCCAGGCCATCGAGGTGCTGCGCGAGTACGGCGTCTCGCAGATGCCTGTGGTCAAGCCGGGCGCCGGCCACCCGGACGTGATGGCCGCCGAGGTCGTCGGCTCGGTCGTCGAGCGGGAGCTGCTGGACCACCTGTTCAGCAAGAGCGCCTCGCTCGACGACCCGCTGGAGAAGCACATGAGCGCGCCGCTGCCGCAGGTCGGCTCCGGTGAGCCGGTCGCGGACCTGATGGCCGTGCTGGGCAAGGCGGACGCGGCGATCGTGCTGGTCGAGGGCAAGCCGACCGGGGTGGTCAGCCGTCAGGACCTGCTGTCCTTCCTCGCCAGGAACGGCGCGTGAGGTAGCCGTCCGCGGCGGGGTGGGGGCTTGGCGCGCGGTTCCCCGCGCCCCTTCGGGGCGCGGTCACCGCAGCTTCCTCAGGGGCGCGGGGAACCACGCGAGCAACCCACGAATACCCGCACCCGGGCGGTAGCCCTTCGCGGAAGTGGTACGAGCACGTCACGCCCGCGCAGCACTCGCTTAACACGGCTCGGGCACATTGGTGGATGTCGGCGGGACGGGAGCGGCTCCCCGTTCCGGCCGACGGCCACAAGGCGTCGAAGGACCTCCGGAGCGGCTCCCGGACCTCCATGGACGCCTGTGACGCGCACCGCGCCCAGCGCGCGGAGCGTCTTCGCGGGGACCGCCGTCGTCCCGCCCCCCGGCAACGGGGGTGCGGCGGTCCCCGCGCTAAGCCTTCTCCCTGAGTGCAGCCCGGTTTCCGGTGTGAAGCCCGACGGCCGCCTCACGCGGTCGTCGGGCTTCGTACGGCTCAGTCCTCCCAGGCGTCGTCGCCGCGCGCCGAGCGGCGGCGGCCGAACAGGGAGGGGTTGGTGCGGGCGGCCTGGACGACGTTCACGCCGACGATCCCCGCCCAGGCCACCAGCAGCCCGGGCAGATCGGCCACGCCCCCGCCGATCGCGGACAGCGGCACCGCCAGCACCAGCGACACGATGCCGAAGCCGAACCGCTCGCCCCAGGAGTCCGTCACCTGGGGCGAGCGCGCGTCCCGGGCGGTCGTCATCTGCTGCTCGGCCAGCTGCCGGCGTACCCGGCGCTCCACCGCGCCGTCGATGCGCTGGTCGACCTTCTCCAGGAACGAGTCCACCAGGGCGGACTCGTAGTCCTCGCCCAGTTCCCTGCGGGCCTGCAGGGAGGCGTCGAGTTCCTTCTTCAGCTCGGTGTCCCGCGCGTCCATTCCCGTCATGCCTCACAAGGTAGGCACGCGGGAGCCCGCCCGCACTACGGGTAACCCCCGTTCCCGCCCTCGGGCTGGCCGCTGTCTCAGCCCTCGCACATCTTCTCGTCGGCCCGGGACTGCGGGACGTCGACCTTCTTCGGAGTCGCGACGGGCACCCCGGCCCCCTTGAAGTCGGGGCCGAGGGTGAGAGTCATCGGCTCGGTCTCGCCGGCCTCCCCGGTGCCGGGCCTCAGCGCGGCGGCGGGCAGCCCCATCAGATCGGCGAGCTTGCGGGCCTGACCGGCCTGACCGGGCGCGTACACGAGCTGGGTGCGGGCGACCTTCGCGGGGGCGTTGCCCCGGTTCGACGACCGGGACACCCCCTCGCTGTTCTGCAGCCAGGCCACCGTGTCCTGGGCCGCGCCCTGCGGGCCGCCGCCGTTGAGGACGTCCACGCGCACGGCGGACGCCTCGGCCCGCGGACCCTGCAGCAGCGCCTGCTGCCTGTCCTTGGCCTTCTTCTGCTGCTTCTTCACCTCGGTGAACGACACGTCGTCCCGCAGCATGGAGAACACCTGCGGGACTTTGGCCGGGTCCGGGACGACGGTGACGGGCTGCGGCTCGTCCGGATTGTCGATCACCGGGAGCATCATCAGCGTGATGTTCTTCAGGTCGATCTTCCCCAGCTCCTTGGCGAGGGTCAGCAGCTTGGTGGGGCTCCCGATGCCCTTGTCCACGGTGAGGGACTTGGTGGCCGCGTCGGCGACGTCCAGCATCTTCGCCGGGTTGCCGAGGGTGTCCTCCTTGAGCCGGCGCAGCATCGACGCGACGAACTTCTGCTGCATCCCGATCCGGTCCAGGTCGCTCTCGTTCTTCAGGCCGTGCCGGTTGCGCAGGAACGACAGCGCCTGCTCGCCCTGGATGGTGCTCGGGCCGGCCGGGAGATCGAGCTTGGTGCCGCCGTCGAGGTCCTTGAGGGGCTTCTCCAGACACACCTCGACGCCACCGACCGCCGTGGACAGCGTCTTGACGGCGTTGAAGTCGAACATCATGAAGTGGTCCACGTCCAGGCCGGTCAGCTGCTCCACCGTGCGCATGGTGCAGCCGGGGTCGCGGCCCGCCACGCCGTAGGACTCGTTGAACCGGGTGGTCCCCTCGGAGCCGGGGATCGTCTTCGTCGAGCCGTCGGACTGCCGGGTGTCGCAGTCCGGTATCTCGGTCATCAGGTCCCGGGGGATGCTCACCACCGTCGCGTTGGAGCGGTCCTCGGCGACATGGAACAGCAGCGTGGTGTCGGCGTGACCGGTCACGTTGTCCCGGTCGCCGTAGGCCTCGTTGCCCTTGCCGGTACGGACGTCGTTGCCGATGACGAGGATGTTGGCCGGGCCGTCCGCGAGGGCCGTGTCGCTGCCCACGTCACCGATGTCGACGGTGTCGATGTTGCCGTAGAGGCGGTCGTACCAGTAGTACGCGAACGCCGAGCCGCCGACGAGGACCAGGCCCATGACGCCCCCGGTCCACAGCAGGGCCTTGCGCCTGCCGCTCCGGCGGGGCTGCTTGCGCTTGCGACGGCCGGCGTCGCGGCCGTCCTCCGGGCCGGGTCCGTCCTCCGGGTCCGGGGCGGGGCGGCGGTCGCGCCGGCCGGGATCGGGGGTGCGCGGGGAGGTGTCCGTGCCCGTGCCTGGGCGCGGGGCGCTGCGCTGCCGGGGGAACGCGGGCGTCGGCGGCGCGGATCCGTCCAGCCTCAGCTCGTAGTCGCCGGTCTGCGGATTGAGCACCCACTGGTCGGCGGGATCGGTCCCGTCCGTCTGCCCACGACTGTGCGCGTCCACGCCCCCACCCCGTCCTCCGTCATGCGCCCCGTGAGGCACCTGCGCACCAAAGCGCTTAATTGTTCGAGGAGTTACGCTAACCGGCCGACCGGGGAATCGCCGACGTCGTAGCAAAATCGTCGAGATCCGGATCTGTCCGCGAACCGGGCACAGGGTGCGATCCACGCCCAACGCGGCACCCGCCCGACGTGGCACCCGCCCGGCGCGGTGTGCCGTGCGCCTGTATAACGGCATGCAGAAGTCACGACGGATGAATGGGCCGCAGGGCCGAGGGGGAGTCAGGTCATGAGCGGCACCGAGAGCCCCGCGGCGCGTCTCCAGGCGCTCTTCGAGGGGCACCGGCTGACGCCGACCCAGCGGCGCATCGCGCACAGCATGGTGCGGCGCGCCGCCGACGTGCCGTTCCTGTCGAGTGTGGAGCTGGCCGAGCTGGCCGGGGTCAGCCAGCCGTCCGTGACCCGCTTCGCCGTCGCCCTCGGCTTCGACGGCTATCCCGCGCTGCGCCGGCACCTGCGCGAGGTCGCGCCCGCCGAACCCGCCCCGGAGACCGGCTCGTACAACGAGTACCAGCAGGCCGTCGAGGCCGAGATCGAGAACCTGCGCCATCTCGCGGAGGTGCTGGCCGATCCGGAGCCCGTGCGGCGGGCGGGGCGCGTGCTGGCCGGGAGCCGGCCGCTGCCCGTGCTCGGCCTGCGGGCCGCCGCCGCCCAGGCGCACGGCTTCGCCTACTTCGCCGCCAAGGTCCATCCCGACGTACGGCTGCTCAACGAGGGCGGCACGATGCTGTACGACCGGATCGACGCGGCGGCCCGGGCCGGGGCGCGGGCCCTGCTGTGCTTCGCGCTGCCCCGGCATCCGCGCGAGGTCCTCGACGCCCTCGGCCACGCCAAGGAGGCGGGGCTGAGCGTCGTCACCGTCGCCGACTCGCCGTTCGCGCCGGTCGCCAAGGTGTCCGACCTGCTGCTGCTGGCCGCCGTCGGCACCGGGCTGGTCTTCGACACCGCCTGCGCGCCGATGCTGCTGGGCCGGGTGCTGCTGGAGGCGATGTGCGACGACCTGCCGGACGCGCAGGCCCGGCTGGAGGAGTTCGACACCCGGGCGGCGGCGCGCGGGCTGTTCACCGAGTGACCGGGGCGCGGCGCCGGTCGCCGCGTCTTCTCAGACTCGTCTCAGCTTGTCCCGCTAGCGTCCGTCGCACGGGACTTCCCTCGACGCGCCTCGGCGGGTAGGGATGTCCACGGGTTGAGGACTTCCACGTATCGGATGACGGGAGGCTGGACGTGACGCGCGGAGGACAGGGGCTGGCCCGGGTGGCCGTCGTCGTGCGGGCCGGGGCGGCGCCGCTGTGGTGGCTGGGAATCGCCGCCGCCGGCATCGGGGTGTTCGTACCAGGACCGACCGGGCGCCGGATCGGGGTGCTCGGGGGAGCCGCGCTGTTCATCGTGGCCGCGGCCCTGGTGGCGTGGACCCGGCGGGGCCGCTACCGCGCGCTGGCCCGTTCGGCGGCCCGCGCGGGCCGGCACGACGTGCTGCAGGACCGTGCAGTGACCGTGCGCAACTGGCGCCGGGCGCACCGCTGGTGGCTGCTGCTCGCCTTCCTCGCCGCGCTCGGCTCGGCGTTCGCGGCACCGGCGGCCGCCGGTCTGCTGCTCGCCGGGTGCGGTGCGGGGCTGTGGCTGAAGGCGGCGTGGATCGGCCGGCTGGAACGGGACGACGACGTGCTGCTGTGGGTGCGTGTCGACTGGCTGCGCGCGGGGGCGGGACGGCCCGCCGGCCGGGCGGTCAAGGCCTACCGCAGCACGGGCATCGCGGCAGGCGACGCGGCCCCGGGCGGCGCCCGCCGCCGCCTCACGACAGCGGCGTAGGCGAAACCGGGGGCGGGGCAGCCGCACCCCGGATTCTCGCGGGCGCGCACGCGGTGCCGACGGGGGGGGCGGGCGGAGGTCCGCCCCCTTACCCGTCACGCCGGAGGTGTGGCTGCCAGGGTTGTCAGGGCGTCCGTGTGGGCCGCGCCTGATTCGGTGACGATCTCCTCGACCGGCTGGGCCGGGCGTACCGTCGCGAACGTGACGCCGCCCGCCCCGTCCGGGGCGAACCCGAGGACGGCGGGCCGGGGCAGCGAGTTGTACGCGTAGTGGTGCGCGAAGTAGTACGCACCCGTGTCCAGCGCCGCCGCGTAGTCCCCCTGCTCCAGCAGCGGCAGCTCCTGCCCCTGCGCCAGCAGGTCGCCCGCGAAGCAGGCGGGCCCCGCCACGTCCTGCACCACCGCCGGCCCCTCCTTGGGGCGCCCCTTCGGGTCGTACGCGGCGATCCGCAGCGGCCACGACCCCGGCGCGTACACCGTCCGCGTCGCCACCTGCACACCCGCGTGGGTCACCGCGACCGGCCGCCCGCCCGCGCTCTTGGCGTACTCCACGCGCGCGACCACCGTGCCGTGCTTGGCCAGCAGCGACCGGCCGAACTCGGTGACCAGCCCGTACCGCGCGTCGAACAGCCCCGGCACCGTCTCCTTCAGCAGCCGCGCGTACTCCGCGTAGGTCGGGCGGGTCTCCTCGGAGGCGAAGTTCACCGGCAGTCCGCCGCCGATGTCGAGGGTGTCGACCTGGCGCCGCCCCGCCCGCCGGTTGATCTCCTCCGCCAGCTCGTACGTCTCGGCGACCCCGCGCGCCATCATCGACAGGGCGATGCCCTGCGAGCCGGTGTGCGCGTGCAGCCGGGTCAGCCACGGCCGGTCCAGGTACGCCCGGACCACCCACTCGCGCGCCCCTTCGTCACGCAGCGCCACACCGAACTTCGAGGTCGCCGTGGCCGTCGACAGCGCCTCGATGGAACCGCCGCCCACCTGCGGGTTGACCCGGATACCCAGGGGGGAGCGGGGGTCCGCGCCGGCGACCAGGGCGTCGAGGCGCGCCAGCTCCTGCGGGTTGTCCGCGTTGACGGCGATGCCCAGCGCCAGCGCCTCCCGCAGCTCGGCGAGCGTCTTGGCCGGGGAGTCCAGGACCGTGCGCTCCGGCTGCACGCCCGCCGCGCGCGCCAGCGCCAGCTCACCCGGGCTGGCCACCTCCGCGCCGATGCCCTCCGCGCGCAGCAGCCGCAGCACCGGCACCAGCGGGCTCGCCTTCACCGCGAAGGCGTGCAGCACCGGCGTCCCCGGCGCGGTCACCTCCTCGAAGGCCGCCCGCAGCGCGGCCGCCGATTCCCGGATGCCGGTGACGTCCAGCAGCGCCACGAGCGGCACGTCGTCGTCGAGCAGCCCCTGCTCCACGGCCGCCCGCACCGCCGCGTGCCGCCGCCGGGCCGCCCCGCCCGTCACGTCGTCGGTGCCGTCGTTGGTCTGTTCGGTGTTCGCACGCATGCGTCCAGCCAAACATCCTCCGCCCCGGACCGACGACACACCCCCGGTATTGACTAGTTCTATTCATCTCGTGAGGATATGAATATCCGCAGACGTCGTCGGCACCCTGGAGGCACAAGATGTCCGGACCACGCCCCGTGCGAGCGCCGCGCGGCACCGAGCTGAGCGCCTTGGGCTGGCAGCAGGAGGCCGCCCTGCGGATGCTGCAGAACAACCTCGACCCGGAGGTCGCCGAGCACCCCGACAAGCTCGTCGTCTACGGCGGCACCGGCAAGGCGGCCCGCGACTGGCGGTCCTTCGACGCCATGGTCCGCACACTGAGGACCCTCAAGCAGGACGAGACGATGCTCGTCCAGTCCGGCCGCCCGGTCGGCGTCATGCAGACCCACGAGTGGGCGCCGCGCGTCCTCCTCGCCAACTCCAACCTCGTCGGCGACTGGGCGAACTGGGAGGAGTTCCGCCGCCTGGAGGCCCTCGGCCTCACCATGTACGGGCAGATGACCGCCGGCTCCTGGATCTACATCGGCACCCAGGGCATCCTCCAGGGCACCTACGAGACCTTCGCCGCCGTCGCCGCGAAGCGGTTCGGCGGCACCCTGGCCGGCACCATCACCCTCACCGCCGGACTCGGCGGCATGGGCGGCGCCCAGCCGCTCGCGGTCACCATGAACGACGGCGTCGCGATCTGCGTCGACTGCGACCCGCGCGCCATCGACCGCCGCATCGAGCACCGCTACCTCGACGTGAAGGCCGACTCCCTCGACCACGCGCTGCGGCTGGCCGTCGAGGCCCGCGACAAGCGCGAGCCGCTGTCCGTCGGCGTCCTCGGCAACGCCGCCGAGCTGGTCCCGCAACTGCTCGCCATGGGCGCGCCCATCGACATCGTTACCGACCAGACCTCCGCCCACGACCCGCTGGCCTACCTGCCCGCCGGGACCGCCTTCGAGGACATGGCCGACGCCGCCGCCAAGGACCCGGCCGGCTTCACCACGCGCGCCCGCGAGTCGATGGCCCGGCACGTCGAGGCGATGGTCGGCTTCCAGGACGCCGGCGCCGAGGTGTTCGACTACGGCAACTCCATCCGCGGCGAGGCCCAGCTCGCGGGCTACGACCGGGCGTTCGCCTTCCCCGGCTTCGTCCCCGCCTACATCCGCCCGCTGTTCTGCGAGGGCAAGGGCCCCTTCCGCTGGGCCGCGCTGTCCGGCGACCCCGCCGACATCGCCAGGACCGACAAGGCGATCCTCGACCTCTTCCCGGAGAACGAGTCCCTCGCCCGCTGGATCAAGCTGGCCGGGGAGCGGGTCCACTTCCAGGGCCTGCCCGCCCGCATCTGCTGGCTCGGCTACGGCGAGCGCGACAGGGCCGGCGAGCGCTTCAACGACATGGTGGCGAGCGGCGAGCTGTCCGCGCCGGTCGTCATCGGCCGGGACCACCTGGACTGCGGGTCCGTGGCCTCCCCCTACCGGGAGACCGAGGCCATGCTGGACGGGTCCGACGCCATCGCCGACTGGCCGCTGCTCAACGCCATGGTGAACGTGGCCTCGGGTGCCTCCTGGGTGTCCCTGCACCACGGCGGCGGCGTCGGCATGGGGCGGTCGATCCACGCCGGACAGGTGACCGTGGCCGACGGCACCGCGCTGGCCGGCGAGAAGATCCGGCGGGTGCTCACCAACGACCCCGGGATGGGCGTCATCCGTCACGTCGACGCGGGCTACGACATCGCGGAGTCGGTGGCGGACGAGCGCGGCGTGCGGGTGCCCATGAGCGAGGGCGACCCGGCATGACCGACCGCGCGCACGCCACCCCGCAGGCGCCCCCACGGCCCGCGTCCGAGGGCGACTCCTTCCACGAGATGTGGCGGCAGCTGCTGCCCGTCGGACGGAACTCGGCCTCCGGTGGCTACCGCAGGTTCGCCTGGACCGGCGCCGACGCCGACTGCCGGGACTGGTTCCGCGAGCAGGCCCGCCGCCGCGGCCTGGCCTACGAGGTGGACCGCAACGGCAACCAGTGGGCCTGGCTCGGCGACCCGGCCGCCGGGGACGCCGTGGTCACCGGGTCGCACCTGGACTCCGTGCCCGACGGCGGGGCCTTCGACGGTCCCCTCGGCGTGGTCTCCGCCTTCGCCGCCCTCGACGAACTGCGCCGCCGGGGCGTACGCCCGGTCAGGCCGCTCGGTGTCGTCAACTTCGGGGACGAGGAGGGCGCCCGCTTCGGGCTCGCCTGCGTCGGCTCCCGGCTCACCGCGGGCGCGCTCACCGTGGAGCAGGCCCACCGGCTCACCGACGCCGACGGCATCACCCTCCCGCAGGCCATGGAGGCCGCAGGGCACGACCCCGACGCCATCGGCCCCGACCCCGTACGGCTGTCCCGCATCGGGGCCTTCGTGGAACTCCACGTCGAGCAGGGCCGGGCGCTGGACCTGACCGGCGACCCGGTGGGCGTCGCGTCCGCCATCTGGCCGCACGGCCGCTGGCGGTTCGACTTCCGCGGCGAGGCCAACCACGCCGGCACCACCCGCCTCACCGACCGGCACGACCCGATGCTGCCGTACGCCGAGACCGTCCTCGCCGCCCGCCGTGAGGCCGAACGCGCGGGCGCCGTCGCCACCTTCGGCAAGCTCGCCGTCGAACCCAACGGCGTCAACGCCGTGCCCTCCCTGGTGCGCGGCTGGCTCGACTCCCGCGCCGCCGACCAGGAGCGGCTGGACCTCGTGGTCGGCGGGGTGGAACGGGCCGCCCGCGCGCACGCCGCCGCCCACGGCGTCCATCTCGACGTCGAACGCGAGTCCTTCACCCCCGTCGTCGAGTTCGACCACGCCCTGCGCGACGCACTCGCCCGCATCCTGGGCACCGCCGCCGGCCTGAAGGTGCCCGTCCTCGGCACCGGCGCCGGACACGACGCCGGAATCCTCTCGGGGCGCGTCCCGGCCGCCATGCTGTTCGTACGCAACCCCACCGGCGTCTCGCACTCCCCGGCCGAGTCCGCCACCGAGGACGACTGCGCGGCCGGGGTTCTCGCCCTCGCCGACGTACTGGAAGGACTGGCCGCCCCGTGACCGCCACCCCGCGGACGTACTGGCTGGAGCACGCCTGGCTCGGCACCCATGTCGAGCCGGGCGTCGCCGTCGACGTGACGGAAGGACGCATCGCCGCCGTCCGCACCGACACCCCCGCACCGCCGCCCGGCGCCGAGATCCTGCGCGGACTGACCCTCCCCGGACTGGCGAACGCCCACAGCCACGCCTTCCACCGCGCCCTGCGCTCCACCGTCCAGGTCGGCTCCGGCACCTTCTGGACCTGGCGCGAGATCATGTACGCCACGGCCGAGCGGCTCACCCCGGACCGCTACCACGCCCTCGCCCGGGCCGTGTACGCGGAGATGGCGCTGGCCGGCATCACCACCGTCGGCGAGTTCCACTACGTGCACCACGCGCCCGGCGGCACGCCCTACGCCGACCCCAACGCCATGGGGGAGGCGCTCCTCGCGGCCGCCGCCGAGGCCGGCATCCGCATCACCCTCCTCGACGCCGCCTACCTCTCCTCCGGCTTCGGCCGCCCGCCCACCGCGCACCAGCTCCGCTTCTCCGACGGCGACGCGGACGCCTGGGCCGCACGCTCCTCACTTCTCAAGGAGCGGGAGCACGCGCGGATCGGCGCGGCCGTGCACTCCGTACGGGCCGTGCCCGCCGAGCAGCTGTCGACCGTGGCGCGCTGGGCCGAGGAACGGCGGGCCCCGCTGCACGTGCACCTGTCCGAGCAGACCGCCGAGAACGACGCCTGCCGGGAGGCGCACGGCTGCACCCCCGCCCAACTGCTCGCCCTGCACGGTGTGCTGGGTCCGCGCACCACCGGCGTGCACAACACCCACCTCACCGCCGAGGACGTCTCACTGATCGGCGGCAGCGGCACCGGCACCTGCATGTGCCCCACCACCGAACGCGACCTCGCGGACGGCATCGGACCCGCCGTGGCCCTGCAGAACGAGGGTTCCCCGCTCAGCCTCGGCTCCGACAGCCATGCCGTCGTCGACCTGTTCGAGGAGGCGCGCGCGATGGAGCTGAACGAGCGTCTGCGCACCCGCACCCGGGGCCACTGGACGGCCGCGGCCCTGCTGCGCGCCGCCACCGCCGACGGGCACGCGGCGCTCGGCTGGGACGACACCGGCACCATCGAGGCCGGGGCGCGCGCCGACCTCACCACCGTCGCGCTTGACTCGGTCAGGACAGCGGGGCCGCTGCCCAGGCTGGGCGCCGAGACGGCCGTATTCGCGGCGACGGCCGCCGATGTGCGGCACACGCTCGTGGCGGGCCGGCACGTGGTGCGCGACGGGGCGCACACACTGGTCCCCGACGTGCCCGGAGCCCTCGCGCAGGCAGTCCAGGCACTGCGCGCCTGACGACCCATGAGGACACCATGAGCGCCACGGTCATCACCAACATCGCCACGCTGGTCACCAACGACCCCTCCCTCCACGGCTCGGACCCGCTCGGCCTGCTCCGCGACGCGGCCGTCGTCGTCGAGGACGACCGCGTCGTGTGGACCGGTGCTTCCAGCCAAGCACCCGCCACTGACAACCGGGTCGACGCCGGCGGCCGCGCGGTCCTGCCGGGATTCGTCGACTCGCACTCCCACCTGGTGTTCGCCGGGGACCGCACCGAGGAGTTCAACGCCCGCATGTCGGGCCGCCCGTACAGCGCCGGCGGCATCCGCACCACCGTCGCCGCGACCCGGGCGGCGGACGACGCGGAGCTGGAGGCCACCCTCACCCGCCACCTCGCGGAGGCGCTGCGCCAGGGCACCACGACCTTCGAGACCAAGTCCGGCTACGGCCTGACCGTCGAGGACGAGGCCCGCGCCCTGCGGCTGGCCGCCCGCCACACCGACGAGGTCACCTACCTCGGCGCGCACATCGTGGCCCCCGAGTACGCGGACGACCCGGCGGGTTACGTGACCCTGGTCACCGGGGAGATGCTGGACGCCTGCGCGCCGCACGCCCGCTGGATCGACGTCTTCTGCGAGAAGGGGGCCTTCGACGGCGACCAGGCCCGCGCGATCCTCACCGCCGGCAAGGCCAAGGGCCTGCACCCGCGGATCCACGCCAACCAGCTCTCGTACGGCCCCGGCGTGCGGCTGGCCGTCGAGCTGGACGCGGCCAGCGCCGACCACTGCACACACCTCACCGACGCGGACGTGGACGCGCTGGCGAGCGGCGCGACCGTCGCCACGCTGCTGCCCGGCGCCGAGTTCTCCACCCGGGCCGCCTGGCCGGACGCCCGGCGGCTGCTGGACGCGGGGGTCACCGTGGCGCTGTCCACCGACTGCAACCCCGGGTCGTCCTTCACCTCGTCGGTGCCGTTCTGCGTCGCGCTCGCCGTGCGGGACATGGGGATGACGCCCGACGAGGCCGTCTGGTCGGCCACGGCGGGCGGTGCGGCGGCCCTGCGGCGCACCGACGTCGGGCGCCTCGTCCCGGGCGCGTACGCGGACCTGGTCCTGCTCGACGCCCCCAGCCACGTCCACCTCGCCTACCGGCCGGGCGTCCCGCTCGTCACGGGCGTCTGGTGGCGGGGCGTACGGGTGGTCTGAGGGGGACTGAGGTCGTCCGACCCGGTTCTCCGGCCCGGTTCCGGGCCGCAGCGGCGTACGGATGTGTCAGGCGTCACAGCGCCGGACAGGGGGCGGCCCGGAAACGGGCCGCCCCCTGTCCGGGCGAGCGTCGGGCGGGGAGGGTCACTCCTCGACCGTGAGCCCCTTGCGCAGCTTCACCAGCGTCCGGGACAGCAGACGGGAGACGTGCATCTGGGAGATGCCGAGCTCCTCGCCGATCTCCGACTGGGTCATGCCCGCCACGAAGCGCAGCGAGAGGATCTTGCGGTCGCGCGAGGGGAGTTCGGCGATCAGCGGCTTCAAGGACTCGATGTACTCGATGCCTTCGAGTCCGTGGTCCTCGTAGCCGATCCGGTCCGCCAGCGCGCCCTCGGCGTCGTCCTCCTCGGGCTGGGCGTCCAGCGAGGAGGCGGTGTAGGCGTTGGACGCCGCCATGCCCTCGACGACCTCGTCGCTGGTGATGCCCAGACGGTCCGCCAGCTCGGCCACTGTCGGCGCGCGGTCGAGCTGCTGGGCGAGTTCGTCACCGGCCTTGGCCAGGTCGAGCCGCAGCTCCTGCAGCCGGCGCGGCACGCGCACGGACCACGAGGTGTCGCGGAAGAAGCGCTTGATCTCACCGATGATGGTCGGCATCGCGAAGGTGGGGAACTCCACACCGCGCGTGTGCTCGAAGCGGTCGATCGCCTTGATCAGGCCGACGGTGCCGACCTGGATGATGTCCTCCATGGGCTCGCTGCGCGAGCGGAACCGGGAGGCGGCGAACTTGACCAGGGCGAGGTTCAGTTCGACGAGTGTGTTGCGTACGTAGGAGTACTCGTGCGTGCCTTCGTCGAGCGACTCCAGGCGCTCGAAGAGGGTCTTGGACAGAGCCCGCGCGTCCACCGGGCCCACCTCGTCGTACGGGGGGATCTCCGGCAGTCCGGCGAGTAGGCCGTCCGCGACGACCTCCAGGTCGTCCTGCTCGATGGGATCCAGATGTTCCGGAGGGGGTGTCGACGTCGCTTGACGGGTAGGCGATGCGTCGAGCCGGGGTGACATGATGTCCTCCATCGTTCTCGGCATATGGCTGCCGAAGCCGATACGTGCACTGCGGTGTGCGGCGCCTCCAAAGCCGGCCGTGGTCGGGTACGGGTCTTTACTAGCCCTATCGGCTACTCGGAGCATGCCGCAAGTGCGTTCTGTTCGCTTATGTCCGTTTGTGCGTGATTGTTAGAGTGTCGATGCATGGCCGGAAGGCGTAATGTTCGAGGGCGTCAGGAACAGCCACGACCTCGGGAGAGAGAGACGGCATGGACCGCGGGACGGTCGGCAGCGCACAGTCGGGCCGGCTTCTGGTCGAGGTGCGAGAAGAGGGCCCCAGTGCCGTCGTGACCCCGGCGGGTGAGTTGGACCATCACACCGCCGATCTGTTGCGGGAGCCACTGGAGGACTGCCTCGCCAAGGGTTTCAAGCGGCTCGTCATCGACTGCTCCCGGCTGGAGTTCTGTGACTCCACGGGGCTGAACGTGCTGCTCGGTGCCCGGCTCAAGGCCGAGGCGGCCGGAGGTGGTGTGCATCTCGCCGGGATGCAGCCCGTTGTCGCGCGTGTGTTTGAAATTACGGGGGCGGACGCGGTGTTCGCCGTCCACGACACGCTCGAGGCGGCCCTGGCCGACGATTCGGCGTGACACGGGCGGGCAGGCCCGGCGGGGTGCTCGTGCGGTTCCCGTCGGCCGACGGGCTTCCCCGGCGCGTTTTTTCGTGCGAACACGGGGGTGTTCAGGCGGTCGGCTCGGGCAGGAGACACCCTGAACGTCCCGGACGCGGTGGTCGGGAGGGTGCCGAGAACCATTCGGGCCGTCCGCGCGTGACTGACCGAGTACGGAAGATTTTGCATTGTGAACTGGTGACACGGTGAGGTGAAGCGCTGATGAGCACCACCCGGCCCTACTCGCCGGGCGACCGCGGTCCGGAGCCCAGCGGTGCTTCCGGGACGCCCGGGGGCGCTGCACCGATCGGGGGCGCCCAGGACGGCGGTGTGGCTGTGCCGACGGCCCCGGAGCCGGCTCCTGGGCCGGCCGGTGACGCCCAGGTCCGCCGGCTGAGCTTCGAGGACCAGAGCGGTGTCGTGCCGCTCGCGCGGGACTTCACCCGGCAGGCGCTGTACGACTGGGGCTGGCTGCCCGCGGACACCGCGGACCGGCGGGCCGCCGCCGAGGACGTCCTGCTCGTCGTCTCCGAGCTGGTCACCAACGCGTGCCTGCACGCGGAGGGGCCGGACCTGATGACGATCACCTGCGACCGCAAAGTGATCCGGATCGAGGTCACCGACCGGGGCACGGGCCAGCCGTCACCGCGCACGCCGCACCGGGCGGGGCGGCCGGGGGGACACGGCATGTTCATCGTCCAGCGCCTCTGCCTGGACTGGGGCGTCGTCCGCTCCGCGGACGTGGCGGGCAAGACGGTCTGGGCCGAACTCGGCACCCCGTCGTAACCCGGGCCACCGCCCGGACCCCGGTCGCGCCCCACGCGGGCCGGCCGCGGGCCCGCGAGTCCGGCCCGGCGCAACGGCGGCGGGCCGCATGACGAGCAGCGCGCGGATCCCACGCGTCGCAGTCCGACGGCAGCGGCGGGCGGTGGCCGCGTACAGCGGCGGGTCCCCTGTACGGCCCTGAGACCGCCGCACACAGCACCTCCCGCCCGCGTACGCCCTGCCCCGCCCTCCGGGCCCTCAGCCCCCGCCTGAGCGCCTCCTCACCCCGCCCGACGCGCCCTGACAGCAACGACACAACCGGGCGCCCAGCCCCCTGATGCCACCGGCCCCGGCACCCCGAGCGTCCCGGCTCCCGCCGTCGCGCTCCGGCGACTCCCGCCACCGCGCCCGGCGCCCGTAAGCCACCCGCCGAGGGACGGCAGCTCCCGCGGCATCCCGTCGCCGCACCATGGCGCCCGCACGCGCCCGCCCCGGGCCTGCCCCACCCGTACCCGGGGTTCCAGGGCGCGGTCTCAGCTCCGGCAGCAGGCCGCCGCCGAGGCCCTCGACGCGGGGCGCCCCTGCACCCGTCCCGCTCCACGCCGGGGTGCTCCCCGTCCAGTGGCCCGAGGTGATGGCCTCGGTGGCGTGCCCGCCTCCGCCTCCGTCCCGCGCTCGGGAGGCGGAGGCGGGGCGCCCCCTGCCGCTCCGCCCCGCGCCCGCCCGCAACCGGCCCGCGCCCCAGGCGCACCACTCGCGCCCCGGCGCACCGCCCCCCGTACGCGCGGAGGGCCCCGCAGCTACTGAGCTGCGGGGCCCTCCGTCGAGTGGGGGTGCGGGTTACGGGCGGGTCAGCGGACGTCGCCCATCAGGGACTTCACCTTGTTGCGGTACATCCAGACCGCGATACCCGCCACGACGGCGAGCGTCGCCTCCAGGGCGACGATGCCCGTCCTGTTCAGGTCGACGCCGGCGATGGACAGCAGACCGGTCGTCGCGTCACCGGCGGTGACGGCGAGGAACCAGACGCCCATCATCTGCGAGGCGTACTTCGCGGGCGCCATCTTCGTGGTGACCGACAGGCCGACCGGGGAGAGCAGCAGCTCACCGACGGTCTGGACGAAGTAGATCGCCACCAGCCACAGCGCCGCCGCCTTGTGGCCGCCCTCGGCGATCGACAGCGGGGCCAGGAACAGGAAGAAGGAGACACCGACCAGCACCAGGCCGGACGAGAACTTCACGATCGTGCTCGGCTCCTTGCCGCGCCGGTTCAGCGCGAGCCAGATCCAGGCGAAGACCGGGGCCAGAGCCATGATCAGGACCGGGTTGACCGACTGGTACCAGGAGACCGGGAAGTCCCAGCCCAGCACGCTGTTCTCGGCCGACGAGTCGGCGAAGATCGACAGGGTCGAGCCACCCTGGTCGTAGATCATCCAGAAGATCGCGGCGGCGACGAAGAACCAGATGTACGCGGACATCTTCGACTGCTCGGTGCGGTCCAGGTCCTTGTCGCGCTTGATCCGGGCCAGCACCATCACCGGGATGATCACACCGAGCAGGGTCAGCGGGACCAGGACCCAGTTCAGGGTGTAGTGGCCGGAGAAGCCGAGGATCGCGTACGCGACGACGGCGATGCCCGCCCACAGCGCGGCCTTGCGCAGCGTGGACGCCTTCTCCTCGGCCGACAGCGGCTTCGGGACGACGCTGGACTGCGCGTCCAGGTGACGGCTGCCCAGCAGGAACTGCGTGACGCCCAGACCCATGCCGACCGCGGCGAGCGCGAAGCCCAGGTGCCAGTTGACGCTCTCACCGATGGTGCCGATGATCAGCGGCGCGGCGAAGGCACCGAGGTTGATGCCCATGTAGAAGACGGTGAAGCCGCCGTCCCGGCGCGGGTCGTCCGGGCCCTTGTAGAGCTGGCCGACCATCGTGGAGATGTTGGCCTTCAGCAGACCGGAGCCGATCGCGACGAGCCCGAGGCCCGCGTAGAAGGTGCCCGAGTTGGGCAGGGCCAGCGTCAGGTGGCCCAGCATGATGATGCCGCCGGCGACGGCGACGGTCTTGCGGGGGCCCCAGACCCGGTCACCGAACCAGCCGCCCGGCATGGCGAGCAGGTACACCAGGGAGAGGTACACCGAGTAGATGGCGGTGGCGGTGCCCGCGCTCAGACCGAGTCCGCCCGGCGCGACGAGGTACAGCGGGAGCAGGGCCCTCATGCCGTAGTAGGAGAAACGCTCCCACATCTCGGTCATGAAGAGAGTGGCCAGTCCGCGGGGGTGGCCGAAGAAGGTCTTCTCGGATCCGGGGGTGCCCGGGGAGACCGAGTCCTTCGTCAGGCTGGACGCCATGGTCGTTCCTTGCTGTCGGGACGCGTCGCGCGAGGAGCGGGTACGCGCCCGGTGGGGGGCTGGCCGGCACCGGCAGGCCGTACCGTCCGCCCCACGCCCGGGGGGTGCCGCTCCGGATCACGGAGCGACGGACGGCGACCACCGGGATCCACACCTCCGCCGTGCGTCGACGCGCGGTGAAGGCCCGGCCACAGGTCATTGCTTCGGGGCCGGTACGACATACCGGCCCGCACACAAAAGAGACCTTCAGCGTCAACTGCCGCCAAAGGTCCCCACGGTGCAACAGGCGTTGATTCACCATACGGCAGGACAGTGCCGGATATGGAAGGACTTGAGACGTGAATCACAGGTTGCAAGACGCCTTGATCACCCATTCGAAGGCCCTACCCAGCATCGCACCCCACACCCTCAGGTCCGTACCAGGGCTTGCGGAGGTGAGAAACGGGTGAGGCGACGGTAAGAACCGAGCCGGGCGATCACACCCCTGCGGCCCGACCGGCGGGTCTACCATCATCGGCATGACCCGTGTACTGCTCGCCGAGGACGACGCGTCCATCTCGGAGCCGCTGGCCCGCGCCCTGCGCCGGGAGGGCTACGAAGTCGAGGTGCGTGAGGACGGACCCGGCGCACTGGACGCCGGAATGCAGGGCGGCGTCGACCTGGTCGTGCTGGACCTCGGACTGCCGGGCATGGACGGCCTGGAGGTCGCCCGCCGGCTCCGCGCCGGGGGGCACACGATCCCCCTGCTGATCCTCACCGCGCGCGCCGACGAGGTGGACACGGTCGTCGGCCTGGACGCGGGCGCCGACGACTACGTCACCAAGCCGTTCCGGCTCGCCGAACTGCTGGCCCGGGTGCGGGCCTTGCTCCGGCGCGGCGCGGCCGAGCCGCAGCAGCCGCCGGCCACCCACGGGGTGCGCATCGACGTCGAGTCGCACCGGGCGTGGATGGGCGACGAGGAGCTGCAGCTCACCGCCAAGGAGTTCGACCTGCTGCGGGTTCTGGTGCGCGACGCGGGCCGGGTCGTCACCCGCGACCAGCTCATGCGCGAGGTCTGGGACACCACCTGGTGGTCCTCCACCAAGACCCTCGACATGCACATCTCCTGGCTGCGCAAGAAGCTCGGCGACGACGCGGCCAACCCCCGCTACATCGCCACCGTGCGCGGCGTGGGCTTCCGTTTCGAGAAGAGCTGAACCCCGCCGGGGTTCCGCCACCGGGTAAGAGAACATGCGCCGCCGTCTGATCCAGTCCACGCTCGCCGTGGTGCTCGTCGTGATCGCCGTCTTCGGCGTCTCGCTGGTGATCGTCGAGACCCGCACCATCACCGAGACCGCCAAGGAGCGCGTGGAGTCCGAGGCGGTGCGGCTGGCGAGCATCGTCGACAGTCGGCTGCTCGTCGAGGACAAGGTCACCGCCGGGATCCTCGCCGACCAGGTCACCGAGGACCGTTACGCCGTCGTCCGGATCCCCGGCAAGCCGCCCATCGAGCTCGGCTCCCGTCCGGACGGCGACGTCATCAGCGCCACGGCACCCGGCGAGGAGGGCGAGACGGTCACCGTGCAGGAGCCGCGCTCCTCGGTGACCCAGGAGGTCGCCCGCACCCTCCTGATCATCGGCCTGGTGGCGCTCCTCGCGGTGATCGCGGCGGTGCTGCTGGCGATCCGGCAGGCCAACCGCCTCGCCTCGCCGCTGACCGACCTCGCGGAGACCGCCGAGCGCCTCGGCTCCGGCGACCCGCGCCCCCGCCACCGCCGCTACGGCGTCCCGGAGCTGGACCGGGTCGCCGACGTGCTGGACGCCTCCGCCGAGCGCATCGCCCGCATGCTGACCGCCGAGCGGCGCCTGGCGGCCGACGCCTCCCACCAACTGCGCACCCCGCTCACCGCGCTGTCGATGCGCCTGGAGGAGATCACCCTCACCGACGACCCGGACACGGTGAAGGAGGAGGCGACCATCGCGCTCGCGCAGGTGGAGCGGCTGACGGACGTGGTGGAGCGGCTGCTGACCAACTCCCGGGATCCGCGCACGGGCTCCGCCGTCACCTTCGACCTCGACGAGGTGATCAAGCAGCAGCTCGCGGAGTGGCGCCCCGCCTACCGCAGCGCGGGCCGGGCCATCGTCACCTCCGGCAAGCGGGAGCTGCGGGCGGTGGGCACACCGGGGGCGGTCGCCCAGGTACTGGCCGCGCTGATCGAGAACTCGCTGATGCACGGCGGCGGCACGGTCGCCCTGCGCACCCGCGTCACCGGCAACCAGATCGTCGTGGAGGTCACCGACGAGGGGCCGGGCGTCCCCGCCGAGCTGGGCTCGCGGATCTTCGAACGGGCGATCAGCGGCCGCAACTCCACCGGCATCGGCCTCGCGGTCGCCCGGGACCTGGCGGAGGCGGACGGCGGCCGGCTGGAGATGCTCCAGGCCAATCCGGCCGTCTTCGGTCTGTTCCTCTCCAGCACGCCCCCGCGGAAGGACCCGGACGAGGAGAACCGCAGGACGGTGCGCTGAGCCGGACCCGGCCTACGGCACCCGCTGCCGAGCCCGGTCACCGGTGACCGGCGCCGAGCCGGCCACGGGCACGTCCCGCCCCGGCAGCGCACGGAACACCCACGTGCGGTAGGACCAGAAGCGGAACAGCGTGGCGACGCCGATGCCGACGAACTTGAAGATGTTGCTCTGCAGCGAGCTGTCCCAGCCGAAGCCGTACGTCGCGGTGTAGAGCACGCCGTTCTCGATCACCAGGCCGATGACGCTGAACAGCAGGAACAGCGACATCTCGCGGGTGCGGCGGGACTTGTCGCGGTCGCGGTAGGTGAAGTACCGGAACCCCACGTAGTTGAAGACGATCGCCACGACGGTGGCGATCACGCTCGCCCGGACCACCGGGAGATCGGACGCCTGCCGGACCAGATTGAACACACCGAGGTTGACCAGAACCCCGGCTCCCCCCACCGCGCCGAACTTGGCCACCTCACGGAAGAGCCGCCGAAGCCCCGAGGAACCTCGTTCCATCGCCCACAGGCTCCTGTCGGTAGAAGTGCGTCAACTCCGCCATGCTAACCACCAGCAGGCGCGATCTTCCTGCGGACGCCGTGCTCCGTCCGCCCCAGGTGCCCCGTGCGTCCCGCGCGGAGGGCGGGAATCGGCCACCCTGGCGCGGGCGGATACCCTGGGGGACGTGACGTTCCCGGTAGTCGGCATGGTCGGCGGTGGCCAGCTCGCTCGTATGACACACGAGGCGGGCATCCCGCTCGGCATCAGGTTCAAGCTCCTCAGTGACACCCCGCAGGACTCAGCGGCCCAGGTGGTGAGCGATGTCGTCGTCGGCGACTACCGCGACCTGGACACGCTGCGCGCCTTCGCGCGCGGCTGCGACGTGATCACCTTCGACCACGAGCACGTGCCCACCGAGCACCTCAGGGCCCTGGAGGCCGACGGCATCCCCGTCCGCCCCGGCCCCGACGCGCTCGTGCACGCCCAGGACAAGGGGGTGATGCGCGAGAAGCTCGACGCGATCGGCGTGCCCTGCCCGCGGCACCGCATCGTCTCCGGGCCCGAGGACGTGGCCGCGTTCGCGGCGGAGGGCGAAGGCTTCCCCGTCGTCCTGAAGACGGTTCGCGGCGGCTACGACGGCAAGGGCGTGTGGGTCGTCCGCACCGTCGAGGAGGCCGCCGAGCCGTTCAAGGCCGGCGTCCCCGTCCTCGCCGAGGAGAAGGTCGACTTCGTGCGCGAGCTGGCCGCCAACGTGGTCCGCTCCCCGCACGGCCAGGCCGTGGCCTACCCGGCGGTGGAGTCGCAGCAGGTGAACGGCGTCTGCGACACCGTGATCGCGCCCGCCCCCGCCCTCGACGAGGACCTCGCGCTGCGGGCCGAGGAGATGGCGCTGAACATCGCCAAGGAGCTCGGTGTCGTCGGCCACCTCGCGGTGGAGCTGTTCCAGACCCGCGACGGCCGCATCCTGGTCAACGAACTCGCGATGCGCCCGCACAACTCCGGTCACTGGTCCATGGACGGCGCGATCACCTCGCAGTTCGCCAACCACGTCCGCGCCGTGCTCGATCTGCCGCTCGGCGACCCGCGCCCGCGCGCGAAGTGGACCGTCATGGTCAACGTGCTCGGCGGTGACTACCCGGACATGTACTCCGCGTACCTGCACTGCATGGCCCGCGACCCCCAGCTGAAGATCCACATGTACGGCAAGGACGTGAAGCCCGGCCGCAAGGTCGGTCACGTGAACACCTACGGCGACGACCTGGACGACGTGCTGGAACGCGCCCGTCACGCAGCCGGCTACCTGAGAGGCACGATCACCGAATGAGCCCGGTTGTAGGCATTGTCATGGGGTCCGACTCCGACTGGCCCGTCATGGAGGCGGCGGCCAAGGCCCTCGACGAGTTCGAGATCGCCTACGAGGTCGACGTCGTCTCCGCGCACCGCATGCCCCGCGAGATGATCGCGTACGGCGAGCAGGCCGCCGACCGCGGGCTGAAGGCGATCATCGCGGGCGCGGGCGGCGCCGCCCACCTGCCCGGCATGCTCGCCTCGGTGACCCCGCTGCCCGTCATCGGTGTGCCCGTGCCGCTGAAGTACCTCGACGGCATGGACTCGTTGCTGTCGATCGTGCAGATGCCCGCCGGTGTGCCGGTCGCCACCGTCTCCGTGGCCGGCGCGCGCAACGCCGGTCTGCTCGCGGCCCGCATCCTCGCCGCCCACGACGAGGAACTCCTCGGCCGTATGAAGGAGTTCCAGCAGGAGCTGAACGACCAGGCGACCGAGAAGGGCAAGCGGCTGAAGGCGAAGGCCGAGGGCTCCGGCGCCGGCTTCGGCTTCGGCAAGTGAGCGGGGTGGGCGGCATGACATCCCTGGACGAAGCCCGCGCGCTGCTCGCCGAGTTCCCCGTCGTCGACGGGCACAACGACCTGCCCTGGGCGCTGCGCGAACAGGTCACCTACGACCTCGACGCCCGCGACATCTCCGCCGACCAGTCCGCACACCTCCACACCGACATCCCCCGGCTGCGCGCCGGCGGCGTGGGCGCGCAGTTCTGGTCGGTGTACGTCCGCGCCGACGCCCCCGACCCGGTCCCGGCCACCCTGGAACAGATCGACTGCGTACGGCAGTTGGCGGCCCGTCATCCGCGGGACCTGGCGCTTGCGCTGACCGCCGCCGACATGGAGGCCGCGCGCCGCGAGGGCCGTATCGCCTCCCTCATGGGGGCGGAGGGCGGTCACTCCATCGCCAACTCCCTCGGCACCCTGCGCGGGCTGTACGACCTCGGCGTGCGCTACCTGACCCTCACCCACAACTTCAACGTGGCGTGGGCGGACTCGGCGACCGACGAGCCCGCCGTGGGCGGCCTGTCGGCGTTCGGCCACGAGGTGGTGCGGGAGATGAACCGCCTCGGCATGCTGGTCGACCTCTCCCACGTCGCCGCCACGACCATGAGGGACGCGCTCGACACCAGCACCGCGCCGGTGATCTTCTCCCACTCCTCCGCCCGCGCGGTCTGCGACCACCCGCGCAACATCCCCGACGACGTGCTGGAGCGGCTGCCCGCCAACGGCGGCATCGCGATGGTGACGTTCGTGCCGAAGTTCGTGCTCCAGGCCGCCGTCGACTGGACGTCCGCCGCCGACGAGAACCTCCGCGCGCACGGCTTCCACCACCTCGACACCAGCCCCGAGGCGATGAAGCTGCACCGCGCCTTCGAGGAGAGCCGCCCGCGGCCCGTCGCCACGGTGTCCACCGTCGCCGACCACCTCGACCACATGCGCGAGGTCGCCGGCATCGACCACCTCGGCATCGGCGGCGACTACGACGGCACGGCCTTCACCCCCGACGGCCTCGACGACGTCTCCGGCTACCCCCGGCTGATCGCCGAGCTGCTGGACCGAGGCTGGTCCCGGGCCGACCTGTCCAAGCTGACCTGGCAGAACGCGGTCCGGGTGCTGGGCGCCGCCGAGGACGTGGCCCGCGACCTGCGGGCGACGCGCGCGCCGTCCAACGCTCGCATCGAGGCGCTGGACGGCTGACCGGCGGACGCGGCGCGGGGGCGGGCGGCCCGTCTTACCCCGAACGCCGCGTTCACCAGGAAGCCCGTGGGTGCTCCGTGCGACGGTGACCGTACCGCCGAGGTCACGACGTACGGAGCCCCGTGATGGCCGATCTCCAGGACGACCTGCATCCCGCCGCCGAGGTCGGCCGTGTCGACGAGCCGTTCCCGCAGGAGGCGGTGGTCGTCGGGCCGGAGGAGTACCGGCCCGTCTCCGACCCGGACGACGACCCTTTGTACCGCGCCCGGGCCGTCCTCGCCGCCCACCCCGTCGCCGACGGCTACAGCGGGCTGCCCTGGGCGCTGCGCGGACTGCCCTGGTACGACCTCGACCTCGGGGAGAGCGCCGTCGACGCGGACGTGCCCCGGCTGCGCAGGGGGCAGGTCGGCGCCGTCTTCTGGGCGCTGCACCTGCCCGAGGGACACGACGGCGACCGGGCCCTGACCACCACCCTGGAACAGCTGGACCTGGCGCAGGCGGTCGTCGCCGGCCACGACGAGGACCTGCGCCCCGCCCGCACCGCCGGGGAGTTCGTGGACGCCCGGAACTGCGGCCGGGTCGCCGTGCTGTTCGGACCGGCCGGGGC
The DNA here is from genome assembly GCF_044540535.1 of Streptomyces sp. NPDC085937. Taxonomy (NCBI): domain Bacteria; kingdom Bacillati; phylum Actinomycetota; class Actinomycetes; order Kitasatosporales; family Streptomycetaceae; genus Streptomyces; species Streptomyces sp. NPDC085937. The sequence goes on along the minus strand of NZ_JBITSH010000021.1, from coordinate 48,120 downwards.
GCCCGCACTCGGCGATTCCCTGAGCGTCCTGCGGGCGCTGCACGCCCTCGGCCTGCGGGTGCTCACCCTGACCGGCACCTCATGGGCCGGTCCCGCCGGGCTCACCCGGTTCGGCGAGGAGGTCGTGCGTGAGATGAACCGGATCGGCATGGTCGCCGACCTCTCCCACGCCTCCACCCCGACGATCCGCCGGGCCCTCACCGTGTCCAAGGCGCCCGTGCTGTTCAGCCGGTCCGCAGCCCGTGACCTGCGCCCGCACCCGGCCAACCTGCCCGACGACCTGCTCACCGCGGTGGGCGAGGCCAAGGGCCTGTGCCTGGTGCCGCTGACCGCCGAGCAGGCGGGCCCGACCGTCCGGGACGTCGCCGACCACCTCGACCACGTCCGTACCCTCGCCGGCCCGGACTGCGTCGGCCTGTCCGGCACCTACGACACCGGAAGCGCCCACCCGCAGGAACTGAGCGACCCGTCGTGCTATCCGAGGCTGATCGCCGAGCTGCTGCGGCGGGGCTGGGACGAGGCCGACGTCGCCCTGCTGACCTGGGGCAACGTCCAGCGGGTGCTGCGCGCCGCGGCCTTCACCGCGCACACCGCGCAGCAGCGCCGCCCGCCGTCGACGGCGACGGTCACCGCCCTCGACGGCTGAGGCGCTGCCCGGACGCGGCCAGCCCCGGAGGTCCCGCACCCGCCCCCAGGGGCGCGGGGAACTGCGCGACCAGCCACAAACCACCCGCACCCGCCCCCCCGGGGGCGCGGGGAACTGCGCGACCAGCCACGGAGGTCCCGCACCCGCCCCCCAGGGGCGCGGGGAACTGCGCGACCAGCCACAAACCACCCGCACCCACCCCCCGGGGGCGCGGGGAACTGCGCGACCAGCCACAAACCACCCGCACCCACCCCCCAGGGGCGCGGGGAACTACGCGACCAGCCACAAACCACCCGCACCCGGCGTCGAAGCGGTGCCGCTCCTCTCGCGTCCCGAGCGCCGCCTAAGGCTGCTCGATGCGGCACAGACAGAAGGGATGGCCCGCCGGATCGGCGTAGACACGGAAGTCCTTCGTCTCCCAGTCCTCCCGGTCCAGCACCTTCGCCCCGAGCGCCAGCACCTTCTCCTCGGCCGCGTCGACCTCCTCCCAGGTCCCGCCCGCGTCGAAGTCGAGGTGGAACTGCTGCGAGTCGTGCTCGGCGCTCGGCCAGGCCGGCGGGGTGAAGCCGGGGGCCCGCTGGAAGGCGAGCCGCGGGCCCGAGGGGACCTGCAGGACCACCCAGTCCGCGTCCTCCGCCTCGGGGGTGCCGCCGGCGACGGCCGCGTAGAAGACGGCCAGCTCGTTGGGGTCGGGGCAGTCCAGGACGACACTGCGCAGTCGTGCCACGGGGGCCATCGGATTCCTCCTGATCTCAGCAGGCACAGAGGCAGAACGGGTGCCCGGCCGGGTCCGCGTAAACCCGGAACGTCCGCGAGCGGTCCTCCGTGTCCAGCGGCCTGGCGCCCAGCGCCAGGACCTCCTTCTCCGCCGCGTCCAGGTCCTCGACGGTCAGGTCGAGATGGAACTGCTGGGAGCGGTCGGCCGCGGGCCACCGCGGCGGCACGAACCCCTCGGCACGCTGGAAGGCCAGCGTCGGCCCACCGGGCACCTTCAGGTCCACCCAGTCGCCCTCACCCTCGGCCGCGCCGCCCACGACACCGGCGTAGAAGCCGGCCAGCGCGCTCGGGTCAGGACAGTCCAGGACGACGGCGCCCACCTTCGCTACGGACATGACTGCCTCCTCGTGTTACCGCCAAAAGCGGTCTGCTGGTAACCGTTACCGCATGCTCCCGCAGAGGCGGTAACGTTGCAAGGGATTTGAGAGAGGTGGCCTCGCGTCATGACCGAAAGAGCGGCCCCGCCCGGGCGACTGACCCTGGTGCAGGCCCTCGTCAACACGGTGGACCTGGCCACCGGCCGGGACGCGCTGGACACCCCCGAGGGCCGCGCGCCCTTCGGGCTCACCGAGGACACCGTGGACGCCGCCCGGGAACTGCGCGAGTCCCTCCGGGCCACCCTGCTCGCGCACGCCGGCCACCCCGCCCACGGCCCGGTCACCCCGCTCGGCGACCTGCTCGCCCGCGCGCCCCTGGTGGTCACCGTGGACCCCGCCGACGGCTCGGCCGCCCTCGCCCCGGTCGACGAGGGTCCGCTGCTCTCCCGGGTCGCCGTCGCCGTCGCCGAGGCGCTCACCGCCGGCACCTGGCAGCGCTTCAAGGCCTGCGAGTCCCCGACCTGCCACTGGGCGTACTACGACCGCAGCCCCGGCGGGCGTGGCCGCTGGTGCTCGATGCAGGTGTGCGGGGCTCGCGCGAAGATGCGCCGATACCGGGCGAAGCAGGGGTAGCGGCACCACATCCGCGCGCCGTGGGGCAGAATGCGATGCGACGCCGGTTCGGCCGACTGAGCCTCGGCCGAACCGGCGTCACCTGTGTCCGGTTCCTCGATCAGGCGCCGGGGCGGCCCATCGCCCGGTAGCGCCAGCCCGCCCGCCGCCAGGCCTCCGGGTCGAGGGCGTTGCGCCCGTCGAGCACCAGCCGGTCGGCCACGACCTCGCCCAGCTCCGCCGGGTCCAGCTCGCGGAACTCCTGCCACTCCGTCAGGTGCAGCACGACGTGCGCACCGCGCACCGCCTCCAGTGCCGAGCCGGCGTACCCCAGCGTCGGGAACAGGCTGCGGGCGTTCTCCATGCCCTTCGGGTCGTACACCGTGACCTGGCCGCCCTGCAGATGGATCTGCCCGGCCACGTTCAGCGCCGGCGAGTCGCGCACGTCGTCCGAGTCCGGCTTGAACGTCGCGCCCAGCACCGCCACCCGCTTGCCGAGGAACGCCCCGCCGCCCAGCGCCTGCCGGGTCAGCTCCACCATCCGGCCGCGCTGGCGCATGTTGATCGAGTCGATCTCCCGCAGGAACGTCAGCGCCTGGTCCGCGCCCAGCTCACCGGCGCGCGCCATGAACGCGCGGATGTCCTTCGGCAGGCAGCCGCCGCCGAAGCCGATCCCGGCCCGCAGGAACTTCCGGCCGATCCGGTCGTCGTAGCCGATCGCCTCCGCCAGCTTGGCGACGTCACCGCCGGTGGCCTCGCACAGCTCCGCCATCGCGTTGATGAACGAGATCTTGGTGGCCAGGAAGGAGTTCGCGGAGGTCTTCACCAGCTCCGCCGTCGGGAAGTCCGTCACCACGAACGGCGATCCCTCCTCGACCGGCGTGGAGTACACCTCGCGCAGCAGCTTCTCCGAGCGCTCGCTGCGCACGCCCACCACGATCCGGTCCGGGTGCAGGGTGTCCTGCACCGCGAAGCCCTCCCGCAGGAACTCCGGGTTCCAGGCCAGCTCCGCGTCCGCCCCGGCCGGCGCGTGCTCGGCGAGGTAGGCGGCCAGCCGGTCGGCCGAGCCGACGGGCACCGTCGACTTGCCCACGACCAGCGCGGGACCCTTCAGATGCGGGGCGAGCGAGGCGATCGCCGAGTCGACGTACGACATGTCGCAGGCGTACTCGCCGTGCCGCTGCGGGGTGTTCACGCAGACGAAGTGGATGTCGCCGAACTCGCCCAGCTCGGCCCAGTCCATGGTGAACCGCAGCCGGCCGGTCGAGCCCTCGATCCCGGCCACGTGTCGGCGCAGCAGCTCCTCGAGTCCCGGCTCGTACATCGGGACCTCGCCGCGGCGCAGCTTGTCGATCTTCTCCGGCACCACGTCGAGGCCCATCACCTCGAATCCCAGCTCCGCCATGGCCGCCGCGTGGGTCGCGCCGAGATAACCGGTGCCGATCACGGTGATCTTGAGGGCCATGGGTGCTCCAGGGGTCTGCGGCAGGCACGTGCGCGCCCGAGCATATCCGGGGCGCCCGCGGCCTTCCCGCCCGGCGGTCCCGCCGCTGTCGCCCAGCTCACCTATCCACGGCCAGGGGGGAGGGCTAACATTTGAGTTACTTAACGGTAGTTAGCGTGACCAGCATCGCAGTGTTTTGGAGCGTGAGAGACCTTGGCCGGATCGGCTGACTTCGACCTGTACCGCCCGTCCGAGGAGCACGACATGCTCCGTGACGCCGTCCGCTCGCTGGCCGAGGCGAAGATCGCGCCGCACGCCGCCGCGGTGGACGAGGAGGCCCGCTTCCCCCGCGAGGCCCTCGACGCGCTCGTCGCCAACGACCTGCACGCCGTGCACGTGCCCGAGGAGTACGGCGGCGCCGGCGCGGACGCCCTCGCCACGGTCATCGTGATCGAGGAGGTGGCCCGCGTCTGCGCGTCCTCCTCCCTCATCCCCGCGGTGAACAAGCTGGGCTCGCTGCCCGTCATCCTCTCCGGCTCCGAGGAGCTGAAGAAGAAGTACATGGGCCCGCTCGCCAAGGGCGACGCGATGTTCTCGTACTGCCTCTCCGAGCCGGACGCCGGCTCCGACGCGGCCGGCATGAAGACCAAGGCCGTGCGCGACGGCGACCACTGGATCCTCAACGGCGTGAAGCGCTGGATCACCAACGCCGGCGAGTCCGAGTTCTACACGGTGATGGCCGTCACCGACCCGAGCAAGCGCTCCAAGGGCATCTCCGCCTTCGTCGTGGAGAAGTCCGACGAGGGTGTCTCCTTCGGCGCGCCGGAGAAGAAGCTCGGCATCAAGGGCTCGCCCACCCGCGAGGTCTACCTGGACAACGTCCGCATCCCCGCCGACCGCATGATCGGCGAGGAGGGCACCGGCTTCGCCACGGCGATGAAGACCCTGGACCACACCCGCATCACCATCGCGGCACAGGCCCTCGGCATTGCCCAGGGCGCCCTCGACTACGCCAAGGGCTACGTCCAGGAGCGCAAGCAGTTCGGCAAGCCGATCGGCGACTTCCAGGGCGTGCAGTTCATGCTCGCCGACATGGCCATGAAGATCGAGGCCGCCCGCCAGCTCACCTACGCGGCCGCCGCGAAGTCCGAGCGCGGCGACAGCGACCTGACCTTCCAGGGCGCCGCCGCCAAGTGCTTCGCCTCCGACGTCGCCATGGAGGTCACCACCGACGCCGTCCAGCTCCTCGGCGGCTACGGCTACACCCGCGACTACCCGGTCGAGCGCATGATGCGCGACGCCAAGATCACCCAGATCTACGAGGGCACGAACCAGGTCCAGCGCATCGTGATGGCCCGCAACCTGCCGTAAGGGCGGAGGCAGAGCCTCGGGAGGGTGTCCGGTGACGGGCGCCCTCCTTCGCCGTGCGGGCCCTCGGCGCCGTCCGGGCCGCCGTGGCCGTCACTTACGCCAGAACAGGTGGTGCGCCACCCCGCTCGGGCTCGGCACGACCTCCAGGTGGAACCGGTCGAGCAGGTCGTCGGGGGAGTCCCACAGGCGCAGCCCGGAGCCGATCTTCATCGGTGACACCGCCACGTGCAGGGTGTCGACCAGACCGGCGTCCAGGAACTGCCGTACGGTGCTCACCCCGCCGCCGAGCCGCACGTCCTTGCCGTCCGCCGCCTCCCGCGCCAGATCCAGCACCGTCCTGGGGTCGCCCTCGACGAAGTGGAACGTGGTGTCGGACAGCGTGACGGACGGACGCGGGTGGTGGGTCATCACGAACACCGGCGTGTGGAACGGCGGCTCGTCCCCCCACCAGCCCTGCCATTCGTGGTCCCGCCAGGGCCCGCGCTGGGGCCCGAACTTGTTGCGCCCCATGATCTCCGCGCCGATGTTGTTCGCGAAGTCCCGGGTGAAGTAGTCGTCGATGCCCCGGGTCCCGCCGGGGGCGGTGCGGTTCGGCCAGCTCGCGGTCGCGCCGGCCCAGGCGAAGAGCGCGCCGGGGTCCACGTGGCCGAAGGGCCGCTCCAGGGTCTGGTCCTCGCCCGCGCCGACCCCGTCGCTCGAGACGTTGAAGTTCTGCACTCTCAGCAGCTGTGGCACTGTCCCTCCTCGCCAGGTGACAGTGTGAGGACTCCCCGGAAGGGGAGAACTCATCGCCGCCGGCTCACAGGAAACGCCGGATCGGGGTGACCGCCGCCTCGGCCAGACGCGCGGGCAGCGGACGGCGCCGCCAGCGCTCCGCGTCGATCGGCTCGCTCAGCTTGCGGTCGGCGTCGAAGTCGGCGTCGAGCGCGGCGGTGAAGTCCTCGTCGAGGACGGCCAGCATGACCTCCTCGTCGTGCTCCAGGGAGCGGCGGTTGAAGTTGGTCGAGCCGATCAGGGAGCAGACCCCGTCCACCGTGATGATCTTCGTGTGGAGCATGGTCGGCTGGTACTCCCGCACCTCCACGCCCGCGTCCACCAGCGTCTGGTAGTGCTGACGCCCGGCCAGCAGACAGGCGCGCTGGTCGGTGTGCGGGCCGGGCAGCAGGATCTCCACCTTCACGCCCCGGCGGGCGGCGGCCGCCAGCAGGTCGATGAAGTACTCGTCCGGCGCGAAGTACGCCGTGGACAGCCGGAACCGCTCCTGCGCCGAGGTGATCACCACACGCAGCAGGGTCTGCATGTCCTGCCAGCCGAAGCTGGCCGAGCCCCGCACCACCTGGACCGTGGCGTTGCCCGGCTGCTCCTGCGAGGTGAAGCGGTCGTGCTCGTCGTACAGCTCGTCGTGGCACTCCGCCCAGTTCTGCGCGAAGGCCGCGGCGATGCCGTCCACGGCCGGGCCCCTGACCTGCACATGGGTGTCGCGCCATTCGTCGGGGTTGCGGGCGTTGCCGCACCACTCGCGGGCGATGCCGACGCCGCCGGTGAAGGCGGTGTGCTCGTCGGTGACCAGCACCTTGCGGTGGCAGCGGTGGTTCTGCCGCATCGGCGACAGCCGGGTGGGCTTGCGGAACCAGGCCACGTGGACGCCCGCGTCCGCCATGGCCTCCAGCAGGCCCGGCTCGATCTCCTTGGCTCCGAAGCCGTCCAGCAGCAGCCGTACCCGCACCCCCGCGCGGGCCCGGTCCGCCAGGGCCTCGGCGAACTCGCGCGCGATGTCGCCCCGCCAGTAGACGAAGGTCATCATGTCGACCGTGTGCTCCGCGGCACGGATGGCCGCCAGCATCGCGGGGAAGATCTCGTCGCCGTTGCGCAGCGGCACGAGCTCGTTGCCCTCGGTCGCCGCTATGCCGATGAGCCGCTCCAGCCGTCTGCGCAGCCTCTTGCGCTCCGTCTGTGGTGTCACGTCCCTCTCCCCTGTGTGTCCTGCGACCGCCCCCTCGGCGCCGTGGTCAGGAGCGCCACCCCTCCTTGTTGCCGCTCCCGGTGCGGTCAAGCAGCGCCGCGTGGTGGTCATGGCCACAGGGGCGTAGGACGGAAGGTGCGGGGCCGAGCGGCGGCCCGCGCCGTCCCCCGGGAGGAACCATGACCCAGCAGCAGCCGACCGTCGAACCGCTGAGCAAGGAGATGCAGGACTGCGTCCAGGCGTGCATGGAATGCCACGGCGTGTGCGAGGAGACCATGAGCGCGTGTCTGCAGACGGGCGGCGAGGCCCAGACGCGGATCATGCGGGCGCTCCTGGACTGTTCGGAGATGACCCGCTCTTGCGCGGACATGATGATGCGCCGCTCGCCGCTGGCGAACGAGATGTGCATGATCTGCGCGCAGGCCTGCGACCTGTGCGCCGAGGCGTGCATGTCCATGCCGGACGACGAGCGGATGACGCGGTGCGCGGAGTCCTGCCGCCGCTGCTCCGAGACGTGCCGCGCGATGGCGGGCGCGCCCATGTGACCGACCGCTCCGGACGTGCGCGAGGGCACCCCCGCGGGGGTGCCCTCGTACGGTGCCGTTCGGGGCGTCAGTTGCCCTTGACGGTGACCTTCTCGTCGTTGTTCAGCTGGTCGACCAGCTGCTTCACCTTTGCCTTGTCCCACAGCAGGTTGCCGCCGGTGGAGCCGGAGATCGGCATGTTCATCGACGTGCCGTCGCCGCCGCTGACGCCCTTCATCGACCAGAACATGTCGGCCAGGTCGAACAGGCCCATGTCCTTGTCGACGATCAGGGAGTCCAGGCCGGCGCCCATCGTCGGGTACAGCTTGAAGGGGTTGAGCACGGTGCTGGGGGTCGCCACCTGGTTGGCCAGGGCGGACAGGAACTTCTGCTGGTTCTTGGTGCGGTCCAGGTCGGACCCGGCCAGGGCGTAGCGGGTGCGGACGAAGGCGAGCGCCTCCTCGCCGTTCAGGGTCTGCTTGCCCTTCTTGAGGTCGGCGCCGGACTTGGTGTCCTTGATGTCCTGCGGGATGTCGATCTCCACGCCGCCGACCGCGTCCACGATGTTCGCGAAGCCGCCGAAGCCGATCTCCACGTAGTGGTCGATGTGCAGCCCGGTGTTGAACTCCACCGTGCGGACCAGCAGCTCCGGGCCGTCCTCGGCGTAGGCGGCGTTCAGCTTCACCTGCCGGCCGGTCCCGGGGTAGGTCTTGCCCGACTCGGAGCCCTTGAAGGCGGGGATCTCCACGTTCGAGTCCCGGGGGAGGGATATCAGGGTCGGGCCGTTGTCCCCGGTGTGCAGGATCATCACCGAGTCCGTGCGCTTGCCGTCGGCGGAGCCGGTGTGCAGCTTCTTCTTGTCCTCGGCGGTCAGCCCCTCGCGGCTGTCGGAGCCGACGATGAGGTAGTTGGTGCCCTCGCCCTTCTCGGGCCGCTCGATCACCTTCGACAGGTCGACCTCGCGGTTGAGCTTGGAGTCGGCCCAGAAGTACGTCGCGACGGTCGTGACGAACAGCACGGTCACCAGCGTGATCGCCGTCCACTTGATACGACGGCGCCAGTCCGGGGCGGGGCGCTGCGGGCCGCCGTAGCCGTCACCGCCGCCGTGTCCGCCGGCGCCGCCGTAGACCTGGCCGGTGTTGTAGCCGCTGTCGTAGCCGCCGCCGTGTCCGCCGCCGTCGACGTAGTTGGGCTGCTGCGGCACGCCGCCGTAGGCGCCCTGCCCGGGAGGGGCCGGCTGTCCGCGGCGGACCTGCCGCATGACACGGGCGCCCTCGGGCTGTGCGCTCCCGCTCCCGCGTCCGTAGCGGCCGCCGCGGTTGTCGTCGGACCATGCCTCGGGCCAGTCATTCATGGGAGACAGTGTGCAGGTCCGGGTGGTGGGCCATACAAGGGTCGTCGGAAAATCAGGGCACCGCTGTTGCGAAGCTGACACATATCGGGCCTCTGTCACCGCCGTACAAGCCGGTTGTCACCAGCGCATAAGGTGGAGGCCATGACAGACCAGGCCCCTGCCGTGCCGACGGACAGTCCGGAAATCCCGGGCAAGCCCGTCTCGGCGTCCCGCACCACGCTCAGCCACATCATGACGCACAACGACACCAACCTTCTGGGCACCGTGCACGGTGGGGTGATCATGAAACTGGTCGACGACGCGGCGGGCGCCGTCGCCGGCCGGCACTCCGGGGGGCCGGCCGTGACCGCGTCCATGGACGAGATGGCGTTCCTGGAGCCGGTCCGCGTCGGTGACCTGGTCCATGTGAAGGCCCAGGTCAACTGGACCGGGCGGACCTCGATGGAGGTCGGCGTGCGGGTGCTGGCGGAGCGCTGGAACGAGTCGGCGCCGGCCACGCAGGTCGGCTCGGCCTACCTGGTCTTCGCGGCCGTCGACGCCGACGGCAAGCCGCGCCGGGTGCCGCCGGTCACACCGGAGACCGAGCAGGACCGCCGCCGCTACCAGGAGGCCCAGATCCGCCGCACCCACCGCCTGGCCCGCCGCCGAGCCATCATGGACCTCCGCGCGAAGCGAGCCGCGGAAGGCTTCGAGGACTGACACCCTCGGCCCGCCCGGCCCTCCCGGAGGCCGGGCCCTGACGCGCCGGCCCGGGGCCTGGAGAACCGACCGGGGCTGCCCAGCACCCCGGCCCAGGCACGCCAGGCCCCCGACCGGCCGTGGACCGAGGGCTCGGAACCCGCCGGTGCCGTCCGGCACCCGGAGCCGGGCCCACCCCGGCCGCCGACCGGGGAGGCGGCAGATCGCAGGGCGTTCGCCGTCAGGGCAAGGGCGGCGGCCGGACCTCGCCGGAGCCGACAGGCCGGAGCCCACGCCCTGCCGGGCCGCCCGCCGGTCCGGGGACCTGACAGTCCACCACGCGGTGCGACGACCCAGGGCGAGGCGCCCGCAGGGCGCGGCTCGAAACTCCGTCAGGCCTCAGGCAACCGTCGGGCAAGCGCCCTGCCTCACCGGGGCGCTTGCGTGTCGCGCCGGGCCCGCCGCCCGCGTCGGGCGGGGTGAGCTCCGCCGGCGAGCGGGGCGACATACCCGCCGGGACGGAACCCGGTCGCCCGCCTGCGGGGCTGTCCGGCGCCCGGGGCCGCGCCGCCGGGCCGCTTGCCCACGGGGCCGCGCCCGGAGCCCGGCCCGCCGCCCGACCCGGGCGGGGTGGGGCGGGCCCGGCTCACCAGGGTGCTCGTCTGCCGGGACGGGACCGGTCGCCGGGATGGTCCGTCCGTGCCGTCGGGGCGGTCCGCGATACCCAGAGCTTCGGCCGCCGTCGGGGGCCGGCGCCCGCCGGGGCGCCCTGCGGGCGAGGCTCCGCCCACGTGGTCGAAGAGGGGATCCGCCCATGGCGGGGCTCAGGAGCAGCTGACCTCGTCGCCTCGCACCACGCCCAGTTCGCCCTGGCCCGGGTCCTGGGCGCGGACCTTCCGGACCTTTTCGAAGTCGGTGCCCGCGATCACCTTCAGGGTGGCGCCCTGGCCCTTCACCGCGCGCAGCTCGCTGCCGGGCAGCGCCGTCGCGAGGGACTTCGCGGAACGGTCCCAGCGGGGGTCGTAGGCGACGACCGTGCGCCGGACGTCCTGCCGGTCCGCGTTGACCGGGGCCTTGGTGGTGGCGAAGCCGGTCGCCGCCAGGGCCGCGTCCACGCGGCGCCCGAGGCCCGGGGTGCGGGTGCCGTTCTCGACCTGCACCCGGATCTGCCGGGGGTCCACCGGCACCCGCCGGGCCGCGTCGGGCGCGGGGCGGGTGGACAGCGGCTGGTCCCGGCGCAGCGCGTCGAAGATGTGCTCGGCCTTGTCGGTGTCCCACTTCAGGGTCGAGCCGACGCCCTTCACGGCGTACCCCATCGTCGCGACCGGCACGGTGGTGAACTCGGATGACGACGGCGAGAAGTTCCGCATCGCCCGGCCCAGGTCGAGCAGCTCGCCGGTGCCGAACCCCTCGTCCGCCCGGACCGACCCCAGCACGGAGCGGGTGACGTCGCGGAACCGCATCGGGTTCAGCAGGATCCCGGACGAGGTGGCCCGGTCCACGAGCGCCGCGAGGAACTGCTGCTGGCGCCGCATCCTGCTGAGGTCGGAGGCGCCGTCGACGTGCCGGGCGCGGACGTACTGCAGGGCCTCGCCGCCCTTGAGGGTGTGCCGGCCGGCGGGCAGGTCGAGGCCGGTCTGGCGGTCCTTGAGCCGCTGGTCGGTGCAGATCTCCACACCCCCGACCACGTCGACGGTCTTCATGAAGCTGGTGAAGTCGACCTCCAGGTAGTGGTCGATCTTCACCCGGGTCATCTTCTCCACCGTCCGCACGGTCAGCTGCGGCCCGCCCTCCGCGTACGCCGCGTTCAGCTTGAGCGGGTGCCCCCTGTGCTGCTTGCCGCTGACCCGGTCGGTGTGCGGCGGGGTCTCCGCGTAGGAGTCGCGCGGCAGGCTGACGACGCTGGCCCGGTCCCGGTCCTCCGAGATGTGCACGATCATGATCGTGTCCGTGCAGTGGCAGGGCGCCCCACCGAGCCGGTACCTCTCCCGCTCCTCCTTGCCGACACTGTCCCGCCCGTCCGTGCCGACCAGCAGGATGTTCATGCCGTGACCGGCCCGCGGGCGGTTCTTCATGTCGCGGAACGGGTCGACCCGGGCGATGTCGTCGTCGAGCCCGCTGAGCAGCGCGTGCCCGATCCCGGCGGAGGCGAGCACCACCACCGACAGCGCGGTGACCGTCCGCATCACCCAGCGCGGCCTGCGCCGCGGGGGAGCGGGCGGGCGCGGTCCCGGGCGGGGCGGCCGCGCCGGACGCCGGTCGGGCGTTCGGGGCCGGGGGGAGCGCGGCGGCGTGGGCAAGGGGGCACCTCCGGACGACGGCCGAGCGTGGAATCGTGAGCACCGTAGGCCGATACGATCTGCGGCCCTCCGCACAGCACCCCGGCACGCGCAGACGTGTCCCCCGTTCGCGGTAACGTGAGGCTCCTATGAACGCCAATGCCGACGTGCGGCTCCCCGCCGTTTCCGTGATCATGCCCGTCCTCAACGAGGAGCGGCATCTGCGCGGCGCCGTCCGCGCCATCCTCGCCCAGGAGTACGCCGGCGAGATGGAGGTCGTGATCGCCCTCGGTCCGTCCACGGACCGCACGGACGAGATCGCCGCCGAGCTCGTGGCCGAGGACCCGCGGGTGCACACCGTGCCCAACCCCACCGGCCGCACCCCGGCCGCCCTCAACGCGGCGATCAAGGCCTCGCGCCATCCGGTCGTGGTCCGGGTCGACGGGCACGGGATGCTCTCCCCGAACTACATCGCCACCGCCGTCCGTCTCCTGGAGGAGACCGGCGCGCAGAACGTGGGCGGCATCATGCACGCCGAGGGCGAGAACGACTGGGAGCGTGCCGTCGCCGCCGCGATGACCTCGAAGATCGGCGTGGGCAACGCCGCCTTCCACACCGGCGGCCAGGCGGGGCCCGCCGAGACCGTGTACCTGGGCGTGTTCCGGCGCGAGGCGCTGGAGCGGCAGGGCGGCTACAACGTGGAGTTCATCCGCGCCCAGGACTGGGAGCTGAACTTCCGCATCCGTGAGGCGGGCGGCCTGATCTGGTTCTCGCCCGAGCTGAAGGTGTCGTACCGGCCCCGCCCGTCCGTGCGGGCGCTCGCCAAGCAGTACAAGGACTACGGCCGTTGGCGGCACGTGGTGGCCCGCTACCACTCCGGGTCCATCAACCTGCGCTATCTCGCCCCGCCGACCGCGGTGTGCGTGATCGCGGCCGGGATCGTGGTGGGCGCGGCGCTCACCCCGTGGGGCTTCGTGGTTCCCGGCGGCTACCTCGCGGCGATCGTCGCGGGGTCCATACCCGCCGGCAAGGGGCTGTCGCTCAAGGCGCGGCTGCAGATCCCGGTGGCCCTGGCCACCATGCACATGTCGTGGGGCTGGGGCTTCCTGACCAGCCCGCGCTCGCTGGCCAAGAAGGTCATCGCCTCCCGGCGTCCCGCCGTCCACGCGGACACCCAGGCGGCCTGAGGCTCGCACCCGGCACACCGAACGGCACGTCGAAGGCCCCTTCCCGCGACCGGGAAGGGGCCTTCGTGGTCACCAGCTGAAGTTCGGGTCGACGTGCATGCACGCCTCGTCGTCGGCCCCGTTGAGCGCCTGTGCCGACTCGGGCGTGGTGTCGTCCTCCTCGGTCGCCTCGTACCGCGCGCCCTCGCGCCAGTCCGCGCCCACCAGCAGCGTCACGCCGGACACGTCGGTGGACCGCTCCACCGCGTCCGCGGGGATGCCGAGGACCGCGGCGACCCGGCGGGCGTCGCCCTCCAGGTCGGCGCTCGGGTAGCGCACCACGGTCCGCTCCTCGCTGAGGGCGCTGGTGGTGTCGGCGGTGGCCTGGACGAAGCCCTTGTCCTTCAGCACCCCGGCGACGGCGCTCGCCCGTCCGGAGGCCGGCGCGAGGGTGTCGGTGCGGGTGCCGTTGCGGACCTGCACGGCGATGGCGGCGTCGGCGGCGGCCGGATCGGCGGGGGGCCTCTCCACGGCCGGCTTCGGCTTGGCGTCCCTGCCGTCCAGGGCGATGTCCTCGCGCACCAGCCGGAACAGCTTCTCGGCGTCCTCGGTGGGCTCCACCCGGGCACCCACGTACCGGTTGGGCATCGTGGTCATGGTGATGCGCTCCGGCTCGACCTTGCGCAGCTCGGTACTCAGGTCGTAGAGCTTCTTCACCGTGTCCAGGCCGGGGTCGACGGTGAGCGCCCGGGTGGCCTCCTCGGCCAGCCGGCGCAGGTTGTTGGGGCTGCTGAGGGTGGCGCTCTCCCGCAGCCGGCGGGCCAGCGAGTTCATGTACATGTGCTGGGCCTTGGCGCGGGCGAGGTCGCTGCCGTCCTCGAAGCCGTACCGGGTGCGCAGCCACTGCAGCGCCTGCTTGCCCTTGACCGGGTGGGTGCCCTTCGCCAGCTTCAGCCCGGAGCCGTGCCCCTGGCTGTCGCGCGAGTGGACGTTGGCGTCGACGCAGACCGGGACGCCGCCGACCGCGTCGGCCATGGCCACCACGCCGGCGAAGTCCACCATGACGAAGTGGTCGATGTGGATGCCGGTGAGCTTCTGCCAGGTGGCCACGGTGCAGCCGGGACCGCCGTGCCCGAGGCTCTCGTTGGCCATCCGGCGGCCCTCGCTCGCCGGGTACACCGTCCCGTCGTCCGGATCCGTGCACTTGGGGATGTGCAGCAGGGTGTCGCGCGGCATGCTGATCACCGACATGTTGCTGCGGTCGGCGGACAGGTGCACCAGCATCTGCACGTCCGCGAGCGGCGTGGAGCCGAACGTCTCGCGGGCGCCGCCGAGTTTCTGGTTGGCCTCGGAGTCCCGCGCGTCACTGCCGATGAGCAGGATGTTCAGCGGGGTCTGTCCGGCCGCGTTGGGCGTCGGCTCCGCGACCTTGGCGTCGCCGAGGTTCAGCGGGTCCTTCTTGATGTTGTCGTTCAGCTGCCGGTAGTACAGGTAGCCCGCACCGCCGGCCGCGAGTATCAGCAGCGCGAGGACCGCGGCCGACCACTTCAGTATCCGGCGGCCGCGCCGCGGACGGGGGCCCGCGTCGTCGGCGGGCGGCGCGTCGTCGGTGGCCGGTTCCTGTCCCTCGTCACCGGCCGTCTCCCGCGTGGCGTTCTGCGTCACTGCCCCCGTCCTTCCCACCCCTGGAAACACCTCGCTCCGACAAGCAGGCCCGCCCTGCGTCCTGTTAGACGCACGAAGGGCCCGTCAGTTGCCCCGGGAAACCCCTCGATTTCCCCAAGGCGCGGCCGGCGTCAGGCGTGCCCGCGGGCCCCGTGACCGTTACCAGCGGTAGGGCGCGTAGACGTTCATGCAGGCGCCCTTCTCGGCCGCGTTGAGGGAGTCGACGTCGGCCGGCAGGTCCCCCGCCTTCGGCGGTTCCTGCCGCGGATACGTGTCGCCCTCGCGCCAGTCCGCGCCGACCACCACGGTGACGCCCGCGACGTCGGCGGACCGGCGCACCGACGTCAACGGGATGCCCAGGGACTTGGCGACCCGCTGGGCGTCCCCCTGAAGACCGGCGGTCGGGTAGCGCACGACGGTCCGCTCCTCGGCGAGCGCCGGCGAGGTGTCCCGCACGGCCCGGGTGAAGCCCTTCGCGGCCAGCTCCTGCGCGATCGCGCCCGCCCGGCCGGTGACCGGGCCCTCGGTCACGGAGCGGGTGGCGTTGCGCACCAGAACCTCGATCCGGTCGTCCGGGGCGGAGGGGTCCGCGGTCCGCACCTGGCGGGACGTCTTCCCGCCGTCGTTCTTCGCGGTCCCGCCGCCCTTCTTGTCGAAGGACACGTCGTCGCGGAGCATGGCCCACATCCGCTCGGCGCTCTCCCCGGCCGGGAGCAGGTGGTTGGCGTTCTGCGGGTCCGCGACGGTGGGCAGCGTGGTCATGGTGATGCGGTCCGGCGGCACCGTCCTGAGCTGCATCGCCAGGTCGTACAGCTTCTTCACCGAGCCGATCTCCTCGGAGACCCGCAGCGACTTGGTGGCCGCCTCGGCGAGGTCGGTGAGCCGGCCGGTGTCGGTGAAGACGTTCTGGCCGCGCAGCGTGCGGATCATCGAGTTCATGTACATGCGCTGCGCCCGGGTGCGCAGGATGTCGCTGCCCCACGCGTGCCGGGTGCGCAGCCACTGCAGCGCCTCGACGCCCTCCACCTTGGTCGTCCCGGCCCGCAGCTTCAGCCCGGAGCCGCCCGGCACGCCGGGCAGCGGCCGGTCCCAGACGTTCTGGTTCACGCAGACGTCGACCCCGCCGACGGCGTCGGCCATCCGCACCACGCCCGCGAAGTCGATGGTCATCCAGTGGTCGACGTAGACACCGGTGAGGTTCTCCCAGGTGGCCAGCGTGCAGCCCGGACCGCCGCGGGCGAGCGAGGTGTTGATGATGTCGTTGGTCGCCGGGTACGTCGTCCCGCTGTCCGGGTCGGTGCACTTGGGGATGTCGACCCGGGTGTCGCGCGGGATGCTCACCACGGCCGCGCTCCTGCGGTCGGCGGCGAGGTGGATCAGCATCTGCACGTCGCCCAGCGGCGGGTTGCCGCGGGTGTCCCGGCCGCCGCCGAGCTCGACGTTGGCCTCGGAGGCGCGGCTGTCGGAGCCGATCAGCAGGATGTTCACGGGCGTCTGCCCGGCCGCGTTGGGCTCGGACCGCCGGGCCTTGGAGTCGCCGCTGCTGCGCTCGCCCTTGACCAGGTTGTCGTTGAGGTGGTCGTAGTACAGGTAACCGGCGCCGGCCGTGCCGAGTATCAGCGCTGCCAGGGTCGTCGCCGACCAGCGCAGGACCCGCCGGCCCCGTCCGCCGCGCGGCCTGCCGTGGCCTCTTCCCGGGCCGTCGCCGTTCCCCGGGGCGTGCCGCCGCCCCTCGGAACGGCCCCCGTCCGGCGGGCCGGACCGGCGCGGGGCGCCGTCCGGCCGTGCCCCCTCCTCGTGCACATCGCTTCGCGTCATCGTGAGGTCTCCCCACCCCTGGACATGGAACGGGCCCGTCCGCGCCCTGGAGGACGCGAGACGGGCCCGTCAGGTGCCTACTCGGCGCACACGACCTTGTCGGCCGTGGACTTGTTGGCGCTGTCGGGCACCTTCGCCGTGGGCGCGCTGATCTTGACGCCCGCGCCCTTGAAGTCCTTGCCGAGGGTCAGCGTCATCGCGGGCAGCCCCTGGGCGTTGGTGACGCTCTCGCCCGGCTTCATCGCTGATCCGGACAGGCCCATGATGTCGGCCAGCCGACGCGCCTGGTCCGCCTGGTCGGGGGCGTACTCGAGGGTGGTCTTCGCCAGTTGCGCGGGCGCGTTGCCCGCGTTCTCCGACTTGCCGACGCCCTGCTCGACCTGGAGCCAGCTCAGGGTCGACTGGGCGCTTCCGCCCGGCGCGCCGCCGTTGAGGATGCGCACCCGCACCTCGGACGCCGGGGCCTTCTCGCCCTTCAGGCGGGCGGCGACGGCGGCCTTCTCCTTCTTCTGCTGCTGCTTGACCTCGGTGAACGACACGTCGTTGCGGATCATGTCGAAGACCTGCGGCGCCTCCGCCTCGTTGAGGACGACGGTCGCCTTGACCTTCTCCGCCGGGTTGTCGAGCACCGGGATCGTGGCGAACGTCAGGTTCTTGACGTTGAGCTTGCCCAGCTCCATGCCGAGGTCCTTGAGCTTGTTGATGCTGTTCAGCTGGGAGTCGACGGTGAGCGCCTCGGTGCCCGCCTCGGCCAGCTTGAGCATCTTCGACGGGCTGGTGAGCGTGTCGTTCGACTTCAGCTCCCGCATCAGCGCGCTGAGGAACTGCTGCTGCAGCCCGATCCGGCTCAGGTCGCCGCCCAGACCCACCGAGTGCCGGGTACGGACGAACGCCAGCGCCTGCTCGCCCTCGATCCGGTGCGTGCCCTTGGGCAGCTTCAGGTGCGAGTCGGGGTCGTCGATGTCCTTGCCCAGACACACCTCGACGCCGCCGACCGCCGAGGTCAGCGTCTTCACCGCGTTGAAGTCCGCCACCATGAAGTTGTCCGGCTTGATGCCGGTCAGCTCGGTGACGGTCCGCATGGTGCAGCTGGGCGTACGGCCGCCCTGGCCGAGGCTGGTGTTGAAACGGACGCCGGTGGAGCCGGGGATGACCTTCTGGCTCCCGTCCTCCTGCTCGGTCGGGCAGTCCGGGACGTCGACTATCAGGTCGCGCGGGATGCTCAGCGCGGTCGCGTTGGAGCGGTCCTTGGACACGTGCAGCAGGATCGTCGTGTCCGCGTGTCCCTCGCTGCCCTTGTCGCCGTAGCCCTCGTTGCCCGCGCCGGTGCGCTTGTCGGTGCCGATCAGCAGGATGTTGATGGCCTGGTCCTTCTTGAAGCCACCGGTGCTCGCGCCGTCGTCGGACACGGACGTGATGTTGTCGTTCAGGTGCTCCAGGTACAGGTAACCGGCCACGCCCGTGCCGAGCACCAGGAAGGCCAGGGTGCCGCTGCCCCACAGCAGGACCTTCTTCGCCTTCTTGTTCTTCTTCGCCGGCCGGCGCCCGCGGCGGCCGGGCGGCGGCTCCTCCGGCGCCCCCCGGCGCCGGCGCTGCGGCGGCACGTCCCGCCCGGGCGCCTCACGCCCGGGTGAGGGCCGGCCGGGGCGCTCGGGCGCCTGCTCGGGCGACGCCGAACGGGGCCGCGCACTTCCCCCACCGGAGGGCCGGGGCCCACGCGGGGAGGGAATGGGCGACTGTGCGGAAGGGCTCAGTCGCAGTTCGTATTCGCCGGTGCTCGGATTGAGTACCCACTGGTCTGCGGGATCGATGTTCTCTCCCCGCCCACGGCCTTGCGCGTCCACGGTCGCTCGAATCCTCCGTCGGGGCCACGCGGCGCCTTTCCCCTCCCAGGCGCTCGGGTCTCGGTCACACAGTGCGGGATCTCAGGACGGACCTGAAGGAACGGACGCACCGGAGGGCTCACACTAACGGGCCCGATCGGCCCTGAGCGACGTCGGTGACGAATTGCACGCCCTCACAAGGGGCATTCCACCCATTTCCGTGGACAGGAGTTCGGAGTCTGTGAGTTCCCTTTGGGTTTCTTTTACGCGCAGCTGTCCTCGGCGGCCGTGTTCCCGGAGAACGTCGGTGCCGGGGAACTGCTCTGCGACGGCGCCCTTGTTTCCTTTTGCGTGGCCTTTTGCTCACCGTGCGTATTCACGCTCACGGGTTCGTCCTTGCGCAGACGCTCGAACAGTTCCCCGGCGGCGGGCTGGGCGAGCTGGTCCCGATTGACGTCCCCGGCATACGACTCCCGCGGCACGGTGAGGAATTGCACCCCTTCCGTGGGGATGTCGCGCAGTCCTCGTACGAGTTCGTACAAGCCGCGCAAGCTGGCCAGCTCGGGGTCCGTGGTCAGCGACGACGTGGCCGCGTCCAGCAGGGGATACAGCTTCACCGGATTCAGCAGGACGCCGTTGCTGCGGACCTTGTTCACCAGCGCGCCGAGGAACCGCTGCTGGCGCTCGATGCGGCCGGTGTCGCTGCCGTCCCCGAGCGTCTTGCGGGCGCGGACGTAACCGAGCGCCTGTTCCCCGTCGAGGGTCACCCGCCCCGCCGGGAGGCGCAGGTGGGCGTCCTTGTCGTCTATGGGCTCGCTCAGGCACACCTCGACGCCGTCCACCGCGTCGACCATGTCCTTGAAGCCCTCGAAGTCGACGACGACGTGGTGGTCCACGCGGATGTCGGTGAGCTTCTCGACGGTGCGGACGGTGCAGGCCGAGCCGCCCACCTCGAAGGCGGCGTTGAACTGCGCGAACATCGGCGCCGAACGCGAGCCGTCGGGACGGCGGCAGCCGGGCACGTCCACCATCAGGTCCCGGGGCATCGACACCGCGGTGGCGCTCTGCCGGCCCGCCGACAGGTGCAGCAGGATCACCGTGTCCGAACGCTCGGTCCCCGGGTCGTGCCCGTAGCGGCCGTTCTCCGCGCCCGCGCGCGAGTCCGAGCCGATCAGCAGGACGTTCAGGGCGTCCTTCACCAGCGCCGTGGGCCGGTCCTTCTCGTACCGGGCGAGCTCGGCCGCCGCCGCCTCGTCCGGGGTGATGTTCCCCTCCAGCTTCATGTACACCGCCCACCCGGCGGCCGCGCCGCCCACCAGCGCGAGGGAGACGGCGATGCCGGTGCCCCACACCCAGCGCCGCCGGCGCCGGCGGGCCAGGCCGCGCCCGCTCGGTGAGGAGCCGGTGCCGGGGCGAGGGCTCTGGCCGGGGGTGCGCCCCGGCGGTCCCTGCCCCTCGGGGGAGGCGCCTGCGGTGTCGCTCATACCGGGTCCACCCCTCCCTGCGTACGGCGTACGGGCCGGGACGGCGCACGGCTGCGTGCTGCGTGCCGCTCCCTACGACGATGACGCGAACGGGGGAGCGGCGGGGGGTGATGCTGAGCCGAACGGGTGAGGTGGGGCGACGACGGGACCGGCCGGATCGGGCGTGGCGGCGGGCGGGCCGGGGGGTGGACGGGGCCCGGGTCGGGTGGGCCCCGTCCGGTGGCGGGTGGGTCAGCGGGAGATGGTGGTGACCCGTTCGCTCTCCACCCTCTTGTCCAGGGCGTCCGCGACGAGCCGGTCCAGGTTCCGGCACAGCACGACGGAGCCGCCGGTCGCCAGCGGGGCGTACAGCCCCGCGCTGAGCCCCTCCCACGTGTCGTAGGGCAGCCCCGAGAGGATGCGCGAGGCGGGGCCGGTCAGGCCGAGCTCCGGCGCCTCGGCCCGGGCCCGCTCCACGACCTCCGCCCCGGTGAACTCCCGGCCCGCCACGATCAGCGCCGGCTCCTCCGGGTCGACGGGCGCGTACGGCACGAACCGGTCGCCCTGGCCCGGCACCTCCACGGCGTAGTCGGCGAAGCCCTCCGGCGGCTGCGGGAAGCGCCCGCCGAGCGGCCGCAGCGCCAACGCGATCCGGGGGCCGGAGCAGGCGCGGGCGGCCTCCAGCGTCTCCGGCTCCGGGCCGCTCACCACCACGTCCGCGGCGGACGGGTCGCCGGCCACGTCCGCGACCACGCCCACCGACGCGCACGCCAGCAGCCACACCGCGGTCTGCCAGTGCGCCGGCAGCAGGAGGGTCACCCGGTCGCCGGGTTCGACGGACAGTTCGTCCTGGAGGAGGTTCGCGGTCTTGGCCACCCAATTGGCGAAGGTGGCCACGGACAATTCGACCCGCTCGCCCGTGGCGTCGTCGTAGAAGGTCACCAGGGGGCGTCCCGGGTCCGCGGCGAGCGCGGAACTCAGCAGGTCGGCAGGGGTGCGGTCGGTGGCGTTCACCCGCGCAAGGGTACGCGGCCCCGGCCGCGCGCATCCTCCGCGCGGGCCAGGCGCGGGGCACCGGTTCGGGGGAACGGCAGCCAACGGACCGTCATCTGAGCGATGGACAGATTTGTCTGACTATGTCCAAGCTCAGGGGCATGCGTGGAATCCTTGCTTCCTCAATCGGCGTCACCTGCGCCGCGGCCCTCGCCCTCCCGCTCGCCCCGCCCGCCACCGCGTCGGCCGAGAGACCGGCGCCGACAGCGGACGCGGCCACGCGGGCGGCGGTGAACTCCCGTACCTCCAACGTCCCCGAGGTCCCCGGCAGCACCCAGTCGCTGCCCCTGGGGCCCCTCACCCACGACCGTGCCTCCGGCGCCGTGCTCGGCCTGGTGCCGCGAGCCGTACGGAACTTCTCCCTCCTCGGTGTCGTCTGGGACGACCCCTCCGCCGCCCTGCACGGCCGGGTGCAGGTCCGCACCCGTGCGGCCTCCACCGGGGAGTGGTCCGACTGGCAGGACGTCGAGACCCACTACACCGAGCACGGGGCGGACCCGGACTCCGCGGAGGCCGCCTCCGGACGGGTACGGGGCGCCACGGCACCGCTGTGGGTGGGCGAGTCGAACGGCGTCGAGGTGCGGGTGCGGCCCGAGGCCGGTGAGACGGAGACGGGTGAGACGGAGACCCGTGAGCCCGGGGGTGAGGCACCTGAGCCGGACGCGGAGGCGGGCGACGTGGACCCGGTCGACGTGGGTTCAGGTGACACGGACTCAGGCGTGGTCGGCGCGGGCGAGGCCGGGACCGGTGGCGACACACCCCCCGCGCTGCCCGCGGGTATGCGGCTCGACCTCGTCGACCCCGGCGACGCGGAGCCGGCCGAGGCCGCTCCTCCCGGCAGCGGCGCGGAGGCCCCCCGTACCGGCGTCATGACCGCCGCGGCGAAGGCCGCCTCCGCCGCCAACTCCGACATCGCGCCGCTCGGCGCCACCGAGATCCCGATGCTGACCGCCGAGGAGACCCGGCGGGAACTCGTCACCCTGCGCGGCTCCGAACTGACCGAGCAGCAGCAGGCCGACGCGCACATCGGGCCCCGCCCGTCCATCGTCACCCGGCGCGGCTGGGGAGCCGACGAGAGCCTGCGCGAGAAGAACTTCTCGTACACGAGCAAGGTCAAGGCGGCCTTCGTGCACCACACCGCGTCCGGCAACGGCTACTCCTGCTCCCAGGCGCCGTCCCTGATCCGCGGCTTCTACCGCTACCACACCAAGAGCCTGGGCTGGCGGGACATCGGCTACAACTTCCTCGTCGACAAGTGCGGCCGGATTTACGAGGGCCGGGCCGGCGGTGTGGCCAAGGCCGTCAAGGGCGCCCACACCCTCGGCTTCAACTCCAAGACCACCGGCATCGCCGTCATCGGCTCCTACGGCTCCAAGAAGCCGTCGTCCAAGGCGGTGAAGGCCGTCGCCCGGCTCGCCGCCTGGAAGCTGGGGCTGTACGGCATGAACCCCAAGGCCAAGACCACGCTGACGTCCGGCGGTGGAAACCTGTACGCGAAGGGCAAGAAGGTGAAGATGAAGGTGGTCTCCGGTCACCGGGACGGGTTCAACACCTCCTGCCCCGGGGGGAAGCTGTACAAGAAGCTGAGCAGCGTGCGCTCCAAGGCGGCCGGGTACCAGGGCCGCTGAGGCGGGCCGGCCGCTCCTCTCCTGCCGGGGACGGTCTGCATACACTGGCCGGCCGAAAGACAGTTCGGCCGGTCCCGGCAGGAAGCAGAGACGACAGGTGACAGAAGCGATCCTCCTGGTCGGCGGCAAGGGCACGCGGCTGCGTCCGCTCACGGTGCACACGCCCAAGCCCATGGTCCCGGCGGCCGGGGTGCCGTTCCTCACGCACCAGCTCGCGCGGGCGCGCGCGGCGGGCGTGGAGCACATCGTGCTCGCCACGTCCTACCTGGCCGAGGTCTTCGAGCCGCACTTCGGCGACGGGTCGGCGCTGGGATTGCACATCGAGTACGTCACGGAGGAGGAGCCGCTCGGGACGGGCGGCGCCATCCGCAACGTCGCCTCGCGGCTGCACTCGGGGCCGGACGAGCCGGTGCTGGTGTTCAACGGGGACATCCTCACGGGGCTGGACATCCGGGCGCTGGTGCGGACGCACGAGACGTCGGGGGCCGACGTCTCGCTGCACCTGACGCAGGTGACCGACCCGCGCGCGTACGGGCTGGTGCC
This sequence comes from Streptomyces sp. NPDC085937, assembly GCF_044540535.1. NCBI lineage: Bacteria > Bacillati > Actinomycetota > Actinomycetes > Kitasatosporales > Streptomycetaceae > Streptomyces > Streptomyces sp. NPDC085937. The sequence continues at coordinate 24,996 of NZ_JBITSH010000021.1, read as the reverse complement.
GACGGACGGGACCGGGCGGGTGCTGGCCTTCCTGGAGAAGCCGCAGACGCCGGAGGAGATCGTCACCGACCAGATCAACGCGGGGGCGTACGTGTTCCGGCGGTCGGTCATCGACACGATCCCGGCGGGACGGGTGGTGTCGGTGGAGCGGGAGACGTTCCCGGGGCTGCTGGCGGCGGGGGCGCATCTTCAGGGGATGGTCGACTCCACGTACTGGCTGGACCTCGGGACGCCGGCGGCGTTCGTGCGGGGGTCGGCGGACCTGGTGCTGGGGAAGGCGCCGTCGCCGGCGGTGCCGGGGCGGTGCGGGGACCGGCTGGTGCTGCCGACGGCGCGGGTGGCGCCGGACGCGAGACTGGCGGGCGGGACCGTGGTGGGGGAGGGGGCGTTCGTCGCGGAGGGTGCGCGGGTGTTCGGCTCCACGATCCTGCCCGGTGCGGTGATCGAGCCGGGGGCGGTCGTGACGGACTCGCTGATCGGGACGCGGGCGCGGGTGGGGGAGCGGTCGGTGCTCACCGGGGCGGTGATAGGTGACGGCGCGGTGATCGGTGCGGGCAACGAGCTGCGGGAGGGTGTGCGGGTGTGGTGCGACGCGCGGATCCCCGCGGGGGCGGTCCGGTTTTCCTCCGACCAGTAGGCGGGTTGGGGCCCGGTGCCTGCGGCGCAGGATTCTGTCCGGTGGGGGCCGGTGCAGCGCCTGCGGTGGGGTGGTGGTGCGGGGACGGGGTGGGGGTGGTCGTCCTCGGTCCGGCGCGATGAGGCTCGCTTGACGGTGCGGGGCACTGACGCGCCGGCCGCTGCGGGCGCCCACCCCCACCCCGCCCCCTCCCCGCCGTACGCGGCCACATCAACGCCGTGGCGGTCCATCGCCCTCCGCCGCCGCGGGCGCGCGGCCGGACGGCGGCCGCAAGCTGCCGCCAACCGCGGGCAGTCGTGCCGCTGGGGCGATGGGGGTCCCCCGCTCGAGCGAAGCCGAGAGTGGGGGAGGGTGGGCGCGGCGGCGCCCCGGAGCGCCGGGCCGCGCGAACTCCCCCCGGTCCGCACCCACGCCGGGTGACGGGGGGAGGGAACGGGTGCACAGCACACATCGGGTGCCGCAGCCCACGGTGCGTGTACGGCGGACGTACGCCCGCTCCCGTACGGGACCCGCTCAGAAGCGGGCGATGTCGCCGTGCGCCATACGGGGCGCCCGCCGCGGAGGCGTCCTCCCGCTCAGCAGAACCAACCGCGCGGCCCGATGCCGCTGCCCCGCATAAGGCTCCAGCAACGACAACATCACGGAGTCGTCCGCATCCCGGTTCCCCGCCAGGGCCCACCCCACGATCCCCGGCAGATGCAGATCCCCCGTCGTCACCGAGTCCGCCGCCCCATGACTGCGCTGCACCGTCTCCGCCGACGTCCACGGCCCGATCCCCGACACCAGCTCCAGCCGCGCCCGCGCCTCCTCCGGAGGCATCCGCACCGCCTCCTCCAGCCGCGCGGCGACCCGCACCGCGCGCAGCACCGTGGACGCCCGCTTGTCGTCGACCCCGGCGCGGTGCCACTCCCAGGAGGGGATCAGCGCCCAGGTGCGCGGCGCCGGCATCACCGCCATCCGCTCAGGGGCGGGCCCCGGCGCCGGCACGCCGAATTTGCGGACCAGCAGCCGCCACGCCCGGTACGCGTCCCCGGTCGTGACCTTCTGCTCCAGGATCGACGGGATCAGTGACTCCAGCACCAGGCCGGTGCGCAGCAGCCGCAGTCCCGGACGCCGGTGACGGGTGTGCGCCAGGAGTTTGTGCCGGGGGACGAAGGCGGACGGGTCGTCGGCGGCCCCGAGCAGCTCCGGCAGCTGCTCCAGGAGCCAGTCGGCACCGGGCCCCCACGCCTCGCCCCGGATCCCGTCACTCCGCTGCGTGATCCGGAGCGTTCCCGGGCCGGCGGGCGTCAGGCTGGTCCGCCACGCCGCTCCGTCCGGGGTCGTCCGGAACGTCGGATCGCCGGTGCCGCGCCGCAGCGGCCCGAGCACCAGGCCCAGGTCGAGGGGGCCGTCCGGCACCCAGGTCCGCACCCGCGCGGCGGCCGGTGCCTGGCGCGGGACCCGCGCGGAGACGACGACATGACCGCCGCGCACGGTGGTCCGCGTCGGGCGGGGAGCGAAGCGTCCGGCCACGAGTCATCCCTGGGGTGAGAGCGAAGGGCACCTACGAGGGTAGGCGCCCGCGCGCCGGGCTCACCGCACTTCGACGAAGCGACCCGCGTCACGCTCGGGCCGCGGGCGGGGATCCTCGGCAGGGTGGCCCACCGCCACCGCGCCCATCGGGTCCCAGTCGGCGGGCAGGTCCAGGACCTCCCGGACCACGTCACGGCAGAACATCGTCGACGACACCCAGGCCGACCCCAGCCGCTCGCCCGCGAGGGCCACCAGGAAGTTCTGCACGCCCGCGCCCGTGGCGACGACGAACATCTCACGCTCCGCGCCGTCCCGGCGGGCGTCGCCGTAGTGGTGCGAGCCGTCCATGACCAGGCAGGGCACGACCAGGTACGGCGCGTTGCGCAGGACGTCACCGCGGCGGATCCGCTTGGCGACGGACTCCTCCGTCCTGCCGTCGCGGCGCAGGTCGGCGATCCACGCGTCACGCATGGCGTCGAGGAGCCGGGTGCGGGACTCGGGGGACTCGAGGAGGACGAAGCGCCAGGGGGTCGTGTGGTGGGGTGCCGGGGCCGTGACGGCAGCGGCCACCGCGCGGCGCACCGCGCCGGGGTCGACCGGTTCGTCCGTGAAGGCCCGCACCGTACGGCGCTGGGTGACCGCCTGACGGACCGCCTCGGACGTGCCGAGGCGGAACATGTCGTCGCGCGCGCCGCGGACCAGCGTCCGGGCGCCCTCGCTGTCGTCGGGAGCCACCGTGTGCGGCAGGCCGCGGACCACGGCCACCGGCAGGCCGGCCGTCTTGCCCTTGACCAGGTCGCCCGCCGCGGCGAGCTCGTCGGCGGTGGCGACGACCGTGGCGGCGAGCGGGTTGCCGTGCGCGTCGGTGCCGCCGCGCAGGTCGTCCAGGACGCGGACGCCCGCCGCGCCGATCGCCACGTCGGTCAGTCCGGCGCGCCAGGGGCGGCCGGAGGTGTCGGTGACCAGCACGCCGACCTCGACGCCGAGCGCGTCGCGCAGGCCCTCGCGGATCGTGCGCGCGGAAGCGTCCGGATCCTCGGGCAGCAGCAGGACCGTGCCCGGGGGTGTGTTGGAGGCGTCGACCCCGGCCGCGGCCATGACCAGGCCCTGCCGGTTCTCCACGATGCGCAGCGGGCCGCGGCGGGCCACCACGCGCACCGTCTCCGCGTCGATCGCGGCCTCCCGGTCGGTGGCCTCGACGACCCGGCCCTCGGCCTTGGAGACGATCTTCGAGGTGACCAGTACGACGTCGCCGTCGGCCAGGTCGGGTGCGGAGGCCGCGATCAGCTTGGCCAGGTCGTCGCCGGGCCGTACCTCGGGCAGGCCGGGCACCGCCCAGACCCGGTAGCCGCCGGTGGCCGGATTCGCCTCGCTCATGCCGTCCGGACCTCCTCGGCCAGGGCCAGCGCCTCCCGGGCCATCCCGGCGGCGGCGTCCACGTCGGTCATCATCAGCGGTACGGCCCGGCAGCGGATGCCCGCCGCCTCGACCCGGTCCACCCAGGCCGTGTCGACGGTGTCGACCAGCCAGCCGTCCAGCAGCCCGGAGCCGTAGTGCTCGGCGACGGCCGCGGCCGTGGACTCCACGCCGACGGCGGCGAGCACCTTGTCGGCCATGCCGCGCACGGGCGCGTCTCCGACGATCGGCGACAGGCCGATCACCGGCACGCCCGCGTCGGCGATGGCCTCGCGGATGCCGGGCACGGCGAGGATGGTGCCGACCGACACCACGGGATTGGACGGCGGGAAGAGGACGACGTCGGCCTCGGCGATCGCCTCCAGGACGCCCGGGGCAGGCTTGGACTGCTCCGCGCCGACCGGCACGACCGCCTCCGCGGGCACCGAGGCGGGCAGCCGCACCCAGTACTCCTGGAAGTGGACCGCCTTGCGCTCGCCGTCGAGCTCGACCGCCACGTGCGTCTCCACGCGGTCGTCGGTCATCGGGATGAGGCGCACGCCGGGCTGCCAGCGGTCGCACAGCGCTTCGGTCACCGCGCTGAGCGGGAAGCCGGCGCCCAGCATCTGTGTGCGCACGATGTGCGTGGCGAAGTCGCGGTCGCCCAGCCCGAACCACTCCGGGCCCACGCCGTACGCCGCGAGTTCCTCCTTGAGGTGGAAGGTCTCCTCGCTCCGCCCCCAGCCCTGCTCCTCGTTGATACCGCCGCCGAGCGTGTACATCACCGTGTCGAGGTCCGGGCAGACCTTCAGCCCGAAGAGGTGGATGTCGTCCCCGGTGTTGCCGATGACCGTGATGTCCGCGTCCGGCACGGCCCGCTTCAGACCACGCAGGAAACGGGCACCGCCGATGCCGCCTGCCAGAACCACAATGCGCATGGGGCCATCCTCGCAGGCCGCTACGACATCGCGTCAGCCAGTCACCGGACCGGCGCCCGGCGTGCCTCGCAGTGCGGGGCGGCGGGGGAGGCCGCGGCCGGACGGAGCCGGGAGGCGGGGTGCATCGGCATCTCGGTCAGGCCCGGGTAGTAGATGTGCAGGCTGACCGCGGGTTCGAGGGCGTCGTTGACGACGTCGTGGGCGTAGCCCGGGGCGCACACCTGGAGGGTCCCGGCGGTCAGCACGCGCGTGCCGCGGTCGGTGTGCTCGGTCAGGGTGCCGTCCAGGACGGTGAACACGCCGGAGGAGTGACCGTGGTCGTGCGGACCGCTGCCCTGGCCGGGGACCCAGGACAGCAGCCACACCTCGTAGCCGGGGCCGGTGCGCAGCCGGTGGTACCAGCGGGTGGTGGCGTCGTACCGCACGAGGTGCTCCCACTGGGCGCGGTCGGCGGCGACGGCGCGGGCCAGTCCGGCGAACTCGGCGACGGTGGAGGGGTGTTCACGCGGCGGCTGGAGCAGGTGCGGGACTTCGAGGATGTCACCGGCGATCTGGAGGTCGCTGTCGCTGTTCATGGGATACGGGGGTCCTCGACGCAGATAAGGAGGGGCGGTGGGGGTGTCACGCCGCGTCGGGCCCGGATCGCGGGCGGCGGCAGGGGTGCCCCGGTGGGAGCGGGTGGAGACAGCGGCCGCGTCGTGGCGATGCGGCGGGGCGGGAGCGGTGGGCTCAACAGCCGGTACAGCGACAGCTGCAGCGAGCACGGGCAGCACCGAGGGACCCGGCGGAGCGGGTCGTGGTGAGTGCCGAATTCGCGAGCATGCCCCCAAGGACAGCCGTTCACTCCACCCCTGTCAACTCGACGCCCGGTATGTGGGATCGGGTTCACCTCATCCGGTGCATCTGAGAGGCGAAAGGTTTGCTCAGTCGCTTGCCGGGACACAAGGTGCGCACGGCCGGGCACCCTGTGCGCCGTTGCGATCCCGTGATCCGACTGTGATCCGGTTCGCTTCGACGCGGGTGTCGGAACGAGATCGATCTCCAGGGCGTCCTCCCCTATGAGGCTCTGCGTAGGGCTGGACGTCCTCGTGGGTCCCACACGTGCGTCAAGGTTTAGGGTGATTTGAACACTTTCCGCTCGGCCTTGGTTCCGCAGAGTGAATAAGGGGCTCAATAGCAGATCTCGGCTTGACTCGCCCGGAGCAGCACACTTGTAATTTCACTCGTGTCGTTCAGCCGGAATCGGTAACGGCTACATCACGGGGACGCGAAAAGACTGACGAGGGGCGCACATGACCGAGCTGGTGCAGCAACTGCTGGTCGACGACGCGGACGAGGAACTCGGCTGGCAGGAGCGCGCACTGTGCGCCCAGACCGACCCCGAGTCCTTCTTCCCCGAGAAGGGCGGCTCCACCCGGGAGGCCAAGAAGGTCTGCCTCGCCTGCGAGGTCCGTTCCGAGTGCCTCGAGTACGCCCTCGCCAACGACGAACGCTTCGGCATCTGGGGCGGCCTGTCCGAGCGTGAACGCCGGCGCCTCAAGAAGGCCGCCGTCTGACGGGCGACGTGTCACCACCGCGCCCCGTCACTCCGTACATACGCACGCTTCTTCGTACAAACATCACTTAAGGCCCGTCGCCGGTGGGTTGTCCACAGGCGACGGGTCCCCTTGTTGTCCAGCCGATAGTGTGGGCGCTCGTCCGAGACGCCCCGCCGCCCCCACCGGGCACGGGTGTCCCCACAGTCCATTCGAACCGGGGCCCGTACCTCGATGTCCGTGCACAGCCACCCGGCAGCCCGTCAAGACCTCGCTGCCGCACCAGAGTTCCCGCGTCACGTGGTGACCGCGGTCCTCGTCTCCCACGACGGCGCCCGCTGGCTGCCGGACGCGCTCGCCGGGCTGCTCGGCCAGGAGCGCCCCGTGCAGTTCGCCATGGCCGCCGACACCGGCAGCGCGGACGACTCCGCCCGGCTGGTCACCGAGGCCCTGGGCGACGACCGCGTGCTGCACCTCGCCCGGCGCACCGGCTTCGGCCAGGCCGTCGAGGAGTGCCACCGCGGCGCCCCCCACCTCACCCCGGACGACCTGCCCTATCTGAAGCGGCCGAGCGGCTGGGACCCGGTCACCCGCAGCTGGCGCGACGACGCCTACGACCTGCCCGACCTGCCGCACGGCGAACCGGTCCAGTGGCTCTGGCTGCTGCACGACGACAGCGCCCCCGAGCCGGGCGCGCTGTCCGAACTGCTGCGCGTCGTGGAGAACGAGTACGAGCTCGGCCGCGAGGACGTGGCCGTCGTCGGCCCCAAACTCCGCGGCTGGTACGACCGCAGGCAGCTGCTCGAGGTCGGCGTCTCCATCGCCAACTCCGGCCGCCGCTGGACCGGCCTGGACCGCCGTGAGCAGGACCAGGGCCAGCACGACCACGTACGGCCGGTGCTGAGCGTGTCCACGGCCGGCATGCTCGTCCGCCGCGACGTCTTCGAACAGCTCGGCGGGTTCGACCGGCACCTGCCGCTCATGCGTGACGACGTCGACCTGTGCTGGCGCGTCAACGCGGCCGGCTACCGGGTGCTGGTCGCGCCCGAGGCAGTCGTCCGGCACGCCGAGGCCGCGTCCCGCGAGCGCCGCACCGTCGACTGCGTGGGCCGCACCGCCGCCTCCCCGCACAAGGTGGACAAGGCCGGCGCCGTCCACACCCTGCTCGTCAACACCCGTACCGCCGCCCTGCCCTGGGTGCTGCTGCGGATCGTCCTCGGCACCCTGCTGCGCACCCTCGCCTACCTGGTCGGCAAGGTGCCCGGGCAGGCCGTCGACGAGATCCGCGGCCTCATGGGTGTCCTGCTGCGCCCCGAGCGCGTCCTCGCCGGACGCCGTGACCGCGGCAGCCCCCAGGTCGGCAAGGACGAACTGCGGCCGCTGTTCCCGCCGCCCGGCGCGACCGTCCGCGTCACCGTGGAACAGGTCGCGGGCAACCTCGTCGGCCGCTCCGACCCCGAGGCCGTCTCCGGCGCGGGCCGGCACGGCAGCGGGCTGGAGTCCGGACCCGGCGGCGACGACGCCGACTTCCTCGAGGTGGAGCAGTTCGCCCGCCTCAAGCGCATCGCCCGCCGGCCCGGCCCGGTGCTCTTCCTGCTCCTGCTGCTGGTGTCCCTGGTGGCCTGCCGCCAGCTCCTCGGCGGCGGCGCGCTGGCCGGCGGTGCCCTGCTGCCCGCGCCCGCCGACTCCGGCGACCTGTGGGCCCGCTACACCGACGCCTGGCACGCCGTGGGCGCCGGCGGCACCGGTACGGCTCCGCCCTACCTGGCGATCCTCGCGGCGCTGGCGTCCCTGCTGCTCGGCTCCACCGGCCTCGCCGTCACCGTCCTGCTGGTCGGCTCGGTGCCGCTGGCCGGCTTCACCGCGTACTTCGCCTCCCGCCCGCTCGTCGAGTCCCGGCTGCTGCGCGCGTGGGCGGCCGTCGCCTACGCCTTCCTGCCCGCCGCGACCGGCGCCCTGGCCTCCGGCCGCATCGGCACCGCCGTGCTCGCCGTCCTCCTGCCCCTGCTCGCCCGCGCCGGCATCGCCGCGAGCGGCCTCACCGCCCCCGACGGCCGCGGCAGCTGGCGCGCCACCTGGGCGTACGCGCTGCTGCTCACCGTCACCACCGCGTTCACCCCGATCGTGTGGCCCATCGCGCTCGTCCTCGGCATCGGCGTGCTGGTGCTGCGCAGGAGCGACCTCACGGCGTACGGCCCGCGCTTCCTGGCGCAGTTCGGCAGCCCCCTGCTCGTACTCGCCCCCTCGTCGCTGTCCCTGCTCCCGTTCGGCTTCTTCAAGGAGGCCGGTCTGCCGTACGGGCCGTCGGCCGCCTCCGCGCTCGACCTGCTCGGCGCCGATCCCGGCGGGCCGGGCACGAGCGGCGGGCTGCTGCTGATCGGCCTGGTCCTCGCCGCGCTTGCCGCCCTGCTGCGCGCCGAGCGCCGTACGCCCATCCTGACCGCGTGGACGGCCGCCCTGGTGGGCCTCGTCTTCGCGGTCCTGTCCAACAACTCCGCCTGGGCCGGCCCCGCCACCCTCGTCTACGGCATCGCGCTGCTGGCCGCCGGCACACTGGGCGCCGACGGGGCACGCGCGCGGGTCGCGGAGCAGAGCTTCGGATGGCGCCAGCCGGTCGCTGCCCTGATCGCGCTGGCCTGCGCCGTCGGCCCGCTGGTGCTCGCCGCCGGCTGGATGGTCCGCGGCGCCGACGGGCCCGTCGAGCGGCGCGACCCCGTGCAGGTGCCGGCGTTCGTCGCCGAGGAGAGCGTCACCCGCGACCAGGCCCGCACCCTGGTCCTCGACACCGACTCCTCCGACCACGTCGGCTACGTCCTGGTGCGCGGCTCCGGCGCCCGTATGGGCGACGCGGAGATCACCGCCCAGGACGGCGAGAACAAGCTGCTCGACGGCGTCGTCGCCAACCTCGTCGCGGGCTCCGGCGCGGACCAGGCCGACGAACTCGGCGGCTTCGCCGTCCGCTACGTCCTGGTGCACCAGGGGGCCCCGCGCGAGGTCACCCGGGTGCTGGACGCCACCCCCGGTCTGAGCCGGCTCAGCCAGCAGGCGGGCGGCGCGCTGTGGCGGGTCGACCGGCAGGTCGCCCGCGCGACCGTCGTGCCCGCCGAGGGCAGCGGTACCGCACCCGAGCCGGTGGCCGCGGGACCGGTCGAGATCCACACCGAGATCCCGGACGGCGAGGAGGGCCGCGTCCTGCGCCTGGCGGACACCGCCGCGGAGGGCTGGACCGCCACCCTCGACGGCAAGCCGCTCACCGGCACCACCGTCGACGGCTGGGCCCAGGGCTTCGAACTCCCCGCCTCCGGCGGCAAGCTCGACGTCATCTACGAGGAGCCGTTCACCCACACCGTCTGGCTGTGGGCGCAGGGGCTGCTCGCCGTCGTCCTCGTCGTCATGGCCCTGCCCGGCCGGCGCCGCGACATCGACGACGACCTGCCGGAGGAGGCACCCGTCCCGGCCGAGGCCATGGCCGGGGAGGGCCGCCGGGCCCGCCGGCTGCGCGCCCAGGCCGAGGCGGAGGCCGCGGCGGCGGAGGGCACCGACGGCGCCGAGTACGCCGACGACGACCGGTTCCCCGACGGCGCGGAGTACACCGGTGGCGCGGAGTACACCGGTGGCGCGGAGGCGGACGGCGGCGTGCCCGCCCCGCCCGAGCACCTTCCGGCCCCGCAGGAGCAGCCCCCGGCGCCCGTCCCGCACCAGGGCGACTACGGCGACTGGGACCAGGGGCGGTACCAGAACGCCGACTACGACGAGAACGCCTACGCGGCGGCCCCCTACCCGCAGTACCCGGCCGGCACCGACGCCTACGGCGGCCAGTACCAGGCGGACGGCTACCCGCAGCAGGACGGGACGTACGACCCGTACGCCTACGGCACCCCGCAGCAGGGTTACGACCAGACGTATCCGCAGGGCTACGACCCGCACTACACGCAGGGCTACGACACCCCGTACGACCCGCACGGCACGGGCAACGAGCGTCCCGACGGGAGCCAGCAGTGAACCGCACCACCCTGTCCCTGATCGCGGGCGCGACGGCGCTCGCCGCCGTCACCGGTTTCGCCGCGGTCTCCGCCCCGGACTCCGGGTCCGCCACGGAGCGGACCGGGGCGGCGGCCACCCTCCCCGTGGAGCGCACCGGCCTGCTGTGCCCGCGGCCCAGCATCTCCGACCTGGCCGAGACGACGTACACGTCGTTCACCCCGGTCACGCGGGGCGCGGAGGGCGAAGGCACGGCGGCGCTGCGGTCGGCCGCCGAGCAGTCGGCCCCGGACGACGCGACCGGCAAGGGCGAGAAGGACGGCGATCAGGCCGGCGACGGCGAGCAGGAGAAGGACGGCGAGAAGGGCGACAAGGACGCCGAGGACGGCGAGGGGAGCGCGAAGGGCGGCAAGGGCGGTACGGCCGACAAGCCCGTGCTGCAGCTGCGGGAGCCCGGCCAGCCGGTGACCGCGGACGCCTCCGGTGCCGAGGCCCCCGCCCTCATCGGCACCGCCGACGGCCGCTTCGCGTCCGGCTGGACCGCGCAGCAGACCACCGAGGTGGCCGCCGGGACCGGCCGGGGGCTGCAGGGCGTCGCCTGCACGGCCGCCGACACGCAGTTCTGGTTCCCCGGCGCCAGCACCGACGACAGCCGCACCGACTACGTCCACCTGACCAACCCGGACGACTCCGCCGCCGTCGTGGACATCGAGCTCTACGGCAAGAACGGCGCGCTCAAGACGACGGTGGGGGAGGGCATCACGGTGAAGCCGCGCTCCGCCGAGCCGGTCCTGCTGTCCACGCTCACCGACGAGAAGCAGACCGACGTGACCGTGCACGTGGTGGTCCGCAGCGGCAGGGTCGGCGCCGCCGTGCAGGCCCTGGACGACGAGCTGGGCGGCGACTGGCTGCCCGCGTCGGCCGACCCGTCGGGCAGCCTGGTCATGCCCGGCATCCCCAAGGACGCCACCGGCGTGCGCCTGATCGCCTTCACCCCCGGCGACTCCGACGTGGACCTGAAGGTGCGTCTGGCCTCCCCGTCCGGCCTGATCACTCCGGCCGGCAACGAGACGCTGCACGTCAAGGGCGGTATGACGACCGGGTTCGACCTGGGCGACCTCACCCGCGGCGAGGCGGGCTCCCTGGTGCTGACGGCGTCGGACCGCTCGGTGCCGGTGGTGGCGGCCGTGCGGGTGCTGCGCGGCAAGGAGGGCAAGCAGGAGACGGCGTTCATCCCGGCGGCCCGGCCGGTCGAGACGCGCGCGACGGCGCTGGACAACACCGCCAAGGGGACGACGCTCTCGGTGACCTCGCCCGAGGGCACCGCCGAGATCAAGGTGACGGCGTCGGCGGGCACCAAGGGCGGTACGCCCGCGACCAAGACGTACACCGTCAAGTCGGGCACCACGCAGGACATCCAGGCGCCCGTGCCGGCGGGTGTGAAGGGCACGTACGCGCTGACCGTCGAGCCGCAGGGCGGGGCCACCGTCTACGCCTCACGCACCTTGTCCTCCACGGAGGGCGGTGTCCCGTTCTTCACGGTGCAGCCGCTCCCCGACGACCGGGGGATGGTGGCGGTGCCGGACGCGAGCGAGGACCTGTCGGTCCTGCAGCGGTAGCCGTACGACTTCGCAGCGGTAGGCGGCACGGGCCGGGCGTCCCTGGGGGCGGCGGGGGCGCCCTCAGTCCTCCCCGTACCGGGGGTCGACCGTCTCGGGGGTGAGTCCCAGCAGGTCGGCGACCTGCTCGACCACGACCTCGTGGACGAGCGCCGCCCGCTCGTCACGGCCCTTGGAGCGGATCTCGACCGGCCGCCGGTAGATCACCACGCGCGCCGGGCGTCCCTCGCGCGCGGTCACCGTCCCGCCGAGCGGGATCGTCTCGTCGCTCCAGCCCGCGCCCGCCGCGCCGTCCAGCCGGGGCACGTCAAGGACCAGGAAATCGATGTCGGCGAGCTGCGGCCAGCGCCGCTCGAGCCGCTCCACCGAGTCCTGCACCAGATCCGCGAACGTCTCCGCCCGGCTGGCGGCCAGCGGAACCTGGGGAGGCGCGATCGGGCCGCGCATGCCCCGGCCGTGTCGATCACGGCGTCGGGGCCCGGGGCCTGCTGGGCGAGGGGTCACGGGGCTGTCCATCACAGCGAAGGGTAGTCGCCGTGTCGCCGCCCCGCCCGACGCCCACACGCCTTCCGGCCGAGCCGTACGCCATGTCACAACATGACCATTCCAGCCAAGCTTGGGCTCGATTCCATATCTCTCCGCGACCGATGACCTCAAAGCTTTTGACGGTGTTTGTGCCAACTGGTGACCGCAATCAGAACCGGCCGGGCGTCTGCGGCCCGCCGTCCGGGCAGGTCACAGAGGTGTGCCCAAAGGGGTATGTGGGGCGTTTCACAGCCCGACACGGGGGAGTGACCTGGTGGAGAGTCGTCGCGGCCCGCTCAAGAGTGCGGTACCGTCCAACGTCGTGAGCCCTGTACGTCGCTGTTCGCGCACCGCCTGCGGCCGTCCCGCCGTCGCGACGCTGACGTACGTCTACGCCGACTCGACCGCGGTCCTCGGCCCGCTCGCCACCTACGCCGAACCCCACTGCTACGACCTGTGCGCCGAGCACTCCGAGCGCCTCACCGCGCCGCGCGGCTGGGAGGTCGTCCGCCTGCTCGACGGGTCCGCCCCGGCGCAGCCCAGCGGGGACGACCTGGAAGCGCTTGCCAACGCCGTGCGCGAGGCGGCCCGCCCCCAGGAGCGGGCGGCCGGGGCCGGCGGCACGCGTGGCGCGGACCCGATGGAGGTCGCGCGCCGCGGTCACCTGCGGGTCCTGCGCTCCCCGGACAACTGACACCACGCGCACCGCGCGGCGCGTCACCGTCCGCGGGCTTCCCTCGTCACATCCCTTCACCGCACACCCATTGACGCCTCCTTGTCACGGACACGACCATTCCGGTGACCCCGCGAGAAATCGCTTTCGCATGGCGGAATCCGGGAGGCGCAGGTGTACGTCCAGGAACTGGAACCCGTCGCAGGATCGCTCGGCCTCTCCGCGCTCGTGGCGGCCCTGCCCCTGGTGACCGTGCTGGTGCTGCTCGGCGGTGTCCGCCTGAAGGCCCACCTCGCGGGCCTGACCGGCCTCGCGGTGGCCGTCGCCGTGGCCTGGCTGGCGTACGGCATGCCGCTCGACCAGACGCTCTCCAGCGGCGTCCAGGGAGCCGTCTTCGGGCTCTTCCCCATCATGTGGATCGTCGTCAACGCCTTGTGGATCTACCGGATGACCGTCCGCACCCGCCACTTCGACATCCTGCGCCGCTCCTTCGGCCGCCTCTCGGACGACCCCCGCATCCAGGCCCTTGTCATCGCGTTCTGCTTCGGCGCCCTGCTGGAGGCCCTGGCCGGATTCGGCGCCCCCGTCGCGATCTCCGCTGTGATGCTGGTCGCCCTCGGCTTCGACCCCGTACGCGCCGCCGTGGTCGCGCTGGTCGCCAACACCGCTCCGGTGGCGTTCGGCGCGATGGGCACGCCGGTGGTCACGCTCGCCCAGGTCACCGGGTTGCCGCTGGACTCCGTGGCGTCCGTGGTGGGCCGTCAGACCCCGCTGCTGGCCCTCGTGGTGCCGCTGGTGCTGGTCTGGCTGGTCGACGGCCGGCGCGGACTGCGCGAGACCTGGGTGCCGGCCCTGGTCTGCGGTGTGGCCTTCGCCGTCGCGCAGTTCGCCGCGTCCAACTACGTCTCCGCCCAGCTCGCCGACATCGGCGCCGCGCTGGCCGGGGCGGGCGCCCTGATGGCCGTCCCCCGCGCCCGCGTCCCCGCCGCCGAGTCCGTACGGGCCTCGGTGCTGACCGGCACGCGCAGCGAGGAACTGGACGCGGAGGACCCGCACGGGGAGGTGCTGCGGGCCTACGCCCCCTACGCGCTGATCGTCGCGATCTTCGCCGTGGCGCAGATCCCCGCGGTGAAGGACTGGCTGGCCGGCGCCACGCAGACCTACGACTGGCCCTTCCTGGACGTCGCGGGACCGGACGGCGAGCCCGTCGGCGGCAACATGTTCAGCCTGCCGGTCGTCTCCACCGGGGGGACGCTCGTGCTGTTCGCCGGACTGGCCACCGCGGCCGTCCTCAAGCTGCACGCGGGCGTGGCGGTCAGGGAGTGGCTGGCGACCGTGCGCGAACTGCGGTTCGCCCTCCTCACGGTGACCAGCGTCCTCGCCCTCGCCTACGTCATGAACCTCTCCGGCCAGGCCGCGACCATCGGCCACTTCGTCGCGGCGGCCGGGGCGGGGCTCGCCTTCCTCTCCCCGGTGCTGGGATGGTTCGGCGTCGCCGTGTCCGGCTCGGACACCTCCTCCAACGCCCTCTTCGGCGCCCTCCAGGTCACCGCCGCCCAGCAGTCCGGCCTCTCGCCCGACCTGCTCGCCGCCGCCAACAGCTCCGGCGGCGTGCTCGGCAAGATGATCTCGCCGCAGAACCTCACCATCGCCTGCGCGGCCGTCGGACTGGCGGGCCGCGAGGGCGACCTGCTGCGCAAGGTGCTGCCCTGGAGCCTCGGCCTGCTGCTCGTGATGTGCCTGATCGTGGTGGGACAGAGCACGGCGGTGCTCGGCTGGATGCTGCCCTGACCTGACCGGCGGACCGGTTGTCCAACGACTGGATGCTGCCCTGACCTGACCGGCGGACCGGTTGTCCAACGACAACCGGCGGACCGGTTGTCCACAGGCGCCGGCGGACCGGTTGTCCACAGGTCCGCCGGGCACCGCGCCGGAGCGTCACGGCCTGCGGGTAGTTTGTGGTGACCGACAGGACCTCCGGAAGGGCTGGCCGTGGCTGCTGATCTCTCGCAGATCGTGAAGGCGTACGACGTGCGCGGGGTCGTCCCCGACCAGTGGGACGAGTCGCTCGCCGAGCTCTTCGGCGCCGCGTTCGTCCGGGTGACCGCCGCGGCCGCCGTCGTCACCGGCCACGACATGCGCCCCTCGTCCCCCGGACTGTCGGCCGCCTTCGCCCGCGGAGCGGCGGCCCAGGGCGCGGACGTGACCGAGATCGGCCTGTGCTCCACCGACCAGCTCTACTACGCCTCGGGCGCCCTGGACCTGCCCGGCGCGATGTTCACCGCCTCGCACAACCCGGCGCGGTACAACGGCATCAAGCTGTGCCGCGCGGGAGCCGCACCGGTCGGCCAGGACACCGGCCTCGCGGACATCCGGGCCCTCGTCGAGGAGTGGAGCGGCGCGGGCGCCCCCACGCCGGCCGCCGGCACCGGGAAGGTCACCCGGCGCGACACCCTCGACGACTACGCGGCCCACCTGCGCTCCCTCGTCGACCTCACCGGCATCCGCCCCCTGAAGGTCGTCGTCGACGCGGGCAACGGCATGGGAGGGCACACCGTCCCCACCGTGTTCGCCGGACTGCCGCTGACCCTCGTTCCGATGTACTTCGAGCTCGACGGCACCTTCCCCAACCACGAGGCCAACCCGCTCGACCCGGCCAACCTCGTCGACCTGCGGAAGCGGGTCCGCGAGGAGGGCGCCGACATCGGCCTGGCCTTCGACGGCGACGCCGACCGCTGCTTCGTCGTGGACGAGCGCGGCGAACCGGTCTCCCCCTCCGCCGTCACCGCCCTGGTCGCCTCCCGCGAACTGGCGCGCCACGGCGGCAAGGGCACCGTCATCCACAACCTGATCACCTCCTGGTCCGTGCCCGAGGTCGTCCGGGAGAACGGCGGCACCCCCGAGCGCACGAGGGTGGGCCACTCCTTCATCAAGGCCGAGATGGCCAGGACCGGCGCGATCTTCGGCGGCGAGCACTCCGCCCACTACTACTTCCGCGACTTCTGGAACGCCGACACGGGCATGCTGGCCGCCCTGCACGTCCTCGCCGCGCTCGGCGAGCAGCAGGGCACCCTGTCCGCGCTGGTCGACCGGTACGACCGCTACGCCGGCTCCGGCGAGATCAACTCCACCGTCGACGACCAGGCCGCCCGGATCGCCGCGATCAGGGCCGCCTACGAGGGCCGCGAGGGCATCACCCTCGACGAACTGGACGGCCTCACCGTCACCGCCGCCGACTGGTGGTTCAACGTCCGTCCCAGCAACACCGAACCGCTGCTGCGGCTGAACGCCGAGGCGCGGGACGAGGCCACGATGACCCGCGTCCGGGACGAGGCCCTGGCTCTCATCAGGGCGTAGTCCCCGAGACCGCCGACGGCCGCGGCAGCCGGGACCGGGGAGGGCGCGGGAGACGTCCGGGGCGGACCGCCCCGGACCCGCCGCGCGACCCCCACCAGCGGTACCCTGACCAGCACATCCACCAGCGAAGGGACCCTCATGCCTCTCGAAGCCGGCCTCCTGGAGATCCTGGCCTGCCCGGCCTGCCACTCCCCCCTCGAGGAGCAGGACACCGAGCTGGTCTGCACCGGCCAGGACTGCGGTCTGGCCTACCCCGTCCGCGACGGCATCCCCGTCCTCCTCGTCGACGAGGCCCGCCGCCCGGCATAACCGGAGCCGCACGCCCCGGAGCATCCCGCGTACCGCCGACGCCCCGCCGATCGGAGCCTGCCGCCCATGCTCGACGAATCGCTGCTCGACTCACCGGAGGGCCTCGCCGAGGCCGACCACCGCGCACTGCTCCGCGGCGCCGCCGAGGCCGGCGCCCGCGTCCGCACCGCGGCACGCCACGCCGCCGAGGCGGGCGTGGGCAACCTGAAGCCCGACGGCCGCCCCCGCGCCGTGCTGATCGCCGGCCCCGGCGCCGCCGCCACTCAGGCCGCCGACCTGCTCGGCACCCTGGCCGGCGCCGGCAGCCCGGTCACCCGCCTCGCACCCACCGGCGTCGCGCCCGCCGCGGGCGCCCTGCGCTGGGAACTGCCGGGCTGGGCCGGATCGGTGGACCTGCTCCTGATCGCCACCCCGGACGGCACCGAACCAGGCCTGTCCCTGCTGTCCGAGCAGGCGTACCGCCGGGGCCTCACCGTTGTCGCCGTCGCCCCCTCCGGCACCCCGCTCGCCGAGGAGGCCGGCGGCAGCCGCGGTCTGTTCGTCCCCATGGCGACCGCGCCCTACGACCACGACGAACCCCTCGCCGCCTCCGCACCCGGGGTGCTGTGGGCGCTGCTCACGCCGCTGCTCGCCCTGCTGGACCGCACCGGACTGCTCAGCGCGCCGCCGGAGGCCCTGGAGAAGGTCGCCGACCGCCTCGACTCCGTCGCCGAGCGCTGCGGCCCGGCCGTCGCCACGTACAGCAACGCGGCCAAGACCCTCGCCGCCGAACTCGCCGAGTCCCTGCCCGTCGTGTGGACCGAGGGCGTCTCCGCGGGCCCGGCCGGCCGGCGTTTCGCCGCCGCGCTCGCCGAGCTGTCCGGCACGCCCGCCGTGGTCGCCGAACTGCCCGAGGCCCTCGCCGCGCACAGCGCCCTCCTCGCCGGCCCGCTCGCCGCCGGCGCCGACCCGGACGACTTCTTCCGCGACCGCGTGGAGGAGGCACCCGCCCTGCACGCGCGCGTCGTGCTGCTCCGCGACCGGCCCCTCGGCGGCCTCACCGCCGCCCCCGCCGCCCGCGAGCTGGCCCTCACCCACGACACGCCGATCAGCGAGCTGGAACCGGAGGAGGGCGGCGAACTGGAGACCCTCGCGGAACTGATCGCCGTCACGGATTTCGCCGCCGTCTACCTCGCGCTCGCCTCGGCACCCCGCTGATGCCCGAGGCTGACTGACCTCCCCCGCGGGCACCCCTGCCACGCGCGCCCGCACGAGAACCGGCAGAAGGAACGCAGAGAGCCCCATGGACCGCCTCGACAACACCGTCCGCCCCTACGCCTGGGGTTCCCCGACCGCCATCCCGCGGCTGCTCGGCACCGAACCGACCGGCGAACCGCAGGCGGAGATGTGGATGGGCGCCCACCCCGGCGCACCCTCGCGCACCGGCCGGGGCACCCTCGCCGAGGTCATCGACGCCGCCCCGGAGCGGGAGCTCGGCCCGGCCGCGGTCGCCAAGTTCGGCCCCCGCCTGCCGTTCCTGCTCAAACTCCTCGCCGCGGGCTCCCCGCTGTCCCTCCAGGTCCACCCCGACCTGGCCCAGGCGCGCGCCGGTTACGAGGACGAGGAGCGCCGAGGCGTCCCCGTCACCGCCCCGCACCGCAACTACAAGGACGCCAACCACAAGCCCGAACTGGTCTGCGCCCTCACCGAGTTCGACGGTCTGTGCGGCTTCCGCGACCCGCTGCACGCCGCCGAACTCATCGACGGCCTCGGCGTGGACTCCCTCAAGCCGTACGTCGACCTGCTGCACGCCCGCCCAGAGGAGGCGGCGCTGCGCGAGGTGCTCACCGCCGTCCTCACCGCCGACCCCGAGGAGATGGCCCGCACCGTCGTGGAGGCGGCCGCCGCCTGCGACCGCCTCGGCGGCCCCTACGCGCCCTACGCCGGCATCGCCCACCACTACCCGGGCGACCCCGGCGTCATCGCCGCGATGCTCCTCAACCACGTCCGGCTGCAGCCCGGCGAGGCGATGTTCCTGGGCGCCGGCGTCCCGCACGCCTACCTCGACGGCCTCGGCGTCGAGATCATGGCCAACTCCGACAACGTCCTGCGCTGCGGCCTCACCCCCAAGCACGTCGACGTCCCCGAACTGCTGCGCGTCGTCCGCTTCGAGGCCACCGACCCCGCCGTGCTGCGCCCGGAGGCCGGCCCGGACGACGAAGAGGTCTACGAAACCCCCACCGACGAGTTCCGGCTCTCCCGCTACGTCCTGCCCGAGGGCGGCATGACCCATGACCTCACCCTCACCACCCCGCAGATCCTGCTCTGCACCGCCGGCTCCGTACGGGCCGGGGAACACGACCTGACGCCGGGCCACTCCGTCTTCGTCCCCGCGGGTGAGAAGGCCGAGGTGTCGGGTACCGGAACGGTCTTCCGGGCCACGGTCGTCGTCTGACCGGCGGGTGACCGCGACCTGACGCGCCGTCGCCGGACGGGGCTGCAACAATGGCCCACCGTCACAGCACGGACAACGTCCTGACGGGCGTGCGCGCACGCCCGTCAGGACGCCCACGGCACACGAAGGGACAACGCGGACACATGAGCGCGTCAGGCGGCACCAAGGCGATCGTGGCGGCACTCGCCGCCAACCTCGCGATCGCGGTAGCGAAGTTCGTGGCGTTCCTCTTCAGCGGCTCCTCGTCGATGCTCGCCGAGTCCGTCCACTCGGTCGCCGACTCCGGGAACCAGGCGCTGCTGCTCGTCGGCGGCAAGAAGGCCCAGCGCAAGGCCACCCCGGAACACCCCTTCGGCTACGGCCGCGAGCGCTACATCTACGCCTTCCTCGTCTCCATCGTGCTCTTCTCGGTCGGTGGCATGTTCGCCGTCTACGAGGGCTACGAGAAGATCAAGCATCCGCACGAGCTGGAGCACTGGTACTGGCCGGTCGGCGTCCTGGTCTTCGCGATCATCGCCGAGGGCTTCTCCTTCCGCACCGCCATCAAGGAGTCCAACTCCCTGCGCGGCGGCCGCTCCTGGAAGGAGTTCGTCCGCCACGCCAAGGCGCCCGAGCTGCCGGTCGTCCTGCTGGAGGACCTCGGCGCGCTCGTCGGTCTGATCCTCGCCCTCGGCGGCGTCGGCCTGACCCTCGCCACCGGCGACAGCGTCTGGGACGGCATCGGCACCCTCTGCATCGGCGTCCTGCTCATCCTGATCGCCCTGGTGCTCGCCGCCGAGACCAAGTCCCTGCTGCTCGGTGAGTCCGCAGGGGCCGAGGAGACCCGGAAGATCGAGGCCTCCGTGGTCGACGGCGACACCGTCACCCGCATCATCCACATGCGCACCCTGCACCTCGGCCCCGAGGAACTGCTCGTCGCCGCCAAGATCGCGGTGCGGCACGACGACACCGCCACCGAGGTGGCCGCCGCCATCGACGCCGCCGAGTCCCGCATCCGCGAGGCCGTGCCGATCGCCCGGGTGATCTACCTCGAGCCGGACATCTACAGCGAGGCCGAGGCCGCCAAGGGCCCCGACCCCGAGGCCACCCCCGGCGGCCCCACCCAGCCGGATGCCGGCCACCCGTAGCCACCGCACACCACCGTCAGGCCGTTCCGGGACAGCCCCGCGCTCCCCAGAACGGCCTGATGTGTACGCGGCCGGACTGGGGGCCGCCGGGTGCGTCGGTGTAGCTTGGGACGGAGCCAGACGTCGCTGCTGATGGCGGTCGGGCGGTCCCACCGCGGACCGGCCGAGGGAGAGAGGGCCTCCGACGGACTGCGCTGCGCGTACGCGGGCATGCCTGTGCCCTCCTCGGGCACCCCTGTGTCCGCCGCCGCGCAGACCAGCCGTACCCACCTCGACCCAACCCCGAGGAGCAGCTCGCAATGACGACTGTCGACAACCGACAGGACTTCAAGGTCGCCGACCTCTCCCTGGCCGCGTTCGGCCGCAAGGAGATCACCCTCGCCGAGCACGAGATGCCCGGCCTGATGGCGATCCGCAAGGAGTACGCCGACGCCCAGCCCCTCGCCGGGGCCCGCGTCACCGGCTCCCTGCACATGACGGTGCAGACCGCCGTCCTCATCGAGACCCTGGTCGCCCTCGGCGCCGAGGTCCGCTGGGCGTCCTGCAACATCTTCTCCACCCAGGACCACGCGGCGGCCGCCATCGCCGTCGGCCCGGACGGCACGCCCGACAACCCGCAGGGCGTCCCGGTCTTCGCCTGGAAGGGCGAGACCCTCCAGGAGTACTGGTGGTGCACGGAGCAGGCGCTGACCTGGCCGGACAGCCCCACCGGCGGCCCGAACATGATCCTCGACGACGGCGGTGACGCCACCCTCCTCGTCCACAAGGGCGTCGAGTACGAGAAGGACGGCAAGGCCCCGTCCCCCGACACCGCCGAGTCGGACGAGCACCGGGTCATCCTCGAACTGCTCAACCGCACCCTGAGCGAGAACCCGCAGAAGTGGACCCAGCTCTCCTCCGAGATCCGCGGCGTGACGGAGGAGACCACGACGGGTGTGCACCGCCTGTACGAGATGCAGCGCGACGGCACCCTGCTGTTCCCGGCGATCAACGTCAACGACGCGGTGACGAAGTCGAAGTTCGACAACAAGTACGGCTGCCGGCACTCGCTGGTGGACGGCATCAACCGGGCCACGGACGTGCTGATCGGCGGCAAGACCGCGGTCGTGTGCGGCTACGGCGACGTCGGCAAGGGCTGCGCGGAGTCGCTGCGCGGCCAGGGCGCCCGCGTGATCGTCACCGAGATCGACCCGATCTGCGCGCTGCAGGCGGCGATGGACGGCTACCAGGTCACGACGCTGGACGAGGTCGTCGAGACGGCCGACATCTTCATCACCACGACCGGCAACAAGGACATCATCATGGCCTCGGACATGGCCAGGATGAAGCACCAGGCGATCGTCGGGAACATCGGTCACTTCGACAACGAGATCGACATGGCCGGCCTCGCGAAGACCCCGGGCATCGTCAAGGACGAGATCAAGCCGCAGGTCCACACCTGGACCTTCCCCGACGGCAAGAAGATCATCGTGCTGTCCGAGGGCCGCCTGCTGAACCTGGGCAACGCCACCGGCCACCCGTCGTTCGTGATGTCCAACTCCTTCGCGGACCAGACCCTGGCCCAGATCGAGCTGTTCACCAAGCCCGACGAGTACCCGACCGGCGTCTACGTGCTGCCCAAGCACCTCGACGAGAAGGTCGCCCGTCTCCACCTCGACGCGCTCGGCGTCAAGCTGACCACGCTGCGTCCGGAGCAGGCCGACTACATCGGTGTGAAGGTCGACGGCCCGTTCAAGCCCGACCACTACCGCTACTGAGCCGGCGCTCCCGACCGAGCCCCGAGGCAGGCCCCCGCACCCCCGTGTCGGGGGCCTGCCCCGTGGCGGACCGGCGACCGGCCCAGCCCGTCACGACCCAGGACCCCCATGCCCCGCGGCCGTTATTCGCTCCACGATCCGCACGATCACACCCCCCTCGCCGAGGAACACTTCCAGTGCGCCCCCGGGGCCTCCGGCTGGCGCTACGTCTCCCAGCTCACCGCCCCCGGCGGCGACCACCTGGGCTCCGTCGACCTGACCCTCGACACCCTCGGCCGGCCGCTCCGCCTGGAACTCCACGCGTCGAGCTGGCAGGTCCGCGGCGCCGCTCTCGACGGCGTCACCTGGGTCCGCACCGACCCCACCGGAACCCACGCCACCGAAGGCAATGTGCGCGCCCACGCCTTCACCGGCTCGTCCCCCGCCTTCCTCGTCGCCACCGCCCGTCTCCTGCGCCTCACCCCCTCCGCCGCGGCCACCCGCGTACGCCTCGTCGCCTTCACCGACCCGGTCCTCGCCCCCCGTACCGTGGACCAGTCCTGGGCGTTGGCCGACAGAGAAACACACGCCACTGACAACGGCCCCCTGACCGTGGACGCGTACCAGGTCACCGCCCTGGACACCGGCGAGCAGCACACCGTGCACCTGGCCGGCGACGTGGTCCTGGCAGCCCCCGGCATCGAACTCGAGGACCTCGAATCACCCCCGTCGGACCTCGGCTGACGGCACCAACCCTGGTCGATGCCTACGCCGGCGGCACGAACCCCGTCGAGGGCCCGTCGCCCCGCGCCGGACTGCCCGAAGAGGCCGCCTCCGCCCCCTTGGGGGGCACGACCGGCCGGACCACCGGGGCCGCGGCGACGGCGGGACCCGTGGGGAAGGACGGCAACGGCGCCCCCGCACCCGCCGCAGGCACGGGAGCGACGGCACCACCGCCGAACGCCCGTTGCGCCTCCCGCGTCTGGCGCTCGTGCAGCATCGCTGCCAGGTACATCGCGGGCGGCAGCCCGGGCGGCACCGGCGCCCCGGTGCGTCCCGCGACGTCGGCCGCCAGCCGCTCCGCCATCGACCAGCCGACCTGCGGGTCGAGCTGCCGGATCCGCGTGAGGTACTGACGGACGGCGAGCCACAGACCGTCCGGCACAGCCGACAGGTCGAGCTCGGCGAAACGGCCCGCGAGCCAGGGCGGAGGCGGCGGCACATAGCCGCCCGGCCCGGCGGGCACCCGCTCCCGTACCACGAGGGTCCCGGCGAACACGTCCCCCAGGCGGCGGCCGCGCGCCGACACCAGCGAGGCGACGCAGGCCACCACGCCGAACGTCATGAGGATCTCGATCACCCCGAGCAGCCCCCGCACGAGCGCGTGCCGGAACCGGATGGGCCCTCCGTCGTCCCGCACCACCCGCAGCCCGCACGCCATCTTCCCGAGCGACCGCCCGTGGCTCAGCGTCTCGACCAGGATCGGCCCGCCCACGAGCACCAGGACGAACGTCGCGATCGTCACCGCCGTCTGCGCCGCCCGGTCCAGCGAGGCCGTCGCCGCCACCAGAACAAGGGTCACCCCGACGTACGCGGCCACGGCCGCCGCCAGATCGAGCAGCACGGCCAGCCCTCTGCTGGGCAGCTTCGCGGGGCGCAGCTCCAACGCCACCGCCTCACCCGTCACCAGCTCACTCACGCCCGCCGCCCTTCCCTGGTCTGCCCCGGACACCGCCAGTCTGCCAAGCTGATGGCACATCGCACCGCAGTACGAGCAGCGCGAAGTCAGCTTGTCCTTCCCCCTCCGTCCGACCGCCGACGATCAGCCGAGGAGCAGGCACACCGATGGACCTCGACGTCTTCGTCTCCGCCCACCGTGCGGAGTGGGACCGCCTCGATGCCCTGCTCAAGCGCCGGCGCCGCCTCA
Organism: Streptomyces sp. NPDC085937; assembly: GCF_044540535.1. NCBI lineage: Bacteria > Bacillati > Actinomycetota > Actinomycetes > Kitasatosporales > Streptomycetaceae > Streptomyces > Streptomyces sp. NPDC085937. Next base: position 1,288 of record NZ_JBITSH010000021.1, on the reverse strand, counting down.
CCGGCGCGGAGGCGGACGAACTCGTCGTCCTCTACCAGCGCGCCGCCACCCATCTCTCCCTCATCCGCTCGGCCGCGCCCGACCCCCAGCTGACCGGCCGGCTCAGCCAGCTGGTGGCCCGGGCCCGCAATGCGGTGACCGGCACCCGCCAGGCGTCCTGGCGCGACGTCACGCGCTTCCTGACCCACGGATTCCCCGCGGCCGTCTACCGCGCGCGTCACTGGTGGGTGCCCACGGCTCTCCTCTCCACGGCCGTGGCGGCACTGCTCGGCTGGTGGATAGGCACCCACCCGGAGGTCCAGGCCTCGATAGCGGCGCCCGCGGAACTCCGCGAGATGACCCGCCCCGGCGGCCAGTACGAGACGTACTACTCCAGCAACCCGGCGACCTCCTTCGCCGCCCAGGTGTGGACGAACAACGCGTGGGCCGCGGCGCTGTGCCTGATCCTCGGGGTGTTCCTGGGGCTGCCGGTCCTGTGGATCCTCTTCCAGAACATGCTCAACCTGGGTGTCGGTTTCGGCCTCATGTCCTCCGCCGGGCGCCTCGACACGTTCCTCGGCCTGGTTCTCCCGCACGGCCTGCTGGAACTCACCGCGGTCTTCGTCGCCGCCGGCACGGGCCTGCGTCTGGGCTGGACCGTGATCGACCCCGGCCCCCGCACGCGGCGCACCGCGCTCGCGGAAGAGGGGCGCGCCGCCCTCGCCATGGCGATCGGGCTGGCCCTGGTGCTCTTCGTGTCCGGGGCCGTCGAAGGCTTCGTCACCCCGTCGGGCCTGCCCACCTGGGCCCGCATCACCATCGGTGTCGTCGCCGAGCTGGCCTTCCTCGTGTACGTCTACGTCCTGGGCGGCCGCGCCGCACGATCCGGTGCGACGGGCGACCTTGACGCATCCGAGCGCAGTGCCGACGTGCCCACCGCCGCCTGATGTGCGAACGGCCCCGCGGAGCTGCTAGTGTCCTCTTCGCCCCACGGGAGCCGTTGACGCGGAGCCGGTGGGGAGGTAGATTAGAACAGTTGCCTGGAGATGGGTTCGCACCCGGAAGGCGACAGTGAACATCTACTGGCTTCTCGCTGGGACTCAGGTTCCGCAGAAGCACCCCCCGATAAGTCGGAAGACGAAGGCCGGTCAATCCGCCCCGAAACTTCTGATAAAGTCGGAACCGCCGGAAAGGGAAAGCGCGAAAGCGTCGGCCTGGAAAGCGCCGAGGAAATCGGATCGGAAAGATCTGATAGAGTCGGAAACGCAAGACCGAAGGGAAGCGCCCGGAGGAAAGCCCGAGAGGGTGA